>NZ_BAOQ01000044.1 GCF_000344155.1 Gordonia paraffinivorans NBRC 108238 | reverse complement strand
GCAGCGACCATGCCGACTTTCGACAAAACACAGGAACGCTTATTCGCGGTTTGTATCATCAAACGGTCGATGTGACATGGAGCACAGCGACAGCGAATGTGGCATCAAGACAATGGCGCCAGGAGGACGCGATGAGTGCAGGTGGGAGCGGTGCTTCGCTGCTGAATGTGACCAGGTCACGGCTACCGGGGATCGTCCGGCCCGCCGAGGCCCGGCGCCGGCTCCGCACTCGTCAGTGGGAGAACCCGCTGTACAACTCGCGTCCGCCGGAGCGGGAGTCCTGGGCCGTCACCGACGACGGTGCCCGGCTGCGCGTGCATCACTACGGCCCGGAGGACGCGCCGGTGCTGCTGCTCATCCACGGGTGGTCGTGCTGCATCGAGTACTGGAACCCGCAGATCAACGCGTTCGCCGAGAACTACCACGTGATCGCCTACGACCAGCGCGGCCACGGCGACAGCACCTGGGGCACCCGCAAGTTCGACTCCGACGTCCTCGCCGACGACCTGCAGGCCGTCGTCGAGCAGGCCGTTCCCTTCGGCACCCCGGCCGTCTTCGTCGGCCACAGCATGGGCGGCATCACCGTCCAGGCCTGGGCGCACCGCCACCGCGATCGGGTCGAGGAGCGCGCCACGGCGCTCGTCCTGGCCAACACGACGTGGGGCGGCATCGCCGAGGAGACCCGCGTCCTGCCGTTCCTCAACGCGCCGCTCAAGGCCCCGCTGCGCCCGATCCAGGCGGCGTTGTCGGTGCCGGTCCCGCTGCCGGGCGGCCGCATCGCCGAGAACCTGGTCCGGTCGCGCATCCTCAACCGCCGTGCGGCCACGGCCGATCACGCCGCGTTCGTCCTGGCGATGTCGCGCTCGTGCAACCCGGCCGCCCGCGCGAAGACCGCGGTCGCGCTGACCCAGCTGGCCCTCGGGCCGGTCGGCGTCGAGTCCATCACCGTGCCGACGACGGTCATCGGCGGCCGGCACGACCTGCTCCTGCCGCATGCGATGACCCAGCGCATCGCCCACGCCCTGTCGGTGCGCGGCTACCTCGAGGAGCTGGTCGTGCTCGACACCGGGCACGCGTCGAACGTGGAGGCGGTCGACGACTTCAACGCCGAGCTCCACCGCGTGATGTACACGGCGACGAGCGGGACATTCGACCGGACCCCGCTGACCGGCGCGGCGAGCTGAGACGCGCCCGTCGCCGACCCTGGCCGGCGGCCGGGATGGGACCTGCCATCGCCGATCACCAAAGGCGGCATGTCGTCGAACGCCGTGGGGTAGACATCAGGCCATGCGGCCCTGGATGTGTGCGTTCTGTGCCAACGAGTTCCCGCCGGCGGACTCGCCGCCGGAGATCTGCCCGATCTGCGACGACGACCGGCAGTGGATTCCGTCCGACGGCCCTGCCTGGTTCCGGCTCGACGACCGGGCGGACAACACGCTCGCTGCGACCGAGGTCGAGCCGGGCCTGATCCGGCTGTCGCTGGAACCGCGCGTCGGCATCGGCCAGCAGGGCTTCCTCGTCGAGACCCCCGCGGGCAACATCCTGTGGGAACCGCCGGGATTCGTCGGCCCCGCCCTGGTCGACGAGATCGAACGGCGCGGCGGCATCGTGGCCGTCGCCGCGAGCCACCCGCACCTGCTCGGCGCCGGGGTGTCGCTCAGTCGCAGGTTCGGACGGGTGCCGGTCTTCTACAACGCTCTCGACCGGCGCTGGCTGACCCGGCCCGACCTGGTCGTCGAGTTCTGGTCCGGCGAGACCGAGATCGTCGACGGGATACGGGTCGTCCGGTGCGGCGGCCACTTTCCCGGCAGTTCCGTGCTGCATCTGCCGAGGGCCGCCGGCGGCCGGGGCGCGATCCTGTCCGGCGACACCATCAAGGGCGTGCTGCAGCCGGGGATGGTCACCTTCATGCGCAGCTACCCGAACATGCTCCCGCTGTCCCCGCGACTGGTGCGCCAGATCGTCGGCCGGGTCTCCGCTCTCGGCTTCGACCGTCTCTACGACGCGTTCGGGGTGGTGGTCGAGAGGGACGCCAAGCAGGTCATCGAGACCTCGGCGCGCCGCTACATCGGCTGGGCGACAGACGAGATCACCGATCCCGACGACCCGGACGCGTGGTGAGCCGGCTCGTCCGGAGGTTCGGCGGATCTCAGTCGGCGGTCTCCTCGTCGGGGTATCCGTTCGGGTTCAGCGACTGCCAGCGCCACGTGTCGGCGCACATGTCGTCGATGGTCTTGGTGGCGTGCCAATCCAGGTCGGCATTCGCGCGGCTCGGGTCGGCATAGGACGCGGCGATGTCGCCGGGCCGGCGCGGGGCGATCTCATAGGGGATCTTCCGCCCGCTCGCCTTCTCGAAGGCGCGAACCACCTCGAGGACCGAAACACCTTTGCCCGTACCGAGATTCCAGGTCGACATGCCGGTGTCGCCGGTGCTGATCCGGTCGAGCGCGGCGACGTGGCCGGCGGCGAGGTCGTCGACGTGGATGTAGTCGCGCACTCCGGTGCCGTCCGGGGTGTCGTAGTCGTCGCCGTATACCGAGAGCTTCTCGCGACGGCCCACCGCGACCTGCGCGACGAACGGCATCAGGTTGTTGGGGATGCCGGACGGGTCCTCGCCGATCTGCCCGCTCGGATGCGCGCCGACGGGGTTGAAGTAGCGCAGCGCCGCGATGCGCCAGCGCTCCGAACTCGCCGCGACGTCACGCAGGATCTGTTCGATCATGACCTTGGTCCACCCGTAGGGGTTGGTCGCCGAGGTCGGCAGGTCCTCGGTCATGGGGAGCTCCGGGTCGGCGCCGTAGACGGTCGCCGACGAGGAGAACACCAGCGTGTACACGCCGTGCCGTTCCATGGCGCGCAGCAGCGAGAAGGTGGTGCCGAGGTTGTTCTGGTAGTAGTCCAGCGGCTTGGCGACCGACTCGCCGACCGCCTTGAACCCGGCGAAGTGGATGACCGCGTCGACCTGCTCGGTGGCGAAGAACCGCTCGGTCTTGTCGACATCGGCGAGGTCGAAGGCATGCACTGGGATGGACCGCCCGGTCAGGGCCTCCAGACGCCCCACGACGCTGGGCTTCGCATTGCTGAAGTCGTCGACGATGACGACGTCATGCCCGGCCGAGACCAGTTGGACCACGGTGTGCGAGCCGATGTAGCCCGCGCCGCCGCTGACGAGTACGCGCATGACAACACCGTAGGCGGCGTCGCGGGGAGAACGCCACGAGGTCAGCGGGTGATCTTCTCCGTGGCGGCGTACCTCGCCTCGACGGCGTCCTTGGCGGGCCGCCACCAGTCGGCGTTGGCGCGGTACCAGTCGATGGTGGCGGCCAGGCCGGCGCGGAAGTCGACGTACTCGGGCCGCCATCCGAGCTCGGTGCGCAGGCGGGTGGAGTCGATGGCATAGCGGCGGTCGTGGCCGGGGCGGTCGGTCACGAAGTCGAAGGCGTCCTTCGGCTGCCCCAGCAGTTCGAGGATGGTCTCGACCACGGTGCGGTTGTCGACCTCGCCGTCGGCGCCGATCAGATACGTCTCGCCGATCCGGCCCTTGTCGATGATGGTCCACACCGCGTCGTTGTGGTCGTCGACGTGGATCCAGTCGCGCACGTTGCGGCCGTCGCCGTACAGCTTGGGCCGCACGCCGGAGAGCACGTTGGTGATCTGGCGGGGGATGAACTTCTCGACGTGCTGGCACGGGCCGTAGTTGTTCGAGCAGTTCGAGATCGTCGCCGCCACGCCGAAGGAACGCACCCAGGCGCGCACGAGCAGGTCGCTGCCCGCCTTGGTCGAGCTGTAGGGGCTCGAGGGGTTGTAGGCGGTCGTCTCGGTGAACCGGGCCGGGTCGTCGAGGTCGAGGTCGCCGTAGACCTCGTCGGTGCTGATGTGGTGGTAGCGCACGCGATGCGCCCGGACTGCCTCGAGCAGGGTGTAGGTGCCGACCAGGTTGGTGTGCACGAACACCGACGGGTCCGCGAGCGAGTTGTCGTTGTGGGATTCGGCGGCGAAGTGCACCACCAGGTCGGTGTCGCCGACGAGCCGGTCGACCAGCGCGGCGTCGGCCACGTCGCCCTCGACGAGCTCCACCCGGTCGGCGACCGGGGCGAGGGTCTCCGGGTTGGCGGCGTAGGTGAGTTTGTCCAGCACCCGGATCGTCACCTCGGGTCGGGTGGCCAGCGTGCGCAGCACGAAGTTGGCCCCGATGAACCCGGCACCACCGGTCACGAGAACACGCACGACGTTCCTTCCGCCTCGGGGATCGGTGGTCGTCACTCTACCGAGGGCCGCCGATGCCGCCGGTCGACGCAGGTCCGACGGGCGACGGCGCCCGGGCACTAGGCTGAGCGGCATGCGAGGGATCATTCTTGCCGGCGGCACCGGGTCCAGGCTGCATCCGATCACCCAGGGCGTGAGCAAGCAGCTGGTGCCGGTCTACGACAAGCCGATGATCTACTACCCGCTGTCGACGCTGATGCTCGCCGGCATCCGCGACATCCTGGTCATCACCACCCCGCACGACGCCCCGGCCTTCCAGGGGCTCCTCGGCGACGGCGAGCAGTTCGGCATCAGCCTCGCCTACAAGACCCAGCCCTCGCCCGACGGCCTCGCCCAGGCGTTCACCCTCGGCGCCGACCACATCGGCGACGACTCGGTGGCGCTGGTCCTCGGCGACAACATCTTCTACGGCCCGGGCCTCGGCAGCCGACTGCAGGGATTCGAGAACGTCGACGGCGGAGCGGTGTTCGCCTACTGGGTGTCCAACCCGGAGGCCTACGGCGTCGTAGAGTTCGACGAGCACGGCACCGCGATCTCGCTGGAGGAGAAGCCGGCGCAACCGAAGTCGAACTTCGCGGTGCCCGGCCTGTACTTCTACGACAACGAGGTCGTCGAGATCGCCCGCGAACTGAAGCCCAGCGCGCGCGGCGAGTACGAGATCACCGACATCAACGCCCACTACCTCGAACGCGGGAAGCTCTCGGTGACCGTGCTCCCGCGCGGCACCGCCTGGCTCGACACCGGCACCTTCGACTCGCTGCTCGACGCCGGCAACTTCGTGCGCACCGTCGAACAGCGCCAGGGACTCAAGATCGCGTGCCCGGAGGAGATCGCCTGGCGCCGTGGATTTCTCACCGACGACGAACTGCGTTCCCGCGCAGAGGGACTCACCAAGTCCGGGTACGGCGCCTACCTGCTCGAGCTCCTCGAACGCGGCAAGCAGTTCTGACCGATCCCGGCAACGGCCCTCCCGACAGTTCCCCAGACGCGAAAGGCACATCCATGAAGGTCCGACCGCTCTCGATCGACGGCGCGTGGGAGTTCACCCCGGTCCAGCACGGTGACGCGCGCGGGCTGTTCGCCGAGGTCTTCAAGGGCGACCTCCTGTCGGAGGTGATCGGCCATCGGCTCGACCTCGCGCAGGTGAACCTGTCGGTGTCGGCGGCCGGGGTGTTGCGCGGCGTGCACTTCGCCGACGTGCCGCCCGGCCAGGCCAAGTACGTGACGTGCCCGTCGGGGGCGATCCTCGACGTCATCGTCGACATCCGCGTCGGATCACCGACCTTCGGGCAGTACGACACGGTCCTGCTCGACGACGTCGACCGCCGCGCGGTGTACCTGTCCGAGGGGCTCGGTCACGCGTTCTGCTCCCTCGCCGACGGCTCGACCGTCACCTACCTCTGCTCGACCGGCTACAACCCGTCCGGCGAGCACGGCATCAATCCGCTCGACCCGGAACTCGGCATCGAGTGGCCGACGCAGGGCCGCGACGGCCGCCCGCTCACCTACGAGCTGTCGCCGAAGGACACCGCCGCGCCGGGCCTGTCGGAGGCGCGGGAATCGGGACTGCTGCCGCAGCACGGCGACGTGGCCGCGTTCCTGCGGGGCCTGGCCGAAGAATAGCGTTCCGGCCGATCAGGAGTCGTGGTCCTCGGGCTTCTCGGCATTCTGCAGCGCGATGGCGCGGGCGAGGCGGGCGTACTTGACCTCGAGGTCGCGGAAGCGCAGATACGTCGACACCGTGGTGAACGCGAACGCGATCACCAGGAGGAACAGGACGAGGTCGAGTCCGCGCTGGATGCCGAGCTTGTTGGCGACCCAGGTGACGTCGTCCTGGCGCAGCATCGCGTACACGCCGAAGCAGATGAACGCGACGAACAGGATCTTCACGCCCGCAGACGACCTCGCGGTGCCGCGGTTGACGACGAAGAATCCGACGAGCGCGAGAAGCCCGATGATCGCGAGGATCTGGAACCAGATCATCGTGCCCTCACTTCCTCATCCGGGTGTGGAACAGGCCGTCGGCGACGATGTTGACCCCGTTGATCAACGACTGTCCTTTCGCCCGCGAGTAGTCGGTGTAGAGGATCGTGACCGGTTGCTCGGCGACCCGCCACCCGTGGTGGTCGATGAGCGCGATGAACTCCGACGCGTGGCTCATGCCGCTCATCAGCAGGTCGAGATCGTCGGCGACCTTCTTGTTGAACGCCCGCAGGCCGTTGTGGGCGTCGGAGAGCCCGAGCCGGCGCGTCCGCGGGCTCAGGAAGACGATGGTGCGCAACGCCATCCGGCGCAGCCACGGCACCGATTCGCTGCGGCCCTCGGCGAAGCGGGTGCCCACGATGATGTCGACCGGCTCGGTGCGCAGGCGGGCGATCATCGCCGAGACGTCGTCGACCTGATGCTGGCCGTCGGCGTCGAAGGTGACGAAGTAGCGGGCCCCGGGCTGCCGGCGCGCGTATTCGACGCCGGTCTGGATCGCCGCACCCTGACCGAGGTTGACCGGGTGGCGCACCAGGTGGACCCCGGCGGCGCGGATCTCGTCGGCCGAGTTGTCCGACGAGCCGTCGTCCACGCAGACGATGTTGGGGAAGGTCTCGCGGGCGGAGGTCACGACCTCGCGGATCACCTGGCCCTCGTTGTAGACGGGCACCACCAGCCACACGTCGGTGTTGGTGCTGGGGTCGGCCATGGTCAACAACCCTAACGTGGCCGGTCGCGGGCCTGTCAGCCGCCGGTGGCCGACGGTCTAGTCTTGTCGGGTGCCGATCGACGTGATGATGCCCTTCTACGGCGACGTCGCGCAGTTCCGGCTGGCCGTGAGCAGCGTCCTCGACCAGACCGATCCCGACCTGCGGCTGGTCGTGGTCGACGACTGCTACCCGGACCCGGCCCCGCGCGAGTGGCTGACGGGCCTCGGCGACGCCCGCGTGCAGTACCTGCGCAACGAGTCGAACCTGGGTGTCAACGGCAACTTCCGACGCTGCGTCGACCTGGTCACGGCCGACTGGTTCGTGGTGATGGGCTGCGACGACGTGATGCACCCCGACTACCTCCGGACCGTCCGCACGCTGGCCCGGCATCACCCGAAGGCATCGGTGATCCAGCCGGGCGTCGACGTGATCGACGAGAACGGCCGGCCGGTGCGCCCGCTGGGCGACCGGATCAAGAACGTCCTGGCGCCGTCCTTCGCGACCGAGCTGTCCGGCGAGCGATTCGTGACGGGGCTCTTCCACGGCAACTGGACCTACTTCCCGTCGTTGCTGTGGCGGACCGCCGCGGTCCGCAAGGTGGGGTTCCGGCCCGGCCTGGAGATCGTTCTGGACCTCGCGCTGCTGGTCGACCTGGCCGCGGCCGGCGGGTCGCTCGTCTACGACCCCGAGGTGGTGTTCTCCTACCGCAGGCACTCGGCGTCGGTGAGTTCGGTGCAGGCGGTCGACGGCCGGCGCTTCGACGAGGAGAACCGCTTCTTCGCAGAGGAGGCGAGGCGGTTCGCCGAGCGTGGCTGGCCGCGGGCCGCGCGTGCGGCGCGCCTGCACGCCACGTCGAGGCTGAACCACCTGCAGGCGCGGGTGGGCGCGTCGATCGGGTCCCTCGCGCGTCGTCGCTGACCGCGATTCGCAGGTCCGGGTGCGCAGGGATGCCCGGGCTGCCGTGTGGTCACACGGGTGTCGCGCGTGGACCCGGGCCGCGCCGGAGCACTCCGAGCAGGTGCACGCCGAGTCCCGCGACCGGTCCGAGGATCAGGGCGACGCAGGTCCGCACCTCCACGCCGGCCGGGAGCAGCAGCATCGCGACCGCGACGATCGTCGCCACCCACCAGCCCGCCGCATACCAGCGGTGGGCGCCTGCGGCGATGGCCGCCGCGCCGGTGACGGTCAGCAGCGCGAGGCCGGTGGCGCCGCCGGTGAGCAGGGCGACGACGAGGCCGTCGAGATCGAAGTCGGCGCCGAACACGGTCCGCAGCAACCACGGACCCACCATCCAGGCGGCCACCATGCCGAGGCCGCCGATGATCCCGACCACGCCCAGCGGCGCGGCCAGCGCGGCGAACGGCCGGTGGCGCCGGTCGACGAACCGGGAGATCAGCACGCCCTGGAAGCTGTTGAGCGGCACCAGCAGCGGTGCGCGGGTCAGGGTCACGGCGAGGATGAGCGCACCGATCACCCGGGCCTCGTCCGCATCGGGTGCGCCGCGCAGGTTGGCGGTGAGGTTGATCAGGACCGGGAAACCCATGACGAGGACGGCACTGGCCGCCGCGGCGGCCATCGCGGTCAGGGTGTTCGCGGTGAGACGGCCGGCCGGGACGTCTCCGCCGACGCCGAGGGCGGCGCGCGCCGCCGGTGAGACCAGCAGCAGGACGCACCACGACACCGAGCCGATGACCGTGATGACCAGGAACGCGGTGGTGCCCCAGCCGGCGGCCACCGCGACGACCGCCCCGGCGAGACGGATCAGCGCGTCCACCGACAGCAGCAGGGCGAAGGACGACCAGCTCAACATCCCCGACAATGCGCCGCACAGATGCGCGTAGACCGCGAAGCTCGCCACGCCGACGGCCAGCAGGACGACCGACAGCCCGCGCTCGGAGCTGAACACCTGACCGCCCCACAGGGGCGAGGAGGCGGCCACGAGCACGGCCAACCCGACCCCGATCCCGGCGTTCACCAGCACCGGATGCGAACGGCTCGGAGCGTCGGCGGCCGCGCGAACCGCCCGGGTGGTCTCCTGCAGCTGGCCGTTCTGGGCGCCGGTGACCAGGCCGTAGGCCGCCCAGAACACGGCGAACACGCCGTAACCGACCGCCCCGAGATGCCGGGCGGCGAGCAGCAGGACGAGATAGCCCGACGCCGCCGCGATCAGGGTCGCGATCGTCACCCGGCCCAGCGAGCGCGTGCCGGCGTCCCGCGGGGGCGGCGCGGAACCGCGCGGGTCGGGCGTCGACGCCGTCGGATCGCTCGTCATCGGTCGGCGCGGCCCACCGGGAACGGGGGCAGTTCCGGGGTGAAGAGCCAGGCGTCCCACAGGTCCTTGAGCGGTTGCGACGAGAAGTTCGCCGCCAGCGCCATGAAGTCCTCGGTGGTCACCGAGCCGTACCGGTACTTCTCGGTCCAGCGGCGCAGGAGCGCGAAGAAGCCGTCGTCCCCGACGGTCAGTCGCAGCGCGTGCAGGGTGAGCGCGCCGCGCTTGTACACCCAGTCGTCGAACATCTTGCGCGGCGTGGGGTCGGCGAGCGGCACGCGCACCGGGTGGGCGGCGAGCTTCTCGTAGTAGTGGCGTCCCCACTCGTCGGCGCTGCGGTCGCCGGACCGCTCGCTCCACAGCCATTCCGCGTAGCACGCGAATCCCTCGTGCAGCCAGATGTCGCGCCAGCGCGACGCGGTCACCGAGTTGCCGAACCACTGGTGGGCGAGCTCATGGGCGATGAGCCGCTCGGCGTCGCGGCTGCCGTCGCAGTGATTGGCGCCGAAGGTGGAGAAGGACTGCGCCTCGATGGGGATCTCGAGATCGTCGTCGGTCACCACCACGGTGTACTGCGGGAACGGATACGGCCCGAACATGTCGACGAACGCCGAGATCATCTCCGTCTGCCGGCCGAAGTCGACGCCGAAGTTCTCCTCGAGCCGCGGCGGGATGAGACCGGTCACGGGAAAGGGCTCGGAGGCCAGCGGGACCTGCTTGTACTGGCCGATCTGGATCGACGCCAGGTAGGTCGGCATCGGCTCGACCTGCTCGTACACCCAGGTGGTCCGCGCGGCCCGGACCCGCCGCGACTCCAGGACCCCGTTGGCGAGGGCGTGGTACGGGCTGTCGGTGGTGATCGAGATGCGGTAGGGCGCTTTGGCGATCGGGTGGTCGTCGCACGGGAACCACGACGCCGCGCCGTTCGGCTGGTTGGCGCACAGCGAACCGTCGGTCAGCTCCTCCCAGCCGACCTCGCCCCACGGGCCGCGGATCGGCCGGGGGCTGCCGTGGTAGCGCACGGTGATCGTCATCGCGCCCCCGGGCGGGATCGGCGTCTCGGGCGTGACGGTCAGCTTGTTGCGGCGATGGGAGTAGCGGGCGCGCTTGTCGTTGACCGACACGCGCTGCACCGACAGGGAACTCGCGAGATCGAGGCCGAAGCGCGTCAGCTCACCCAGCGAGGTCGCGGTCAGCACCGCCGTGCCGTCGAGGCGGTTGCTGGACACCTTGTACTCGAGTTCGAGTTCGTAGCGCGAGATCCGGTAACCCAGGTTGCCGTTGTCGGGGAGGTAGGGGTCCAGCACGTCGGACGGTGCTCCCAGCACTGGCCCACGGGCGTTGCCGCGTGACCCCGGGCCAGATTTGCGCGGCACTCTCGACTCCACTCCGTTCTGCCAGATGGCATCGGCCCCACCTGGATCGTGAAGGGTCACGAGGCGGTGTCGGTTGGGCGGCGATGTCTTGATTTCGGCGTATCACCCGCGGCGAGAAGGTGTCGTCGCAGACACTGAGAGAGTACCCGGCGGCGGGGATCCGCCGCCTGCCCGACGATGCGGGGAGAACGGCATGATCGGAAGTCTGGCGCAATTTCTCGCGCGACTGATACTGGGCATCATCTTCATCGCGCACGGTTGGCAGAAGCTCGTCACCAACGGCATGGACGCGACCAAGGCGGCATTCGGCCCGGCGGGGATGGACGTGCCGTTCCCGGAGTTCGCCGCCTACTACGCCACCTGGGTCGAGCTGATCGGCGGCATCATGCTGATCATCGGCCTGCTGCTGCCGCTCGTCGCGGTCCTCCTCATCGCGGACATGATCGGCGCGATCGTGTTCGTGCACGCCGACGCGGGGTTCTGGAACCTCGACGGCGGGTACGAGTGGCCGCTCGCACTGATCGCCGGCCTGCTCGCGGTCGGGTTCACCTCCAACGGCCGTGTCGCGGCGGACAGCTATCTGGTCCGCCGACGCCGACGCACCGACGTGGTCTGACCCCCGCGCAAACCCACCAGTTGTGGACAGAATCACCAGCCGAACAGCGGGTGGTTCTGTCCACGAAGGGTGGGTGTGTCGTCAGACCAGGGCGAGGCCGTCGATGGTCGCGGCGGCGCTCGCCTCCTCGGTGTCGCCGAGTTCGTCGACGAGCCGCGTGATCAGCTCGCGCTCCTCGTCGGCGTGGCGCAGTCCCACGCCGTCGATCAGTCCCGGCGAGATGATCTCCACCGGGTCGAGGCCGTGGCGGTGCGCGACGGCCGCGCCGAGGAGTCGGTGCGCCTGTGCGGGGTCGTCGTCCCAGACGGCGTCGGCGGTCAGCAGGTACAGCCGGACCGCGGGCGGATAGTCCTCGAGGTGCACGAGCGCCCACGCCCAGTGCTTGGCCACGTCGACGGTGTCGGCCTCGCCGCGACCGTGGGTGCGCACGTACTTGCTGTGCAGCTCGCTGCACAGGTAGTTGGCGTCGAGCCACAGGTTCAGGTGCGACATGCAGCGGACGCAGTCGTGGAGGTTGGAGAGGTACCTGATCGAGTAGGGGCCCTCGCGCCGTGCCCGGACCTCGCGGAGCACGGAGTACGACGCGAGCGCGTGATCGTATTCGCCCGCCGCGTAGAGGGCGTCGGCCTCGGCCTGTAGTTCCTCGATCATCTTTCGCATTGTCGTCCACCGGACCGGCCCTCACGTGCGATTTGACCGAACTGGGACAACCCGGTGGTCATGTCGCATCCTTGCGCCGGATCGGGTCGTCGGGCCTCTGGCACACGCCGGTGGAGGCTGGCATCGTGACATGCATGAAAGACGACATCGGCAGCACCCCGGAAGGCACCGACGGCGAGTACAGCCTCGACGAGGACGATCAGCTCCAACCCGAGGACACGCTGATCGATCGCGGCATAGACGACGTGCTCGACGAGGGGTACTCGCCGCCGGACTACCCGCCCAAGGGCGCGACCCGCGGGCTGACCGCCCGCGAACAGCGTGAGGGGGAGACGCTCGACGAACGTCTCTCCGAGGAGGAACCCGACGTCGGCGCGGCCGATCCGCTGGACGAGATCACCGCCGAGGAGCGTGCCCGAACAGATTGGCGCGCGCACGATTCCGACTACGACGAGGAGTTCGCCACCGACGACGAGGTCGGCGTCCGGCGTGCCGGCCGGCTCATCGCGCCCGACCTCGGCTCGGGCATCGACACCGAGTCCGAGGCGATCGCCGACGACGCGGGCATCGACGGCGCCGGCGCCTCCGCGGAGGAGGCGGCCGTGCACTACATCGACGACGAGGAGTAGCGCTCCCACCCGGCCGTCCGGGGACGCCGACGGTCGGTTGCGCGGGGGATCATCGTTGACAGGACGGGATGCCCCCGTGACGATGGATGCGGAGTCACGCCGTCGCACCCTCCGCACCTTGCCACGGGAGGTAATCCAGTGAGCATCACCGAGTCCGCCGTCCGCCCCGAGAAGCAGTCAGGCGCCGATCCCGTCCGGCGGTACCTCGAGGTGCGTGCGCTGACCGATCATCTCGCCGAACGCCTCTCACCCGAGGACCAGACGCCGCAGTCGATGACCGAGGCGAGTCCCGCGAAATGGCACCGGGCGCACGTGACCTGGTTCTTCGAGGAGTTCGTCCTCCGCGCCGACCCCGACTACGTCGTCTACGACGAGACCTTCCGCTACCTGTTCAACAGCTACTACGAGGCCGTGGGAGAACGGCATCCGCGCCCCGACCGCGGGCTGGTGACCCGTCCCGGCGTCCGCGACATCACCCGGTATCGGGAACACGTCGACGCCGCGATGGTCGAGGCGCTGCAGGCCGGTCGGCTCGACGACGCCGCCCTCGCTCTGGTGGAACTGGGGTGCAATCACGAACAGCAGCACCAGGAATTGCTGCTCATGGACATCAAGCACCTGTTCTCGATCCACGCCTTCGGTCCGGTCTACGTCGATCGAGAGCCCGACGTCCCGGGCCGGCCGCGGCCGATGGGGTGGCGCGGCTTCTCCGGCGGCGTCCACGAGATCGGTGCGGTCGGCAGCGGTTTCTCCTACGACAACGAGGGACCGCGTCATCGGGTGTTCCTCGAGGACTTCGAGATCTCCGACCGGCTGGTCACGAATGCCGACTGGCTGGAGTTCATGGCCGACGGCGGCTACCGCCGCCACGAGTTCTGGCTGTCCGACGGCTGGGCGAAGATCAAGGAAACCGGTTGGGAGGCGCCGGGTTACTGGCACAAGGAGGACGACGGCACCTGGACCACGTTCACCCTGTCCGGCCGCCGTCCCGTCGTTCCCGACGAACCGGTGGTGCACGTGTCCTTCTACGAGGCGGACGCGTATGCGAAGTGGGCAGGCGCCCGCCTGCCCACCGAGTTCGAGTGGGAGGTCGCGGCCGGCACCCTCGGTGACGCGCGCGGCCAGTTGCTCGACCCCGACCGATGTCATCCCGGCCGCGTGACCTCCGCGATGGTGGGGGACGTGTGGGAATGGACAGCGAGCGCCTACCTGCCGTATCCGGGCTTCGTCCCCGCCAACGGCGCGGTCGGCGAGTACAACGGGAAGTTCATGAGCGACCAGCACGTCCTGCGTGGCGCGAGCGCGATCACCCCGGCCGGGCACGAACGCATCACCTATCGCAACTTCTTCCCGGCCGCGTCGCGGTGGGTCTTCGCCGGACTGCGACTCGCCCGATGACCACGACCGGCCCAGGGCGGGCGGACACGCGCGAGGTGAACGGCCTTGCCGCAGACGCCCTCTCAGGGTTGTGGCAGGACCCGCCCCGCCTCCCGACCAAGTGGCTGTACGACGAGCGCGGCAGCAGGCTCTTCGACGAGATCACCCGCCTGCCCGAGTACTACCCGACCCGCCGCGAGACCGCGATCCTGCGCGCGCGGGCCGCCGAGATCGCCGAGGTCACCGAGGCGCAGGTGATGGTGGAACTCGGCTCGGGCACCTCGACCAAGACCAGGCTCCTGCTCGACGCGTTCACCGACGCGGCCGCACCGGGACGACGGTTCACCTACGTACCCGTCGACGTCAGCACCGAGGTCCTCACGGCCAGCGCGGAGACGCTGTCGCAGGACTATCCGGGCATCGAGGTGGTGCCGGTGGTCGCCGACTTCACCGAACCCGACCTGACCCTTCCCGACGCGGACGGCCCGCGCCTGGCGGTGTTCCTCGGCGGCACCATCGGGAACTTCGACGCCGACGCCCGCGCAGAGTTCTACCGGCGGCTCGCCGGCTCGCTGTCGCCGGGCGACTGGTTCCTGCTCGGCACCGACCTCGTCAAGGACACGGGCCGGCTCGTCGCCGCCTACGACGACGCCGCCGGGGTCACCGCGGATTTCAACCGCAACATGATCGAGGTGCTGCGCACCGGACTCGATGCCCGCGGACTCTATCCCGACGACTTCGAGCACATCGCCCGGTGGAATCCGCGCGAGCACCGGATCGAGATGTGGTTGCGCGCACGGCGGGACATCGAGGCCTACTTCGCGGTGCTGGGCCGGTCCTGGCGGCTGCCGGCCGGAGCCGAGATCCACACCGAGATCAGCACCAAGTTCGATCCCGACTCCCTTCGAAAGGAGTTGGAGGAGTCCGGGTTCGGCGTCGTGTCCACCTGGACGGACGACTTCGGGGACTTCGCACTGACGCTCGGGCGACGCTGACGCGCTCGATTCAGCCGTCCGCGAGCAGCTCCCGGACGCGCGGGATGACCTGCGTGCCGTACAACTCAATGCTCCGCATCAGCTGAGCGTGGCCGAGCGTGCCGTGCGAGTACTTCATGTCGAAACGGCTCAGCCCCAACGCCTTCGACGTCGACGCGATCTTGCGGGCGACCGTCTCCGGCGAGCCGACGAACAGCGCTCCGCCGGGACCGGTCGACCGCTCGAAGTCGAACCTGCTCGGCGGCGGCCAGCCGCGTTCACCGCCGATCCGGCCGACGTACTCCCGGTAGTGCGGCCACAACTCCTCACGGGCCTGCTCGTCGGTGTCGGCGACATGACCCGGACAGTGGACGCCCACGGGGAGCGCGTCCCTGCCGATCTCCGACAGCGCGCGGTGATACAGGTCGACGAAGGGGCGGAAGCGGACCGGATCGCCGCCGATGATGGCCAGCATGAGAGGGAGTCCGTAAGACGCGGCCCGGACCACGGATTCGGGGCTGCCGCCGACCGCGATCCAGGTGGGCAGCGGCGGGTTCTCCAGCTCCGGGAACACGCGCTGATCCCGCAGCGGGCCGCGTGTCGAGCCCGACCAGGTGACCGGACGGCCCGTGCGCAGCTGCGCGAACAGCGAGAGCTTGTCGTCGAAGAGTTCCTCGTAGTCGGCGAGGTCGAAGCCGAACAGCGGGAACGACTCGGTGAAGGAGCCGCGGCCCAGGATCACCTCCGCACGTCCCGACGACAACGCGTCGACCGTGGAGAATCGCTGGAAGACGCGGATCGGGTCGTCGGAGCTCAACACGGTTACCGCCGACCCGAGACGCATCCGGCTCGTCCGCGCGGCCACGGCGCCGAGCACCGCCTCCGGCGCCGAGACCGCGTAGTCGGGGCGGTGGTGCTCGCCCACACCGAGGAAGTCGACGCCCACCTCGTCGGCGAGAACGGCCTGCTCGAGCAGGTTTCTCAGGGTCTGGGCCCCGGAGATGAGGGTGCCGTCGGCCTCGGCGGTGACGTCACCGAACGTGTCGAGGCCGAGTTCGAGTTCGGCAGTTCCGAGTTCGGCTGCGGCGGTCTGCGATTCCATCTCGTCTCTCTCGTCTGTCGTGCCGTCCGCGGTCCGGCCGGCACGGTGCGAATCGTGTCATGAACGGACGATCTGTGTCATTCGGGGAGACGGGCCGACGTGGCTCGACGGTACGGGGCGTCGGACGTGTTAAGAGTCTTCCCGGTTGTTTCCGCCTGATCGCGCGCCCCGTGTGTACGGCTGTGACATGCTCTTATCCGTCCGGGGGCCATCTGGCGTGGTCCCTTTACCCAAGTGAAGGAGACTCCAGATGTGGGATTCGTTCTGGGATTTCATCTGGTACACCGTCGTCATCTTCGCCTTCGTCGCGTACCTGATCGTCCTGTGGCACATCATCACCGACCTGTTCCGTGACAAGGCCGCGTCGGGCTGGCAGAAGGCCGTCTGGGTGATCTTCCTGATCATCTTCCCGTACCTCACCGCCATCGTGTACCTGCTCGTCAAGGGCAAGGGGATGGCCGAGCGTCAGCGTGAGGCCTACGCGCAGGCCAAGGCCGCCTCCGACGAGTACATCAAGTCGGTCGCGGGGACCTCGCCCACGCAGCAGATCGCCGAGGCGAAGGCGCTTCTCGACTCCGACGCCATCACCCCGGAGGAGTTCGAACGACTCAAGGCCGAGGCCCTCAAGACCGCGTGAGTCGCAACGCGGCCGGTTCCGAGAGGACCGAGCAGACCGGACCGACCCACTGACCTGGAGCCGCGGTGATCGGATACCTGTGCAAGCGCATCGCTGCGTGGGCCGTCCTCGTCGTCATCGCGACGAATCTGACGTATTTCCTGGCCAGTTGGTTCCTCGACCCCCGATCCAACTACGCGATCCGCCGGCCCCCGTTGCCGGAGAGCGTCGTCGACGCCACCCTGGGCAAGTACAACCTCAACGACAAGACCCCGCTGGTCGAGCGTTGGTGGAACTGGCTGACGGGGGTGCTGTTGCACTGGGATTGGGGGTCGACACCGGTCGGTGAGAGCGTCAACGCCGAGATCGGCTTCCGCCTGATCTCCTCGGTGCAGCTCCTCGCCGCCGCGACGATCCTCTCCACGGTCCTCGGCATCGCCCTGGGCGTCTACACCGCTCTCCGCCAGTACCGGCTCGCCGACCGCGCGTGGCAGTTCATCTCGATCGCGATGATCAACCTGCCGGTGCCGGTCGTCGGCCTCGGCATCGTTCTGGCGGCCATCTCGCTCAACCAGACCCTCGGCCACACCGTGGTCTACGTGTCCGGCGCGTCGAGCGTCGGGGTCGAGGGATTCTGGCCGGGCGTCGCCGACCGCATTCAGCACCTCATCCTGCCCACGATCACCCTCGTGGTCATCCAGTACGCGGGCCTGCACCTGCTCCAGCGCTCGCTGGTCCTCGACACGATCAACGCCGACTACGTCCGCACCGCCCGCGCCAAGGGGCTGACCCGCGGCGTCGCGGTCCGGCGGCACGCCCTGCGCACGGCCATCATCCCGGTCGCGGTCGGCATCGCCTTCGCCATCCCCGCCGTGTTCACCGGCGCGGTCCTCACCGAGACGATCTTCGGCTGGGAGGGCATGGGCCGGTACTTCGTCACGTCGATCACCACCAACGACATCCACGGCGTGGTGGCGGTCGCCGCCTTCGGCGCCCTCGCGACCGCCGTCGGCGCGATCCTCGCCGATCTCGCGGTGGTCTGGCTCGACCCGAGAGTGCGGGTGAGATGAGATGACGATGATCCCGCCGGAACCCCGCGGCCCGGAGTCGGGGCACGGCGACGCGACCGCCCCGCTGATGGGCGAGACCGGAGGTCTCCTCCGGGAGACCGACGCCACCGCGGCCCCGCTCCCCCGGCGCCGACGGGGACGCACGGCGATCCTCGCGAAACGCTACGCGCGCAACCGCCCTGCGCTGTTCGGCCTCGGCATCTTCGGCCTGCTCGTGGCCTTCGCGGTGTTCGGCGGCCTGTTCACCGCCTACTCCTACACCGACGTCGACTTCCTGGCGATCGGCTTCCCGCCCGGATCGGCGGGCTCCGACGGCACCCACTGGTTCGGCACCGACGACGCCGGCAACGACCTGTACGCCCAGGTGGTGCACGGGCTCCAGCGGTCGCTGACGATCGCGGTCGCCGTGTCGGTGGGCACCACTCTGATCGCCGCGCTCCTCGGCGGGTTCGCGGCCTACTTCGGCGGGTGGGTGCAGCGCATCGTGCTCGGCGTGGTCTATCTGCTCCTCGTCGTGCCGACGTTCCTCATCCTCGCCCTGGTCTCCACCAGCACCGGCGGTGACTGGCGCTGGCTGATCGTCGTGCTGATCGCCTTCGGCTGGATGATGCTCGCCCGTGTGATCCACTCGCTGGCGCTGACGGTCCGGGAACGGTCGTACGTGACCGCCGCGCGGTACATGGGGGTCTCGGCGCCGGTGATCATCGTCCGGCACATCCTGCCCAACATCGCCTCCCTGCTGGTGATCAACTTCGCGCTGGGGATCGTCGCCACGGTCCTGACCGAGACGGGCCTGTCGTTCCTGGGGTTCGGCGTCACGATCCCCGACGTCACCCTGGGCTCGCTCCTGCAGGCGGGTGCGGGCACCCTCGCGGCGTCGCCGTGGTTGTTCTGGTTCCCGGCCGCGGCGTTGTCTCTCCTCACGGTCTCGATGGCGCTCGTCGTGGACGGGCTGCGCGACGCCTTCGACCCGACCTCGGGCGGGGCGGACCGATGACCGCGACCCGGGCGGCCGACGCCGCTACCGCCGCGCAGGTGCTGCAGGTCCGCCACCTGCGCGTGGATTTCCCCAGCGAGGCGGGCACGATCCACGCGGTCCGCGGCCTCGACCTCGATCTGACACCGGGCCGGACCACCGCGCTCGTCGGCGAGTCGGGTTCGGGCAAGTCGGTTTCCGCCCTGGCCGTCCTCGGCCTGCTCCCGGACCGGGCCCGGGTCGAGGGTTCGGTCGCGCTACGTGGCCGGGAACTGACCGGCCTCTCCGACAAGGAGATGTCGGCGATCCGGGGTGCGGAGATCGCGATGGTCTTCCAGGATCCGCTGTCCTCGCTGACCCCGGTGTTCACCGTCGGGGCCCAGATCTCCGAGGCGTTGCGCGCGCACCGGTCGATGTCGGCGCGGCAGGCGTGGACGCGGGCGGTCGAGCTCCTCGATCTCGTCGGCATCGGCGACCCGCAGCGTCGTGCCAGAGCGTTCCCGCACGAGTTGTCCGGCGGCATGCGGCAGCGCGTGATGATCGCGATGGCCATCGCGAACGATCCGGCGGTCATCGTCGCCGACGAACCGACGACGGCTCTCGACGTGACCATCCAGGCGCAGATCCTCGACCTGCTCGACGCCGCCCGGCGCGAGACCGGCGCGGCGATGCTGCTGATCACCCACGATCTCGGGGTGGTGGCCGGCCACGCCGACGACGTCGTCGTGATGTACGCCGGCCGCGCCGTCGAGACCTCCGACGTGGACACCCTGTTCGAGCGTCCGCGCATGCCGTACACGATCGGCCTGCTCGGCGCGGTTCCGCGGGTGGACCGGCGCACCGATGCCCTGATCCCGATCCCGGGTTCGCCGCCGGCCCTTCTCGACATCGGCGACGAATGCCAGTTCGCGCCACGGTGTCCCGTGGCCGTCGACGATTGCCGGCGGACCGAGCCGCGGCTCATCGAGGTCGGTGCGCCCGGTGCCGGCTCGCCGGCGCACCGGGCAGCCTGCATCCGGGCGGGGGAGATCGGCGCCGACGGGCGGATCGGGGACGAACCGGTCTTCGGTGCCGCCGAGACCCTCCCACGGTCGCCGGCGCCGGACCGGGACAGTCGACCCCCGGTGCTCGAGGTGGCCGGCCTGACCAAGGTCTTCCCGCTCACGAGCGGTCTCCTCCGACGCCGGGTCGGCGAGGTCCGCGCGGTCAACGGCATCGACTTCGACATCCGGCGCGGCGAAACCCTCGCGCTCGTCGGCGAGTCCGGCAGCGGCAAGTCGACGACGCTGTTGGAGATCATGGATTTCGCCCAGCCTCCGGGCGTGGTGCGCATCGGCGGCGTCGATCCGGCGGCGGTGCCGCGGCGGGAGGCGAAGGCGCTGCGCCGCAAGGTGTCCATCGTCTTCCAGGACCCGGCCGATGCGCTCGACCCGAGATTCACCGCGTTCGATCTCATCGCCGAACCGTTGCGCGCACTGGGGGTTCCGAAGCCGGACACCGAGATCAGGGTCGACGCGCTGATGCGCCGCGTCGGACTCGATCCCGTCCACGCCGACCGGTTCCCCTCCGCCTTCTCCGGAGGCCAGCGCCAGCGACTGGCCATCGCTCGTGCGCTGGCCACCGAGCCCGACCTGATCGTCCTCGACGAGCCGTTGTCGGCACTCGACGTCTCGGTGCAGGCCGAGATCGTCAACCTGATCCGTCGGCTCCAGACCGACTTCGACGTCGCGTATCTCGTCGTGGCGCACGATCTCTCGGTGGTGCGGCACATGGCCGACCGGGTCGCGGTGATGTACCTGGGATCGATCGTGGAGATCGGCGCCGCCGACGCCGTGTTCGCCGCTCCGGCACATCCCTACACGCGGGCGTTGCTGTCGGCGGTGCCCGTGCCCGATCCACGGGTCGAA
Source organism: Gordonia paraffinivorans NBRC 108238 (assembly GCF_000344155.1). GTDB lineage: Bacteria > Actinomycetota > Actinomycetes > Mycobacteriales > Mycobacteriaceae > Gordonia > Gordonia paraffinivorans. The sequence goes on along the minus strand of NZ_BAOQ01000044.1, from coordinate 15,970 downwards.
CGCGAGCGGCGACCGATCATCCTGCACGGCGAACAGCCGAGTGCCACCAGGGAGATCGTCGGATGCGCCTTCGCCGGCCGTTGCCCGCTCCACGCCCGTCTCGACGAGGCGCGCCGCGAACGCTGCCGGACGAGCGGCCCCCTGTTGCGCCCGGCGATCGGGTCCGACGCCGCCGGGACGGCACCGTCGCCCGATCACCGTGCGGCGTGCCACTTCCTGGAGGTGGAGCGGTGAGGCGCTGGTGGTGTCTGATCGTCGCGGTCCTGGTGTCGATGGCGGCGGCGACCGGATGCGGCGCGGCAGTGGACACCGGTGCGGTGTCGACCGAGGGGGCGTTCCTCAATCTCCAGCCCCGCGAGAACCTGAGGGACGGCGGCAGTCTCACCACCGCGATCGCCGAGGTCTCCGCGCAGTGGAACACCTTCCACGCCGACGGCTCGGCCTACACACTCGCGCTGTGGCGCTGGTATAACCCGGTGCTCGCGTACTTCTCGCCGGATGGCGAGTACTCGCCGAACCCGGACTACGTCACCGACGTGCGCAAGGACACCGTCGACGGCGACACCGTCGTCACCTACCGGCTGAATCCGAAGGCCCATTTCAACGACGGCACGCCCATCGACCACCGCGCGTTTGTCGAGACCTGGCGCATCAACCGCGGACTCGACGACCGCTACATCGTGAGCTCCACCGACGGCTACCGGCAGATCGCCTCGGTGACGCGCGGCGCCGACGACCGCGAGGTGATCGTCCGGTTCGACGGCGTCTACGCCTGGCCGGACGGGCTGTTCAACGTTGTGCTCCATCCGAAGGCGGCCGATCCCGACGTCTTCAACGAGGGATACATCCGCACGCCGCACCCGGAGTGGGGTGCCGGGCCGTACACGATCGCGTCGTACGACCCGGGGAACGGGACCGTGGTCTTCGAGCGCAACCCGAAATGGTGGGGCAAGCCCGGCAAGCTCGACCGTCGGGTGTTCCGGCAGATGGAGACCCAGGCGGCGCTCAACGCCTTCCAGAACGGCGAGCTCGACGCGACCGGCGTGGCCGCCAAGGACGCCCGCGCGCGGGTGCTCACGATGAACGACATCGACATCCGCACCGCGGCGTCGCCGCAGATGGCGCTGCTGGTGCTCAATCTCGACTCGCCGATCCTCGCCGACCGGACGGTGCGGGAGGCGGTGCTGTCGGCCATCGACCGCGAGACTCTCGCCCGCATCCGCTTCACCGGCCTGAACTACACCGAGGAACTGCCGGGATCGTTGTCGCTGTACCCGTTCCAGCCCGGCTACTCCGACAACCTGGCCGCCGTGCTGACCCACGACCGGGCCAGGGCGGAGGCACTGCTCGAGAGGGCCGGGTGGGCTCGGGGAGACGACGGCATCCGGCGCAAGGGCGGCACGCGCCTGTCCCTGGAGATGCCGAACACCGGAGACGACGTCACCGGGCAGAACCTCTCGCGGGCACTCCAGGCGATCCTCGAGCAGGTCGGGATCGAGCTCGTCGTGCGGCAACGCCCCTCTGCCGACTTCTCCCAGATCGTCATCAACAAGGAGTTCGACGTCTTCATGATGGGGTTCTCCTCGAGCGACCCCTTCGGCATGGCCTACTTCTGCCAGGTGTGGTGCAGCGGCTCGCAGCTCAATCCCGCCGGGGCGGGATCACCCGAGCTCGACGCGAAGATCGCCGCGATGGCGAGGATCGGCGACCCGGCCGAGCAGATCGAGGTCGGCAACCGGCTCGAACGCGAGGCGTTCGCGCAGTACTCGAACCTGCCGCTCTTCAACGGGCCGTCGATGGTCGCGGTGAAGCAGGGCCTCGCGAACTACGGCGCCGGACAGTTCTACGTCGGTCCGATCGAGGACATCGGGTGGGAGAAGTAGGGGGCGGTTCCACGCTCGCCCGGGCCCGGCCGGCGGTGTGTCTCAACCGCAGTCGCCCACCCGCCACAGCGGATTCACCGGGCCGTGCCCGGCACCGAGCGGGTACGCCGCGGCGAGGCCGCGGGTGACCCACGCCTTGGCGAAGGCCACCGCATCCGGCACCGTGTACCCGTGCGCCAGCGCGCAAGTGATCGCCGCGGCGAGTGTGTCGCCGGCACCGTGGTCGTGCGGGGTGTCGATGCGCTCGTGGGTGAGCTCGACGAATTCCGAACCGTCGTAGAGCAGGTCCGGCGACTCGTCGCTGGACCGGAGATGACCGCCCTTCACCAGAGCCCAGGACGGGCCGAGGTCGTGAAGCGCTTTCGCCGCGTCGCGCTGCGTGGCGGCGTCGACGACGTCGATCCCGGTGATCAGACGCACCTCGTCGAGGTTGGGGCTCACCACCGTGGCGAGCGGGAAGAGATTGTCGCGCAACGTGTCCAGGGCGGAGTCGGCGAGGAGCTGGTTGCCGTGCATCGACGCGCACACCGGATCGACCACCAGCGGGACGGCGGCGTCTCGCCCGATCCCGCTCGCGCGACACTGGGCGGCGACCGCGTCGATGATGGGTGCCGACGCCAGCATGCCGGTCTTGACCGCCCCGATGCCGATGTCGTCGGCGACGCAGCGGATCTGGGCCGCCACGGTGTCGGGCTCGATCTCCTGGAAACCACTGACCCCGAGCGAGTTCTGCACCGTCACCGCGGTGACGGCGACACACCCGTGCAGCCCGAGCAGGGCAAAGGTGCGCAGGTCGGCCTGGATGCCCGCACCGCCGCCGGAATCCGAGCCGGCGACGGTCATCACCCCGACCGGCGTCGTCCCCTCGGGGGCGACGGGGAGGAGTTCGACGCGCGCACCGGTCATGCCGGGTCCCCCGCGCCGGTGACGGGCTCGAGCGGAACGTACACCCGCTTCCCCGCGCGGGCGAACTCGGCGGATTTCGACGCCATGCCCTCGGCCATCGTCCGTTCGATGTCCTCGGCGGTGGCCAGGCCGTTCTCCTCGGCGTAGGCGCGGACGTCCGCCGAGATCCGCATCGAGCAGAATTTCGGCCCGCACATCGAACAGAAGTGGGCGGTCTTCGCCGGTTCCGCCGGCAGCGTCTCGTCGTGGTATTCACGGGCGGTGTCCGGGTCGAGCGAAAGGTTGAACTGATCGACCCAGCGGAACTCGAAGCGCGCCCTGCTCAGCGCGTCGTCGCGTTCCTGTGCGCGCGGGTGGCCTTTGGCGAGATCGGCCGCGTGCGCGGCGATCTTGTAGGTGATGACACCGACCTTGACGTCGTCGCGGTTCGGCAGGCCGAGATGCTCTTTCGGCGTCACGTAGCAGAGCATCGCGGTCCCGGCCTGCGCGATCATCGCCGCACCGATGGCGGAGGTGATGTGGTCGTAGGCGGGCGCGATGTCGGTGGCGAGCGGGCCGAGGGTGTAGAACGGCGCCCCGTCGCAGAGCTCCTCCTCGAGGCGCACGTTCTCGGCGATCTTGTGCATCGGGACATGGCCCGGCCCCTCGATCATCACCTGCACGTCCCGGGATCTCGCGATCCGGGTCAACTCGCCGAGGGTGCGCAGCTCGGCGAACTGGGCCTCGTCGTTCGCGTCGGCGATCGACCCCGGCCGGAGGCCGTCGCCCAGTGAGAAGGTGATGTCGTAGCGGCGGAAGATCTCGCACAGTTCCTCGAAGTGCGTGTACAGGAACGACTCCCGGTGGTGTGCGAGGCACCAGGCGGCCATGATCGACCCGCCGCGGGACACGATCCCGGTCACCCGTCGCGCGGTCAGCGGGATGTAACGCAACAGGACCCCGGCGTGCACGGTCATGTAGTCGACGCCCTGCTCGGCCTGCTCGATCACGGTGTCCCGGTAGATCTCCCAGGTCAGCGCCGTCGGATCGCCGTCGACCTTCTCCAGGGCCTGATAGATCGGCACGGTGCCGACGGGCACCGGCGAGTTGCGGAGAATCCACTCGCGTGTGGTGTGGATGTCGGCGCCGGTGGACAGGTCCATGATGGTGTCGGCGCCCCAGCGGGTGGCCCACACCATCTTCTCGACCTCGTCGGCGATCGAGCTGCGGACCGCCGAATTGCCGATGTTCGCGTTGATCTTCACCGCGAACCGCTTGCCGATGATCATCGGTTCGGACTCGGGGTGACGGTGATTGGCCGGGATCACCGCCCGGCCGGCGGCCACCTCGGACCGCACCAGTTCCTCGTCGACGCCCTCCCGGGCGGCGATGAAACGCATCTCGTCGGTGACGATTCCCGCACGAGCCCAGGCCAACTGGGTGCTCGCCCCGGCCACCGGTTCGGGCCGGGCCCACGAGTCCCGCACCCGCGGCAGACCGCGTTCCACGTCGATATCGGCGGCGGCGTCGGTGTACGGCCCCGACGTGTCGTAGACGTCGAGGTGCTCGCCGTTGGTCAGGTGGATGCGCCGCACCGGGACGCGCAGATGGCCCACGTCGAGGTACTGCTTGGAGCTCCCCTCGATCGGGCCCGTCGTCAGCCCCGAATTCGTGGGTGCGGTGGATACACGTGTTCCCATGATGGTCTCCCTACGCCGGCATTACCCGGACAGGTTCGAGCGGTCGGCGACCGCCTGTCGCCATCTCAGCCCTCGGTGATCGTGAGAGCCCCCGCGTTATGTGGTTGTGGTGCGCCCGCAACCTTACATCCGGCCCGGGACGTACGTCAGCCGCCTCCCGGGCATTTCGCCCCTCGGCAGTTACGGATCCGTAAGGTAGGGTGTGACCGGAGTCACACGGGCCGGTCGTCGAGCAGCGGCGGAATCTCCCGGCCCGCGGGGGTGTGACCCGCGCGAACGTGACCAGAAGGAGGCGCAGGTGCGACGCAAGTTCCGGCAACGGCCGCCGCAGTCTGCACAATCGATCCTGCAGCAGATCGCGCAGGTGGTACACAACCCGGCCCGGGAACGCTTCGAACTGTGGGTCGCCGGTGACCTGGTTGGCGTGCTCGGGTACTCGACCGACATCGTCGACGGCCACAAGACCATCACCGTCCTGCACACCGTGCTCTACGACGAGTACAGCGGGCACGGGCTCGGCACGCGCCTGACGCGCACGATCATCCAGTACGCCCGCGAGCAGAACGCCCGGTTGCGCCCGGTGTGCTCGTTCACCAAGCACTACCTGGACCGGCACCCCGGCATCGTCGAACTCGCGCCCGTGTGACCGCAGGTCGGGCGGGCGACGACTCCGCCGACCGCAGCAACAGGAGCAGCCCGTTGCCGAACACGTCCCCGGACATGTCGCCGATGCCGACTGCGGTGCAGGGGTCTGACTCTGCGTCGATCCCGACCGTCTCCAGGTGCCGGTGGACCGACACCCACACGCCCCGGGCCGTGATGCCCATCGCCTTGTGGTCATAGCCCAACGAGCCGCCCGAGGCGAACGCGTCGCCCAGCCAATCCGCGTCGTAATGCAATCGAATTGGAGAGATCGGAGAGGGACGCGGTGCCCTTGTCCGCGGCGACGACGAGGTAGGTGTCATGCTCGTCGTGGCGAACGGTGTCGGCGGGTTCGACCACGTGACCGTCGACAAGGTTGTCGACGAGATCCAGCATCCCGGACACGAAGGTCGCGTAAGCGTTGTCGACGGAGATGCGTGGATTCTTGCGCACGAAGGCATCTTCCGCACCCCCGGGGCACGATGGGTGAGTTCTTCACCATCTGGGTCTTCATCAGGCCCAGCACCTCGGTACGGTAGTCCTCGGGCCGGCTGGAGAACCGAAGCCTGCCACGTGCCACGTCACCGCTCCGGGCGTGGATGCCCTCGACGTCGGCGGAGTGCACGTAGATCTCGCGACGGGGACCGACCGGGCCGCGCAGGGTCAGCCTCGCGGAGTCGAGCTTGAACGATGCGTGTCGCTTGTACGAACCGTCGTCTGCGCGCTGGAAGCAGTTGGTGCGGACGCACGCCGCCACGAACGAGGCGAGTGCGCGCAGGATGCGGCCTTCGTCCAGCGTCTGCGCGGCGTCGACCTCCTCGGCCAACCGTGTGCGCGCCGTGCTCTCCGCGACTCCGCGGTCGGAGACGCCAGGATCGAACCGGGCGTTGAAGTGGGCGGCCAGCGCGCGCAGGAAGGCGGGGTGCCGGCGCAGCGCGTCGATCACGTAGGTCTCGGAAAGTCCGAGCCCGGCCTGACGTACGGAAGCGGCTCGCCGCGCGCACCAGCGTGACCTCGCGCCAGGTAAGGCCGGCCCGCAGGATCAGGCTCGCGAAGTCGTCGATCTCGAAGCCGTGGCGCGTGTTCGCCTCGAATGCATCCGCCACCAGCGGCAACGGATGTGCGTGTGTCGAGTCCGGAACGGCGAAGACGAAGCGGTGCAGCGCTGATCCGGCTGTGACACCCGGCGGGTTCGGAAGTGTCTCGCGGTCGGCGACGCGCAGGCCGAAGCGTTCGAAGAGTGCCGCGACCTCGGCGAGCAACGGCGCCTCACCCGGCCAGAGGACGGCCGCCGTGACCGCGGTGTCCGGGGTCGCGGAAGTGAACGAGATGTGCGCGGTCGACGGGTCGGTGTGGTGAGCCTCGACGAGGCGGACCACCGCTGACTCGAGGCCCGGTTGCTCTCCGGGCTGTTCGACGGTGACTGACGTGGCCGGGATCGTCGGCGTCGACATGGTCATCAGTGTGTAGAGCGCCGACGGTGCGCGAGCTGTCTGAGACGGCGTTCGAATCGGATGCCGGTGCAGACACGTGCGATGCACTTCGGTGGGCAGGGCGTACCGCCTCACACGCCCTGCCCACCCGGTTCTAGACCAGCTGCTCGCGCAGCACCTTCTTGTCGATCTTGCCCACCGCGGTGACCGGAAGCGTCGACACGACGCGCACGTCGTCGGGCAGCTTGAACGCCGCGAGACCGCGGTCGCGCAGGAAGGTCCGCAGCTCGGCCAGTTCGAGAGGCGTTGCCGGCGGATGTTCGTGTGAGAGAACCACTGCGGCGCAGATCTTCTCGCCGAGTGCCTCGTCGGGGAGCCCGACGACGGCGACCTGCCGGATCGACGCGTGCGCCAGGAGGTTCTCCTCGACGTCGTCGGCGGCCACGTTCTCGCCGGCACGGACGATGGTGTCCTTGATGCGCCCGGTCACCGCGAGGTGCCCGGACGGCAGCCGGGTGACCTTGTCGCCGGAGCGGTAGAACCCGTCGGGGGTGAAGGACTTCTCGTTGTGGGCGTCGGCGCGGTAGTAGCCACGGATCGTGTACGGCCCGCGGACGAGGAGCTCGCCTTCCGTGCCGTCGGGCACGTCGTTGCCGTCCTCGTCGACGACGCGCACTTCGTCGAACTCCGACATCGGTGAGCCCTGCACCTCGTGGATCAGGTCGCGGGGCTCGTCGGGGCGCGTGTAGCAGACGAGCCCTTCGGCCATGCCGAACACCTGCTGGACGACGTCGCCGAGCGCCTCGTCGAGGGCGACCGCGTCGGGCTGGGCGAGCTTGGCGCCGCCGACCTGCAGCAGGCGAAGCGAGCTCACATCGGCGGGTTCCCACTCGGTCGCCGCGCACCACAGCTGCGCGAGCGCGGGGACCAGCGCGGTCACCGTGACGTGGTGACGCTCGATGAGGCCGAACGTGTTGTCGGGGCTCGGGTTGTCGGTGAAGACCACGTGCCCGCCCACGCTGAAGGTGCCCAGGATGCCCGGGCAGCACAGCGGGAAGTTGTGTGCCGCGGGCAGCGACACCAGGTAGGTGTCGCCGGCGGTCAGTTTCGCCACCTGTGCCGACAGACGGGCGTTGAGATCGTAGTCGTTGTGGGTGCGCGCGATCAGCTTCGGCAGGCCGGTGGTGCCGCCAGAGATGAGGAACAGCGCGGGGAGTTCCGGATCGGGGGCCGGGGGCAGTGTCACCGAGGCCGGGTCGGCGTCCGGGACGGGCGTGTACGGGCCGGGGTCGCCGGAGACGAACACCCGCTCGACGGTGGGCACGCGGGACTGCAGTTCGGCGGCGAGCTCGCGGAAGTCATAACTGCGGCGGCCGTCTTCGGTGATGTACGCGATCGCCCCGGAACCCACTGCGAGATGGGCGATCTCGGTGATCCGGTGGGCGGGCAGGGTCATCACCGGAACCACGCCCGCGCGCAGCAGGCCGACGAGGTTGAGGGCGAACTGGAGGGAGTTGTTCTGCTGCAGGACGACGCGCTGGCCCGGCCGGAGTCCGGCCTCGACGAACCCGGCGGCGCGGCGCAGCGTGGCGTCGCGGAACTCGGCGTAGGTGAGGCTGCGCGGCCCGTCGATCGAGGCGTCGGTGATGGCCGGGGCGTCAGGGGTTCGCTCGGCGGTGAGGTCGAGGCCCGCATACAGCGGCAGGTCCCGGAACAGCGAGGCCTCGCGGTAGCGCTTCGCCTGGGCGCCCGCATACGGGGTGAACCCGTCGAGCAGGTCGGTCACGTCATCGAGATGCGTCGGCATGCGTTCCATTCAAACACAGGCAGGATAGGGTAACCTTACTGGTTAATCGGGGGTGATGTGAGCCCCGCCATCGACGGGCAAGCGGGTGTTTGTTTAGGCTGTCCTAACATTGCGCGGACTGCGCTGGGATCACGGGTGCCCCGCACCACGACCGGAGGATGAGGACATGTCGCTGACAACCGAAACGCGCGCGGCGGATCTGCGCGTCGACGGTTTCGACGCCCTGGCCGCACCGGCGGCCACGGCCACGGCCACGGTCACGGGCGCCGACGCCGCGCGTATCGCGGCGGCGTGGGCCGCGTCCGGAGAGTTCGGGGAGCACGTCGTGTATGAACGCGGCCGGCGCTGGATCTTCGCCGCCGGGGTACGGGCGCGAGTCGTGATCACCCGCGACGAGGTGATCGTCGACGATCAGGGCGATCGCACGGTCACGGCCTGGGCGGGCGATCCCGCCGACGCGCTGGCCGCCGCGACGTCGTCGCTGTCGATGGATGACTGGAACATCTACGGATGGGTCGGATTCGACTTCTGTGCTCCCTATCACGGCATCTTCGACCGGGTCCCGGAGGACACGGTGCTGGCACACCTGATCGTCCCCGAGTTCGAGGCCTTCGTCGACGCGGGCGGCGTCGACACCGGCACCGCCGGCGCCGAGACGGCTCGCCGGCTCCTCGAAATCGCTTCCACCGCAAAGTGTCCCGGCGAGTCCAGGCCCGTCCATGTGCGCAACGACGCCGACGACTATCGCAGCCGCGTCGCTACCGCCATCGCCGAGATCGCCGACGGCCGCTACCAGAAGGTTATCCTCTCCCGTGCCGTCGACATCCCGTTCGACGTCGACATCCCCGCGACCTATGCCCGCGGCCGCGCCGACAACACCCCCGCGCGCTCGTTCCTGTACTCACTGGGCGATCTCTCCGCGGCCGGGTTCAGCCCCGAACTGGTCGTCGCCGTGCACGCCGACCGCACCGTGGTCGCCGAACCGCTGGCGGGCACAAGGGCTTTCGGCATCTCGCCGGAAAAGGACGCGGCGGCCCGTGCCGAACTTCTCGGTGACGCCAAGGAAGTCGCCGAGCACGCAATGTCGGTGCGCGCCTGCTACGACGAGATCGCGACCATTGCCGCTGTCGGCACCGCCGCGGTCGGCCCGTTCATGGAGGTGCGTGAACGCGGCAGCGTCCAGCACCTCGCCTCGACCGTCAAGGGTGTGCTCGCCGATCACGAGAACCCCTGGCGCGCACTCGAGGTCGTGTTTCCCTCGATCACCGCGTCGGGGATCCCCAAGACACCGGCGGTGGAGGCGATCGATCGGCTGGAATCCTCCCGTCGTGGTCCCTACTCGGGTGCCGTGCTCGCCGCGTCTTCGACCGGTGAGCTCGAGGCGACCCTCGCCCTGCGGACCATCTTCTCCTCCGGCGGCCGCGCCTGGCTGCGCGCCGGAGCGGGCATCGTCGCCCAGTCGACTCCCGAGCGCGAGTTCGAGGAGACGTGCGAGAAGCTCGGCAGCGTGGCGCCGTATGTGATCCCGCGCTGACCAGGCCGTACCGGCGAGAACAGACCCCCACCGAAACAGAGAGATTCAGGAGTCACCACATGTCCGACAACATCACCGAAGCCCTGCGCGGCATCCTCGAAGAGGATCTCGATCTCGCGCTGGGCGACGTCACCCGCGAGTCGAGGCTGATCGACGACCTCGGACTGGACTCGGTGGCGTTCGCTATCGGTGTGGTGGCCATCGAGGAGCGTCTCGGGGTCAAGCTGTCCGAGAAGGAGCTCTTCGAGTCGAAGACGGTCGGTGACCTCGAGGACCTGATCCGCGCGAAGGCCGGCACCCCGGCCTGATCGGTACTTCTCACCAGCGCGAAAGGGATCTGCGAGAAACGATGAGTGTGGACAACGGAGTTCAGACATACGCCGAACTGCTCGACGCGGCCTTCGACGAGAAGGTCACCGCATGGACCGAGCAGGCCGAACAAACCCAGCGCTTCCCCCGGCCGCTGCTCGAACATCTCGGTACCGCAGGGGTTTTCGCCCGCAAGTGGGAGCGTCGCAAGCAGACGGATCTGCATGATCACTTCGCCCTCGGCCGCCACCTCGGCTCGCTGGGGTCGGCGGCCATCGGCGTCGGTGTCAGCCTGCACGATTCGGCGATCGCCATCCTGCGCCGCTTCGGACGCAACGACTTCCTCACCGACCTCGCGGAGCGGGCCATCGCCACCGACGCCGTGCTGTGCATCGCCGCATCGGAGGAGCAGGGCGGTTCGGACCTGCAGAACTCCGAGACCCGCATCTTCCCGGAGAACGGCGGCTACCGGGTCGTCGGCGCCAAGAAGTTCGTCTCGCTCTCGCCGATCGCCGACTACGTGTTCGTCGTCTGCCGCGGCGTCGGCGACGACCTCGAGACCGGCGGCAACGTCGCGCTGGCCGCGGTCCCGATCGAACAGGTCGAGGTCGGCGAGCCGTACCAGAAGCTGGGCGCCGGGCCGCTCGACACCGCGCCGATCACCATCGACGCCCGGATCCCGGAAGAGGCACTCATCGCCCGCCCGGGAACGGGTCTGGCCGTCATCAGCTGGGGACTCGCCCATGAGCGCCTGTCGGTGCCTGCGCAGATCGTCGCGGCCTGCGACGTCATGCTCGGGGTCACCGTCGCCCGCATGATGGACCGTTCCCAGTTCGGCAAGAAGCTCATCGACCATCAGGCGCTCCGTCTGCGCATCGCGGACCTGCAGTCGCGCGTCGACGTCCTGCGCTACGCGCTCGACGGCGTGGCCGCCGAGGGCAAGATCAACTTGCGCACGGCCGCCGCGCTCAAGGCGTCCGCGGCGAACCTCGGGGAGGAGGTCGCAGCGGAGTGCTTGCACATCTTCGGCGGCATCGGCTACCTGGAGACCCACACCCCGATCGGCCGCTGGTGGCGCGACATGAAACTCGCACGAGTCGGCGGCGGCACCGACGAGGTGCTGTGGGAGCTCGTCGCCGCGGCGATGAAGCCCGACAACGAGCGCTACCAAGCGCTCTTCACCGTAACCGGCAACCCGACGCACTGAGCGTCGGCCGAGAACCCAGGCGGTCTCACACCATGAACAGCCCAGTCACCACCCCGGCGGACCCGCGCGTGACCGAGCTCGCACCACCGGATCACACCTACCTGCACATGGACACCGACGGCGCCCCCATGCACTGGTCGATGATCCTGGAGCTCGACACGACCGGCGGTCTGCTCGGCCTCGACGAGGTGCGGGCCCGCGTCCGCGATCGCGGGCGGCTGTTCGACATCTTCCGCATGGGCGTCCGCAACGGCCGGTGGCGCAAGCCGGAGGTCGTGCTTGCCGACGGGTCCTGGGATCCGGGCGAGCATGTCTCCGAGTTCGCCGTCTCCGACCGTGCTGACCTGCAGCGACGTGTGTCGGCGCTGCTGGAGTCCCCGCTGCCGCGGCCGCGCCCGTTCTGGGACATCACGCTGTTCACGCCGACGCCCGGTGCGGAAGCCGTCGGGCAGTGGGTGCTGTTGCGGGTGCATCACAGCATCTCCGACGGCATCGCCGGCGCGGCGTTCGCGGCGTTGCTCGCCGACGGCGAACCTGAGGACCTCGCCGAGTTCGAGCGATTCGCCACGAGCCCGCGGTTCCGGATCAGCGGCATCGACCCGGAGAAGCTGAAGGAGGCCAAGGCCGCGTTCAACGACCAGCACGCGGCCGGCGGCGGCAAGAAACGCGCCTGGCCGAGCCTGACCAAGTCGGGGCGCCGGGAGCATGCGCTGTTCAGTACGTCGACGCGCACGCTGCGCAAGGCGGCGAAGGCCAACGACGCCAGCGTGCACGAGTTCGTGCTCGGCGCGATCGGCCGCACGCTCAGCATCGACCCGCCGGCCTCGCCGCAGGCCGACGTCCTGCGCGTCACCCTCCCGGTCACGCTCGACGAGGAGTTCCGGCACACCGGCAACGCGGTGTCGGTCGCACTGCTCAACCTGCCGGGCTACGAGACCGATCTCGGCAGGCAGATCGACCGGGCACGCGGTGAATTGAAGACCATCGCCGAGCGGCGGCCAGAGCTCTATCTGGCCGCCGCCGATGACCTGCCGCGCGCACCGCTGTGGGGTCTGCAGCGGGCCATCGTCAACGCCTCGATGGCACACATGCACCCCGACGTCCACATCGGGATCAACCCCGGTTTCTCGCGGGTGCGCTCGGTGTTGGGCACACCGATTTCGACGCTGACGCCGCTGTCACCGCTGGCGGGGTACTCGTTCTCGGTGACCGTGCTGATCCTCGGCACCACCACGACCTTCGGCGTCGTCACCGATGCCGAGGCGCTGCCCGGCTACGCGGAGCGGTTCGTGGCGAGGTTCGGCGAGGTGCTCAGCGAGGCCCTCCCTTCGTCCTGACACCGGGGCGAGCTTAGGCTTGCCTAGGAACCTGGTCGGGTAACGGGGACGATGAAGAATGTGGACGCTCGCGCCGACACAAGGCGGTCCCGGTCTCTGGCCGGATACGCGATACAAGAGAACACACGGAGAAACACATGCAGAACGATGTCGACTACCAGGCCCCGGAGGGGTACGTGGCCGAGCCCCACGAACCCGACGCCGCCTCGGTGAAGCGCTCGCGCGGGATCAGCATCCCCACCGTGCTGGCATCGGCAGGCGTGGCGGCGGTGATCTCGGCGATCGTCGTCACCATCGGTGTGATCGGCCTGGTGGCCCTCGACAACGACAACAACTCGTCGGCCCAGCCGACCGTCGTGAACCTCGGTTCCGCGCAGACCCCGCAGCAGCAGGCGCTCGCCGGTGCTGCGGCCGGCCAGCAGCCAGCGGCTGCCCCGGCACCGGCCGCCGGTGCCCCGGCAGCGGCGGCCCCGGCACCGGCCGGTGAGGTCGTGCTGGAGAGCGGTGGCGCGGCCGGCGGTGCCCCGGGTGTCGCCGCGGCTCCCGCACCGGCGGCTCCGGTCGCACCGGCGACCGGAGCGACCCCGCAGCAGCAGACCGCTGCCGCTGCGCCGACCGCGCTGACCCCGGGACAGCTGAACACCAAGGTCAAGACGATCATGAACTCGCGCGGCAACCGTGCCGCGCGGGCCGCCGAGCTCGAGGGCGGCGAGCGTGCGCTGCGCCAGCTCGACGCCGTGTCGGCCGCGCTGACCCAGTACGGCAACGTCGGGTTCAGCTACCAGATGGTGGGCCCGGTCCAGGTCAGCGGCAACACCATGTCGGCTCCGCTGCAGATCAGCGTCGTCGGACGCGGCAGCCAGAACCGCACCCTGACGTGGGTGTGGACGGGTGACAAGTGGAAGCTGTCGAACAAGAGCGTGTGCCTTATCGCCAGCTTCGTCCTGCTGCCCTGCTCGCTCTGACGTCCACCGACCTTTTGGAGATCTGACGTGACCTCACGACTTCGCCTCGGCGCGTTCCTCGCGGCTGTGCTCATGTTCACCGGCCTCCTGGCCGGATGCTCGGGTTCTGATGATTCGTCCGGCGGTTCGGTGCAGCTGAACCTGCCCGACGGCCGGTCGGTGACCATCCCGGAGACACCCAAGCGCATCGTGACGCTGGGCGACCAGTGGACCGACGTGGCGCTGTCCTTCGGCGTTACCCCGGTGGGCTACTACGACTACTCGAAGTCGGCTACCGGTGAACTGCAGCCGTGGTACGGCCAGAAGCTCAAGGACTCGACCTTCGTCGATCCGACCAAGGGTGACGACGCGACGACCATCGCGAAGCTCGATCCGGATCTGATCTTCGCGCCCGGATTCGCCTCGAACAGCCCGGAGTTCGAGCAGATCGCCAAGCTGGCGCCGACGGTCAACTCGATCAGCGGGCAGGAGATCGACCCCTGGCAGGACATGGTCACCGTCATGGGCACGGTCCTGCACCAGCCGGAGAAGGCCACCGAGATCATCGAGAAGACCAACGGCGACATCAAGGCCATCGCCGAGGAGTTCCCGAGTCTCGCGGGCAAGACCTATGCGCTGGCGTTCATGTACGGCAACGATCAGCTGTCGGTGCTCGGTGACCCCAACGACGGTGCCGCCAAGCTGTTCTCGGAGTTGAAGATGACGATGGCGCCGAAGCTCGTCGCCGAGTACCAGCGCAGCGGCAACCCGCGCTTCGGGCTGAGCACCGAGAACATCCCGATGCTCGACGCCGACGTGCTGGTCGTCGCGACCGCCACCCCGCAGCAGGCCGAGACCCTGCGTAACCTGCCCGGTTACAAGAACCTGAAGGCCGTCAAGGACGGCGCCGTCGCGTTCCTGACCCAGTCGCAGATCACGGGTCTGAATGCGCCGTCGCCGAATTCGATCCCGTATGTGCTGGACCTGTTGAAGCCGGCGTTCGGGTCGGCGACGGCCTGACTTCGCGCGCTCGTCCCCGCTCGTCGACCCGGGTCGCCGGCTCCCCGGGATGCGTCAGCGACGAGCCGAACCCCTCGTTCCCTGAGTAGCTCGGAGCTTGCGACGAGGCATGTTGAGAGGGGCACTCCGCACCCCACTCGCCGTTCTGCGGGCGGCGTTCGCCCGAACCGTTCACACCGGGAACAGCCACTGGGGTTGACCCCGTCCAGTGGACACTGGGCCAAGCGGCTTCTGTCGCCTGAGTGAACTGCTCCTCGAACTCGACTGGGCTGATCATTCCGATCGGGGAGTGACGCCGACGCCGGTTGTAGACCCGTTCGGTCCAGTCACCGGCAGCGACCTTAGCGTGCCGTTTCGTCGGCCACAAGAATTGATGGTTGAATTCTACTTTCAAAGCCGCCCAGAATGATTCGGCTTGTGCATTGTCCCAGCACACACCGGTGCGGCCGACCGACTGTGCCAGATCGTGTGCGCGGGCGAATCTCGCCAGCTGACCCGAGGTGTACTGGCTACCGTGATCGGCATGAAAGATCACCCGTTCGGGGCGCTGACCGCGCATGGCCACCGCCATCGCCAGTGCGGCCTCGACGAGGTCGGTGTGCATGTGCTCGGCGATCGCCCAGCCGATCACTCGCCGTGAGCGGCCGTCACGGACCGCACAGAAGTAGAGCCATCCCTCACCGGTCCGCAGGTACGTGATGTCGGACGTCCACACCCTATCGAGTTCACCCTGGTCAAACCGTCGATCGATCAGGTCCTTCGGCCGGTGCGCATCGAGTCGACCACCGTCGTGACCGGCGTGAAGATGCGAGGGCTGATACCGGCGAGACCCTGCCGGCGCATCGAGGCAGCGACCGTCTTGCGTGAAACGGTTTCGTCGTCGCCCCACCGGTCGGCGAGGAGCCTCGGCACACCGTAGACGCCGTCAGAGCCCGCGTGGAACTCTTTGACCTTCGCATCGAGCTGTTCACGACACCGCTGGGCCTAGCTCGGACCGGCAGCCTTGGCGCTGCGCCACTTGTAGTAGCCGGACCGAGACACCTCGAGCAGTCGGGTCATTCGAACGACCGAGTAGTGGGCCTTCTCCGAGCCGATCAGCCGGTAGGCGTCTACCCCGGTTCTGCTCGGATGCGAAAAAGGCCGCGGCTTCTTTCAGGAACTCGCGGTCCACACGTAATTCGGAGTTCTCGCGGCGGAGCCGCCCGAGCTCAGCACGCTCGTCCACATCCAGAGTGCGGTCATCACCGCCGCCGGAACGAGCCTTCGCCT
>NZ_BAOQ01000045.1 GCF_000344155.1 Gordonia paraffinivorans NBRC 108238 | reverse complement strand
CCGCCGCCGTACACGCTGGACAGGATCGCGATGATCACGCCGGCGAGCGTCAGGATGCCGACCACCCAGGCCATCGCGATCGCCAGGCGGCGCCGCCGGAAGCGCGCGGCGTTGATGGCGATGCCCAGGCACACGAGGATCGCGATCGCGTACAGCGAGATGCCGAGGGTCAGCAAGGCGGCCGAGCTCGACGAACTCGCGGCGAGGGTCTCGGTCGCGATCGGGAGTGGGGCGTGCGCATCTGAGGCCAGTACCCGGGTGGACATGTCCACGAGTACATCACCACCGGAAGCGTGATCCGTATCCGGCCGGGCGTCCCCCTGTCGGCGCGACCAAGCGCTTGCTAGGTTGATCCCGTCGATCCGGGCCGTTCGCCCGGCGCGGTTGAGGAGGATGTGTGGACGACGTCACGGGCAAGGTCTTCGTGGTGACCGGCGCGGCGAACGGGATCGGGCGCTGTGTCGCGATCGACCTCGTCTCCCGCGGTGCGACGGTGGTCGGCGCGGACATCAACGAGGTCGGGCTGGCGGAGACGGGACACCTCGTCGCCGACCCCGACCGCTTCCGGTTCCACGTTCTCGACATCGCCGACCGCGAGTCCGTGCAGCAGTTCCCCGACCTCGTCCTCGCCGACACCGGACACGTCGACGGGCTGTTCAACATCGCCGGGATCCCGCAGGACACCCAGCCGATCGCCGAGGTCTCCGACGATCGCATCGACCTGATCACCCGGGTCAACTACTTCGGGACCGTCTGGCTCACCCGGGCCTTCCTCCCGCACCTGGAGAAGCGGCCGGACGGCGGCGTCGTGCTCATCACCTCGAGCCTGTCCGGTCTCGCGCCGTTCCCCGGCGCGGCGTTCTACGGCGCCAGCAAGGCCGCGGTGGCGTTCTTCGGCTACGGCCTCGCGCAGGATCTCCGCGGCCGGAAGTCGAAGGTGACCGTCACGACCGTCCTGCCGGGCACGATCTGGACCGACCTCGTGCGGCAGACGTCGAAGTCGCTCGGAACCCCGGAGGCGCTTGCGAAGAACTTCGCGATGGCGCCGGAGAAGGCCGCGAGCAAGATCATCGACGCGGCCCTGTCCGGTCGGGTGCGCGCGGTGATCGGCAAGGACGCGCACGTGTTCAACGGCGCGCGCCGGCTCAGTTCGCGATTGAGCGAGCGGATGGCCTACGCCCAGGTCGGGCGGTTCGTCTATCGCAGGTCTTAGGCGAGCCGCACCACCGGCGCTGGTGCCCCCAGTCGGACTCGAACCGACACTGTGCCGATTTTAAGTCGGCTGCCTCTGCCAATTGGGCTATGGGGGCCGGGGTTCGTCGCGTCGTCCGACCGTCCTCGGAGAGCATAGTCATCAGCGTCGTAAGCCATCGGCGAGCATTGACGCCCGTAACTTACGGTTGATAACTTAACGCTGTAAAGTCGAACGACGGGGGGCGCAGCATGGTTCGATCGACACGACTCATCATCTCCATGCCGAAGCGGGTGCTGCTCGGTGCCTTCGTCCTCCTGGTGCTCGCCGGGGCCTATGGCGCGGGCGCCGCGGACAAACTCCTGGCCGGCGGCTACAGCGATCCCGACTCGGCGTCGGCGCAGGCCGAGGAGATCCTCGACGAGACCTTCGACCGGGGTGGCCTGCAGGTCGTGCTGAAGCTCGACGGGCCCGACGGCGTCGACATCTCCCGCGATCCGACGGCGAGATCGGTGGCAGACGCGATCACCGCCGAACTCGGGGCAGACGACGACGTGCAGGACCAGATCCTCTCGGTCTGGACGCAACCCACCCTCGATTCCGCGCTCGTCAGCCGCGACCGGACGTCGGCGCTGATCATCGCGTCCATCGAGGGCGGCGAGGACGCCGCGCCGGGACGCGCCGCCGAGATCGCCGAGACCTTCACCGGCGAGCGCGACGGGATCGACATCCGGGTCGGTGGTCAGGCGCTGGTCTACTCGCAGGTCAACGAGCAGACCTCGTCGGATCTCCTGCTCGCCGAGGCGATCGCCATCCCGATCACCTTCATCGTCCTGATCTTCGTCTTCGGCGGTCTCGTCGCCGCCGCGATCCCGGTCGGCATCGGCATCGTGTCGATCGTTCTCACCATCGCGCTGCTGCGCGTCATCGGTTCGCTGACCGATGTCTCGGTGTTCGCGTTGAACCTGACCACTGCGATGGGTCTCGCGCTCGCGATCGACTACACGCTGCTCCTGTTGACCCGTTATCGCGAGGAGGTCGGCCGGGGATCGTCGCGGCCCGACGCCATCGTGCGCACCCTCGCCACCGCCGGACGGACCGTCGCGTTCTCGGCGGTGACGGTCGCGCTGTCGCTGAGTGCGCTCGCTCTGTTCCCGCAGTACTTCCTGCGGTCGTTCGCCTACGCCGGGCTCGGCGTCGTGGTCCTCGCCGCGCTCGCCGCCCTCGTCGTCACCCCGGCCGTTCTGATGGTCCTGGGCGACCGCATCGACTCCCTCGACGCGCGCAGGCCGCTGCGGCGGCTGCTCCGGTTGCCGTCGCCGCAGGACAAAGAACCCGAGGACACCTGGTGGTACCGCCTCGTGCGGTGGGTGATGCGGCATGCGCTGCCCGTCGCGACCGCGGTGATCGTCTTCCTGCTCGTCCTCGGCGCACCGTTCCTGTCCCTGAAGATGGGCTTCCCCGACGACCGGGTGCTCCCGGGGTCGGCGAGCGCACGTCAGATCCAGGACGAGATCCGCCAGGATTTCGACGACGACCTGTCCTCGGCGGTCACCGTCGTCATGCGCGGTCCGATCGACCCCGGCGAGCTGGCCGCCTACACCCGGCAGCTGTCGGAGATCGACGACGTCAACTCCGCGGGCTCGTCGGCCGGCGTCTTCGTCTCGGGCGGGCAGGTCGCGCCGGGCAGTCCCGACGACACCCGCGGCGACACCCACGTCCTCAGCATCTCCACCGACCGCGCGGTGATGAGCGAGGGCGCGATCGAACAGCTCGACGCCATGCGGGCCCTGCCGGTGCCGGTGGGAACCGAGGTCTGGTTCACCGGCCTCACCGCGGTCACCGACGACACCGTCGACTCCATCTACGCGCACCTGCCGTGGGTCCTCGGGCTGATCGCGGTCGCCACGTTCATCCTGCTGTTCCTCTTCACCGGCAGCGTCGTGCTCCCGCTGAAGGCGCTCGTCCTGAACATCCTGTCGCTGTCGGCGACCTTCGGCGCGATGGTGTGGTTCTTCCAGGAGGGCCACCTCGGTGGTCTGGGCACCACCGCCACCGGGACGCTCAACGCGACCATGCCGGTGCTGCTGTTCTGCGTCGCCTTCGGACTCTCGATGGACTACGAGGTGTTCCTGCTCGGCCGCATCCGCGAGGAGTGGCTGCACTCCGGACGCACTCGCGCCGACAACGACCACGCGGTGGCGCTGGGCCTGGCGCGCACGGGCAAGGTCATCACCGCCGCCGCGCTGCTGATGAGCATCGTGTTCGCCGCGATCGCCGCCTCCGAGGTGTCGTTCATGCGTATGTTCGGGGTGGGGCTGACGCTTGCGGTCCTGATGGACGCGACCCTGGTCCGGATGTTCCTGGTCCCCGCGTTCATGCGCCTGGCCGGACGCGCCAACTGGTGGGCCCCGGCCCCGCTGCGGAAGCTCCACGATCGCTTCGGACTGTCCGAGGAGATGCCCGAACACCTGTCGGCAACCCCGGGAGAACGCGCAGGCACAGGAGAACGGTGAGGACACACAGACGGGCGAGGTCGCCGCGTGGCGCCGGCGAGATCCTCGCCGAGGAGATCATCGAGGCGGCCGGCGAGTTGCTCGTCGAGAACGGCGACGACTCGGCGATGTCGATCCGCGCCGTCGCGACCCGCGTCGGGGTCACGCCACCGTCGATCTACCTGCACTTCGCCGACAAGGACGCACTTCTCGACGCGGTGTGCGCCCGCTACTTCGAGCGGCTCGACGACGAGCTCGACGCTGCCGGCGCCGACGTCGACGACCCGCTCGAACGGGTGTTGCGCCTCGGGCTCGCCTACGTCCGCTTCGCGCTGGCCACCCCGGCGCTGTACCGGGTGGCCTTCCGCAACCGCGCCGAGGGGTCGGCGCCGTCGAAGGTCGACGAGGTGCTGGCCGCGAGTGCCCACACCCGATTCGTCGGCACGGTCGCCGAACTCGCCGAGGAAGGCCTGTTCCGTCCCGAGGAGGTCGAGGACGTCGTCCTGGAGTTGTGGGCGGCGGCCCACGGCGTGGTGTCGCTGATGATGGCCAAGGGCGGTCTCGACTGGGGTGACGATCTCGAGCGGGCCGAATCGGTGCTGAAGGCGGTGTGCCTCGGGCGGGCGCTGCTGACGCGCCGGCCCGGGTGCGCCGACCTCCACGTGGCCCGGGATTGGCTGCGTGACCTGCCCGCCGACATCCCGCCGACGCAGGACAACGACAACTCGGTCAAGGGCCGGTAAAGTCGGATTCGACACGGTCGACTCGACAACCCACCTGGAACTCGCCGGGTCGGCGAGACGTTGAGTGGATGTAATCCGAACCCATTGAAGGAGCGCTTGGTGCGAGAGAGCAGCAATCCGGTGATGCGCGGCGTGGTCCGCGACAATCAGCCCGGATACGCGGGATTCGGGGCCGGCATGGCCGGCGCCGGCGCCGCGATGAACCAGTTCGGTCAGCAGACCGATCCCTACGCACAGCCGGCACCCCCCACCACCCGCCAGCTGACCATCGACGACGTGGTCACCAAGACCGCGATGACCCTCGGCGTCCTGACGATCACGGCCATCGCGGCCTACTTCGCCATCGCCAGCCGGGATACCGAGTCCGCGCAGGCCGCGATGGCGATGCCGCTGATGCTGGTCGGCGCCATCGGCGGTCTGGTCCTCGTCCTCATCGCGTCGTTCGGACGCAAGCAGGACAACCCGGCGATCGTCCTGGCCTACGCGGCCCTGGAGGGTCTGTTCGTCGGCTCCATCTCGTTCGTCTTCGGCAACTGGGCCGTCGCCGGCGACGTCTCGGCCGGAGCGCTGATCGGCCAGGCGGTGCTGGGAACGTTCGGCGTGTTCTTCGGCATGCTGTTCGTGTACAAGATCGGCGCCATCCGCGTCACGCCGCGGTTCACCCGCATGCTCTTCGCCGGCATGATCGGCGTCCTCGTCCTCATGGTCGGCAACCTGCTGCTGAGCCTCTTCGGCGTCTCGACCCCGCTGCGCGACGGCGGTCCGATCGCGATCATCTTCTCGCTGGTCTGCATCGCGCTCGCCGCGTTCAGTTTCCTCCTGGACTTCGACGCCGCGGATCGCCTGATCCGCGCCGGCGCCCCCGACCGTGCGGCCTGGGGCATCGCACTCGGCCTGACCGTCACCCTGGTCTGGCTGTACGTCGAGATCCTCCGACTCCTCAGCTACTTCAACCAGGACTAGCGGTCCGGTAGCCAGAACCGACACCGCCGGCGCGGTCGTCCCCTTCCGGGGCGGCCGCGCCGGCGCTTTTCGTCCCGGAAACGGTCCCAAATGTTGCAGCTGCAACAAAACGCGCGAACATGTGGGACACGGTGACGAATTCTCGGCAGAAACGTCCCGCGAACGGTGGGATCGTGCAGAAATGGTGTTCTTTCTGAGTCAGTTCGCGCTGATGATCGTCGGCGCCGTCGTGCACATCCTGGTGGACCGGTCGGCGCGTCGCCGCACCACCGGCCGCGTGGCAGAACTCGTCCTGCTCTGGGTCCTCGTCCCGGCAGGCGTCTTCGGCATCCTGGGCGGCATCGGGCACGTCGGGCCCAATGCCGCGGAGGTCGCCAAGGAGATCGGTCCGGACTTCGTCCCCGGCATGTTCCAGTGGGAACTGGGCTGGAACGACATCGCGGTCGGCATCCTCTGCGTCCTGACCTTCCTGGTCCGCAACCGCGGCGGCTGGCTCGACGCGGCGGTCTGGGCGTTGGCGGTCAGCTACGGCGGCGACCTCGCCGGGCACATCTCGCAGTACTACATCCACGACAACCACGCCACGAACAACGCGTGGGCGATCCCCGTCGAGATCTACATCGTCGGAGTGGCCGTGATCGCGTGGGCGATCCACCGAAAGACAACCCCCCGTCGCGAATCGATCCTGGGACCGAATGCGACGAGGGGTGTCGAAGAGGGAGTCGTGGCTCCTACCGGGTGATGCTCCGCGCGGGCGTCAGTTGAGGCGCTCGAGGATCATCGCCATACCCTGACCGCCGCCGACGCACATCGACTCGATGCCGAACGTCTTGTCGTGGGTGCGGAGGTTGTTGAGCAGGGTCGTGGTGATGCGGGCGCCGGTCATGCCGAACGGGTGACCGAGCGCGATCGCACCGCCGGACACGTTCAGCTTGTCGTGGTCGATGCCGAGTTCGTTCGCCGAGCCGAGCACCTGAACGGCGAACGCCTCGTTGATCTCGAAGAGATCGATGTCCGACAGCGACATCCCGGCGACGCGGAGGACCTTGCGGATCGCCTCGATCGGGCCGAGGCCCATGATCTCCGGCGAGAGCCCGGTGGCCGCGGTCGCGACGACGCGCGCCAGCGGCGTCAGGCCGAGCTCCTTGGCCTTGGTGTCGCTCATGACGACCAACGCGGCGGCGCCGTCGTTGAGCGGGCACGCGTTACCCGCGGTGATGGTGCCGTCGGGCCGGAACACCGGCTTGAGCTGTGAGACCTTCTCGTAGGTGGTTCCCGCGCGTGGGCCGTCGTCGGTGGTCACCTTGGTGCCGTCGGGCAGCGTGACCGGGTCGATCTCGCGCTCGAAGAAGCCGGACTTGATCGCCTCCTCGGCGCGGTTCTGGCTCAGCACGCCCCAGCGGTCCTGGTCCTCGCGGGAGATGCCGGTGAGGGTGGCGACGTTCTCGGCCGTCTGGCCCATCGCGATGTAGACGTCGGGCAGGAGGCCGTCCTGGCGCGGATCGTGCCAGACGCCGGCGCCGCCCTGGGCGGCCTGCTCGGTGCGCGCCTGCGCGTCGTCGAAGAGCGGGTTCTTGGAGTTGGGGGCACCGTCGGCGCCGCCGGAGATGCCGAAGCTCGAGACGCTCTCGACGCCGCCGGAGATGATGACGTCGGCCTCGCCGGCCTTGATCGCGTGCATGGCCATTCGGGTGGTCTGCAGCGACGACGAGCAGTACCGGTTCACCGTCACGCCGGGGACGTGGTCGTAGCCGAGTTCGACGGCGATCACGCGGGCGATGTTGTAGGCGCCCTGGCCGCCGGGTTGTCCGATGCCCCAGTGGATGTCCTCGATGTCGGCCGGGTCGAGTTCCGGGACCTTCGTGAGGGCGGCGGCCACCATCTGGCGCGAGAGTTCGTCCGGGCGGACGTCCTTCAGCGAGCCCTTGGCGGCGCGGCCGATCGGGGAGCGGGCGGTGGAGACGATCACTGCTTCAGCCATGCCCTCACGCTACTCCCACCCGACCAAGCACGTGCTTGGTCGGGTCCGAAGAGATTCACGTCACGCCGGGCGCAGGAGACGGCGGAGACCGGTGACCGCCTTGGGTTCCTCCACCGCCGCCGACTCCTCGGGCGGCTCCGGCAACGGCGCGGAACCCCACTCGCCGATCGCGTCGAGGACCGGCGGGAGGAGGATGTCGGCGGCGAGCGCGTAGCCCGCCGCGGACGGGTGGTATTGGTCGGGCGAGAGCATGTACTCGCTCTTGGCGCGGAACTCCGCGGCCAGCAGGTCGGCCAGGGGGACGGGGTGACCGCCCGCCCCGCGGACCGCCGACCGCTGTGCCGCGGCGAGTCGGAGTCCCCACTGCCGCAGGACCGTCCGCAGCGGCTGCGGTATCGCGGTGATGACCCCGAAGTCGGGGCAGGTGCCGACGACGACCTTCGCGCCGCCGCCGACGAGCAGGCGGACCGCCTCGCCGAGGCGGCGTGCCGACGCGCGGATGCCGTTGCGCGAGGTCACGTCGTTCGCGCCGATCAGGATGATCGCGACGTCCGGGCGCTCGCGGGCGATGAACATCGCGTCGATCTGGGCGGCGAGCCCCTTGGAGGTCGCGCCCACGATCGCCTTGTTGGCGTAGCGCACCGTCTTGCCCGTCGCGGCGGCGACCCGACGGGCCACCTGTACGCCGGGTGTCTCGTCGGCGGAGTCGACGCCGAGCCCGGCGGCCGTCGAGTCGCCGAACACGGCGAGGAACAGATCGACGTGGGCGTCGCGGGTGTAGCGGGTGACCGAGCCGTCGGGGTGGTAGACGCCGTCGCCGTCGGGGGCGTTGTCGGTGCGGTGGGGGATCACCGTTCGGGCGGTCGCCGCCTGGGCGTTGAGGTAGTTCCACATGGCCCAACCGGCCCCGGCGCCGGCTGCCGTGGCGGCCGCCGTGGCGCCCACGTCGCGGCCGATGCGCGCCCAGAATCGGCCGTCGGTCACCACCTCGCGACTCAGACCCGACACGGCCACCAGTCTAGAGAAGCGGCCGGGTGTCGGGCGTCGGTTCGACTCTGGGACCATGGAGACATGCGCATCGCCAATCACGTCGTCGACCTGGTGGGCAACACCCCGCTGGTCAAGCTGAACTCCGTGACCAAACCCGGATCGGGCCTGGTCGCGGCCAAGGTGGAGTACCTCAATCCCGGTGGCAGCAGCAAGGACCGGATCGCGCTTCGCATGGTCGAGGCCGCCGAGAAGTCCGGCGAGCTGAAGCCCGGCGGGACGATCGTCGAGCCGACATCGGGCAACACCGGCGTCGGCCTCGCGCTGGTCGCGCAGCAGCGAGGGTACAAGTGCGTGTTCGTCTGCCCCGACAAGGTCGGCGAGGACAAGCGCAACGTGCTGCGCGCCTACGGCGCCGAGGTGGTCGTCTGCCCGACGGCCGTGCCCCCGGAGCATCCCGACAGCTACTACAGCGTCTCCGACCGTCTGGTGCGTGAGATCGAGGGCGCGTGGAAGCCCAACCAGTACGCCAATCCGGCCGGCCCGCAGAGTCACTACGAGACCACCGGCCCGGAGATCTGGCGCGACACCGAGGGCAAGGTCACGCACTTCGTCGCCGGCGTCGGCACCGGCGGCACCATCACCGGCACCGGCCGCTACCTCAAGGAGGTCTCGAACGGTGCGGTGAAGGTCGTCGGCGTCGACCCCGAGGGATCGGTCTACTCCGGCGGCACCGGACGCCCGTACCTCGTCGAGGGCGTCGGCGAGGACTTCTGGCCGGACGCCTACGACCCGAGCATCCCGGACGAGATCATCGCCGTCTCCGACGCCGACTCGTTCGACATGACCCGCCGCCTCGCCCGCGAGGAGGGCCTGCTGGTCGGCGGCTCGTGCGGCATGGCCGTGGTGGCCGCGCTGCAGGTCGCCGAGCGTGAGGGTCCCGACGCCGTCGTCGTCGTGCTGCTGCCCGACGGCGGTCGCGGCTACATGGGCAAGATCTTCAACGACAAATGGATGAGCAGCTACGGCTTCCTGCGCACGCCGCTCGATGCCAACACCAAGGAGCCGCTCGTCGGAGACGTGCTGCGCGACAAGACCGGTGAGCTGCCCGACCTGGTCCACACACATCCGCAGGAGACCCTGCGCGACGCCATCGAGATCATGCGCGAGTACGGCGTATCGCAGATGCCGGTCGTCGGCGCCGAGCCGCCGGTGATGGCCGGCGAGGTCGCCGGCGCGGTCACCGAGCGCGATCTGCTCAGCGCGGTCTTCGAGGGTCGCGCCAGCCTCGCCGACCCGGTCTCGGCCCACATGGGCGAGCCCTTCCCGCTGATCGGTTCCGGTGAGCCCATCAGCGCCGCCACCAAGGCCCTCGGCGACTGCGACGCACTGATGGTCGTCGAGGACGGCAAGCCCATCGGCGTCATCACGCGCCACGACCTGCTCGCGTACGTCTCGAGCCACCCGATCGTCGGATAGGAGCACCCCCACCGTGAGTGAACGACGCAGCGCCGCGGATTCGGTTCGCTGGCAGGGCTTCTCGACCCGCGCCATCCACGCCGGCTACGACCCGGACCCGCAGACCGGCGCGGTCAACGTGCCGATCTACGCGAGCTCGACCTTCGCCCAGGACGGCGTCGGCGGCCTGCGCGACGGCTTCGAGTACGCCCGCACCGGCAACCCGACCCGACGCGCACTCGAGGCCAACATCGCCGCGCTCGAGCACGGCACCTACGGTCGCGGCTTCGCCTCCGGCATGGCGGCCACCGACTGCCTGCTGCGCTCCGCCCTGCGACCCGGCGACCACCTCGTCATCCCGAACGACGCCTACGGCGGCACCTTCCGGCTCATCGACAAGGTGTTCACCCAGTGGGGTATCACCTACTCGGTGGCGCCGGTGACCGACGTCGACGCCGTGCGCGCGGCGATCCGCCCGGAGACCAAGCTCGTCTGGGTCGAGACGCCGACCAACCCGCTGCTCAACGTCGGCGACATCGAGGCGATCGCCGCCGTCGCCCACGAGGCCGGCGCGAAGCTGGTGGTGGACAACACCTTTGCCTCTCCGTACCTGCAGCAGCCGCTCTCGCTCGGCGCCGACGTGGTGCTGCACTCGACGACGAAGTACCTCGGCGGTCACTCCGATGTCGTCGGCGGTGCGCTGGTCACCGACAGCGAGGAGCTCGACGAGGCGTTCGCGTTCCTGCAGAACGGCGCGGGCGCGGTGCCCGGACCGTTCGACGGCTACCTGACGATGCGCGGCATCAAGACCCTCGCCGTGCGCATGGACCGCCATTGCGACAACGCCGAGAAGGTCGTCGAGTTCCTCAGCGGGCACGACAAGATCGAGAAGGTGCTGTACCCGGGGCTCGAGGACCATCCCGGTCACGCGGTCGCGGCCAAGCAGATGAAGCGCTTCGGCGGCATGGTGTCGGTCCTGGTGAAGGGCGGCATCGAGGACGCCAAGGCGTTCTGCGCGCGCACCGAGGTGTTCACGCTCGCCGAATCGCTGGGCGGCATCGAGTCCCTCATCGAGCACCCGGGCGCGATGACCCACGCGTCGACCGCGGGATCGCTCCTGGAGGTCCCCGCCAACCTCGTCCGCCTGTCGGTGGGCATCGAGGACATCGACGACATCCTGGGCGACCTGGAGAACGCACTGCGCTGATGCGCCGAGGTCGGCGGCATGACGCCCGGATCCGTGGATACTGGGCGTCATGCTGCTGACCGGAGCCGATGTCGAGAAGGCGGTCGCCGAACTGGCCGGGGTCATCCGGCGGACGCCGATGATCGCCTCCCGCGTGTTGTCGGAGCGCACCGGCGCCGACGTCTGGTTGAAGTGCGAGAACCTGCAGCGCACCGGGTCGTTCAAACCGCGGGGCGCCTATCTGCGGATCTCGCGACTCTCCGATTCCGAGCGGGCTCGCGGCGTGGTCGCGGCGAGTGCGGGCAACCACGCGCAGGGAGTCGCGTGGTCGGCGACCGAGCTCGGCATCGCCTCCCGCGTCTACATGCCCGAAGGCGCGTCGCTGCCCAAGATCGCGGCGACGAAAGCCTATGGTGCGGAGGTCATCCTGGCGGGTGAGACCGTCGACGACGCCCTCGTCGAGGCGCAGCGGCATGCGGACCGGACCGGAGCGGTCCTGATCCACCCGTTCGACCATCCCGACGTCGTCGCCGGGCAGTCCACGGTCGGTGCGGAGATCGTCGAACAACTCCCAGGCGTGTCCACCGTCGTCGTGCCGCTGGGCGGCGGTGGCCTGCTGGCCGGTGTCGCCGCCGCGATGCGGGCCTCGCGTCCGGACGTCGAGGTGATCGGGGTCCAGGCGGTCCAGGCCGCGGCGTGGCCCGCGTCGCTGGCAGCGAACCACCCGGTGCCGGCGGTGTCGATGAACACCGTTGCCGACGGCATCGCGGTCGCCAGGCCCGGCGACGTGCCGTTCGAACATGTCTCCGAGTACGTGGACCGGGTGGTCACCGTCAGCGAGGAGGAACTCAGCACGGCGCTGTTGTTGATGCTCGAGCGGGCCAAGATGGTGATCGAACCGGCGGGAGCCGCGGGCGTCGCCGCCACCGTCGGCGGTCTGCTCGACCTGTCCGGCACGGTGTGCGTCGTCTTGTCCGGCGGCAACATCGACCCCTTGCTGCTGCGGCATGTCATCACCCACGGACTCACCGCGGCCGGGCGGTTCCTGACCTTCACGGCCACCGTCTCCGACCGCCCGGGTGGATTGCTCGCCCTGCTGGAGTTGCTCCGTGACCAGGGCGCGAGCGTTCTCGACGTCGTGCACTCACGCGTCGCCGACGACCTCTACCTCGGCGAGGTGCAGGTGACCGTCAGCGTGGAGACGCGTGGACCCGACCACCAGCTGTCCGTGCGACGGGCGTTGGGGGACGCGGGTTTCCTGCGCGAGGATTCGCGCTGAGGTCGTGGACGGGGTCTTCCGCCTGATCGGCGATCGGGCCGTTACGTCGCCGACGGCAGATGCGCGAAGTACTTGAGTGTGTCCGCCTCGATCGTCTTGTACACCGTCGCCGACGCCGGGCCGGAAAACGCCGCGACCGCCTTGGACGTCGTGGGTAGTTCGAGGGCGAAGGTCCAGCGCAAGCGGCAGCCGACCTCCGCCGGATCGATCTGGGTGGCCTCTCCGAAGCGCCTCATGCCGGGGACGTTGGCGCTCTTCACGCGGAATGCGTTGTGGTACTTGCCGTTGTCGGCGTCTTCGGTCCAGTGGAAGAAGTCTTCCTCGAGTGTCACGTAACCCGGGCCGAGAACCGCTCTGCGCGTGGCGCCCGCGCCGTACGGCGGCGGCGAGGTGAACGTGATCGACTTGATCGCCCGGCACCAGTCGAGCGTCCCCTGACGGGTGAACTCGGCCCACGCCCGCGCGGGCGTCACCGGGAGTCTGACGTCGATCACGTGGCGCACGGGTGCGTCGTCGAAGAAGTCGAGGTCAAAGGATTCCAGGGCGTAGGTGCGTGCCATGGGCCCATTGAAACACCGGCACGACCGTCCCACAGGCGGTTCCGCGGACGGGCCCGCGTGCGGTCGCGGCGGCGGTTCCACCTCCCGTCCGTGATCCCGCCGGAGAGACCCATAGACGGAAAAGTGGAGAACCGATGGATATGGGACCAGGAATAGATTCGTCCGATCGGACGACAATAGGCCACGCCGTTTCTGTCATACCCCCGTGACATCTTCATGTGCAGACGCGGCCCACTTCCCGGGGCGCTCGAAGAGAAGGACGTGCGATGAATTTGTCATGGACAAGGAAATGGCCATGGGCGGCCGGCGTCCTGGCCGCATTCGTGGTGGCGATCGGGGTACTGGCCGGCACGGGCGGGGCCGGCCCCGAGTCGACGGCGGCTCCGTGGCCGGCGGAGGTGTCGCAGGTGACGGTGAAGCTCGCCTCGGAGCGGTCGAATGCCGTGGCCATGGCGCGGGACTACCTCGAGATCTCCGGTTTCTCCAGGTCAGGGCTGATCGATCAGCTCGAGTACGAAGGCTTCTCGACGTCGGACGCGACGGCGGCGGTGAACCAACTCGAAGCCGACGGCGAGGTCGACTGGTACGAGCAGGCGGCGCGGACGGCGCGGTCCTACCGCGAGATCTCGCCGTTCTCGCGGAAGGGCTTGATCGAACAGCTGGAGTACGAGGGTTTCACGTATCAGCAGGCCGTATACGGAGCCGACCACAGCTGAAATCTGATGTCGGCGTGCTGTCGATCATCGGATGTAATGTCCCGGAATTGAACGCAATGGTCCCGTTTTCGGGGTCGATTGGTTCGGCTGAAGGACATGAAGAATTGTCAGGGCCGTTGTGCAGAATGGTTCTCCAGGTCTGCACTAACAAAGGAAAGAAATGACCGAACCCCAGAATCCCCAGCCCGGGCAGCCGTTCCCGGGTCAGGTCCCGCAGCCGGGCCAGGCTCCCTATCCGGGCCAGCCCTACGGACAGCAGCCCCAGTACGGGGCACCCGGTCCGTACGGTGCACCGCCTGCCCAGCCGCCGGCCGCCCCGCCGAAGAAGAAAAAGAAGTGGCCGTGGATCCTCGGCATCCTCGTGGTGCTGATCGTGATCATCGCGGTGGCGACGAGTGGTGGCGGCGACGACTCCGACAACACCGCGTCGTCGAACAACTCGAGCTCGTCCGATCAGGGAGGCTCGGGCGGTGGGGAGTCCACGCCGGGCCTCAACACGCCGGTACGTGACGGCAAGTTCGAGTTCGTCGTCACCAACGTCGAGTCGGGACTGAAGTCGGTGGGTGAGAACGAGTTCCTCACCGAGGAGGCCCAGGGTCAGTTCGTGATCGTCACCATGACGGTCGAGAACACCAGCAAGGAGCCCAAGGACTTCTCGCCCACCTCCCAGAAGCTCGTCGACGCCGAGGGACGTGAATTCGAACCCGACACCTCCGCTCAGATCGCGCTGGGAGGCAGCGACATCCCGGTCTGGGACAACATCAACCCCGGTAACAAGGTCGAGGTCAAGCTCGTATACGACATGCCCGCCGACGCGAAGCCGGCCGGCATCGAGCTACACGATTCGATGTTCTCCAACGGCGTGAAGGTCAATCTCTCCTGACCTGACCCCGTCTACGACAGAGGCCCACCGGCCGAAAGGCGGGTTCTAACGGTGGTCGCAACACCCCGAGTTTCGGGAGGTTGCGACCACCGTGTCGTTTTCGGAGAAGACTGCGTCGTTGAAGGTTCGTTTCCTGGCGTTGATGGATGAGGTCGGGAGCGTGGCTGAGGTCGCGCGTCTGCTCGATGTCAATCGGAACACCGCGTATGGATGGGCTCGGCAGGCCGGGTTGTCGTCGCATCGGTTGGGGCATCCACGCAAGGCCGAGTATCTGCAACTGCGAGGGCAGGGCCTGACGCGGCGAGAGGCCGTGGAGCGTGTCGCCATCAATGAGCGCACTGCGCGTGATTGGGAACGCGGAATCCGCAAGTCTCGGAACTCGCGGTTCTATCCGGACGGGCGACGTGTGGACTACACGACCGGACGCACCACGATGGAGACCATGGAAAATCCGCCGTCCCCGATTCCGGAACAAGTCGGTTCCCGGCTGTTGTCGCTGCTGGAGCGGGAGAAGATCGCTGACCTGCGCCGGGTAGGCCTGTCGTTGCGCGCAATCGGGAGGGAGCTGGGTCGGCCGGCGTCGACGATCAAACGCGAACTCGACGCGCACACCGTCGGCGGGCGATACCTGCCGCACGGAGCACACAGGGCGGCCGCCGGCGCACGGGCACGCCCGAAACCGGCGCTGCTCGCCGAGCCCGGCCCGCTGCGTGAGTACGTCATGGACGGTCTACGGGAACAATGGTCTCCGGAGCAGATCCGCAATCGGATCCGCGAGGACCATCCAGACGATGAGGGCATGCGCGTGAGCACGGAGACCATCTACCAGGCCATCTATGTCCAGGCCCGCGGCGGTCTCAAACGTGAGATCCAAGTTGCCTTGCGCACGGGGCGGACGCGCCGCAAACCCCACCGCTCGCCCGAGCATCGTACGAGCCGGTTTGTCGACCCGATGGTGATGATCAGCGAGCGTCCCGCAGAGGTCGAGGATCGTGCTGTTCCCGGGCATTGGGAAGGCGACCTGATCACCGGGGAGCAGAACAAGTCCGCGATCGTCACGCTCGTCGAACGCACGACCCGTTACGTGATGCTCGGGCACCTGCCCGACGGGGACCACACTGCCGAGACGGTCCGTGATGTCCTCGTGACGCTGGTCGGCACGCTACCGCAGCATCTGCGAGGGTCGTTGACCTGGGACCAGGGCGCAGAAATGGCCGCGCACAAGGCGTTCAGGGTCGCCACTGGTGTTCCGGTCTATTTCTGCGACCCTGCGTCGCCCTGGCAGCGCGGGTCGAACGAGAACACGAACGGACTGCTACGGCAGTACTTTCCCAAGGGTACCGACCTGACCGTCTATGGGATCGAGGACCTCGAGCACGTCGCCCAGAAGCTCAATGGTCGCCCACGCAAAACGCTCGGCTGGAAAACTCCAGCCGAGCGTCTGCTAGAACTTGTCTAGTTCACTTGGTGTTGCGACGACCCCTTGAATCCGCCAAAGGCGGTGGGCCTCTGTCGTTGTGGCTGGTTGTCAGCCGTGGTACGGCTCCGCGCTCACGAGGGTCACCTTGACGGTGGCGCCGCTCGGCACGGTGTACTCACGGGTCTCGCCGACCTTCGCGTCGATCAGCGCGGCACCGAGAGGCGAGCTGGGGGAGTAGGTCTCGATCTCACCCGAGGCGCCCTCCTCGCGGGTGGCGATCAGGAAGGTCTCCCTGTCGTTCTCGTCACCGTCATAGTAGACGGTCACGACGGAGCCCGGGAGCGCGACGCCGGACTGGGTCGGGGCCTCGCCGACCTTGGCGTTGTTCAGCAACTCCTGGAGCTGGCGAATACGGGCCTCCTGCTGACCCTGCTCCTCGCGGGCGGCGTGGTATCCGCCGTTCTCCTTGAGGTCGCCCTCTTCGCGTCGTTCATTGATCTCGGCGGCAATGACCGGACGATTGGCGATCAATGAGTCGAGCTCGGCCTTCAGGCGGTCGTGCGACTCTTGGGTCAACCAGGTCACCTGGGTGTCGGTCATCGGTCACTCCTTCTCGTTGTCCGCGCCACGCAGCTGCCTTGTTGCGCCGCGCGACATGTGGACTGCTATAAATGCAGCAACACGACCCCTTGCGGAGCCGTGTATACATCAATGGTACCAGCCGGTGAGATGCCTGGCACATCCTTTACTCAGCGGTGGCCGATGCGAGAGCTTCCTGATATGTCGGTTCGGCCCTCTTGAGCCATGCCACAACGAGATACGTCACGGGCATGATGACGATCTCGACCAGCGTCTTCCACACAAACCCGACCACGGTGTAGTTCACGAAGTCGCCCCACGACGAGATCCCGAGGGCGGTGGCGGCGATCGCGCAGAACACGATCGTGTCGGCGAGTTCCCCCACCACCGTCGAGCCCACGAGTCGTGCCCACAGATGGCGTTCTCCGGCGCGCTCCTTCATCCTGACCAGCACGAAGGAGTTGAGGAGTTCGCCGACGACATATCCGGCGAGTCCGGCGAGAAGGAATTGCGGGACGACGCCGGCCACGGTCTCGAAGGCCTGCTGGCCGTCGTAGAACTCGGCGGCCGGTAGGTGGATGGTCAGCCAGAAGCACAGCGACGCGAGGATCAGCACCGCGAAACCGGCGAGGATGGTGCGGCGCATCGCCTTGAACCCGTACACCTCGCTGATGACGTCGCCGAGGACGTAGGCGAGCGGGAAGAGATAGAACGCGCCGTCGGTGACGAGCCCCTCGAGGTGGACGGGTCCGATGTCGAGGTTCAGCCAGTCGTCGAAGAGGACGACGCCCTTGGTGCCGGTGACGTTGCTGATCAACATCACACCGACGAAGAGCGCGACGAGCAGGGGGAAGAAGCGACTGCCGATCGACGCGAAGGCAGCCCGGGATCCGGGCGCGCCGTGGGGCTCGGTCGGCGTCGCGGTCACGACTGGTCGGGCTGCAGGTACGGCGGGACGTCGACGGTGCAGCCGAAGACCTCGCCGATCACCGGCGGTCTGGAGGTGGTGACCTCGGTGCGTACCCCGATCCGCTCGGCGTCGTCGGCCGGGATCAGGATCTCCCGGCGCCCGGTCTCGCTGCCGTCCTTGGAACGCCCGCGCACCACACACGCTGCGGGTTTGCTCGGATCGGAGCGGTCGACGGTGAACTGGACCGCGACGGTGCGATCGTCGAGGATCTCGTAGCCGGTGGCCTCACCGGACACGTCGGAGGTGCCGAACTTGCCGTAGCCGATGACCGCGAGGACGACACCTGCGACGACGACGAGAATGGTCAGTCCGAAGGCCCAGCGACGCCTGGTCAGCGCCGAACCCGATTGCTCCGGGTAGGTGGCACGCGGGCCGCTGCGTGGGCGCTCCGTGGCGCCCCCGTCCGAACTGTTCACTTGTCAATACCTACCATGGGACCAGTAGCGATCCGAAGGTGAGGAACTGTGACCGAATCCCGTGCCGACGACCCGCAGCCGGGTGTGTTCCGTCTGATGGCGGTCCACGCGCATCCCGACGATGAGTCGAGCAAGGGGGCGGCGACATCGGCCAAGTACGCCGCCGAGGGCCACGAGGTGCTGATCGTCACCCTCACCGGTGGCGAACGTGGCGACATCCTCAATCCGGCGATGGACCTGCCCGGCATCAAGGACCGGATCCACGAGGTCCGCCGGGAGGAGATGGCCAAGGCTGCCGAGGCACTCGGCGTCCAGCATCGCTGGCTCGGCTTCGTCGACTCCGGCCTGCCCGAAGGCGACCCCAGGCCTCCGCTTCCGGAGGGGTCGTTCGCGACCATCCCGCTCGAAGAGGCCGCGGAAGCCCTGATCAAGGTGGTGCGGGAGTTCCGGCCCCACGTCATCATCACCTACGACGAGCACGGCGGTTATCCCCATCCCGACCACATCCGCTGCCATGAGGTGTCGGTCGAGGCGTTCGAGAAGTCGGGGGATCCCGACGCCTACCCCGGCACCGGCGAGCCCTGGACCCCGTTGAAGCTGTACTACACGCACGGCTTCATCCGCGATCGCATGATGCTGTTCTCCGACGAGTTCGAGCGTCACGGCCAGGAGAGCCCGTTCAAGGAGTGGCTCGAGAGGTGGGATCCGAGCCGCAACGACCTGATGGGCCGCGTGACGACCCAGATCGAATGCGCCGAGTACTTCCCGCAGCGTGACGACGCGTTGCGTGCACACGCGACACAGATCGACCCGAACGGCGTGTTCTTCGCCGTGCCGCTGGAATGGCAGCAGCGGCTGTGGCCGACCGAGGAGTTCGAACTCGCGCAGACTCGGGTGAAGACGGCCATCCCGGAAACCGATCTGTTCTCCGGAATCGAGGCGTGATGAACACCGTCGACATCGTCAACACCGTCATGGTCCTGGCCGAGGAGCCGCAGGGACCCGAGTTCGGCAAGTCCTCGCCGCTGGGCCTGTTGGTGATCCTGCTGCTGCTGATCGGCACCGGATTCCTGATCTGGTCGATGAACCGTCAGCTGAAGAAGCTCCCGGAGTCCTTCGACACCGACCACCCGGAGCCGGATCAGGCATTCGACGAGGGCACCGACGCGGTCGCGGCGCAGTCCGCCACCGATGACGCGGACACCGGCGCCACGACCGACGCGCCGACGCCCGACGGCGGCGCCGAGCGTCGCCCCGCGGACACCTGACGGAGAGTCGCCCCGGCGGCCCCGGGCCGTCTCCGTCGACCGCGCCCCTCGGTTGAACCGGGTCTCGAGCGGGTATTGGCGATCCATGCGTATCCCCACACTGATCGGTACCTCGCTCGCCACGGCAGCCGCCGGGGCGATCGGCAGCATCGTCACCAGGCCGGCGGTGCAGACCTGGTACCCGCGACTGCGCAAGCCCGGCTTCGTGCCGCCCGCATGGGTCTTCCCCGTCGCCTGGACGGCGTTGTACGCCGACATCGCCGTCACCTCGGCCGTGACCATCGACGAACTCGACGCCGACGAGCGCGCCGCGTATGTCGCGGCGCTCGGTACGAACCTCACGCTGAACGCGGCCTGGAGCTGGATCTACTTCGGCAAGGGCGCTCTCGGGACGGCCTCGGTGGCGGCGGCCGCACTGACCGCGAGCAGCGCCGACCTCGCCCGGCGCACCGCCGCCGTGAACCCGCCGGCGGGGGCCGCGCTGGCGGCGTATCCGGCATGGTGTGCCTTCGCGACGGTCCTGTCGACCTCGACGTGGTGGCTCAACCGCGGCCGCCGGGTGCGTGCCGGCTAGCGCCGGGAGAAGTCCAGTGCGTCGGCGAAACGGTCCATCGCCCAATCGATCTCGTCCTCGGTGACGACGATCGGCGGAGCCAGGCGCAGCGTCGAGCCGTGGGTGTCCTTGGCGAGGACGCCGTGCTCGGCGAGCCGGATGCAGAACTCCTTGCCCGTGCCCTGCTCCGGCTCGAGGTCGATGCCCGCCCACAGGCCCCTGCCACGGACGGCGACGACGCCGTGGCCGACGAAATCCCGCAGTCGGGCGTGCAGGTGGGCGCCGAGATCGGCGGCGCGTTGCTGCCAGCTGCCGTCGGAGAGCATGTCGACGACCTCGTGACCGATCGCGGCGGCGAGCGGGTTGCCGCCGAAGGTGGAGCCGTGCTGGCCGGGGTGCAGCACTCCCAGCACATCGCGGTCGGCGACGACCGCGCTGACCGGGACGATGCCGCCGCCGAGCGCCTTGCCGAGCAGGTACACGTCGGGGACCACGTCCCAGAGCTCGCAGGCGAAGGTCGTGCCGGTGCGTCCCAGGCCGGACTGGATCTCGTCGGCGATGAACAGCACGTCGTGTTCGGAGCACAGCGCGCGCACCCGCGGCAGGTAGTCGTCGGGCGGCACGACGATGCCCGCCTCGCCCTGGATCGGCTCGATGAGCACCGCCACGGTGTTCTCGCCGACGGCGTCGGCGATCGCGCGTGCATCGCCGAAGGGGACCTGCACGAAACCCGGTGTGTACGGGCCGAACCCGTTGCGGGCGTCGGGGTCGTCGCTGAACGAGATGATCGTGGTGGTGCGCCCGTGGAAGTTGCCGTGGGCGACGACGATCTCGGCCTGTCCGTCGGGGACGCCCTTCACGTCGTAGCCCCACTTGCGGGCGACCTTGATCCCGGATTCGACCGCCTCGGCGCCGGTGTTCATCGGCAGCACCATCTCCTTGCCGCACAGTTCGGCCAGGGCGGCGCAGAACGGCTCGAGGCGATCGGAGCGGAAGGCGCGACTGGTGAGGGTGAGCCTGTCCAGCTGGTCGCGCGCGGCGGCGACGAGGCGCGGATGTCGGTGGCCGAAGTTGACCGCCGAATACGCCCCCAGGCAGTCGAGGTATCGGCGGCCGTCCACGTCGGTCACCCACGCGCCCTCGGCCGTCGCCGCGGTGACCGGGATCGGCGAATAGTTGCGGGCCACGTGCGGTTCCGCATCGGTGCTGGTCAGCGTCATATTTCGAGCGTATCGTCGCACATCGGCGCAAACAATCGACGTCGGTTGCGCGCCGACGAAACGAATCGCCGCAATCGAGCCGAAAGGTGAAGATCCGTTGCGGACCATCGACGACCTCGACGAGAAGGTGCTCTCCTGTCTCACCCGCGATGCGCGCGCCACCTATGCGCAGATCGGCGAGGAGGTGGGGCTGTCGGCGCCGGCGGTCAAGCGTCGCGTCGACCGCCTCGTCGCCGACGGGGTGATCCGGGGATTCACCGCGATCGTGGACCCCCATGCGATGCAGTGGACGACGGAGGCCTACGTGCTGGTCTACTGCCGGGGCAACATCTCGCCGGAAGAACTCAGGGCGGCCTGGGAACCGATCCCGGAGGTGGTCGGCGCCGCGACGATCACCGGTGGAGCCGATGCGATCCTGCGGGTACGCGCCCGCGACGTGCGGCATCTCGAGCAGGCCCTCGAGCGGATCCGGCGGGCCGGCCCGGTGGACAAGTCCGAGTCGATCATCGTGCTCAGCGAGCTGATCGACCGCGGCCATCCGTGACGCTGATGACAACCGTGACACTGATGACAACGGCGTGTCCCACTTGTGTTAAGGTGGTCGCCGTGATCAGCACCGTGCGCGCCTATTGGCGCTTTATCGAGGCTCCGGGTGGGGCCACGATGAAGCGCTGATCTTCGCACGCACGCCAACACCCGGAGCCCGAGCAGCGACCAGACGGTCGCTGCTCTTGTCGTTTGAGCGGGGCTCCACCACAGACAGGGCGTGCCCCGGTTGAGACACCGACAGGGCATGACCCCGAAAGGCACGAACCGTGACCACACTCCCGGATCTCTCGACCACCACGGACGAGCAGGCCCAGTCCACCTCTGATCGCCGGATCAAGTCGTTCCGGGCGATCCCGTCGCCGGATTCCGTCCGCAGCGAGCTCCCCCTCACCGCGCGTCGCGCGCTGGCCGTCCAGCGTGACCGCGAGGAGATCGCCGACATCCTCGCCGGCCGCGACGACCGCCTGCTCGTGATCGTGGGGCCGTGCTCGGTGCACGACCCGATCGCGGCGATCGACTACGCCCGCCGGCTCGCGCCGCTGGCCGAGGCGTACTCGGATCGGTTGAAGATCGTCATGCGCGTCTACTTCGAGAAACCGCGCACCACGGTCGGCTGGAAGGGGCTCATCAACGACCCCGGCATGGACAACACCTTCGACGTCGAGCGGGGCCTGCGCACCGCTCGCTCGCTCCTGCTCGACATCATCGACCTGGGCCTGCCGGTGGGCACCGAGTTCCTCGAGCCCACCAGCCCGCAGTACATCGCCGACGCGGTCGCCTGGGGTGCCATCGGCGCCCGCACCACCGAGTCGCAGGTGCACCGTCAGCTCGCGTCGGGCCTGTCGATGCCGATCGGCTTCAAGAACGGCACCGACGGCAACGTCCAGGTCGCCATCGACGGTGTGAAGGCCGCATCCGCCGAGCACGTCTTCTTCGGCGTCGACGACTTCGGCAACGGCGCGGTCGTCGAGACCGCCGGCAACGAGGACTGCCACATCATCCTGCGCGGCGGCACCCGCGGCCCCAACTACGACGCCGCCTCGGTCGCGTCGGCCGCTGAGGCCCTCGCCAAGGCCGGCCTGCCCGCCCGCGTCATGATCGACTGCTCGCATGCCAACTCCGGCAAGGACCACGTCCGTCAGGCCGAGGTCGCCGGCGAGATCGCGGCGACGGTTCGTGCCGCCCGCGAGGCCGGTCAGGAGGCGAACATCAGCGGCGTCATGCTCGAGAGCTTCCTCGAGCCGGGCGCACAGTCGACGGATGCGGACCCGCTCGTCTACGGCAAGTCGGTCACCGACAAGTGCATGGGCTGGGACGCCACCGCGTCGGTGCTCGCCGCGTTCGCGCGAGGCTAGAGACCCGACGGTCCGGGCGCGCCGCGACGCGCCCGGACCGTGGTGACCACCACCTCTGCCGCTAGGCCGAGGTGGTGGTCTTCTTTTGTGCCCGAACACGTTTCGTCCGCAAGCCCAGGGCGAGGTCGACGACCAGGAACGCCACGAGGCTGATGCCGAGCAGCGGGATGAACCAGCCGACGACGACGGTCGCCGCGACGAGCGCGATCGTCCACGGCACCGACAATCGGCGGAGAACCCCGCGTGCCGGGGGCCTCCCGACGCCGAACGGGCCCGAGTGACGGGGCCGGCGCTGCCACCACATCTGGTAGCCGCGCACGATCACCGCCACCAGGGCGATCGCGAGCAACAGCAGACCGATCTGGCTGAGCCGGCCGAACAGGATGCCCATGTGCAGGGCGATGCCCCAGTTGGTGAGCTGGGCCGCCAACGGCCAATCGGCGAACCGGGATTCGTCGACGATGCGTCCGGTGGCGCCGTCGACGGCCACGCTGTCCGGGCTGAACTGCCACGGCTGACGCGTCTGCGTCACGGTGAAGGCGGTGTCGGTCGAGGACGGGATGCCCACCTCGACGGCGCCGTCCACTCCGGCGGCGTGCGCGGCGGCGAGAACGCGGTCGAGGTCCGGGATGGTCGACAGCGGGGCCGAGTGCTCGTGAGCCGCACCGTGATCCGTGCCGTGGTGGCCGGAACCGGCCGGGGCGCCGGCGGATTCCGGGGCCGAGATCTCGGTGTTCACCGCGTGCCGGGACCAGCCGGTCGAGTCGGGGGCACTCGGCGGCCGGTGGATCGAGCACCGGCTGGACGAGTGCGACGATCGCGGTCAACAGGGCCGGGAGGACGGCGTCGGCGACACGGAGTGCGCCGGCGGTGACGCCCGTCGCGGCGACGTGCATCGCGATCATGGACGGCGACGCCGGGGCCACGCCGTGGTGGAGCATCGCCGGGAGGTCGTCGAGTGCCGACAGGCAGAGGTGCGCGAGGACCTGGCCGGCAGCCAGAAGCCCGAGTGTGGCGGCCGGACCGGGACTGCGGCGGACGGCGGTCCCGACGGTGGCGCCGAGCGCCGCGCACGCGGCGATCATCAGCACCAGAGAATCCGAGTCCGGCAGGACGCCGTCGGCCATCCCGTGCGCGGCGACGGCCGTGCACGCAGACAGTGCACCGACTGCGCATCCGCGCATCCGGTGCACTGTCTGCAGGGCCGAGGTCACCGCCGCATCGTATCGAGTGGTCGCGTGCGGGGGATCGGCTGTACCCGTGGTGATCCGAAGGCGGGCGGGCTCGGCCCGCGGTGTCGTTTCTGCGGGCTAGCCCGCGGTGTGATTTCTGCGGGCTCAGCCCGCGACGACCATCCAGGCCGCGATGTAGTGCAACAACG
Organism: Gordonia paraffinivorans NBRC 108238; assembly: GCF_000344155.1. Classification (GTDB taxonomy): domain Bacteria; phylum Actinomycetota; class Actinomycetes; order Mycobacteriales; family Mycobacteriaceae; genus Gordonia; species Gordonia paraffinivorans. The sequence goes on along the minus strand of NZ_BAOQ01000045.1, from coordinate 11,122 downwards.
CGGCAACCGCGGTGCAGGCGTGGAACACCTCGTGGTGACCGAACGTCGTCGGCCAGGGGTTGGGCCAGCGCACGGCGTAGAGCACGCCGCCCACGCTGTAGAAGACCCCGCCGAGGGCCAGCAGGACCATGACCGTCACTCCGGTCTGGTGGACGAGCGCCGGGGCGACCGCGACGATCACCCAACCCAGCGCGACGTAGAGCGTGACGCCCAGCCAGCGCGGCGCGCCCGGCCACATGATCTTCAGCAGAGCGCCGCCGATGGCGCCTGCCCATACGATCGCGAGCACCCACCACCGCGTCGGCGACGGGAGCCCCAGGGCGCAGAACGGCGTGTAGGAGCCGGCGATGAACAGGAAGATCGTGGCGTGGTCGGCGCGCTTCATGCGCAGGCGCGCCCGCATGGTCTTCCATGGGATGCGGTGGTACGTCGCGCTGACGGTGAAGAGCCCCACCACGGTGATCGCGTAGATCGTGCAGGTGAGGGCGGCGACGGCGCCGTCGAGGAGGGCGGCTCCGATGACGAGGGCGAGACCGGCCAACCCTGCCACATACGCGGAGTAGTGGTGGATGACGCCGCGCAGGCGCGGTCGCTCGTCCACGGATGGACTCAGTGTCGTGCTCATATGGTTACGCTACCGTAAGTTACGCGCTGGTAGGAGGGGCTTCTGGCACCGATATGGGTCGGTTTGCTCCCATCGCGGCGCGTAAGGTGTCCCACGTGACACGGAGCCGCGAAGAGTCTTCCGCCCAGTTGGGGTCGCCAGCACGATGAAACTGCTGCCGGACCGGGTGCGCCGTCCTGTTCTCAACATCTACGAACGCCGCCTCATCCAGCTCCTCGACCCCGAGCGGTTGCCGCGGCACGTGGCGATCATCTGTGACGGCAACCGCCGCTGGGCGCGGGAGGCGGGCTTCGACGACGTCAGCCATGGCCATCGGGTCGGCGCGCAGCGCATCGCGGACATGCTGGGCTGGTGCTCGACCCTCGGCATCGAGGCCGTGACCATCTACCTGCTCTCCACCGAGAATCTGAACCGGTCGTCGGAGGAACTCGACGCGCTGCTGGAGATCGTGCCCGACATCGTCGACGAGATCTCCGCGCCGGGCTCGCAATGGTGTGTGCGCATCGTCGGCACGCTCGACGCGTTGCCGGACCCCGTCGCCGGGCGACTGCGTGCGGCCGCGGAACGCACCGCCGACCACCACGGCATGAACGTCAACGTCGCCGTCGGATACGGAGGGCGGCAGGAGATCGTCGACGCGGTGCGCGCGCTGCTCGCCGAGAAGCTCGCCGAGGGTGCCACGCCGGAGGAGATGATCGACGCCGTCACGGTCGAGGCCATCGACGCCAACCTCTACACCAAGGGGCAGCCCGACCCCGACCTCGTCATCCGGACCTCCGGTGAGCAACGGCTGTCGGGATTCCTGTTGTGGCAGAGCGCGTATTCGGAGATCTGGTTCACCGACGCCTACTGGCCCGAGTTCCGGCGCGTGGACTTCCTCCGCGCACTGCGGGACTACTCGGCCCGCAGTCGGCGGTTCGGGAAATAGGCGCCGGCCCGGTTCGGACGCAGGACGGGCGACCGTCTCGTCAGCGGTCGTCCCCCGAACCCGCGAGCAGGCGCGTCAGTGCCTCGAGGTCGGCCGTGTAGGTCGACGCGGCGGGCGTCCCGAATCCGACGACCAGCCCGCCGTAGGGGAGGGGTTCGGCATCGGGATGGCGGAACACCGACAACCCCACGAGTCCGATCCCACGCGCAAAGGCCCGGTGCACCAACGCATTCTCGGCGTCGTGCTCGACGGGGATCACCGCGTGGAGACCCGCCGCGATGCCGGGGAGGCGAAAGCCCGTGGCGGTCATCGCGTCGACCAGGGCGTCGCGCCGAGCCCGATACGCCTGGCGGCTACGTCGGATGTGGCGGTCGTAGGCCCCCGAGCCGATCAGGTCGGCCAGGATCAACTGGTCGAGGATGCTCGCGTCGGGCTCGCGTAACCCCTTGGCCTGCACCACCTTCTCGACGAGATGGTCCGGCAGCGCCAGCCATCCGGCGCGGACCGCGGGGGAGAGGCTCTTGGACACCGAGCCCGCGTGGATGACCACATCCGGGCCGAGCGCCTGCAGGGCGCCCACCGGATCGCGGTCGTAGCGGAACTCGCCGTCGTAATCGTCCTCGACGATCACCGCGCCGGTGCGGCGGGCCCAGTCTACGACCTGCATGCGGCGGGCCGGAGACAACGCCACACCGGTCGGGAACTGGTGGCTCGGCGTGAGCAGGACCGCCGACGCGCCGCTGCGCTCGAGCTCGTCGACGACCATGCCCTCGCCGTCCACCGGGATAGGGACCACGCCGGTGCCGCCCCGTTCGACGGCTCGCCAGTGGAACGGCAGCCCGTGGCTCTCCACGGCGAGCACGTCGCCGATGACGGTGCGCGACAGGAGTTCCAGGGCCGACTGCACCGCGGTGCCCAGGACGATCCGGTCTGCGGTGGTGCGGACCCCGCGCGTGCGGCCGAGGTATCCGGCAAGGGCGAGGCGGAGTTCCGGACGCCCCTGCGGATGCGCCGGCGCGAAGGCGTCGTCCGCGCAGTCGGTGAGGACGCGCCGGGTCGCCCGGACCCAGTCCGTGCGCGGGAACATCCCCGCGCACGGCTGTCCGAGCGAGAAGTCGTGCTGGATGCGGAATGTTGCTGTGGCGGTGGCGGTCTGGACGGTCGAGGCGTCCCGGCCGGCGTCCGGGTGGGCGGCGCCCTCGGCGACCCTGGTGGCCGACCCCTGGCGGGCGGTCAGCCAGCCCTCCGCCACCAGCTCCTGGTAGACCGCCGACACCGTGCCCCGGGCCACTCCCAGGTCGGCGGCCAGCGAGCGGTACGGCGGCAGCGCGGTGCCCGGCGGCAACCGGCCGTCGCGGATCGCCGACCGCAGCGCCTCGGCGAGTGTTCGGCGCAGTGTCGCCGCACGACCGCGTGTGCCGGTGTTCGCGAGGGGTGGATCGAGGAACAGATCCGCTCCGAGACCGGCGGCCACCTCGCCCCACGGATCGCGGGACCGGGCGGCGGGGGAATCGGCGCCAGGCAAATTGACACTGTTTTCTGCCACCGGATTGGACCACTTTCTTGTGCTAATCGAGCACTAGCGTAGGTGCCGGAGAGCAATGACGGAACAGGAACGACAGCAGAGGTGGGATCAGGATGAAGATCGTGGTGATCGGAGCGAGCGGGGTCCTGGGCAGCCGGGTCGTCGAGGAGCTCTCCCGACGCGGGCACGAGGTGGTCGGGGCCAACCGGGCGCGCGGTGTCGACGCGTACACGGGGGAGGGACTGGCGGAGGTGATGTCCGGCGCGGACGTCGTCGTCGACTGCCTCAGCCTGGAAACGCTCAGCGCCAAGAAGGCCATCGACTTCTTCCGCACGACCGCGGCCCACATCGCCCGGGCGGCCACCGACGCCGGGGTGGGACACGTGGTCTGCGTGTCGATCGCGAACGCCGACAAGCCCGAGGTGAACGCGAAGTTCGGCTACTACCAGGGCAAGGCGGCGCAGGAGGACGCCTACCGGCAGGCGCTGCCGCCGGAGGTGCTCACGATCGTCGCATCGACGCAGTGGTTCGAACTGGCCGAACAGATGATGGGGCGGATGTCGCTCGGCCCCGTCGCCGTCGCGCCCAAGATGTGGTCGCGCCCTGCGGCCGCGGCCGACGTGGCGCGGGTGGTCGCCGACGTCGCGACCTCTGCCGACCACGACGGCCGCAAGGTGGAGGTCGCCGGTCCCGACGAGATGAATCTGGTCGACGTGGCGAAAGCGGTTGCGTCCCGGCGACGCTCGCCGCGATGGGTCATCGGCGCGTCGGTCGGCGGTCCGGCGATCCGCCGCGGCGGCCTGGTGCCGGCCCACCCCGACATCGTCACCACCACCGCACTCGACGACTGGCTCGCCGCGCAGGCCGCGGCGCCGGCGGCCGGGGCGTAGGTGCGGCCACCGGCCGAGGGTGAGAGCCCCTCACACCATCGCGAACGGCGAGATCTCCATCCCGATCTCGAGCGACCCGGTGATCTCCCGGATCTCGTCGTGGTCGAACACGACGTGACCGGACAGCACGTCGACGTCGCGCCGCGCCCGCTGCATCGGATGGTCGAGGAAGTGCACGCTCGCGCCGGAGGCCTCGAGCAGGCTGCCGATCACCGCCTTCGACTCGTGCACGATCCGGGCGGCGGCGAGTCGGGCCTGTGCGCGGGTGCGCAGGTCGACGGTCTCGCCGGCGGCGAGCGTGCCCTCGATCGTCGCGACGGTGCCGTCGAGCAGGGCACGCAGGGCCCGTAGGCGAATCCGAGCGTCTCCCAGCCGGATTCGCGCGGCAGGCTTGTCCTTCTGCTTGACCATCTGATAGGCGAGCACACGCTCGGAGAGCCGGGTCGCATACAGGTCGGTGACGCGTTCGGCCGTGCCCAGGGCCGGCATCGCGGCGAGCAGGGCGAGGGCCGGGACCATCGGCCAGCGATACGAGGGGTTGTCGTGGAGTGCGGCGCCGGGGGTCCGGCCCGCGTACAGGTCACGGACCCGGATGGTGCGATGGCTCGGCACGAACGCGTTCTCGACGACCACGTCGTTGGATCCGGTGGCCCGCATCCCGTCGGTGTGCCAGACGTCCTCCACCCGGGCGTCGGAGACGGGGAGCAGGGCGAGGATCGCGTCGGGTTTGTCCCCGGTGACGATCGCGCCGACCATGACCCAGTTGGCCTGCATGATCCCGGTGGCCCATGACCAGCGGCCGGACAGGGTGAAGCCGCCGTCGCGCGGTTCTGCCGTGCCGGTCGGCGCCAACGGGGCCGGGGCGAGGTAGGGCCGGACGGCGAAGGCCTCCTGCTGGGCCTGTTCGTCGAACAGGGCGGTGATCCATCCGTGCAGCGTGTAGAAGCCCAGCGTCCACGCGCTCGACGTGCAGCCGTGCGCCAGGCGGCGGACGTGGTCGAGGATCTCCGGGTAGGGGGCCTCGAGTCCGCCGAACCGCCGCGGTATCAGCAGGTCGAGGAGACCGCTGTCGGTCGCGTCCCGAATGGTGTCGGCGGGCAGTTTGCGCAGCTCTTCGGCCTGCTGGGCACGGTCGGCCAGCGCGGTGACGAATTCGTCGGTGATCGTCACCGATCCGGATGTCGTGGTCATGGGTCGGAACGTAACATACGAAAAAGTATGGAAACGGGGGATTCGGCGATCTAGGCTGTGGCGATGACCGAGGTGCGGGAGCGCAAGCGCGGGCAGGGTGGTGGACGCGGACTGTCCGCCGACGACTGGATCGAACTGGGGTACGCGGTCCTCGCCGAGGAGGGCCTCAACCAGGTCAAGATCGACTCCCTCTGCCGTCGGATGGGCGTCACCAAGGGCAGCTTCTATTGGCACTTCACCGACATCGCCGCCTACCGGCAGGCGCTCGTCGAACGCTGGGGTGAGTGGAGCGACGAGGAGCACAAGAAGTTCGAGTCCCTCGACGGCCTACCGCCCAGGGAACGGCTGCTGGGACTGATCGCACAGCTCACCAGCCCGCGGCACTGGATGATCGAGCGCGCCATGCGCGAGTGGGCGCGCACCGATCCGCAGGCGCGGGCGAGCATCCGCAGGTCGGATCGGCGGGCCCGGGATGCGGTGCGCCGCTGCCTCGTCGACCACGGGCTCGACGAGCAGACCGCCTCGATGCGGGCCGCATGGATCTTCGCGATGGGGGTGGGCGCCCTCCACCTGTCCGACTCCGAGGAGGACCGGGCGGGCGCCGGCCGCCACAGCGCCGAACTCGTCGACCTCATGCTGCGGACCGACTGATCGGACCGACCGGACGGCGGGGCCGGGAACCCCGGGCGCTCAGAGCTTTCGGAGACGGACCCGGTTGATCGAGTGGTCGTGGTCCTTGCGCAGGACAAGCGTCGCGCGCGGGCGGGTCGGGAGGATGTTCTCGATGAGGTTCGGTCGGTTGATCGAGATCCAGAGATCGCGGGCCGCCGCCGTCGCCTGCTCGTCGGTCAGGGAGGCGTAGGCGTGGAAGTGCGAGTCCGGGTTGGCGAATGAGGTCGTCCGCATCTGCAGGAAGCGGGAGATGTACCACTCCTCGATGTCCTCGATCTTCGCGTCGACGTAGATCGAGAAGTCGAAGAGGTCCGACACCATCAGCGTAGGGCCGGTCTGCAGGACGTTGAGGCCCTCGAGGATCAGGATGTCGGGCTGGCGCACATAGTGATAGACGTTCGGCACGATGTCGTAGGCCAGGTGCGAGTACACCGGTGCGGCGACCTCGCGTGCGCCCGACTTCACCTCGGTCACGAACCGCAGCAGTGCGCGCCGGTCGTAGGACTCGGGAAAACCCTTGCGGTGCAGGATGCCCCGGCGCTGCATCTCCGCAGTGGGAAGGAGGAATCCGTCGGTCGTCACCAGGTCGACCTTCGGGTGGGACTCCCAGCGCGCCAGCAGCGCGGCGAGGACGCGCGCGGTCGTGGACTTGCCGACCGCCACGCTCCCCGCGATCCCGATGATGAACGGGACCTGACGGCTGGTCTGGCGTTCGCCGAGGAAGGTCGAGGTGGCCGCGAAGAGTCGTTGTCGCGCAGCGACTTGGAGGTGGATCAGACGCGACAGCGGCAGGTAGACGTCGGCGACCTCCTGCAGGTCGATCTGCTCACCGAGACCGACGAGTTCGGCGAGCTCGTCCTCGGTGAGGACCATCGGCATCGACTCGCGGAGCTCTCGCCACTGCCGCCGGTCCAACTCCAGGTACAGACTGGGATCCCGGTCGCTGGAGTTACGAGCCATCAGCGCAGCTCCGGGGTCGTCGTACGCGCGGATGCCCGGGTCGTCATGTCGTACAGCTTAGGGGCACGCGATTGCCTGCGACACAGAGGTGGGCCCGGGGTAGCCTCGGCCATATGCCGGCCGACACCGCTGACCTCGACATCGTCACCGACTACCTGCGACTGGGACTGGCGTTCGACCGTCTCGAGGAGGGGTTCGTCGACGCCTACACCGGGGACCCGGCGTTGCGTGCCGAGGTCGAGAACGCGCCGGCCCCCGAACCCGCGCAGCTGGCCGCGCGGGCCCGGGCGCTGCTCGCCGAGCTGCCCGGCGGATTGCCCGCGGATCGTGCCGAGTTCCTGGGTGCGCACCTTCGTGCGCTGGAGTGTTCGGCGCGGCGGTTCGCCGGTGAGGAGATCTCCTTCGTCGACGAGGTCCGGGCCTACTTCGACGTCGACATCGCGCTCGCCGACACCGACCGCTACGAGTCCGCGCACGTCGCGCTCGCCGAGGCGCTCGGGGTCCCGGGCGCGACCGGCGACGACCTGCGCGACGCCTACGCGGCGCATCGACGTGCCGACGAGATCCCGCCGGCGAAGGTCGACGAGTGCGTGCGGGCCTTCAGCGGCGCCCTGCGCGAGCGGGTCCGGGCCCGGTACCCGTTGCCGGACAACGAGATCGTGGAGTTCGAGGTCGTCACCGACAAGCCCTGGTCGGGGTTCAACTACTACCTCGGCGGGTACCGCTCCCGGGTTGCGATCAACGCCGACCTCACCCAGTACATGTCGTCGCTGCCGTCGTTGATCGCCCACGAGGCGTACCCGGGCCATCACACCGAGCACTGCCGCAAGGAGCAGCTGCTCGTCGGCGCCGGGCAGCACGAGCAGTCGATCTTCCTCGTCAACACCCCGCAGTGCCTGATGGCCGAGGGGCTCGCCGATCACGCCCTCGACGCGATCATGGGCCCCGACTGGCACGCGTGGGCGGCCGAGATCTACGCCGACATCGGGCTGCGTTTCGACGCCGACCGGGCCGCACGGGTCGGGCGGGCCGCGGCGGGGCTGTTGACCGTGCGGCAGGACGCCGCACTGCTGCTGCACGACCGCGACGTCGAGGCGGACACCGTCGCGCAGTTCCTGCAGACATGGCTGCTCGCCCCGCCCGAGCGGGCCCGGCAGATGCTGCGTTTCCTCACCTCCCCGCTGTGGCGCGCCTACATCAGCACCTACGTCGAGGGCTACCGGCTCCTGGACCGGTGGCTCGACGCCTCCGACGACCGGGCCGCGGCTTTCGGCCGTCTCCTCGACGAACCGCTGATCCCGGCGAGCCTGAGAAGGGAACTCGCCGCCACCGGGCCGAAGGCCGAGACGGGGGCCGACCAGAGGGCGCAGGTGGCTGGTTAGGGGATTCGGCGGTCCCGTCCCTAGACTTGACACCATGACCTCGAACTCGTCATCCGTGAACTCGATGTCCCTGGCGGAGCTGGACCCCGATGTCGCCGCCGCGATGAACGGCGAACTGAGCCGTCAGCGGGACACGCTCGAGATGATCGCGTCGGAGAACTTCGTTCCGCGCGCGGTCCTGCAGGCCCAGGGCAGCGTGCTCACCAACAAGTACGCCGAGGGCTACCCGGGGCGCCGCTACTACGGCGGCTGCGAATACGTCGACGTGGTCGAGGACATCGCCCGCAATCGCGCGAAGGAACTGTTCGGCGCGGACTTCGCCAACGTGCAGCCGCATTCGGGTGCGCAGGCCAACGCCGCGGTCCTGCAGGCCCTGATGGAGCCGGGGGAGACCATGCTCGGTCTCGACCTCGCCCACGGCGGCCACCTCACCCACGGCATGCGCCTCAACTTCTCGGGCAAGCTCTACGAGAACGCCTTCTACGGCGTGAGCAAGGAAGACTTCCGGATCGACATGGACGAGGTGCGCAAGATCGCCCTCGACGTCAAGCCGAAGGTCATCGTCGCCGGCTGGTCGGCCTACCCGCGCACCCTCGACTTCGAGGCGTTCCGCTCCATCGCCGACGAGGTGGGCGCCCACCTGTGGGTCGACATGGCGCACTTCGCCGGACTCGTCGCCGCCGGCCTCCACCCGTCGCCGGTGCCGCACGCCGACGTCGTCAGCTCCACCGTGCACAAGACCCTCGGCGGTCCGCGCTCGGGCATCATCCTGGCCAAGCAGGAGTGGGCCAAGAAGATCAACTCCGCGGTGTTCCCCGGCCAGCAGGGCGGGCCGCTCATGCACGCCATCGTCGGCAAGGCCGTCGCGCTGAAGATCGCCGGCACCGAGGAGTTCGCCGACCGCCAGCGCCGCACCCTGGCGGGTGCGAAGATCCTCGCCGAGCGTCTCACCGGCGAGGACGTCGCCAAGGCCGGCATCTCGGTCCTCACCGGCGGCACCGACGTCCACCTGGTTCTGGTGGACCTGCGCAACAGCAACCTCGACGGCCAGCAGGCCGAGGACCTGCTGCACCAGGTCGGCATCACGGTCAACCGCAACGCGGTGCCGTTCGACCCGCGCCCGCCGATGGTCACCTCGGGCCTGCGGATCGGCACCCCGGCCCTGGCCACGCGCGGCTTCGGCGACGAGCAGTTCACCGAGGTCGCCGACATCATCGCGACCGCACTCGCGGCCGGCCCCGCCGCCGACGTCTCCGCACTGCGCGGACGCGTCTCCAAGCTCGCCCTCGACTTCCCGCTCTACGAGGGACTCGAGGAGTGGGGCCTGATGAGCCGCATCTGATCGATTCACACCGACGCCGTCTCGTGAGGAGTGTGACCTGAATTGCTCCTCACGAGGCGGCGTACGTATTCTTGGCAGCGATGAACGCACTCACTGAAGACGACCTGATCATCGCTCTCGAGAAGGCTCTTCCCGAGATCGCCGAAGAGCACAGGGCGGCCGCCTCCCCGTGGCAGCCGCACGACTGGGTGCCGTGGGACGAGGGGCGCAATTTCGCCTTCCTCGGCGGCGAGGACTTCGATCCCTCGCAGGCCACGCTGTCCGACGAGGCCCGTGCCGCGCTGCTGGCGCTGCTGCTGACGAAGGACCAGCTCCCCTCCTACCACCGTGTGCTGGCCAAGCACTTCCCGGCGTTCTCCGAGTGGCGCCAGCTCATCGGGGTGTGGACCGCCGAGGACAACCGGCACTCGATCGTGCTCCGTGACTACCTCGTGGTGCGCCGCGCGATCGACCCGGTGGACGCCGAGCATCGTCGCCTCGTGCACGTGACGAAGGGTTACCGCCAGAGCCCCGAGGCGATGGCCGAGCTCGGCCCGATGGACGTCCTCGCACTGATGGCCGTCCACGAGAACCAGTGCGTCAGCTTCATCAAGCGGCTCTCGGCGATCGCCGACGACGAGGTCCTCGAGGAGATCCTCGCCAAGATCGCGGCCGACGACGAGGTCCAGTCGAAGACCTTCGGCAAGTTCCTCAACGCCGGCATCGTCGCCGACCAGGACACCACCGTCATCGCGATGGACAAGGCCCTCGCGGTCGGCCGCGCCGAGGCGATCGGCCACGACATCGACGACTTCGACGCCGAGCGCGCCCTCATCGCCGATTACGAGAACGAGGAGACCTGGAAGGAGATCGCCGCGGCGTTCGCCGACGCGGTCAAGCTCGACTCGGTCCAGGGACTCGGCGACGAGGCCGAGGCGGCGCGTCAGCGCATCCTCTCCCGCGCCCGCGGCTAGCTGTACTGACCCGACAGGTTGGGTACGCGGTCGGCGGGTGAGTTGCCTCGGAGTGCGGTGTGGCCGCGTTCGTGATTGTAGATGCGAAGGAACTCGGGGAAGGCCGCGACGCGTTCGGTTTCACTGAGGTAGGGACGGGCGTAGGCCCATTCCTCCTGCAGGGTCCGGTTGAATCGTTCGACCTTGCCGTTGGTTTGCGGCCGGTACGGTCTGGTCCACTTGTGCTTAATCCCGTTTTCGTCCAACAAGTCCCGAAATATGCGGGACCGGTAACAAGAGCCGTTGTCGGTCATCACTCGCGCGGTGGTGACACCGATCGAGGCGAAGTGCGCCAACGCCCGAGTCATGAACGCGGTCGCGGTTTCCTTCTTCTCATCAGCGAGGATCTCGGAGTAGGCGTAGCGGGAATGGTCGTCGACGGCGTGATGCAGATACGCGTACCCCAGGTTCGGGCGGCCAGCAACTTTGCGGGTTCGTCCAGGCTCGCGGTGGGCACTGGAGTTGCGGGTGCCCTGGGCGCGGCCGTGTACGCGATGTCCACCGCCGTCGGGGATTCTCCCGAGCTTTTTGATGTCGACGTGGATCAAGTCTCCGGGCGCTTCACGTTCATACCGGCGAATCTCGCGTCTGCGGGCACGTACCGGCGCCCCGGTT
>NZ_BAOQ01000046.1 GCF_000344155.1 Gordonia paraffinivorans NBRC 108238 | reverse complement strand
GGCTAGTCGGCGTCGGAGGGCGACGCCCGCTCTCACCCGACCGGGAACTCGCCCAGCTCGAACCAGCCGTCCGCGTCGATCGTGGTGTTGATGACGTCGGGAGTGCGCTGCAGGTACTTCGGCAGCTCCTGCTGGGCCTGCTTGAAGTGGGCCGACGTCACGTGCGCCTCGGCGGCGTCGTCCTCGAACGCCTCCACCAGGACGTAGGTGTTCGGGTCCTCGACGGACCGCGACCACTCGAACCACTTGTTGCCCGGCTCGGCACGGGTCGCCTCGGTGAACTCGCGTGCCAGTTCCGGCCATTCATCTGCATATTCGGGCTTGATCGGCCATTTCACGACGATGAGGATCATGCATCGACCCTAGCGCCTGCGGAACCGCGCTCCACCGAACGGCCCTGCTGGGACGACCGTCCCAGAACGGGTGTCGCGCCGACTTCGCCCGCTGCCGGGATTTTCGAGATCTCGACCACCTCAGCGCCTACAGTGTGAATCAGGCAACATCTGTCACAAGAAGCAGTGCGATCACGGAGGCTCACATGCCGGACATCACCAAGTTCTATATCGACGGCCAGTGGGTCGATCCCGTCGAGCTCGATCTCATCGACGTGATCAACCCGGCGACGGAGAAGGCCGCCGGCCAGGTCGCGATCGGCAGCGCGGCCGACGTCGACGCCGCCGTGGACGCCGCCCGCCGCGCCTTCGAGACCTGGGGCCAGACCACCGTCGAGGAGCGACTCGACGTCCTCAACCGGGTCATCGCCGAGTACCAGAACCGCATGGGCGATCTCGCCGCCGCGGTCACCGAGGAGATGGGCTCGCCCGTCGGCCTCGCCAACGCCGCCCAGGTGCCCATCGGCCTCGGCCACCTGATGACCGCCGCCGCCCAGCTGCCCGGCTTCTCCTTCAGCGAGGACCGCAACGGACACCGCATCGTCAAGGAGCCGATCGGCGTCTGCGGCTTCATCACACCGTGGAACTGGCCGCTGAACCAGGTCATGTGCAAGGTGGCCCCCGCCCTGGCGACCGGCTGCACCATGGTCCTCAAGCCGAGTGAGCTCGCACCGTTCTCGGCGGCCATCGTCGCCGAGATCTTCGACGCCGCAGGCGTTCCCGCGGGCGTGTTCAACCTGGTCAACGGTGACGGGCCGGGCGTCGGCGCCGCGCTGGCCGCCCATCCCGACATCGACATGGTCTCGTTCACCGGCTCGACCCGCGCCGGCATCGAGGTCGCCAAGACCGCCGCGCCGACGGTCAAGCGCGTCGCACAGGAACTCGGCGGCAAGAGCCCGAACATCATCCTCGACGACGAGGACTTCGCGAAGAACGTCGCCGGCGGCATCGCCGCGATGATGATGAACTCGGGACAGTCCTGCAACGCCCCGAGCCGCATGCTGGTGCCGTCCTCGCGCCTCGACGAGGTGGCCGAGATCGCCAAGTCGGTCGAGCCGAACCTCACCGTCGGCGACCCGACCACCAGCGTCCAGCTCGGCCCGGTGGTCTCCGAGGCGCAGTTCGACAAGATCCAGGGCCTGATCGAGCGCGCCATCGCCGACGGCGCGACCCCGGTCATCGGCGGCCCCGGCCGCCCGGAGGGCCTCGAGACCGGCTACTACGTCAAGCCGACGGTCTTCACCAATGTCACCAACGACATGGAGATCGCCCGCACCGAGGTGTTCGGCCCGGTACTCGTCGTCATCGGATACGACTCGATCGACGAGGCGATCAAGATCGCCAACGACACCGAGTACGGCCTCGCCGGCTACGTCTCCGGCAAGGACATCGACGAGGTCCGCCGCATCGGTTCGCGGATCCGCGCCGGCTCGATCGGCCTGAACGGCGCCACCGTCGACCCGGTCGCACCGTTCGGCGGCTACAAGAAGAGCGGCAACGGCCGCGAGTGGAGCGACTACGCCTTCGACGAGTACCTCGAGGTCAAGTCGTTGCTCGGGTACGGCGCCTGACGCCCGCCGACCCCCCGGACGGAGTGCGGGATGGGTGCCGGAAGCGGCACTCATCCCGCACTCTGACTTTGCCCCCCGGTACACGAGTCCAACCGGTACACGAGTCCAACCACTCCACGAGTCCAGCCGGTACACGAACCCACGCAGTACGAGCACAGAAGCGAACCACAGGAGACACATGCTGATCCCGACCGACTCGGGCGCCACCCTCGACGTCGAGGTCCACGGCGACGGTGAGCCGCTGCTGCTGATCGCCGGGATGTCCGCCCACCGCGACATGTGGGGACCCGAGCTGCTCGACGCCCTCACCCCACACTTTGCGGTGGCGGTCTACGACCATCGCGGCATCGGCGGGAGCAGTCGCGCCGAGGGCGGGTTCACCATCGCCGACCTGGCCGCCGACGCCCGCGGCGTGCTCGACGGACTCGGCTGGGATACCGCTCACGTCCTGGGCACCTCGATGGGCGGCATGATCGCCCAGGAGCTGGTGCTCGCCGCACCCGACCGGGTGCGCAGTGTGGTGCTCGGCTGCACCACCGCGGGCGGCCCCGGAGCGGTCGACGCGCCCGGTGCCCGACGCCTGGTCGAGGCCATCGCGAGCCGGGACGCCGCACGTGTCGCACGGACCGCGTTCGAGGTCAACCTGTCCCCCGAATTCTGTTCCCGCCCCGGAGAATTCGAGCGGTTCACCGAGTTCTCGGCGCGTCGCAAGGTCCCGTCGGCGGTCGTCGCATACCAGGCGCTCGCCTGTTCCGGGCACGACACGCGCGACCGGCTCGCGACGATCGCGGTGCCGACGACCGTCGTGCACGGCGAGGCCGACGAGGTGATCGGCGTGGCCGAGGGCGACAGACTCGCCGGCGCCATCACGGGCGCCACCCTGGAACGCTGGCCCGGCGTCGGCCACATGTTCTGGTGGGAGTGTCCGGACCAGACCGCCGAGGTGGCGATCCGCGCCGCGAGATCCGCCTGAGCACGCCCCGGCGGTAACACTCGCAGGGGACCCGACGACATCCCTGACATCGGCACCGCGGCGTCGCGGTGGCCGCCGATGTCAGGAGCCCCATGTCGCACCCGCATGCCCCCGGATCTGCCGGGAAGTCCCGCCGCCTGTCCCCGCGACACCGCGTCCTGACCGGGATCTCGGTGGTCTCGATACTCACCCTCGGGCTGTTCGGCGCCGGGATGGTGCTCGGCTCCACCAACTCCGCCCAGGCGCTGCGCGGACACCCCGAAGAGTTGCGCGACGGTTGCGAGTGGGACACGTCGAAGTACTACGTCCAGAACTGCAAGGTCTGGTCGGAGTCGCAGAAGAAGGACGTCATCGTCCAGATCCGAGCCTCGAACGGCAGCGATGCCTCGATCTACCTCCTCGACGGCATGCGTGCCGGCGAAACCCGTTCGGCCTGGACCACCGATGTGCACGCCGCCCGCGTCTACGACACGTCCACCGATGTCACCCTGGTGATGCCGGTGGGCGGCGCGTCGTCGTTCTACACCGACTGGGACGGCGGGGCCGGTGCCGAGAACGCGGTCATCAAGCAGGAGACGTTCCTCACCGAGGAACTGCCGGCGTATCTCGAGAGCCAGTTCGGGGTGGCGCGCGACAACAACGCCATCGTGGGCCTGTCGATGTCGGGCGGCCCCGCGGTCACCCTGGCCGAACGCCATCCCGATCAGTTCAAGGTCGTGCAGGCGATGTCGGGCTACTACCAGACCGACAACCCGATCGGCGCCCTCGGCATCTTCGCGACGCAGACGCTGGTGTCCAACTACGCCAACGGCATCGTCAACATGTGGGGTACGCCCGGCGGCGCACGATGGACCGACAACGACCCGTCGAAGAACGTCAGCCGGCTCGCCGAGAACGGCCAGGTCCTCGTCATCTCCTCCGGCAACGGTTTCCTCACCCCCACCGAGCTGGCGAAACTCGCTCCGCAAGACCAGATCTCGGCCATCGCGCTGGAGATCCTGTCGGCGGTGTCGACCGTCCTGATGCAGTTGCAGGCCAAGCAGTCCGGGGTGTCGGTGATCTCGCTGCCGAACTACGGCGGACACACCTGGGAGAACTGGGGCCGCGCGCTGAACGACGGCAAGCCGCACGTCCTCGACGCCCTGCGCAACAACCCGCCGGTCACCACGAAGACGACGCTCGTGTCCGCGTCGGGCAGTCCGGAGCCGGAGGCGGAGAAGAAGGTGGTGCTGGCCGCGAAGCAGGCCGCCGCGGCCTCCCCCGCGCTCGACGCCTCGGTCCTCGCGGCGCTCGAGTCGTCCACCGAGTCGAGTGCGGCGCCGGAGACCACGACGGAGTCCGCGGAGTCGGGAACCACCTCGGCCTCCGAGTCCGCCGCGACGTCGGAGTCGGCCCCGTCGCCGGAGTCCCTCGAGGAGTCGGGAGTGCCCGCGTCCGCCGAGGTCTCGGCCGACGACCCGACCGAGGCCGACTCCCCCACGACCGAGAACCCCGCGACCGGGACCACCGCGCCGCGCGACGTCCCGTCCGCTCCGTCTCTCGCGGAGACCGCGCCGACCACGACCACTCCCGTGGCGTGAGGGCCTGCTGCTAGCGTCAGATCATGGCCGCCACCGCCGACCCCCGGCTCCCCGACCTCGTCGGGACCGACACGATCGTGTTCGTGCTCGTCGCCGGGGTGATCCTCGCGTGGGGCCTCGTCCTCGGCGTGTGGAAGTACCACGGCATCCGGACATCCCCGGACCGCACCGCACATCTCTACGTGGACATCGCACACCGTGCGGCGCTGCTGTATTCGTTCGCGACGCTGGTCCTCGCCGCGCTGGTCGAGCTGAGCTCGTTTCCCACCGTGGTGAACGTCGTCGCCGCCGCGGTGCCGGTCGTCTTCTTCGTCGCCGCGATCGTGTCGTACTGCGTGCACGGCGCATTGCGAGACACCGACAACCAGTTCGTCGACCCGACCCCGGGGACGTATGCGTTCATGATCGCGCTGATCGTCGGCGAGATCGGCGGGGTCGTGGTGCTGATCGCCGGGGTCGTCGCCCGGTTGGCCTGACCGGGACGGGCGCGGGCCGAGCGGTCCCACACCCGTTCCGTCGGGGTCAGGAGTCGGCGGGCGTGTGCCCCTGCAGCCAGTTCACGACCTCGTCGAGCACGACGTCCTGCTCGGGTTCGTTGAAGATCTCGTGGTAGAGCTCGTCGTAGATCACGAGCGTCTTGTCCTCTGAGCCCGCCAGGTCGTCGACGAGCCGACTGCCCTGCGGGTCGGTGAGCGCGTCGGCTCCGCCGTGCATCACCAGCAACGGCAGCTGCAGCGAGGGCAGGCGTTGCGGGAAGGACTGCATCGTGGCGATCATCGCGCCGCCGAGCCCGGCGGGGATCTTGCCGCGGGTGACGAGCGGATCGGCGTCGTAGGCCGCGACGACGGCCGGGTCGCGGGAGATGCTCGACGAGCTCAGCGCGGTGGTGGGCAGCCACGGCGCGATCTTGCCGATGAGCGGCGCGAGCTTGACCGCGACGGGTGACAGGTCGGCGCCGGGCAGGACCGCCGCCCCGGACAGGACGAGACCGTCGAGCTTGTCCTGGTGATCGAGTGCGTAGTCGAGGGCGATGCAGCCGCCCATGCTGTGCCCGATGAGGAAGGTCGGCAGCGCGTCGTCGGCGACGTGCGAGACCACCGTGTCGAGGTCTTCGGTGAATTCGCCGAACCGGTGCACCTGCAACCGCTTGCCGCCCGATCGGCCGTGACCGACGTGGTCCGGGATCGCGACGAGGTAGCCGGCGTCGACGAGCCGTTGCGCGACGTGCCCGTAGCGGCGCGCATGTTCGGCGAGTCCGTGCGCGATCACCACCACGCCGCGCGGTGCGCCCTCGGGCCGGTACACGTCGTAGGCGATCGTGTGTCCGTGGCGGCCGCGAAAAGTGTGTTCTTCCGGTGTCATTCCCTGTTCTTCCGTCTGTGGTGATGGGGTCGGGCAGTGAGGTCGGGGCGGTGAGATCGAGGGGCCGTCAGCGCAGGCCGAGTCGCGCGGCGACCGATCTGCCCGCGGACTCGATGGCCCCGAGCGGACGGAGGGCCGCCTCCCCGATCCCGACCAGCACCTCGACCCGGGCGACCACCCGCTCGAGACGCATGACGACCTCGGCCATCCGATCCACGGTCGTGTCCACCTGGTCGAGGGTGCCCGACATCCGCACCAGGGTGGCGTCGAGCCTCTCGATCGTCGCGTCCATCTTGGTCATCGTCGGCCCCAGACCCTCGAGCGTCTCGCCCATGTCGGCGATGATCCCCTCGAGTTGCTCCACCGTCACATCGGCGTTGAGCGCGGCCTGCGCCAGCTTCCTGATCCGCTGGCGATCCGCCGGCTTCGACGACGTGGCCTCGCCCCGGTCGTCGGCGCGACCCCTGTCGCTGGTGCCCTTGTCGGCCATGCCCCGGATTATCGCCCACATCACACGCGACGGGGCCCGAACGCGCCGGGAACCGGCACGGGAATAGATCCGGGCGGGCTACCGTTGAGCCGGGCAGATCACTCAAATTTGAGTGAATTTCCGACCGAAGGAGCCACCATGCCTGCCGTCACCGCCGACACCCTGACGCTGTCGCGCCTGTCCGCTCCGGGCCTCGACGCCGTCGACCGGCCGGTCAAGTCCGTCACCCGCGGCCCGCGCGGCTACGAGGGCGAGGGCTTCCCGGTGGTGCGTGCGTTCGCGGGAGTGTCGAAGGCCGACCTGGACCCGTTCATCCACATGGACCAGATGGGCGAGGTCGACTACGAGCCCGGTGAGCCGCGCGGGACGTCGTGGCATCCCCACCGCGGCTTCGAGACCGTGACCTACATGATCGAGGGCCGCTTCGCCCACCAGGACTCCGCGGGCGGAGGCGGCCTGATCCACGACGGTGCGACGCAGTGGATGACCGCGGGTGCGGGCATCCTCCACATCGAGACCCCGCCCGCCGAACTCGTGGAGTCCGGCGGCCTGTTCCACGGCATCCAGCTGTGGGTGAACCTCCCGGCCCGGGACAAGTTCCTGCCGCCCAACTACCAGAATCTCGAGGGCGGCCAGGTGGGTCTGGTGACCTCGCCGGACGCCGGCTCGCTGATCCGCATCATCGCGGGCGAGATCGAGGGTCACCGCGGTCCGGGGACCACGCACACGCCCATCACGCTCGCCCACGCCACCGTGCAGCCCGGCGCGTCCGTGTCGGTGCCGTGGCGCCAGGACTTCAACGCACTCGTCTACGTCCTGTCCGGACGCGGACGGGTGGGCGCCGAGGGCCGCCCCGTCGAGCAGGGCACCCTGGCGGTCCTGGGCAAGGGCGACCGCATCACCGTCGCCGCCGACGGCTCCCAGGACGGCAACCGCCCCGCGCTCGAGGTCCTGCTGCTCGGCGGCAAGCCAATCCGCGAACCCGTCGCGCAGTACGGTCCGTTCGTGATGAACACCAAGCAGCAGCTCATCGACGCCATCGAGGACTACCAGGCCGGACGCCTGGGCGTGGTCCCGCCGGACGCGCTCATGCCGCACACCGCCCGCCGATGACCAAAGGAGCGGAACTGCCGCTGACGGCGGCGGGCACCGATCTGCAGGCCGCGTGGCGCGTCTTCATCGAGACCGCCACGCGGTTGCAGACCGAGCTCGACGACGATCTGCGCGCGAGTGCCGGCATGACGCTGGCCGACTACAGCATGCTGTTGATCCTGCACGAGAGCCCCGAGGGCCGGCTGCGGATGCGGGACCTGGCCGCGCGCATGATCTTCTCGACCTCGCGCCTGTCCTACCAGGTCGACGCGATGGTGCGCCGGGGGTGGTTGCGGCGCGAGAAGGCGCCGGAGGATCGGCGCGGCAGTTATGCCGTCCTCACCGACGAGGGGCTCGCCGCGTTCCGGGAGGCGGCGGTCCATCACTCGCGCTGCGTGGACGCGCTCTTCTTCTCGGCACTCACCCCGGCCGACGGGCGCGACCTCCGTGCGGTGATGGACAAGCTGGCGGCACATCTCGACACCACCGGGCAGACATCGGACACGTGAGGAGAACCCATGTCGGTCACCGTCATCCGTGCCGGCGAACGCGCCCACTGGCGCAACGAATGGCTCGAGTCCTGGCAATCGTTTCCCGCAACCGGCAACTTCGACCTCGCGGCCAACGCCCACGGTGTCCTGCTGGTGCACAACGACGATCGCGTCGACGCCGGGGAGGGTCTCGACATGCATCGGCACCGCGATGTCGAGATCATCACCTGGGTCCTCGAGGGCACGCTGCGCCACCGGGATTCGACCGGCAACGACGGACTCCTGAGACCCGGCGTCGTGCAACGGATGACCGCGGGGCGCGGCATCACCCACAGTGAGGCAAACGCCACCGGCCGTCTCGACGGCACCGACCTGCGCGTCGTCCAGATGTGGGTCACCGCCGACGAGTCCGGCCTCGAACCCGGGTACGCGGAGGCCGACGTCTCCGACATGCTCGCCACCGGCGCACTCGTCGTCGTGGCATCGGGACGACCCGAGCACGCCGCGACCGCACCGGTGTCGATCCACAACGCCTCGGCCGCACTCCACATCGCGACGATGCTGCCCGGCAAGCCGGTCACGCTTCCCGACGCGCCGTTCGGGCACCTCTACGTCGCGCGCGGCACGGTGACGATGGGCGCGGAGACCCTCGCCGAGGGCGACGCGGTCCGCACGACCGGCGCCGGCGAGATCCCCCTGGTCGGTCCCGGCGGGGCCGAGATCCTGTTCTGGGAGATGCACGCCGGCGCACGGTGACACGGCTCAGCGGAGTTTCGCCACTAGCGCCCGGGGTCAGATGCAGAGCATGTGCTCGACGGTCCGGCCGTCGAGACCGTCCCAGCGGGTGAACTCGAACTCGTCGAGCACCAGGTGCCGCAGCGGCACACCGACGACCCGGGCGCCGGAGGCCACGGCCGCCGCGATCCCGGGCGGCGAGTCCTCCACGGCGATGCACTCGCGGATGTCCACGCCGAGCTTCGCGGCAGCCAGTTCATAGGCGTCCGGAGCGGGTTTGGCCCGTTCCACGTCGTCGGCGGTCACCACGATGTCGAAGGCCGCGAACGGTATCGCGTCGACGACCATGTCGGCCAGCACCCGGGGCGACATGGTCACCAGGCCGGTCGGGATGCCCAGCTCCTTCAGTTCGCGCAGCAGCGTCTCGGCTCCGGGCTTCCAGGGGATGTCCACGCGCAGGCGGGCCGACACGTCGAGGATGAACCGACGCACGATCTCGTCGACGGTGAGCCCGGCGCCGGCGTCGATGAGCACCCGCGCCATGTCGGGCAGACTGCCGCCGTTGAGCGCCATGGCGATCTCGTCGCTCCACGCCACATCGTGCGCGCAGAGGATTCCCCTCGCCGAATCGTTGTAGTACTCCTCGGTGTCCAGGATGGTGCCGTCCAGGTCCCACAGGACGGCAGCGGGTTTCGCGGTCATGCGACGCCTGCCTTCGCCTGCCGCCGCACGACCTCGAGTGCGTCACCGAGACGTTCGACGAGCAGTTCGGCGTCCGCGCGCGTGTAGGTGAGCATCGGACGGATCTTCAGCGTGCTGCTGGTCGGGCCGCACACCGAGATGAGCAGGCCACCGTCGCGGCAGGCGTTGATCAGATCCGCGGCGAACGCGGTGGCCGGTTCCCGGGTTTCCGGATCGGCGACCAGCTCCACTCCGAAATACAGCCCGGCGCTGCGGATGTCACCGATCTCCGGGAAACGTCCGGCCAGTTCCTCCATGCCGGCGCGCACGACCGCGCCGACGGTCTCGGCGTTCTCGAACAGCCGACGCTGCTCGATCTCGTCGAGCACGGCCGCGGCCGCCGCGACCGGCACGCTCGATCCGCCGAAGGTGTTGAAGTACGGCACATCCCGGCCGAAGGCCTCGAGGATCTCGGTGTTGGCCACCATGCCCGCCACCGGGACGCCGTTGCCCATCGGCTTACCGAGGGTGACCAGGTCGGGAACGGCGTTGTCGCGCGCGAATCCCCAGAACGGCGTGCCGACCCGCGCGAATCCGGGCTGCACCTCGTCGGCGATCACGAGCGCGCCGGCCGCGCGTGCCGCGGCGAAGGCGGCCTGCAGCGCACCGTCGACGGGGAACACGCCGTCCGACGAGAAGATGGTGTCCACGAGCAGGGCCGCGGGCTGGTGGCCACGCTCGCGCAGGGTCTCGAACGCACGGGTGACGCGTGCCGCGAACGCGTCGACGACCGACGTGTCGCCCTCGTGCCGATAGGGATTGGGCGGATCGACGGCGATGACGTGGCCCGGCAGGCCCCCGCCGCCGTCCGAGGGCGAGACCTCCGCGCAGGATGCGGTGGTGCCGTGGTAGGCCTCCGAGGTGACGACGATGCCGGTGCCGCCGGTGTGGTGCCGGGCCACCCGCAGGGCGAGGTCGTTGGCCTCCGACCCCGAGTTGGTGTACATCACGCGGTTCAGCGGCTCCGGGAAGGTCTGCAGCAGCCGCTCGGAGTACTCGACGATGCCGTCCTGCAGGTAGCGCGAATGCGTGGCGAGGGTGTTGAGCTGCTCGGTCACGGCCGCCACGACGGCCGGATTGCAGTGCCCGACACTGGCGACGTTGTTGTAGGCGTCGAGGTATTCGCGCCCCTCTGCGTCGTAGAGACGGGTGCCGAGTCCGCGGACGATCTGCACCGGCCTGCGGTAGAACAGCCGGTAGCTCGTCCCGAGTGTGTTCATCCTGCGCTCGACGAGCGCCCGGGACGAGGGGTCGAGCGCGTCGAGTCTGCCGGTGTCGAACCGGTTTCCGTCCAGGATCGAGGAAGTGCCCATAATCGGCCTTTCTGAGATGAGGAGCAGCCGCCCTCCGCATGGGACGGCGGTCTGCCGGGTGAGACGACGAGGGCGTCAGATGCTGCCGATCCAGGAACCCCAGCGCTGGTCCGAGGTCCGCGAGAGCGCGCGGCGCAGTTTCCACACGCCGTACTTGTGGTAGTCGTAGTCCCATCCGTCGTTGAGCTGTGCGTAGACGATGGCCCACAGCCCCCACTTGACGTCGGCGAGGAACCCGCACACCTGCACCCGCGCGAAGAGTTCGGGCGTGTACGTGCCGTAGAACTCCTCGACGCATTCGGCGGTCCGGACGTCGTCGTAGAAGAACTCGGTGGTCATCACGGCGAGCTCGTAGGCGCGTTCGTTGTTCGACGAGAACTCGAAGTCGATCAGTCGCATCGGCTTGCCCTCGGCGATGAGGAAGTTGCCGGGCATCGGGTCGTTGTGACACGGCACCAGGTCGATCCCGCCGGCCAGCAACGCATCACGCGCGGTGCGGTACTCGAGCTCGAGCTGCGGCCAGAACCGCGGGAGCCGGATGCCGAGTTCCACCGCCTGGTCGTGGTGCTCGGCGATCATGTCGAAGATCGTCTTGGTGCACGGCAGCGAGTCGATGCCGTGGAAGGCCCGGTAGAGGCGGATGATCTCGCCGGCGATCTCCGGGCGCTTCATGTCGCCGTTCGTGCAGGCGCGGTAGTCCTCGAGGAACTCGATGATCTCGATGCCGGTCGACGAGTCGAAATGCGCGATCTTCGGGCTGATCCCGAGAGCGCTGGCCTGTGCGGCCGCGTGATGGGCGTTGTCCCGGTCGATGAACGCCTCCGACCCCGCACCCGGGATCTTGAGGAAGTACGGGGACTGCTCCCCCTCCACGTCGAGACGCCAGTTCTCGTTCTGCAGGCCGCCGTGCACCGGCTGGTACCGGATCGCCCGGCCGGCCCACTGCGCGACGGCGTCCAGTGCAGATTCCACGGCGCGTTCGGTGGCGGTGCGGGCCCCGCCGCGCAGCACGCCGACCGCGTTCAGTTCGCCGGACAGGGTCGTCATCGGTCGATCCTCCTCAACAGTTCGCCGGATCGGGTGCCCGACAATGCCAATCGTGCTCGTAGGAGCTGCCAGTCGCCGAACTTCGAGTACTCGTAGGAGCCCGGGTCGAGCGCGTCGACCAGGATTCCCAGCAGGCCCTGCCGTACGTGGTCGGCATAGCCGTAGAACAGGCTTCGGGCCAGCAGCGCCTCGTCGACGCTCCCGTGGGCGATCTCGAAGAGCTCCCGTGCGTGGGTCTCGTCCTCGGCGAGTTCGACGAGCGCGACGCCGAGGTCCTGGAACGGGTCCATCACCGCGGCGAGGTCCCAGTCGAGCAGCAGCAACGAGGCGTCGTCGCGGGCGACCATCACGTTCGACAGGTTCCCGTCGCCATGACGGAACTCCCGGTCGAAACCGGCTGCCGCGATGCGCTTCTCGGCGTCGTCGAGGACTCTCAGGAAGAAGGGCAGCTCGGCGGGGACGGCGGCCCCCGCGTCCTGCAGGCGCGCCGAGAGTTCGCGGATGTCGTCGAAGACCGTCGCATACCGCGCCTCGTTCGGAGTCAGTTCGCCCACACGCGAACGGATCTCGAAGTACCGGCGCACGAAGTCCGCGGAGTTTCCGTCGGCCAGGGTGGCCGTGCGGTGCGTCTCGGTCAGATCGGCCAGCACGACCTCACCGGCGTCGACGTCCCACGACACGACCGCCGGGCCGATGCCGGCGGCTCCCGCCGCCTCGGTCGCGGCGACGGCCGCGGACACGTTCACATACGACCTCGCCGCGGCGGTGTAGCGCCGGACGTGGACCGCGACGTCGTCGAGCCGGCCACGCAGCCGCACCGTGTCGGCGCCCCACCAGCTGGGGCTGGCCATGGTCGGGGTCCCGTCCATCCGATCGGCGAGGACCCGCCCGCCGGAGAGTTCGAGTGTCGTCGTCATCACGCCTCCTTCCACACATCGGCCGGTGTCGTCCGCGGCACCAGCGGCCAGTCGGGTTCGGTGCCCCGACGTTCCTCGAGCCACCCGGCCAGCGCGAGCAGGCGCCGGTCGGCGTAGCGCGGGCCGGCGAGCTGGATCGCCACGGGGTGGCCGCCGTCCTCGCCGAACGGCATCGAGACCGCCGGCTGCCCGGTCTGGTTGAACCAGGCGGTGAAGCTGCAGTGCTCCAGCGGCCGGTCCTGGTTCATGCCGAGGTGCTCGGCCGGGAACGCCGCCGAGGGCAACACCGGCGACAGCACGACGTCGACGTCGCGCTGCATCGCCGCGAAGGCCATCTGATCGGCGGTCACCCGGCCCAGCGCGCGCTCGTAGTCGGTGGCGCTGAGCGGACCGGCCGCCTCGATCCACCGCACGAGTCCGGGCAGGACCTCGCCGCCGCGGTCGCCGTGGGATTCGAGTTCCGCGCGGGCGCGCACCACGTACAGGGTGTCCAGCGCGTCGTAGACACCCGGAGCGAAAGGCGCGGGCAGATCGACGATCTCGCAGCCGCCCGCGGCCAGCACGTCGGCCGCCGCACGCAGCGTGCGCAGGGTCGCCGCGTCCGCCGGGAATCCGTATCCCATGTCCGACAGGACGCCGACCCGCAGCCCCTCGACGTCGTCCAGCGGGAGGATCGGGTCCGCACAGTCGGCCTCGTCGGCCAGGGCCAGGGAGTCGCGGGCATCGAACCGCCCGACGACGCGGAACAGTTCGGCGACGTCGGCGACCGTTCGGCCCATCGGGCCCGCGCTGCGGACGGTGCTCGGCACCAGGTGCGGAACACGGCCCTGGGTGGGCTTGATGGCGACGATGCCGCAATGGGCGGCGGGCAGGCGGACCGAGCCGGCGATGTCGGTGCCGATCGCGCCCCAGGTGAGACCCGCGGCGAGCGACGCCCCGGCACCCGAACTCGAGCCGCCGGGAGTGACCGACAGATCCCACGGATTCCGCACGATGCCGTAGAGCGAGGAGACGCCGGAGGCGAGCATGCCGAAGTCGGGCATCGTGGTCTTGCCCACGATCACCGCGCCGGCCTCGCGCAGGCGTGCCGACGGCGGGGCGTCGACCTCGGCGTTCGCCAGGCCGTCGTTGGGCTTGGTGCCGTGGCGCCACGGGAGTCCGACCGCGTTCACGCTGTCCTTGACCGTGACCGGCACGCCGTCCAGCGGGCCGAGCTGACGGCCCTCCTCCCACCGACGGGTGGCCGCGGCTGCGCTCTCGCGTGCCGCGTCGACGTCGGTGGCGGCGATCGCGTTGATGGAGGGCTGGACCTTTTCCATGTGCGCGATGGTCAGTTCCAACGCTTCGGACGGTGTGGTGCTCCCATCGGCGAATCCGGCGCGGAGCTGCTCGATTGTCGATCCCAGAACGGGAACCTGCGTCTGCTGAGGCATGGGTAAAGGTTGCATCGGAACCATTTCTGGTCCCTGGCCCGAATGTAAATTCTGCATTTCCCGAGTTCGCACACCGCGAGATTCGGTGCAACTCTTGTGAAGACACGCCGTTCGCACTGCTCACGAGTGAGCCCGGCCGGCGCGAGACAACCATTTCCCTGATCCAAAGAGCACGGTGAGCAGTGACCTACGAAGAGACCTTTGCCACCATTACCCGCCTCGCCGACGACCTGGCACGCCGCGGGTTCACCAAGCTGCCCGCCGAGCGTGAACTCGCCGAGCGCCTGAACGTGTCGCGGTCGTCCATACGCCGCGCCCTGGCCGAACTCGAGGAGAAAGGCGTCGTCCACCGCAAGCGCGGCCGCACCGGCGGCGCCTATCTCACCGCGGCGGAATCCGCGCCCGACACCACCTTCTCCGACGAGGTCGACCCGGCCGAGGGCCGCCGCGTCGAACGCCCGCTCGGGACCGTCGTCGGCGTGCCGCAGATGCTCCGCTCGCAGGGGTTCGAATCGGGAACGCGCCTGCTCTCGGCCTCCTATGAACACCCCACCGCAGAGGAACGCGAGTACTTCGGCCTCGGCCCGGACGATCTCATCGCGGCGATCGTGCGGATCCGCTTCGCCGACGGGGACTCGTTGTCCCTCGAGTCGTTCCGGGTGTCGGCGACGCGTTTCCCGCAGTTGCTGGAACGCTCGCTGATCGGCTCGCTCTACGACCTGCTGGTCGAGCACTACGGCGTGCGCCCCGCCACCGCCGACGAGCAGATCCGCGTCGTCTCCGCATCCCCGCGGGTCGCCGCGGCGCTCGCCGTCGAGGTCGGCACCCCGTTGCTGAAGGTCAACCGCAACAGCTACGACGGGTTCGGCGCGCCGGTGGAGATGTCCGTCGACTACTTCCGCGCCGACCGGACCGTCCTGCACGTGCCGGCGCAGCCCGGCAACGGCCAGGAGCCCGGCGCCCACCGGCTGCAGCACCGGCTGGACACCGCGGCCGACGCGCAGCGCGGGATCGCGGCCGACGCGTAACAGGCCCGTTACGACCCGAAACGTGACCAGTAATGGTCCACTCGCATGCTTTGGTTGCACACACCGACGGCGGTACGTAGACCTTCCTGACCGCGTATCACGTTCGGAACGAACACCTTTGGTGCATCAACCAATCTCCCATTCATCGCCGCGCCCGACCCGGGTCTGCCGCCGTGCGAATGGTCGCAAGGAAAGGAGCCGAATCCTTGACTCAGTTCATAAAGAGCCTGGATCGCAAGGTAATCAACACCACATTCGGCGTCGTCTACGGATTCGCACTGTTGATGGCGCTGTTCCCGCCGCTGTACCTGAGCGCCAGCGGGGTCAAGAGCCCGGTGATCTTCGGCATCCCGTGGGCGGTCATGTACTGGATCATCAACGCCGCTCTCGTCGGTGTCAGCCTGACCGCGCTGTACATCGTCGAGAACATCCGTGGAGAGGGTGACGACTGATGGCGATCATGCTCGGAATGCTGCTCGTTTTCTACGCGATCGTGGTGGGAATCCTCTACGCCACCAAGCAGAAATCTGATCCGACCTTCGAGGAGTACTCGGTCGGCGGCCGCTCGTACGGCACCTGGTTCGTGGCCATGTCCTACGTGAACTCGTGGTGGCCCGGCTCGACCTTCATCGCTTTCTTCGGCCTCGCCGCCGGCGCCGGCGTGTTCGGCATGTACGCCCTGGCGTACTCGACCCTCGGCGTCGCGTTCATGTACCTCATGGCGACCCGGGCGTGGCGCTGGGGCAAGGTCTACGACCTGCGCACCCAGCCCGACCTGATGCGTGTGCGCTACCGCTCCGACGCGGTGCGCGTCATCGCCAGCGCCATCGGCGTGATCTCGCTGTTCCCGTGGGTCGTCCTGGGCATGCAGGCCCTCGGCACCCTCTTCGAGATCGCCAGCGACGGCGCCTGGTCGGTCATCGCGTCCCTGTGCGTGGGTCTCGCGGTCATCCTCATCCGCCAGTTCTGGACGGTGCAGATGGGCATGCGCGGCCTGATCATGACCGACATGTTCCAGGGCTTCGTCGCCTACATCGTGGCGGGCATCATCGGCGTCATCATGCTGACCGGCGCCATGGGCAGCCCCATCAGCTGGGGCGACCTGCAGGCGATCGGCGACAAGTTCCTGGTGCTCCCGGGCGGCGGCGACAACTACGGACCGTGGTACATCTTCGCGCTCGTCTTCACCGGCGTCATCGGTTCGCTGAGCTGGCCCACCAGCTTCCAGCGCATCTACACCGCCTCGAGCGTGCGCACGGTCAAGAAGGGCACGCTCGCAACGATTCTCATCTCGGCGACCTTCTACACCATCCTGATGCTGGTCGGCCTCGCCGCCGTCAACATCCCCGAGGTCATGGAGAACCCGCAGGGCGCCTGGTTCACCCTGCTGGACCAGTGGGGCGGCACGTGGATGCTGGGGCTCGCGGTGGTCATCGTCTTCGCCGCGCAGATGGGTCACACCGACGCCAGCGTCCAGGTGGCCGGCCTGCAGGTCTCCAACGACATCGTCGCCACCCTGGTCCGACGTCCGCTGTCCGACCACCAGCTGACCGTGATCGCCAAGGCGAGCATGGTGGTCTACATGCTCCTGGCCGGCGTCATCGCCTTTGCGACGTTCAACTTCGACCGTCTCCAACTGCTCGCCCAGATCTCCTACCAGGGCATCATCCAGTTGTCGGTGCCGCTGTTCCTGGGCATCTTCTGGAAGGGCGGCAACAAGTACGGCGCCATCTGGGGCATGGTCAGCGGCTTCGTCATCGCCGCGGCGCTGACCGGCGTCTACAACGACGACATCCGCGCCCTGGGCAGCCTGACCTCGGGCATCGTCGGCCTCGCCGTCAACCTCGCGGTCTTCCTGATCGTCTCGGCGGTCACCGGTCACTCCGAGGAGGACCGCGCACACGTCGAGGAGATGTTCGCGGCGGCCAAGGGCGAGTCCGCCCTCGCCGCACTGCGGGCCAGCCGGACCGACGACATCGAGGTCGTCGCCACCGGCGACGGGGTGAGCACCGCCGCAACTGCTCAGACCCCGGCCGAGTAGGAGACACCGACCTCCTCGTCTCCTGCTCGACACGACAAGTGGGCACGACCGTTCCGGTCGTGCCCACTTTCGTTGTGTTGCAGACCATTCCATTCCGTAACCTGCGCGTTACGACGGTATCGGGGACCAGTAATGGTTTCGACGGACATTTGTTGGGCGCCGAAAAGCACTCGCGCCGAACCATTCCCACCTGCCCCCTCACCCATTTCAGGAGTAGTCATGGACGCCGACCAGTACGCATGGATGTCCGCGACCGAGATCGCGGCCAAGATCGCCGCCGGCGAGCTCACCGCGCTCGAGGTCGCCGAGGCCGCCTGTGCGCGGATCGAGGCGATCAACCCGCTGATCAACGCCTATGTCCACTACGACCGGGAACAGGTCCTGGCCGACGCCCGGGAACTCGACGCCAAGCAGGCCGCCGGCGAGCCGCTCGGACCGCTCCACGGCGTGCCGTTCGCGATCAAGTGCCTCACCGAGGTCGCCGGCCTGCCCAACACGCATTCGATGACGCCGTTCGCCGACGAGATCGGCAAGGAGGACGCCGTCGTCGTCGCGCGACTCAAGGCCGCGGGCGGCCTGTTCACCGGCCTGACCAACGCGCCCGAGGGCGGCTACTACGGCGGCACCGACAGCCACCTCTACGGCCCCACCCACAATCCGTTCAAGCACGGTCACACCGCGGGCGGCTCGTCCGGGGGCTCGGCGGCCGCGGTCGCCGCGGGCCTGGTGCCGATCGCCGAGGGCGCCGACGGCGCCGGCTCGGTCCGCATCCCGTCGGCGATGTGCGGGGTCGTGGGCCTCAAGCCCTCGCTCGGGCGCATCCCGCATGCCCTGCTGCAGACCAAGTTCGAGACCTGGGTCTTCCACGGCCCCATCACCCGCACCGTCGAGGACGCCGCGCTCATGTTCGACGTCATGACCGGATTCGATCCGAGCGATCCGATGAGCCTGCCCCGCGAGGTCGAGTCGTACGCCGCCGAACTCGACGAGACCGAGGGCGAGAAGCCGCTGTCCGGCCTGCGGGTCGCGTACTCCCCGGACCTCAACGTCGGCCACGTCGACCCGGAGGTCGCCGCGATCTGCCGCGAGGCGGTCACCGCATTCGAGACGCTGGGCGCCACGGTCACCGAGGCCACCCCCAACTGGGGCAATCCGGAACAGGCCATGTGGGAGGGAATCTGGGTGCCCGGCTTCGCCGCCGACAACGACCTGTTCCCGGACTGGAAGGAGCTGAGCGGTCAACTCGACGACCAGCTGATCGAGATCCACGAGCTGTCCAAGACCCTCACCGCCGAGGAGGTCGGCCGCGCCCAGGCCTTCCGCTCGCGGATGTACGACACCTTCACCGAGTTCATGGAGCACTACGACCTGCTCGTCTCGCCGACGCTGGCGTCAGCGGCCTTCCCGCTCGACCAGTTCGCCCCGGAGTGGCTGGCCGACGAGCCGCTGCAGACCCAGCTCCTGGGCTGGCTGCTGACCTACCCGTACAACATGCTCACCTCGCCGGCCATCACCGTCCCCGCCGGCTTCACCGAGGACGGACGCCCGGTCGGCCTGCAGATCGCGGCCCGCCACCGCGCGGATGCCGACGTCCTGGCGGCGGCCAAGGCCTTCTCCACCGTCCGGCCGTGGGCGGACCGCTACGAGTCCAACGTCATCGAAGGAGAGTCCAAGTGATCGACCTGACCGGCAAGACCGCCGTCGTCACCGGCGGTTCGCGCGGCATCGGACGCGCCAGCGCGCTGCGCCTCGCCGAGGCCGGCGCCTCGGTGATCATCTGCGACCGTTCCGATTTCAAGGCCGGCGACGAGTCCTGTTCGGCCGAGATCCGCCGCGCGGGCGGCACCGCGGAGTCGCGTGAGCTCGACGTCGCCGATTCCGCCGCGGTGGACCGGGTGTTCGGCGAGATCGCCGCCGAGCACGGCATCGACATCCTGGTCAACAACGCCGGCGTCCTCTTCGCCGGGAGCGCCACCGAGACCACCGACGAGGTGTGGCGGCAGCAGTTCGCGGTGAACGTCGACGGGACGTTCTTCTGCACCCGGGCGGCGTTGCGGGCCATGCTCGACGCCGGCAACGGCGGCAAGATCGTCAACGTCGCCTCGATCAGCGGGCTGCGCGCCAACCCCGGCTTCGCCGCGTACTGCGCCAGCAAGGCGGCGATGGTGAACTTCACCCGCCAGGCCGGGATCGACTACGCCGCAGACGGAATCAACGTCAACGGCGTCGCGCCGGGCTTCGTCGAGACCGACATGACCTCCCTCTACTCCCCGGAGATCCGCGCCGCGCTCGAGGGGCAGACGCCCAATGGCAGGTGGGCGACCTCTGAGCAGATCGCCGACTCGGTGCTGTTCCTCGCCTCGCCGCTGTCCGACCACATCTGCGGCGAGATCCTCACCGTCGACGGCGGCTGGATGGTCGGCACCCCGGTGGTCGTCCAGTCCGCCTGACCCACACCACACACACCACGACACGCGAAGGGATCACCCGATGACCGAGACCACGGTCGAGACCACCACCACCGACACCGCCATCGACTTCCTCTACCTCTCCGAGCCCGACATGGTGGCCGCCGGCGTCACCGACATGGCCGCCTGTGTGGACACCATGGAGGAGATGTTCGCCCTCCTCGGCCGCGGCGACTACCGCATGGCCGGCAAGAACAGCGACTCCCACGGATCGATGATCTCCTTCCCGGAGGAGCCCGAGTTCCCGGGCATGCCCCGCCACACCGAGGACCGCCGCTTCATGGCCATGCCCGCCTACCTGGGCGGGGCCTTCCACTCCGCGGGCGTCAAGTGGTACGGATCGAACATCGAGAACAAGCTCTCCGGCCTCCCCCGCTCGATCCACCTGTTCGTCCTCAACGACGTGGAGACCGGCGCCCCGCGTGCGGTGATGTCGGCCAACCTGCTGTCGGCCATGCGCACCGGCGCGATCCCCGGTGTCGGAGCCCGCCTCTTCGCCCCCGAGGACTCCAAGGTCGTCGGCATCGTCGGCCCGGGCGTGATGGCGCGCACCGCGCTGCAGTCGTTCGTCGTCGCCCGGCCGGGGATCGAACTGGTGAAGGTCAAGGGCCGCAGCGAGCGCGGACTCAACATCTTCCGCGAATGGATGGAGCGCGAATTCCCGCAGATCCGTGTGGAATTCGTCGACACCAACGAGGCCGCGGTGCGCGACTCCGACATCGTGACCTACTGCACCACCAGTGGCGGGTCGCCGGAGAACTACCCCGTTCTCAAGCGCGAATGGGTCAAGCCCGGCGCCTACCTCGCCATGCCGTCGTCGGTCAGCCTCGACGACGACCTGATCTCCGACGACGTGCGCCTCGTCGTCGACAACCTCGGGCTCTACGAGGCCTGGGCCGACGAGTTCCCCTACCCCACCTACGCCTCGATCCCGATCGTGGGCTGCTTCTTCACCGACCGCGTGCACGAGGGCAAGCTCGCCGAGGAACGCATCGAGGACATCGGCCGCATCCTCGCCTCGGGCGGCACCGAGCGCGACCCCGATCAGATCGTCATCTTCTCCATCGGCGGCATGCCGGTCGAGGACGTCGCGTGGGCGACCCGCGTGTACGAGCGTGCCCGCACCCTCGGTATCGGCACCTCGCTGAACCTCTGGAACACCCCGGTGCTGGCATGACCTCGGCATCGACCCCCGAAGAACTCGTCGACGTCGCCGTCATCGGCGCCGGCAGCGTCGGCGCGATGGCCCTGTGGCACCTGTCGAAGGTGCCCGGGCTGTCGGTCCTCGGCATCGAACAGTACGGCCGCGCACACGGACTCGGTTCCTTCGCCGGCGAGTCCCGGTTGTTCCGGATGGCCTACAAGGAGGGCGGACTCTACCTCCCGCTGCTGACCGACGCCCGTCGCCAGTGGCTCGAGCTCGAACAGGAGGCCGGCACCGAGATCCTGCTGCAGGTCGGTGCGTTGAGCATCGGCACCGAGACGCAGCCGGAGATGGTCGCGACCAGGGAGACGATCGACAACTTCGGACTCCCCCACCGATACCTCGACACCGAAGAACTGCGAAAGGAGTACCCGCAGCACGACGTCCACGACTCGGACGTGGGCATCCTCGATCCCCAGGGCGCAGGGCTGCGTCCCGAGGTCGCAGTGTGCAGCGCACTGCGGCTCGCCGAGGCCAACGGCGTCCGCATGCGTTACCGCTGTGCGGTCGAGGCGGTCGAACCCGGTGACAACGGCGTCACCATCCGCACGGCCCAGGGCGTCGTGCGGGCCCGGACCGCCATCGTGACGACCGGGTCGTGGGCGACGGAGCTGTTGCCCGGCGTCCGCGACCTGGTCCACGTGCAGCGCCTCGCGCTCTCGTGGTTCATGCCCGCCGACATCGGCCGGTACCTCCCCGAGCGGTTCCCGGTGTTCATGCGCGACATCGACGACGTGCACTTCTTCGGTGCGCCGTCGCTCGACGGATACAGCGTCAAGGTCAGCCCCGGCCACCTCGACCTCCCGTCCGCCCCGACGCTCGCCGAACTGCCCGATCTGCCCGACGATTTCGGCGCCCACCTCGCCGCGCAGGTGACCGACTTCTTCCCGGACATGAACCCCGAGCCGGTCCGCCTCACCGCGCACCACGAGATGTTCACCGCCGATCGCGTCCCGATCGTCGACCGGGACCCGACGGGCAGCATCGTGGCCGTCGCCGGACTCTCCGGACACGGGTTCAAGCTCGCACCGACGTTCGGCAGGATCGCGCGCGAACTCGCCGTCGACGGCACCAGCACGCTGTGCCCACGCGAGTTCACCCTCGCCGCACACCGGCAACGCGCCGCCGCGCTCGCCTGAGCGTCGACGGCCCCCGTACCCGGCCTCCGCGTCGAGCTGCCTCACGGCCTCGGCGCGGAGGCCGCTCCATTGCGGGACCGGGTCGCCTGCGGGGCCAGTCGGAGGACGGAGCGGCTCAGCGCAGCTGCGGCGCCACCTTCGACGACACCAGTTCCAGGTGGTCGAGGTCTCCGAGGTCGAGCGTCTGCAGGTAGATGCGCTCGATGCCGAGTTCGCGGTAGGTCGCGATCTTGGCGACGACCTCGTCGGGGGTGCCGGCGGCACCGTTCTCCCGCAGCTCCTCCGGCTCGCGGCCGATCGCCTCGGCACGGCGCCGGAACTCGGCTTCGTCACGGCCGCAACACAACACGAGGGCGGCAGAGTACGTCATCGTCTCCGGACGGCGGCCGGCCGCCGCACACGCCGCCTCCACACGGCCCATCAGGTCGCGGGCGGTCTCGACCGGCTGGAACACGATGTTGAACTCGTCGGCGAACCGCGCCGCGATCGCCGGGGTGCGCTTCTTGCCGCTGCCGCCGACGATGATCGGCGGTCGCGGCCTCTGCACGGGCTTCGGCAGTGCCGGGGAGTCACTGAGCTGGAAGTACCGCCCGTTGTGGTCGAAGGTCTCCCCCTCCGGGGTCCCCCACAGGCCGGTGATGATCTCGAAGGTCTCCTCGAGGCGGTCGAACCGCTCCTTGACCGGCGGGAACGGGATGCCGTAACCACGGTGCTCCGGCTCGTACCAGCCGGCGCCGAGCCCCAGTTCGACACGACCGCCGCTCATCTGGTCGACGTTGGCGACCGCAACGGCGAACGGGCCGGGCAGGCGGAACGTCGCCGACGTCACCAGCGTCCCCAACCGGATCCGGGACGTCTCGCGAGCCAGACCGGCAAGGGTGATCCACGCGTCCGACGGACCGGGCCGCCCGTCGGTGTTCATCCCGCTGAAGTGATCCGAGCGGAAGAAGGCGTCGTATCCGAGATCCTCGGTGGCCTTGGCGACCGCGAGCAACTGGTCGTAGGTCGCGCCTTGCTGGGGTTCGGTGAAGATTCGCAACTGCACGGTTTCAACTTACGCCCGGTGGGAACCCGATATGCGCAAGCCCGGCGGGAGCCCGCCATGGTGCACGCACGGCCCCATCCGACGGGCGAGCCGGAACCGAATGGCTCAGTGCTCGCACACGCGCAGTAGCAGTACTCGACAGCAGTCCTCGACAAAGGAGTCGACATGAAGACAGTTGCACGCACAGCACTCGGTTTCGTCGTCGCGGCGGCGGGCGCCACCGCGGTCTCCCTCGCGGCGGCGCCGTCGGCCGGGGCGGCCCCCACGGTCTGTCCGGCCCTCCCGGGTCAGACCTCGTCGGCGGCATCCTGCAGCGCCGAGTCCGGCCCGACCGGCCTCGCGCTCGCCATCACCGACAACGGCGGCAAGGCCTCCTCCACCGCCGACAACTTCGCCGGTCCCGCCGCCATCGCCCTGGGCCCCGGCGCGACGGTCACGATGACCGGTGACCGTGCCGGACTGGCCATCGGCATCGCCGGCCCCGGCGGTCAGGTGGTCGTCGACGGCAAGAACGGCCCGACATGCAAGGGACCGGCCTTCGCGGGGGACTTCCAGACGCTGAAGGGGTGCATGTCCTAGCCGGCGCCGCCAGACGCGACGGCTTCCCCGCCTCCGGCGGTGAACAACTGCCTCACCCCTGCGGCGGTGAATGACTGCCTCACGCCTGCGGCGGTGATGACTTCCTCACGCCTCCGGCGGTGAATGACTGCCTCACGCCTCCGGCGTGGGGAACGGGGAGCGGCCGGCCTGGAGTCCCAGGGTCGGCCGGCTTCCGGCTTGCCTCGCCGGTGGCCGGACGTCTCAGGCGAACAGACCCCGCAGGTACGCGGCCTGACCGATGTGCTGGGCGTCGTCGTCGATGATGCTGACCAGCCGCACCCCGAGGGTCACCGGCGGGTCCCAGTGGGCGTCGACCACCCGGTCCAGGTCCGAGTCGGACAACGACTCGATGAAGTCCCGGCTGACCGCGTGCGTCGCGTCGTAGTACCCCTGTAACAGAGACACGTCGTCGACGACGACCCGCGCCACGTCCGCCGGGGTGTGCCCGTACCCGGTGTGCTCGGCCGGCAGGTCGAGACCGAACCGCTCGAACCAACCTCCGGAACGCCATACCTCCTCTGTCCCAGCGACATCCGCCACCTGGGCGTCCTGGACACGTGTGAGATGCCAGACAAGCCACGCGATCGTGTTCGCGCCCCGGGCCGGAGCGCGATTCAACTCGGCGGGCCCCAACCCGTCGAGAACTGCGGAAACGTTCTCCGCGATGCGTCCGAGGCCGTCGTTTAACACATCTTTTCCGCGCACGAGTCGAATTTAGCCCGCGATGCGCGCAAAGATGGCGACTCCGCCGATCCGTCTGGATCATTCCTCGGGTGTCTGAACCGAACCAGCCCGCCGTGACCCCCGACAACGGCACGAGCACCACCCGCAAGATCCGTTTCAACGCCTTCGACATGAATTGCGTTGCGCACCAGTCCCCCGGCCTGTGGCGCCATCCGAAGGACCGGGCCTGGGACTACAACACGATCGACTACTGGGTCGATCTCGCAAGGCTTCTCGAGACCGGCGGCTTCGACGGCCTGTTCATCGCCGACGTCCTCGGTGTCTACGACGTGTACGCCGGCACCGACGAGGCCGCGATCCGCCAGGGCACCCAGATCCCGGTCAACGACCCGATCCTCCTGGTGTCCGCGATGGCCCATGCCACCGAGCATCTCGGCTTCGGCATCACCACCGGCACCGGCTTCGAGCACCCCTTCCCGTTCGCCCGCCGGATGTCGACCCTGGATCACCTCACCGGAGGTCGCATCGGCTGGAACGTCGTCACCGGGTACCTGCCGTCGGCGGCGCGCAACATGGGCGCCGACGACCAGCTCCAGCACGACGACCGCTACGACCAGGCCGACGAGTACCTGACCGTCCTCTACAAGCTGTGGGAGGGCTCGTGGGAACGCGACGCGGTCCTGCGTGACCGCGACCGCGGCATCTTCACCGACCCCGCCAAGGTGCACCACATCGGCCACCGCGGAAAGCACTACACCGTTCCCGGCGTGCACCTCTGCGAGCCGTCGCCGCAGGGTTCGCCGGTGATCTACCAGGCAGGAGCGTCGCCGCGGGGTCGTCGTTTCGCCGCCGAGAACGCCGAGGCGATCTTCGTCGCCGCGCCCACCAAGGCCATCCTGCGCGACGTCGTCGGCAAGATCCGCGAGGAACTGGTGCTGGCCGGCCGCGATCCCTACGACGCCAAGATCTACACGCTGCTGACCATCATCACCGACTCCACCCCGGAGGCCGCACGGGAGAAGGCCGCCGAGTACCAGCGGTACGCCAGTGAAGAGGGTGCGCTCGTGCTGATGTCGGGGTGGATGGGCATCGACCTCGCGGCCTACGACATCGACGAGCCGATCGGCAACGTTGAGAGCAACGCCATCCAGTCCGCCGTCGCCGCGTTCCAGCAGGCCAGCGACTCCGGAGAGGAATGGCGCGTGCGCGAGATCGCGGAATGGGGCGGCATCGGAGGCACCGGACCGGTCCTCATCGGCTCGGGCGACGAGGTCGCGCAGGCCCTGCAGGAGTGGGTCGCCGAGACCGACGTCGACGGCTTCAACCTCGCCTACGCGATCACCCCGGGCACGTTCGAGGACATCGTCACCCATGTGATCCCGGCCCTCGAGCGTCGCGGCCTCTACGACCGCGAGTATGTACCGGGAACGTTGCGCCACAAGCTGTTCGGCCGCGGCGACCTGCTGCCCGACAACCACCGCGGATCGACCTACCGCGTCGGCGGCGTGAACTCGACCATCGACGACTCGATCCGTGAGACCAACCGCCTCATCCTGTCCGGGACGAAGTGACGAGGGTGCCGAGATGATCGAAGTGGTAGAACTCACCAAGGTGTTCGGGGCCGGCACCTCGAAGCCGACCACGGTGCTCGACGAGAT
Organism: Gordonia paraffinivorans NBRC 108238; assembly: GCF_000344155.1. Classification (GTDB taxonomy): domain Bacteria; phylum Actinomycetota; class Actinomycetes; order Mycobacteriales; family Mycobacteriaceae; genus Gordonia; species Gordonia paraffinivorans. Next base: position 5,281 of record NZ_BAOQ01000046.1, on the reverse strand, counting down.
CGACTTCACCGTCGACTCGGGCGAGATCTTCGCCGTCGTCGGGCCGTCCGGCGCGGGCAAGAGCACCCTGGCACGATGCCTGAACCTCCTGGAGCGCCCGACGTCGGGCAAGGTCGTCGTCAACGGCGAGGACCTGACCGCCCTCGGCACGTCCGGCCTGCGCGACGCCCGTCGTCGTATCGGGACCGTGTTCCAGTCGTCGAGCCTGCTGGCCCGCCGGACCGCCGCCGAGAACGTCGCCCTGCCGCTGGAATACCTCGGCGCGACGAAGGCGTCCACCAGGGCACGGGTCGCCGATCTGCTCGATCTCGTCGGCCTGGCCGACAAGGCGAACCTGTACCCGCATCAGCTCTCCGGCGGCCAGCGCCAGCGCGTCGGCATCGCCCGCGCGCTCGCCCTCAAGCCGTCGGTGCTGCTGTCCGACGAGGCGACGTCGGGCCTCGACCCGGCCGCCACGGACACGTTCCTGAACCTGCTCACGGAGGTCCGCGACGAACTCGGCCTCGCCGTCGTGTTCATCACCCACGAGATGGACACGATCGTCCGCGTCGCCGACACCGTCGGACGGCTCGACCACGGCCGGATCGTCGAGCACGGACGGCTCGACGACCTGGTGCTCGATCCGGATTCCGTTCTGGGACGGGCACTCCGGCCTCGTGGCCCGGCTGCCCGGGCGGGTGCCGATCAGGCCGCAATCGACGTCGTCTACAACTCCACCTCCGTGCCGGCCGACTGGCTCACGCGGCTCGGCGGCCGACTCGGCATCCCGATCTCGGTCCTCGGCGCGAACGTCCAGACCGTCGACGGGATCGCCTTCGGCGACCTCACCGTGTCGGTGCCGGCGGACCACGTGTCGGCGTTCGTCGACGCTGCCGCCGAACTGGAGTTGTCCGCCCGCACCACGCAAACACCCGGCGCGGCAACCGATCCGGCCGATGACCACGACGCCACGACGAACGACATCCTGACGACGAAGGAGGAGGTGGCGGTATGAGCACGACAAGCCATCTCGCCGCGATCACCGTCCCCGTCGACGAGATCCCCGACCTGCTGCTGCCGGCGTTCGTCGACACCGTGCTCATGGTGAGCATCGTGATGGTGATCGTGCTGGTCGTCGGGGTGCCGCTCGGCGCGCTGGTCCACAACCTCGCCCCGGGCGGGCTCTTCCCCAACCGCGCGCTGCACACGCCGTTGTCCTGGATCATCAGCATCGGGCGATCGTTGCCCTTCCTCGTGCTGATGACCGCCATCATCCCGTTCACTCGTCTCGTGACCGGAACCAACATCGGCATCGCCGCCGCGGTGGTCCCGATGTCCATCGCGGGCATCGCGTTCTTCACCCGCATCGTGGAGAACTCGCTGCGCTCGGTGCCCGCCTCGACCATCGACGTCGCCCGCGCCTCCGGCGGTTCCAACGCCCAGATCATCTGGAAGGCACAGGTTCCCGAGGCGCTGCCGAGCATCGTCGGCGGCCTGACCATCAACACGATCGCGATGATCGAGTACTCGACCATCGCGGGCACCATCGGCGCGGGCGGCCTCGGCTACGTCGCGGTCACCTACGGCTACCAGCGATTCGACCAGGGCGTCATGATCGCCACGATCATCGTCCTCGTCATCACCGTGGCGCTCATCCAGCTCGCGGGCGACGCACTCGTGCGCAGCCTCAACCCGGTGACCAACAAGCGCGTCAACCACTGACCGCGTCCGGCCGCACCGAACCCTCCCTCGAATCGCCCTCCGCGATCCGCACTTTCACCACGAAAGGTCCATCCATGTCCTCCGACCTCAACACCGGCGCGCCGGAGACGCAGAAGCCCTCTCCCGCATCGGGTTCCGACATCGAGATCTCCACGCGACGCCGCTGGCCGCTGATCGCCGGCGTTCTCGTCGTGGTCGCCGTCCTGGCCGGCGTGCTCGGCTGGCGCTTTCTCGGCTCCGACTCGACCTCCCCCAACGAGACCCCGGGCGCGACGCTGACCGTCGTCACCGCCGAGGGCAACGCCGCCGAGCAGGCGCTCGTCGAGTTCGTCAGCCGGGAGGTCGCCCCGAAGTACGACATCAAGGTCGCGTTCAAGGGCCTGTCCGACTCGACGACGCTGAACCGCGCGGTCAGTGACGGCGAGGTCGCCGGCACCATCTACCAGCACAAGCTGTGGCTGTCGCAGGTCCTCGAGGCCAACCCCGACTTCAAGGAGGTCGCCGCGACCCCCGTCTTCCGCTGGGGCTTCGGCATCTGGTCGGACAAGTACGCCAACCCGCAGGACCTGCCGCAGAACGCCAAGGTGTCGCTGTACTCCGATCCCGCCAACGAGGCCCAGGGCCTGTGGCTGCTCGAGCGCGCCGGCCTGATCACCCTCAAGCCGGGCATCGACAAGTGGAAGGCGACCCAGAAGGACATCGCCGAGAACCCGCGCAACCTGCAGTTCGTCCTGCTCGACTTCGCCGCGCAGTCCCGGTCGCTCGCCGACCTCGACGCCACCGTCGGCTACACCGAGTACTACCTGGCGGCGGGTATCCCGATCTCCAAGCAGATCTTCGCGCCGCCGGCCCCGGACGAGTTCGCCGGCCAGCTCACCATCGGCACCGAGTGGGAGAACACCGAGAACATCAAGAACCTCGTGGCCGCCTTCAAGGACCCCGCCGTGCAGGAGTTCCTGGCCACCGATCCGACCGTGAAGGACATCCTGCTGCCGCTGTGATCACGCAGGGGTCGCACTCTGCGACGAATTGTGCCGAGTTCCGGCCGCCACGTCCGTGAGCGCCCGGGTCGCCGTTCCGCGACCCGGGCGCTTGCGCATAGGCTCACCGGCGTGGCGCGCACTCAACATGGTCACCCGCACCTGACCGACATCTCCCACGCCCTGTCCCCGTTCGCCAAGTGGTTCGTCATCGCGACACTGGCGGTCACCGGGGTGGCCGTGGTCATCGGCATGGCCGTGCTCTGGCCGTCGGATGCCGACCATCCGATCCCCACGCAGTTCCGGACCGCCGACGGCGGTCCCATCCAGACCGTCGACGGCGAGATCGTCGACCAGTTCCGGGCGAACTGCCTGAGCTCGGTGGCCGGCAGCGTCCTCGAGACCGCCGACATCCCGGTCAACCCGGTCGCCGACGGCGCCTGCATCTTCAACACGGTGCGCATCGACTCCGGCGAGCACAGCGGCCGGTACACGGTGCTCGAGATCCCGACCGAGCGTGCCCAGTCGGGCACCGCACCAGGCGCCGATGCCCCGGGGACCAGCGACTCCCCGCAGGCCGGGCAGCCGATCCTGCGCGTCGGCGACGCGATACGCCTCGCCGCGATCCCGAGTCCGAGCGGCGTGAACTACAGCTTCTTCGACTTCCAGCGCGGCACCGCGACGGTGGTGTGGGCGATCCTGTTCGTCGCCGCGATCGTCCTGGTCGCGGCCTGGCGCGGTTTCCGTTCGATCCTCGGCCTGGCCTTCGCCTTCGGCGTGCTGATCGTGTTCACGCTGCCCGCCATCCTCGACGGCGCGTCACCGGTGGCGGTGGCGGTCGTGTCGTCGGCGGTGATCCTGTTCGTCGTGCTCTACCTGGCGCACGGGATCAGCCTGCGCACCTCGTCGGCGCTCCTGGGAACACTGACATCGCTGCTGCTGGCCGGGCTCTTGAGCTGGCTGGCGATCAAGACGATGAACCTCACGGGCCTGTCGGGCGACCAGACCACCAATCTGCAGGTCTACCAGGGCAACATCTCGGTGAGCGGCCTCCTGCTGGCCGGATTCATCATCGGCACCCTCGGTGTGCTCAACGACGTGACGATCACCCAGGCGTCGGCGGCCTTCGAGCTCGCCGCCGCCGGCGAACCCTCACGGATCGCGACGTTCCGCGCCGCGATGCGCGTCGGCCGAGACCACATCGCCAGCACCGTCTACACCCTGGTCTTCGCCTACGCCGGCAGCGCCCTGCCGCTGATGCTGCTGTTCTCGGTGGCCCAGCAGCCGCTCGGCGGGCTGCTCACGACCGACGTGGTGGCCGTCGAGCTCGCCCGGTCGTTCGTCGGCGGTATCGCGATCGCGCTGTCGGTGCCCCTGACCACCGCGATCGCGGCCGCGCTGTGCCGCCCGGCGGGGGCACCGCAGGCGCCCGCGGGACGCCACGAGGCGGCCGACGCCTGATCCATCGGAGTCCGTCAACAGCGGCCCTTCGGCAGGTCGGCGAGATTCTTGCCCAGCCAGTTGCCGACGCGCGTGAGCATCTTGGTGCCGTCGGTGAAGGAACCGCTTCGCGGGATCGCCGCCATCGACACCGCGACCTGACCGTCGGTGGTGGTGATGATCCCCAGCTGTCGCACGAGATGGCCGGACGACTTCGACGTCGCCGGACCCCAGCCGCCCTTGACCGCGGTGACCGCGCCCTTCTCGCGCCCGACCCTGGCGATCCCCCACTGCTGGTTGGGGGCGACCTGACTCATCAGGCGGATGATGTTCTCACTGTCTCGGAAGCAGGGCAGGTGCGCTCCGAAGACGGCCTGATCCCGCAGGGCCCAGGAGGTGTGGCCGGGATACGACGGCGGGTCGTCGATCTCGGAGGAGACGTGAGTCCGGGTGTCGTGGCCCTCGCGCAGCACCGCGGTGACGGCGTCGACCGATGCGCGTCCACCGCCGAGCACACCCCAGAGCTCGCCGGCCGCGTCGTTGTCGGAGAAGGTGATGGCCTTGTCCTCCATCTTCGCGACCTCCGGCCCGCGCTCGCGTTGCGCGGCCAACGAGACCGGCACCTTCATCGTCGACCACGCCCGACCCGCCTTGAGCGATCCGAAGGAGATCACCTGGTCGCTGCCGATGGGTGCGATCGCGACGCCGACCTGCCCGGGGAGCGACTTCTTCATCGACTTCGCCAGGGCCGCATAGCTCTTCGCGAGCTTTTTCTCCACGGGCTCCGGCGGCGCGAACCAGGTGGCGAACGGCTCGGGCAGCGGCGGCAGCGCGGGAAGGGGCACGGCGTTCGCAGACCCCACGCCGAGCACCACGCTCATCGCGAGGGCTCCGACGACGAGGGCAAACCGAGTCACAACTTTCACAATTTTCTCCTGAGTCACTCTAGAAACAGGAGAATACTGTCGGTGTGAGTCGCGGAACCAGTCAGTTGACCCAATCGGTACCTGGCCGCGACCGGCCCGGAGCCTGCCTCAGGTCACGGGCGGCAACCGCCCCCGAATTCCGCCCTCCAGCGGGGCGCCGGCGGCACAGCGCGATCCGCTTCGCCTGAGCGGCGCTTCTCAGGCGCTGTTTTCCGGGACGCGTCTGCGGACCGC
>NZ_BAOQ01000047.1 GCF_000344155.1 Gordonia paraffinivorans NBRC 108238 | reverse complement strand
GGTTCGGGGAGCTGACACCCATCGACGACCGCGACGCCTCGACGGCGCGGTCCATGGCGGCGACGATCTCCATGCGGCCGATCAGATGCCGGCCTTGGCGCGGGCCTCGACGGCCTGCCGGCGCAGGGCGGCCACCGCCTGGCCCGGGTCGTCGGCGCCGTAGACGGCCGAGCCCGCGACGAAGCAGTCGACACCGGCCTCCGCGGCCTGCTCGATGGTGTCGGCGTTGATGCCGCCGTCGATCTCGACGAGCAGCTTCAGGTCCTCGGCGGCGATGTACTTGCGGATCGCGCGCACCTTGGACAGGACGTCGGGGATGAATTTCTGCCCGCCGAAGCCGGGTTCGACGCTCATCACGAGCAGGGTGTCGAAGTCGCGGAGGATCTCCAGGTACGGCTCGAGCGGGGTGCCGGGCTTGATCGACAGGCCGGCCTTGGCGCCGGCGGCCCGGATGTCGCGGGCGACGCCGACCGGGTTGTCGGTGGCCTCCGCGTGGAAGGTGACGTTGTGCGCGCCGGCCTCGGCGTAGGGCGGCGCCCAGCGGTCGGGGTTCTCGATCATCAGATGGCAGTCGAGCGGGATGTCGGTGGCCTTGAGCAGGCTCTCGACGATCGGCAGTCCGAGGGTCAGGTTCGGCACGAAGTGGTTGTCCATGACGTCGACGTGCAGCCAGTCGGCGCGGGTGGCGCCGGGCTCGGCCACCGCTGCCGCCTCGTCGGCGAGATTCGCGAAATCCGCGGACAGGATGGACGGGGCGATCATGGGCGCGTTGGCGGCGGTGCACATGGTCGACAAGTCTAGGGCGACCGCGATTTGTAGAAGAAATGCGCGCCATAGGCCGATTCGCTCTACGCCTTCGAGCGCAGCATCCCCCAGACCGTCGGCCCGCCGTCGGGCAGCGCGACCTCTCCGATGACCTCGAAGCCGAGTCGTTCGTAGAACGCGACGTTCGAGTGCGACGACGTCTCCAGGTACGCCGGCATCCCCTCCGCCTCCGCGGCCCGCAGGCCCGGTTCGAGCACCGCCCGCCCGAGTCCGCGGCCCTGCGCGGAGGGCGCGACGCCGACGGTGGCCAGATGCCAGACGGATTCGGCCGGACGCAGCGGCGCGGTCGCCTCGTCGGCACGCGCCGCGATCTCGGCGCGGTCGCCGTACAGGTCGACGACGCGACCCGCGATGGCGCCGAAGGCCTCCTCGAGACCCGTCGACGACGGGGCGATCCACACCGCGACCGCCGTGAGATCGTTTGACACCCAGACCTTTCCGCATGGCAGTCCGACCTCGGAGAGGTAGAGGCGTTGCAGGGACCGGACCCGATCGAGATGGTCCCGCGCGTCGACGGTGTGCCGGGTGAACGGATAGTCGGCGCAGGCGAGGCCGAGGGTCGTCGCCGCACCGTCGACGTCGGCCGGCGTGGCGGGGCGGATCACGGTGGTCGTCACCGGTCGGACGTTACCCGGAAGGCTCGCCGGACCGGATCATCCACCCTCTGGCAGACCTCACTTCGGTGATGCGACCTCGATCGAGGTCGCCTCTCCGAACCGAATTCTGGAAGACAGGACGTCCGACGACTCACTCGTGGACGGGAAGTGCGGGCGAGGTCAGTCCCGCGTCAGCGCCGCCAGGAACATCGCGTCGGTGCCGTGGATGTGCGGCCAGAGCTGCACGTGCGGGCCGTCGCCGAGCAGCTCACCCTCGAGCTCGCCCACCGTGACCAGCGGCCGCGCGTCGAGCTGACGCGCACCCTCGACCTCCGCGAGAACATCGGCGACGACCGCGGTGGTCTCGGCAGGATGCGGCGAGCACGTCGAATACACCACGACGCCACCGGGTTTCACCAGACGCAAGGCCTCGGACAGCAGTTCCTTCTGCAGGACCACCAGCTCGTCGACATCGCGCGGGCTTCGGCGCCAACGGGATTCGGGTCGGCGACGCAGCGACCCGAGTCCCGAGCACGGGGCGTCGAGCAGGATGCGGTCGAAGCCCGGCGCCAGCCCGCTCGACCGCGCGTCGGCGACGTGGATGGTGACCGGCAGGTCGCGGACGGCCTTGCGGATCAGCTCGGCGCGGTGTTCGGACACCTCGATCGCGTCGAGGTGCGCGCCGTCGATGTCGGCGAGCGAGCCGATCAGAGCGGCCTTGCCCCCGGGCCCGGCGCACATGTCGAGCCAGCGGCCGGAATCCTCGCCGACGTCGGCGACGGTGACCGCTCGCGCGATCAGCTGGCTGCCCTCGTCCTGGACCCCGGCGTAGCCCTCGCGGATGGCGTCGACGTCCGACGGGTCGCCGCCGGCCAGGTACACGCAGTACGGGGAGAACCGGCCGACCTCTCCCCCGCTGGTCAGCGCGAGTTCCTCGGCGGTCATCATGCCGGGCCGCGCGACGAGATGCACCGGCGGCCGCTCGTCGTCGGCGGCGAGCAGGGCCTGCAACTGACCGGCCGAACCACCCAGCGCGTCGCGGAACACCTCGGCGATCCAGCGCGGGTGCGCGTACTGGAACGCGAGATACCCGACGAGGTCCTCGGCCGGCGACGGCGCGAGCTCGTCGACCCACATCTCCTCGGTCTTCTGCGACACCTTGCGCAGCACCGCGTTCACGAAACCGGCAGGGCCCATACCGTTCTCGGCGCGCACCAGATCCACCGAGGTCGACACCGCGGCATGCGGGCTCACACGCGTGCGCAGCAGCTGATAGGTGCCCAGGCGCAGCACGTCGAGCAGCGTCCCGTCGATCTCGGGGACCGGACGCCCGGCGGCCGAGGAGATCACCGCGTCGAGCAGACCCTGAGCGCGCGACGCGCCATAGGCGAGTTCGGTGGCGAAGGCGGCGTCGCGGCCGGTGATCCCGCGCTCCCGCAACATCTTCGGCAGGACGAGGTTCGCGTAGGCGTCGCGCTCCCGGACGGCGCGAAGGACGTCGCGGGCGGCGACGCGGGCCGGGTCGACCTCCTTCTGCCGGAACTTGGCGGTGTTCTGCGGCTTCCCGCGGTTCCGGTCCGAACGTCCCTGCGGCGCCCTGTCCCGGCCCGGCCGCCGATCGGCGCTCACCCCAGCACCGTGCCGTCTTCGAGGCGCGCGCCGCGCGCCCAGTCGGCCGCGGGCATCGCCTTCTTGCCGGGCGGTTGCACCGTGCCGAGTCTCACCGGCGTCGAACCGGTCCCGACGAAGACCGCCTTCTTGGTCACCGCGACCACGCCCGGCGCCAAGGCGTCCCCGCGGGCCGACTCGGGCAGCGACGCGTCGTCGGCCGCGACCGGCCGCACGGGCCCGACCTTGATCCTCGCCTCCTCCAGCACGGTCCACGCGCCGGGAGCCGGAGTGTAGGCGCGGACGACGCGGTCGATGATGTGCGCGGGCAGATCCCAGCGGATGCGCGCGTCCTCCACCTCGACCTTGGGTGCATGGCTGACCCCGACATTCGGCTGCGGTTCGGGGATCAGGCGGCCGGCCTCGATGCCGTCGAGCGTGTTCACCAAGAGTCCGGACCCCGCCTCGGCCAACCGCGTGAGCAGATCGCCGGCGGTGTCGGTGGGTCGGATCATCTCGGTGAGCACCCCGTAGACCGGGCCGGTGTCGAGCCCCTTCTCCAGGCGGAAGGTGCTCGCGCCGGTCACCTCGTCGCCGGCAGCGATCGCCGCCTGCACCGGCGCCGCCCCGCGCCACGCGGGCAGCACCGAGAAGTGCAGGTTGATCCACCCGTGGGTGGGCAGGTCGAGCAGGTCCTCCGGGACGAGGCCGCCGTAGGCGACCACGGCACCGGCGTCGGGCGCCCAGCGGCGCAGCGTCTCGGCGACCTCCGGCTCGGACAGCCGCCGCGGGGTGATCACCTCGAGGCCGTGCTCGTCGGCGAGCACGCCGATCGGCGACCGAACGACCTTGCGGCCGCGCCCGGCGACCGTGTCGGGGCGGGTGATGACGCCGACGACCTCGTGCGACGGCGAGTCGAGCAGGGCCTGCAGCGACGGCACGGCGACCTCGGGTGTACCGGCGAAAACGATGCGCATTCATCCGATCGTAGGCGGATCCACCTGGACCCGGATCGGCCCGGTCAGACGATGAGTGTTTCGGCGCGCCTGCCCGGCCGCGAGCGCCTTCGCGAGGAGTCGGCCGTGCTTGCGCGGCAGTCGCACCAGGATGCGGTCCATTTCGTCGTCGGCGGAGGCCGCCTCCCACTCGGCGCTGCCCGCCGGCGGACGAACCCCCGGGGGCAGCGGGACGGGGCCGAGGATATCGGTGCCCTCGGGCAGTTCGAGGTTCTCGACGAAGTCGGTGATGACCTGGGTGGGGCCGTCGATCGACGCCATCGTCACCGCGGGCGGGAACCCGAGCTCCACCCGCTCGTCGAGCTGCATGGACGCGAAACTCACGGGGTCCCAACGGATCAACGCCTGGACGGGCGCGAGAGTGGAGTCGGCGACGATCACCACGCGGCCGCCGTCGCTGTGGGGGCGCACCATCCCGGCGAGCGCCATCCAGCGTCGGACGGCGTGTTCCTCGGCGCGCAGGTCGGCGCGGTCGAGTTGCGCCCAGGTGTCGAGGACGATCGCCGCGCCGTAGCCGCCGGGCGCCACGGGTTCGGCCCCCGGGGTGGACACGACGAGCCGTGCGCCCGGCTCGATCTCGTCGAGGATCATGTCGCCGCCGCTGGTCAGCACCGGCACCCCGGCGAACGCCCGGCCCAGCTCCTCCGCGGTCCGTCGCGCACCCGTCACCGTGGCGCGCACCCGGGTGTTGCCGCACTCCGGGCAGCGGAAGCTCCGTTCCGGACGCCCGCACCACCGGCACGAGAGCCGACCGTCGCCGTCCATCTGGAGCGGTCCGTGGCAGGCGCGGCAGCGCGCGTGCTCGCGGCATCGGGTGCAGGCCAGCGACGGGACGTAGCCACGGCGCGGAACACTGAACACGACCGGGCGGTCGGCGGCGAACGCGGTGCGCGCGGCATCGAAGGCGACCTCGGGGATGCGCGCAGACCGCGCCATCGGGTCCCGGGCGATCTGGCGGTCGTCGTCGGAGATCGCCTGCACACGCGGACTGCGTTCGCGGACGGTCGCGCGCTCGGCGAGCAGGTCATGCGCCCAACCGGACGCGACGAGCGCCTGCGCCTCCGCGGTCCGGGCGAAGCCACCCAGGAGCAGGCCGCACTGCTCGAGGTGCGCCCGCAGCACCGCGACCTCACGCGGGTGCGGATACGGCGCCCGCGGGTCGGGCATGCTGTCGTCCCCGTCGTCCCACACGACGATCAGCCCGAGATCGTGGACGGGAGCGAACACCGCACTCCGCGTGCCGATCACGAGTTGCGCGGCGCCTCTGCGCACCGCCAGCCAGCGACGGTAGCGGGCGGTCGGACCGAGACCGGCGGCCAGCACGACGCCCCGGTCGCCGATGAGCGGCTCGCACGCCGCCCAGAGCCGGTCGAGGTCGCGCTGGTCGGGGACGACGATGATGCACCCGCGCCCGCCGGCGAGGGTGGCGGCGGCGAGCTCGGCGAGCCGTTGCGGCCAGTCCTCCCCCGGCAGCGCCTGCCAGGCGGCGCGCGGATGACCGCCGGCGAGCGCCTCCACGAACGACTCCGCCAGCGGATAGCGACGCCACTCGGCCAGGTCCGGGGCTTCGACGACGGTCGTCGGCTCCTTCGTCTCCTCCTTCTCCGTCCGCGCGTGACGGGGCGGGATGGCCAGGCGCACGACGTCGCCCATGGTGCCGGCGTACCGGTCGGCGACCGCCCGGCACAGTGTGGCCAGTTCGGGCGTGAGGACCGGCTCGGCGGAGATGACGCGATCGAGCCACCCCAGCTTACCCGGGTGGTCGCTCTTGGCGATGCGCTCGAGTAGGAAGCCGTCGACGAGACGTCCCGAGAACCGAACACGGACCCGCACGCCCGGAACCGCGATCTCGTCCTGATCGGAGTCGATCAGGTAGTCGAACGGACGGTCCAGGTGTGCGAGTCCGAGGATGGGCAGCACACGGGCAACCGGCAGCGAATCAGCCGGTACCCGTGCGCCTTTCGGTGGCAGGGCCTACCGCCCTTCGGGGTCTCAGAGACCGGCGGCCGCGCGCAGCTTGTCCGCGCGGTCGGTCCGCTCCCACGGCAGGTCGACGTCGGTGCGGCCGAAGTGGCCGTACGCGGCGGTCGGGGCGTAGATCGGACGCAGCAGGTCCAGATCGCGGATGATCGCGAGCGGACGCAGGTCGAAGTGCTCGGTGATGACCCGCTCGATGACGGCGGTGTCGACCTTCTCGGTGCCGAACGTCTCGACGAACAGACCCACCGGGGCGGCCTTGCCGATCGCGTAGGCCACCTGGACCTCGATGCGGTCGGCGAGGCCTGCGGCGACGGCGTTCTTGGCGACCCAGCGCATCGCATAGGCGGCGCTGCGGTCGACCTTCGACGGGTCCTTGCCCGAGAAGGCACCGCCACCGTGGCGGGCCATGCCGCCGTAGGTGTCGACGATGATCTTGCGGCCGGTCAGGCCGGCGTCGCCCATCGGACCGCCGAGGACGAACTTGCCGGTCGGGTTGACCAGCAGGCGGTAGTCGGAGGTGTCGAGCCCGGGCAGGTCGATCTCGGCGAGCACCGCGTCGACGACGTACTTCTTGATGTCGGGCGCGAGCAGGTTCTCGAGGTCGACGTCGGCGGCGTGCTGGGTGGACAGCACGACGGTGTCGAGGCGGACGGGCTTGTCGCCGTCGTACTCGATGGTGACCTGGGTCTTGCCGTCGGGACGCAGGTACGGCAGCGTGGCGTTCTTGCGGACCTCGGTCAGCTTGCGCGACAGGCGGTGCGCGATCGCGATCGGCACCGGCATGAGCTCGGGGGTCTCGTTGGTGGCGTAGCCGAACATCAGGCCCTGGTCGCCGGCGCCCTGCTGGTCGATCTCGTCCTCGGAGATGCCGCTGCGGCTCTCGTGGGAGTTGAACACGCCGCCGGCGATGTCCGGCGACTGCGCGCCGATGGCCACGTTGACGCCGCACGACGCGCCGTCGAAGCCCTTGGTGGACGAGTCGTAGCCGATCTCGAGGATCTTCGACCGCACGATGCCGGGGATGTCGGCGTAGGCCGAGGTGGTGACCTCGCCGGCGACATGGACCTGACCCGTGGTCACCAGGGTCTCCACCGCCACGCGCGCCTTCGGGTCTTCGGTGAGGATGGCATCGAGGATCGAGTCGCTGATCGCGTCACAGATCTTGTCGGGATGTCCCTCGGTGACGGATTCGCTCGTGAACAGGCGTGACGAGGTGGTCATCAGATCCTCTCGAGATCTCGCGCGCGGAAGGTGTCCGGCGCCGTTTTGCAGGTAAGCAGGCCGTCGATGGCCGTTGGAGTTCACACCAAACTACACGCGTGGTCGGTCACGGCGTGCTGCTCAGGCTCCCCGACTATCAGGCACCAGTCGGCGCACTTCGTCAAGTATTCGGCTCGACATGAGTGTTTTCGATCCGTAGGGCAGCGCGGTCTCGGCACCCTCGGCCGACAGCAGCCATCCGGTGTTGTCCTCGGTTCCGAAGGCCTTGCCCTCGCCGACGGCGTTGACGACCAGCAGGTCGCAACCCTTGCGCTTGAGCTTCGCCCGCCCGTGGTCGAGAACCCCGCCGGTCTCGTCGCCGGTCTCGGCGGCGAACCCGACGATGACGGTCTCCCCGGGGATCCGGCCCTCGTCGCGGGCCTCGACGAGCCCGCGCAGGATGTCGGGGTTGGTGGTCAGTTCGATCGGGGCCGGTCCGGCGTCGCCCTTCTTGATCTTGGCGTCGGCGACGCTCACCGGCCGGAAGTCGGCGACCGCGGCGGCCATGATCACCACGTCGGCGTGGGCGGCGCGCGTCGTCATCTCCTCGGCGAGCTCGCGCGCGGTGGCGATGCGGACGATCTCCACCCCCGCCGGATCACCCGGGCCAGCGGTCGAGCCGGCGACGACGGTGACGCTCGCACCCCGCTGCGCGGCGGCCCGGGCGAGGGCGAAGCCCTGCTTGCCCGACGAGTGATTGCCCAGGTAACGGACCGGATCGAGGGGTTCGCGCGTGCCGCCGGCGCTGATCAGCACGCGGACGCCGGCCAGGTCGTACGGCAGCGAGTCGGGGCGGTCGAGGAGCAGTTCGCCGATGAGGGCGATCTCCTGCGGGTCGGGCAGTCGGCCACGGCCGGAGTCGGTGCCGGTGAGGCGCCCCGACGCCGGGGTCATCACGGTTGCACCGTGCGAGCGGAGGGTCGCGACGTTGGCCTGCGTGGCCGGGTGCTCCCACATCTCGGTGTGCATGGCGGGCACGAACAGCACCGGACATCGCACCGTGAGCAGCGATGCGGTCAGCAGGTCGTCGGCGCGCCCCTGAGCAGCACGCGCCATCAGGTCCGCGGTGGCCGGTGCGATGACGACGAGGTCGGCACCCTGGCCCAGGCGGACATGGGCGACCTCGTCGACGTCGTCGAAGACGGAGGTGGTCACCGGATGACCGCTGAGCGCCTCGAAGGTCGCCTTGCCGACGAACTCGAGCGCGGCCGGCGTGGGGACGACGCGGACCTCGTGCCCGGCCTCGGTGAAGTGGCGGATCACCGAGCACACCTTGTATGCCGCGATGCCTCCGCCGACGCCGATGAGAATCCGGCGCCGTGTCTTGGTCGGCTTGGTCATCCCGCCGTGACTACTCGCCCTCGGTGTGCTCGAGCAGGTCGGCGTGGATCTCGCGCAGTGCGATCGACAGCGGCTTCTCGTGCAGGCCCGGCTCGACCAGCGGACCGACGTACTCGAGGATGCCGTCGCCGAGCTGGTTGTAGTAGTCGTTGATCTGCCGTGCGCGCTTGGCGGCGAAGATGACCAGCGCGTACTTCGACGACGCGCGCTCGAGCAGCTCGTCGATCGGCGGGTTGGTGATGCCCAGCGGCGTGTCATAGGCCGGCGCGTCGGCGATCTCGGTGTAGTCGAAGTTGGTCGGTGCGGTCACACGAACTCCTGCGTAGAGGTCTGGATGTCGAAGGCATCGATCATCTGATGCCGTGAGGGGCCGGTCAGGTCGCGGGCGCGGTGGGCTGCTCAGGTCCGACCAGCAAGGATACCAACTCCGAGACCGCTCGGTCGACTTCGCTGTTCACGATGACGTGGTCGAACTCGTCACGCGCGGCCATCTCGACCTCGGCGGTGGCCAGGCGGCGCTCGATCGCCTCCGGCGTCTCGGTGCCCCGGCCGCGCAAGCGCGCGACCAGTTCGCCCCAGCTGGGCGGGGCGAGGAAGACGGTGGTGGCCTCGGGCAGGCGTTTCACGACGTTGCGCGCGCCGACCAGATCGACCTCCACGAGGACCGGCCTGCCGGCGTCCAGCGCGTCGAGGACCGGCTTCAGCGGGGTCCCGGACCGTTGCAGGCCGCCGTGGATGTCGGCCCATTCGAGCAGCTCGTCGCCGGCGATCATCTTGTCGAAGTCCTCGCGGCTGACGAAGTGGTAATCGCGGCCGTCGACCTCACCGGGACGCGGGTCGCGGGTGGTCGCCGAGACGCTGAAGAACAGGTCCGGGATCGCATCGCGCACCTTCGCGACGACGGTGGACTTGCCGACGGCCGAGGGGCCGACCAAAACGAGCAGTCGGCCCCTCGTACGTGCAGTGCTCACGTTCAGTTGCTGAACTTCTCGAGCAGGGCCTTGCGCTGACGGTCGCCGAGACCGCGCAGGCGGCGGGTCGGGGCGATCTCCAGCTCGGTCATGATCTCCTGAGCCTTGACCTTGCCGACCTTGGGCAGGGCCTCGAGCAGGGCCGAGACCTTCATCTTGCCCAGGATCTCGTCGTTCTCGGCATCCTTGAGCACCTGCTGGAGATCGGTGCCACCGCGCTTGAGGCGCTCCTTGAGCTCCGCGCGGACGCGACGAGCGGCAGCTGCCTTCTCCAACGCAGCGGCGCGCTGCTCGTCAGTCAACTGGGGAAGGGCCACGGGTTCCTCCGTCTTTCGTTCTTGATTGGGACTCTCATCGTCCGCGGTGAGGCGGCCGACGTCTTGTGCCACGCTGGCGATGCTGCGTCGTCTTCGCAACGATGCGGCCGGGTGGGGCACCCGTCCGGCACCGCCGATTGTTGGCGGCGAATGCGACCGTACCCACGTGATCAGGCATTTGCGAGCGCGACCCCCCGTTTTCGCGGTGTTTCGTCGTGTTGTAGTGGGGTTCGGCCCACCTCTGCGCCGGAATCCGACGACGCGCTCGCTTACACCGCCCTGACTACCTGTTTTTCCGAGAATCCGCAGGTCAGGACCGCGCCACGACGGCGAGTGGTCGGTAGCGAGGCGAACGATCGAATCGCGAGTGGTTTCACACCCTGAGACGGGTGTGACTCGAGTGATGTGCGCAGATTTGTTGGGATTCTCATGCGGCGTTCCGCGTGTCGCGGTCCGGAAAGTCCCTGCGGACACCGCAGACGGCCCGGCCGTGGTCCCCGGCTCCCCTTACGGGGCTTCGGACCACGAGCACTGTTGGGGGCGGATGGAGGTCGATCCGGTGCGGGTGAGCCGATGGAGTGGCCGGCGGAGCGTCTGGATGAGCACGGCGAGATCGCGGCGCGCGAGAAGGTCGGGATTGCCTGGCGGCCGGTCCTCCGACGCGTACACGTCGGCCCCTGAGAATCGGTCACTCGCCGGGACCCCTCGCGTCTGCGTCGATCGTCGACGGTGACACTTTCATGCAGCGGGTCTTCCGTATGACGTTGTGCCCGGGTTCCGGGCACAACGTCATACCGATCAGACCGATCAGACGTCCGAGCGCCCCAGCGCGGCCTCGACCTCGTCGCGGGTACGCGCGAACGCCTCGCGCAGCGCGGCGACGTCGGGCCCGGCGCGCAGCACTCCGCGTGAGCTCGCGGGCAGCACCCATGCCGGGTCGGCGCCGGCGAACACCGTGCGGAGGTCGTCGGCGGTCGCGCCCTGGGCGCCCAGCCCGGGCGCCAGGATCGGTCCGTTCAGGGCGGCCAGATCCAGCCCGTGTTCTCGCGTCGCGCCCACCACGAGCCCGACGGTCGCGGTGCCGTCGGCATTCTCCGCGGCCGCGGCGTCGACGATGGACTGGGCCACCGACCGCTCCCCCGCTCGCGCCTGCTGGACGTCGCCGCCCTCCGGGTTGGACGTCCGGGCGAGCACGAACACGCCCCGCCCGCCCTCACGGGCGAGGTCGAGGGCCGGACGCAGCGACTCGTACCCGAGGTAGGGCGAGGCGGTCACCGAGTCGGCGCACAGCGGCGACGTGTCGGACAGCCACGCCTGCGCGTAGGCGGCCATCGTCGAACCGATGTCGCCGCGCTTGGCGTCGGCG
Source organism: Gordonia paraffinivorans NBRC 108238 (assembly GCF_000344155.1). Taxonomy (GTDB): domain Bacteria; phylum Actinomycetota; class Actinomycetes; order Mycobacteriales; family Mycobacteriaceae; genus Gordonia; species Gordonia paraffinivorans. Next base: position 16,925 of record NZ_BAOQ01000047.1, on the reverse strand, counting down.
ATGACCACCGCACCGGCCTCGCGGCACCCGGCGATGACGCGCTCGAGCACCGCGAAGCCCGCGGCGCCGTACGGCTCGAAGAACGCCACCTGCGGCTTGATCACCGCGGCGACCGGGGCCAGCGCCTCCACGCAGATGTCGGCGAAACGCGACAGGCCCTCCACCGTGGCGGGCAGCCCCCAGTCGGCCAGGAGGCTCGCATGCGGGTCGATGCCGGCGCACAGGCGCCCGCGTTCGGCGGTCACCCGCCGGTAGCGGGCGCCGAACGACCCGGACCCGCTCACGACAGGCCGGCCAGGTCCGCGTGGCGTCCCTGGATCGACCGCACCCGGATGTCGCCGCTGATGGCGGCCTCGATGCCCTGCACCGCGGCGCTCGCGCCCTGCACGGTGGTGATGCACGGGATGTTGACCGACACCGCGGCCGACCGGATCTCGTAGCCGTCCACGCGCGGGCCGGAGTTGCCGTACGGGGTGTTGATCACCATCGCGACCTCGCCGGCGCGGATGATGTCGACGATGGTGCGCTCCCCCTCGGCGGCCTCGAAGTGCTTGAGCACCGTCTCACACCGGATGCCGTTGCGGCGCAGCACGTCCGCGGTGCCCTCGGTGGCCAGGATGGTGAAACCGAGGTCGGCGAGGTGCTTGACCGGGAAGATCAGCGCGCGCTTGTCCTTGTTGGCCACCGACACGAAGATCGAACCGCTCGTCGGCAGCGACCCGTAGGCCGCGGTCTGCGACTTGGCGAAGGCACGACCGAAATCGGAGTCGATGCCCATGACCTCGCCGGTCGACTTCATCTCCGGGCTCAGCAGGTTGTCGACGCCGCTGCCGTCGTGGCGGCGGAACCGGTTGAACGGCAGCACCGCCTCCTTGACCGAGATCGGCGCGGTCGACGGCGCCTCGCCGCCGTCGCCGGTCTTCGGCAGGATGCCCTGCGCGCGCAGGTCGGCGATCGACGAGCCGAGCATCACCCGGGCACACGCCTTGGCCAGCGGCACCGCGGTGGACTTGGACACGAACGGCACGGTCCGGCTCGCACGCGGGTTGGCCTCGAGGACGTAGAGGATGTCGTCCTTGAGCGCGTACTGGACGTTGAGCAGGCCCTTCACCCCGATGCCCTTGGCGAGCGCCTCGGTGGAACGGCGCACCATCTCCAGGTCGGCACGGCCGAGGGTGACCGGCGGCAGCGCACAGGCGGAGTCGCCGGAGTGGATGCCGGCCTCCTCGATGTGCTCCATGACGCCGCCGATGAAGACCTCGTCGCCGTCGCACAGGGCGTCGACGTCGATCTCCACCGCATCCTCCAGGAATCGGTCGACCAGCACCGGGTGGTCGGGGGTCAGCTCGGTCGCGCGGGAGATGTAGTCCTCGAGGGACTTCTCGTCGTAGACGATCTCCATGCCGCGGCCGCCGAGCACGTACGACGGGCGCACCAGCACCGGGTAACCGATGCGGGCCGCGGTGTCGCGGGCCTCCTCGAAGCTGGTGGCGGTGCCGAACGCCGGCGCGGGCAGGCCCGCCGCGTTGAGCACCTTGCCGAACTCGCCGCGGTCCTCGGCCAGGTCGATCGCCGCCGGGCTGGTGCCGACGATCGGGACGCCGGCCTCTTCCAGGCGATGGGCCAGGCCGAGCGGGGTCTGACCGCCGAGCTGCACGATGACGCCGGCGACGGTGCCCGACTGCGATTCGGCGTGATAGACCTCGAGGACGTCCTCGAAGGTCAGCGGCTCGAAGTACAGGCGATCGGCGGTGTCGTAGTCGGTGGAGACCGTCTCCGGGTTGCAGTTGACCATCACGGTCTCGTAGCCGGCCTCGCTCAACGTGAGCGCGGCGTGGACGCACGAGTAGTCGAACTCGATACCCTGACCGATGCGGTTGGGGCCCGAACCCAGGATCAGCACCTTCGGACGGTCGGGCTGCGGGGCGATCTCGCTGGTCGCTGCCGGATCGATCTCGTAGGTCGAGTAGTGGTACGGCGTCTTCGCCTCGAACTCGGCCGCACAGGTGTCGACGGTCTTGTACACCGGGCGCACGCCCAGCGACAGCCGATGGGCGCGCACCGCCGCCTCGTCGGCGAAGTCCGAACGCAGCGCGGCGATCTGGCGGTCGGAGAAACCGGTGGACTTCGCCTCGCGCAGCAGCGCCTCGTCGAGGACCTCGGCGTCGCGGATCTTCGCGCCCAGCTCACCGATGCCGGCGATCTCGGCGAGGAACCACGGGTCGATCGCGGTGGCCTCGTAGACCTGCTCGATCGTCGCGCCCGCCTCGAAGGCCAGCATCAGCTTGTACAGGCGCCCGTCCTTGGGCGTCTTGATCTCCTCGAGGAGCGCGGGCAGGTCGAGGGTCTTCGGGTCGGGCCGGTTGGGCTCGGTCCAGAAGCCGGCGGCCTTGGTCTCCAGCGAGCGCATGACCTTGCCGAGGGCCTCGGCGAAGCTGCGGCCCAGGCTCATCGCCTCGCCGACCGACTTCATCGTGGTGGTAAGGGTGTCGTCGGCGCCGGGGAACTTCTCGAACGCGAACCGCGGGGCCTTGACCACGACGTAGTCCAGCGTCGGCTCGAAACAGGCCGGGGTCTCCTTGGTGATGTCGTTGACGATCTCGTCGAGGCTGTATCCGATGGCCAGCTTCGCGGCGATCTTCGCGATCGGGAAGCCGGTGGCCTTCGACGCCAGCGCCGAGGAGCGCGACACACGCGGGTTCATCTCGATGACGACGAGGCGGCCGTCCCTCGGGTCCTGCGCGAACTGGATGTTGCAGCCGCCGGTGTCGACGCCGACCTCGCGCAGGATGGCGATCGACAGGTCGCGCATGCGCTGGTACTCGCGGTCGGTGAGGGTCATCGCCGGGGCGACGGTCACCGAGTCGCCGGTGTGGACGCCGACCGGGTCGACGTTCTCGATCGAGCAGACCACCACGACGTTGTCGCGGTTGTCGCGCATGAGCTCGAGCTCGTATTCCTTCCAACCGAGGATCGACTCCTCGATGAGGACGTTGGCGGTCGGCGACGCGGCCAGGCCGCCGCCGGCGATCCGCTCGAGGTCGGCGTCGTCGTAGGCCATGCCCGAGCCGAGGCCGCCCATGGTGAACGACGGGCGCACGACCACCGGGAAGCCGAGCTCGGCGACGGTCTCGCGGACCTCGTCCATGGTGTGGCAGACGCGGGAGCGGGCGCTCTCGCCGCCGACCTTCTCGACGATGTCCTTGAACATCTGGCGGTCCTCGCCGCGCTGGATGGCGTCGAAGTCGGCGCCGATCAGCTCGATGCCGTACTTCTCCAGCGAGCCGCGGTCGTGCAGCGCGACCGCGGCGTTGAGCGCGGTCTGGCCGCCGAGGGTCGCGAGCACCGCGTCGATCGGATGGCCGGCGTCACGCTCGGTCTCGATGACCTTCTCGATGAACTCCGGGGTGATCGGCTCGATGTAGGTGGCGTCGGCGAACTCCGGGTCGGTCATGATCGTGGCCGGGTTGGAGTTCACCAGCGACACGCGCAGGCCCTCGGACTTGAGGACCCGGCAGGCCTGGGTGCCGGAGTAGTCGAACTCGCAGGCCTGGCCGATGACGATCGGTCCGGAACCGATGACCAGTACGTGATTGATGTCTTGGCGGCGCGGCATCAGGCCTTGGCTCCTTGCGCACGGTCACCCTCGAGCAGGGTGACGAATTTGTCGAACAGGTACGCGGCGTCGTGGGGTCCGGCCGCCGCCTCCGGGTGGTACTGGACGGAGAACGCGCGCCCGGAGAGCAGCTCGACGCCCTCCACGGTGCCGTCGTTGGCGCAGATGTGGCTGACCCGTGCGCGGCCGAAGTCGGAGTCGAACTCCTCCCCCGCCTCGCCCTCGAGCGCGAAGCCGTGGTTCTGCGCGGTGATCGAGACCTTGCCGGTGGCATGGTCGACGACCGGGATGTTGATGCCCCGGTGCCCGAACTTCATCTTGTAGGTGCCGCGGCCGAGGGCCCGGCCCAGGATCTGGTTGCCGAAGCAGATGCCGAACAGCGGCAGGTTCTCGCCGAGCACCGCCCGGGTGAGCTCCACGACGTCGTCGGCGGTGGCCGGGTCGCCCGGGCCGTTGGACAGGAACACCCCGTCGGGCCTGAGGTCGGTGATGGCGTCGAGTGCGACCGTCGCCGGCAGCACGTGGGTGCGCACGCCGCGCTCGGCGAACATGCGCGGGGTGTTCGTCTTGATGCCCAGGTCGATGGCCGCGACGGTGAACCGGTGATCGCCGATCGGGTCGACGACGTAACCGGTGTCGGTGGTGACCTCGGTGGCCAGGCGCGCCCCCTTCATGTCCGGCTGGTTACGCACCCGCGACAGCAGCTCGTCGGTGTCGGCGAGCGCGTCGCCGGAGAAGATGCCGGCCTTCATCGAACCGTGGTCGCGCAGGATGCGGACGACGGTTCGGGTGTCGATCCCGGCGATGCCGACGATGCCCTGGCGGACGAGCTCGTCCTCCAGCGACGTCGTCGCACGCCAGTTGGAGACGCGTCGGGTGGGGTTGCGCACCGCGTAACCCGCCACCCAGATCTTCCCGGAGTCGCCGTCGACCCCGGTGCTGCCCGCGCTTCCGGTGCTCTCGCCGTCCTCGGTGTTCCAGCCGGTGTTGCCGATCTGCGGCGCGGTGGCCACGACGATCTGCCGGTGGTAACTCGGGTCGGTCAGGGTCTCCTGGTAGCCGGTCATCGCGGTGCAGAACACCGCTTCGCCGAGGGTCTCGCCTGTCGCGCCGAAGCTCCGGCCGGTGAACACCTGGCCGTTCTCCAGCACCAAGACCGCTGTGTTCATTCCTGTGTCCCCTGTCCACTGTCATGCTGCCCGGCAAAGGCGTCCACCCAGCCGGGATAGATCGTTTTGTCATCGGCGCGCAGCCCGCTGTCGATCGCGGTGCCGGTCGGCAGGACCCACCGGATTACCAGCAGTCCGTCGGCGCTCATGACCTTGCCTGCGAGTCCGCGTGCGGTGCGCACCTCGGTGATCGACTCGCGCGGAATCCAGATGTCGCTCGCACCCTGGCGGGCGATCAGGACACCGCTCGCGAACTCGGTGATGGTCGCGTTCGCGCGGTCGGAGATGTCGCCGACCACGACGCGGTCCTGCCAGCTCGGCGCGACCGTGCTGCCCACGTAGAGACCCGTGTCCGGTCCGCGCAGCTCCTCGCCCGGGTCGGCCGGGACCGCCGGCAGCTCGCCGATGAGCTCGGCCTGCGCCGCCGCCTTGGTCTTCGGGCCCCGGATGAGCAGGTAGAACATCGCGAGCAGTCCGAAGAGGATGAGCAGGCAGACGCCGATGAACCAGGCGTTGAAGACGACCTTGCCGTAACCGAGCACGGTGGTGATCACCGAGGCGACCACGAGTACGACGAGGACGCCCGGGACCACCCCGCGCCGGGGCGCGCTGCTCATCTGGTCACCTGGCCCTCGCGTGTCGTGACGACGCCGCGCAGCACGGTCGCGGTGACCGCGGCCGGCATCGTCATGTCCTCGTAGGGGGTGTTCCGCGAGAGGCTGGCCAGCTCGTCGCCGTGCACCACCCAGGAGGCGTCCGGGTCGACGACGGCGAGGTTGCCCGGTTCGCCGACCGCGATCGGACGGCCCTGATCGGTCAGCTCGACGATCTGCGCGGGCCGTTCGCTCATCACCCGCGCCACCCCGCGCCAGTCGAGCAGACCCGGCTTGACCAGCGTCTCGACGACGATGGGCAGGGCAGTCTGCAGCCCGAGCATGCCCGGCTTGGCCTGGGCGAACTCGCAGCACTTCTCCTGGGAGGCGTGCGGTGCGTGGTCGGTGGCGACGCAGTCGACGACGCCCTCGGCGAGCGCCCGGCGCAGGGCCTGGGTGTCGCGGACCTCGCGCAGGGGCGGGTTCACCTTGTTGACCGGGTCGTAGGTCTCGAGACGCGAGTCGTCGAGGAGCAGGTGGTGCGGGGTCACCTCGGCGGTGATCGAGATCCCCTGTTCCTTGGCCCAGCGCAGCAGCTCGACGGTGCCCTCGGTCGAGGCGTGGCAGATGTGGACGCGCGCACCGGCGTCGCGGGCGAGCAGGGCGTCGCGGATGACGATCGACTCCTCGGCGGCGCGCGGCCAGCCGGGCAGGCCGAGCCGGGACGCGGTGGGGCCCTCGTTGGCGACGGCGCCCACGGTCAGCCGGGGCTCCTCGGCGTGCTGCGCGATGAGCACCCCGAGTCCCTTCGCGTACTCGAGCGCGCGGCGCATCAGCAGCGGATCGTGGACGCATTTGCCGTCGTCGCTGAACATGCGCACCCCGGCCGCGCCGGCGTTCATCATGCCCATCTCGGCTAGCTGCTTGCCCTCGAGCCCCACGGTGACCGCCCCCACCGGGTGGACGTCGACGATGCCGATCTCGCGGCCGGTGCGCCACACGTTGTCGGTGACGGTCGAGTTGTCGGCGACCGGGTTGGTGTTGGCCATCGCGAACACCGCGGTGTAGCCGCCGAGCGCGGCCGCCTCCGAGCCGGTGCGGATGGTCTCGGTGTCCTCGCGGCCGGGTTCGCGCAGGTGGGTGTGCAGGTCGACGAAGCCCGGCAGGAGCACCCCGCCCTTGCCGTCGATGCGCTCGGCCCCGTCGGGGGCGGTGAGTCCGGCGCCGATCTCGGTGATGGTCCCGTCGACGACGAGCACGTCGACCGGGTCGCCCTGGCCGTAGGGGCGGACATCGCTGATCAGGACGGAGCCGGTTGCCGCGGCGGTCACTGGAATACTCCTGACGTGCTGGTGGTGATCACAGGTGGCCTCCCGCCGAGTCGGACCCGACGAGCAGGCGGAAGAGGACGGCCATGCGGATGTGCACGCCGTTGCGGACCTGTTCGAGGACGGTCGCCTTCGGCGAGTCGGCGACGGAGTAGCCGATCTCCATGCCGCGCAGCATCGGACCCGGGTGCAGGACGACGGCGTGATCGGCGAGCAGCGCGAGGCGGCGGTCGTTGAGCCCGAACCGGACCGAGTACTCGCGGGCGCTCGGGAAGAACCCGCCGTTCATCCGCTCGGCCTGCACGCGCAGCATCATCACCGCGTCGACCGCGGCCAGTTCGGCGTCGAGGTCGCCGGAGACCGTGACCGGCCACTGCTCCACCCCGGCGGGCAGCAGGGTCGGCGGCGCGACGAGCACGACCTCGGCCCCGAGCGTCGAGAGCAGGTACGCGTTGGAGCGGGCGACGCGCGAGTGCACGACGTCGCCGACGATCGCGATGCGGCGCCCCTCGAGCGAGCCGAGCCGCTGACGCAGCGTCAGTGCGTCGAGCAGCGCCTGGGTCGGGTGCTCGTGGGTGCCGTCGCCGGCGTTGATCACCGCCGGGCCGTTGCCCTCGGCGTCGGTGGTCCAGTCGGCGATCTGCGCGGCCGCGCCCGACGCCGGGTGGCGGACGATCAGCGCGTCGGCGCCGGCCGCATGCAGCGTCTTGACGGTGTCGCGCAGCGACTCGCCCTTGTTCACCGAGGAACTCGAGGCGCTGACGTTGATGACGTCGGCGCTCATCCACTTGCCGGCGACCTCGAAGGACACGCGGGTGCGGGTGGAGTTCTCGTAGAACACCGTCATCACGGTGCGCCCGCGGAGCGTCGGCAGCTTGCGGACCTCACGGCCGGTGAGGGCCTGCTCGAACCGTTCCGCGTCATCGAGCAGGGCGGTCGCGTCGTCGAGGGAGAGATCCTGGGTCGAGAGGAGGTGCCGCATCACTGATCACCCTCGGCCGCAACAGCTTTGGGCGCGGAGTAGAGGACGACCTCGTCGACGCCGTCGTGCTCGGTGAGGTGGACCGAGACCTGCTCGTCGCGGGCGGTCGGGATGTTCTTGCCGACGTAGTCGGCGCGCAGCGGGAGCTCGCGGTGGCCGCGATCGACGAGGACCGCGAGCTGGACCGCGGCCGGGCGGCCCAGGTCGCGCAGGGCGTCGAGCGCCGCGCGCACGGTGCGTCCGGAGTAGAGGACGTCGTCGACGAGGATGACGATCGCGCCGTCGACTCCCCCGGCCGGGACCATGGTCCGTTCCAGGGGCCGGTGCGGCTTGGCGCGCAGGTCGTCGCGGTAGAGGGTGATGTCGAGGTACCCGACGGGGACGTCGACGCCGGAGAACTCGCTGATCTTGGAACCCAGCCGCTCGGCGAGAGACGTTCCGCGAGTGGGGATTCCGATGAGGACGACGCGTGGCGCGTCGGGTGAGTCCAAGGCTGTCTTCTCGATCACCTGGTGCGCGACACGTGCGATCGTGCGCGACACGTCGGCGGAATCGAGCAGCACCCTGGGGGCGGGGCTGGCCAAAGCCGACCTCCTTCTCCGCCTCACTGGACGGATCGTTAAAGGATGTCTGTCTCGCGTCACTCTACACCGCGCCGCGAGGCAGACGAATTATCGCGACCTGCGCCACAGTCTCGACGCGTCGCGTCGCCCCAGTGCGTTCCGGGGCAGAGAACGATCGGTCCCGGCCGTGAATCCGACCGGGACCGACGCATGGGTTGTTCTCCGACTACTCGGTGTCGTCCGAGGGCCGGGGCTCGGCCGATGCCGCGGCCCGGACCTGCGGGGCGAGCTCGGCGATCTTGGCCAGCACGCCGTTGACGAAGGCCGGCGAATCGTCGGTGGACAGCTCCTTGGCGAGCTCGACCGCCTCGTCGACGACGACGATCGGGTCGACGTCGAGCGAGTTGAACAGCTCCCACGTGGCCAGTCGCATGATGGCGCGGTCGACCGCGGGCAGACGTTCCAGGGTCCACTCCCGCAGGTGGGAGGAGATGACCGCATCGATCTGGGCCTGATCGCCGGCGAGACCCTCGATCACCGTGGCGGTGTAGTCGTGGATCGTGCCGACGCTCTCGTCGGTGCGGACGTACTCACGGCGCTCGGCGACCAGCTGCGCGGGGCTGACCTTCTTGGCCTCGGCCTCGAAGAGCAGGTCCACCGCGCGCCGCCGCGCCTTGTGTCGGGTGCCGGGTTGTTTCACAGGTCAGCTGTTGACGCGGCCGAGGTAGCTGCCGTCGCGCGAGTCGACCTTCAGCGTGTCGCCGGTGTTGATGAACAGCGGCACCTGGATCTCGGCACCGGTCTCGAGGGTGGCGGGCTTGGTGCCGCCGGTCGAACGGTCGCCCTGCAGGCCCGGGTCGGTGTGGGCGACGACCAGCTCGATGGTGACGGGCAGCTCGACGAACAGCGGGGTGCCGTCGTTCAGCGAGACCTGGACGGTCATGTTCTCGAGCAGGAAGCGCGCGCCGTCGCCGACGACCTCGGGCGGCAGCGAGAACTGCTCGTAGTCCTGGCTGTCCATGAACACGTAGTCGGTGCCGTCGTTGTACAGGTAGGTCATGTCGCGACGGTCGACGGTCGCGGTCTCGACCTTCACACCGGCGTTGAAGGTCTTGTCCACGATCTTGCCGCTCAGCACGTTCTTGATCTTGGTGCGGACGAACGCAGGACCCTTGCCGGGCTTGACGTGCTGAAATTCCTGGATCTGCCAGAGCTGGTCGTCCAGGCGCAGCACGAGGCCGTTCTTGAAATCGGCGGTGGTCGCCATGTGGTGTTTCTTCCCTTGCAGTTCAGAGGACGGTGAATGTCTTGTCGGTGGTGGTCAACAGTTCGGGTTCGCCATCGCTGACGACCAGGGTGTCCTCGATTCTGACCCCACCCCATCCGGGTAGGTAGACACCGGGCTCCACGGTGACCGCAGCACCGCAAGGCAGTGTACCCGCCGCGAGTTTGCCGATTCCGGGCGCTTCGTGGATCTGCAGCCCCACGCCGTGTCCGAGTCCGTGGACGTAGTGCTCGCCGTGCCCGGCCGCGTCGATCACGTCGCGGGCGGCGGCGTCGACCGCACGCAGGTCCGCGCCGGGCCGCAGCGCCGCCCGGCCGGCCGCCTGCGCGCGGGCCACGAGCTCGTAGATCTCGCGCTGCCAGTCCGCCGCGCGGCCCAGCACGAAGGTGCGCGTCATGTCGGAGTGGTATCCCCCGACCACCGCGCCGAAGTCGATCTTGACCAGGTCGCCGTCGGCCAGGACCGCTCCGGTGGGCCGGTGGTGCGGGATGGCCGAGTGCGCACCGGCGGCCACGATGGTCTCGAACGCGATGCCGTCGGCCCCGAGGCGGTACACGGCGAACTCGAGCGCGCGCGCCGCCTCCCGCTCGGTCGTGCCCGCGCGCAGCACGCCGTCGGCGATGATCTGGGCGAGGGCGGCGTCGCCGATCGCACAGGCCGCCCGGATGAGCGCGACCTCGCCGGCGTCCTTCACCTCGCGCAACCCCTGCACGACGCCGGTGAGCCCGAGGAGTTCGACCGGCGCGCCGTCGACCGACTTCTCCAGCGCCCGGAGCGAGGCGACGGTCACGGCGTCGGCCTCGAAGCCCACGCGGCCGGCACCGGCCGTGCGGGCCCGCTCCAGCAGCGCCGGGACGCAGGCGCGCTCGATGACCGCCTCGAGGTCGGGGACCTGGGCGGCGACCTGGGTGAGGTACCGCCCGTCGGTGGCGATCCGGTCGCCGGCGGGGTCCTCGGCGTCGATGAGGACCGCGGCGTTGGAGCCGGTGAAGCCCGTCAGGTATCGGACGTTGACCAGGTCGGAGACGATGAACGCCGAGACCGGGCCACCGGCGTCGGACCGCTCGCGCAGAAGGTTTCGCAGCCGGTCGCGTCGGCCGGCCGTGTCATGGATGATCGGCACGATGACAACGCTACGGCGCCGACTCGCCGGGCGCCGAATCGACGTTCCCTCCACCGATCTGTGACGCATCAGTAATATGGCGCGCATGTCTTCGTGGTTGGTGCGCGGTGTCACATTCACCGCTGTTCACGTCCTGGCCCGCATCCTGCTCGGTGTGGCGGTGGTCGAGGCCCCGCTCCACTCGACGGTGTGGCGCACCATCGCGATCGCGGTGGTCGTGCTGATCGCGCTGGTCTGGGGTGGTTATGACGGTATCCGGGATGCCCGGGCCAACCCCGATCCCGACGACTACGAGGACCTGACGGTCCGCTGGCTCAAGGCCGGCCTGCTCGCCGGTGTGGTCTCCGGGCTGATCTGCTGGATCCTCGGCTCCACGGTGCTCGCCGGGATCGGGCAGGCGAGCTTCTTCGTCGAGCTAATCGCGGGCGCGTCGTTCACCGCCCTGCTGGTGTTCGTGCCGGCGTTCGTCGGTGCCGCGATCGGTCGCTGGCTGATCCGCCGCGAGCAGAACAAGAACGCCCCCGAGGACGACTGGTCGGTCCACACCGATCATCACGCCGAGGCCGCCCAGTAGGACCCGCCCCCCACGACCGAGACGACAGAACCCCCACCGCCGCGAGGCCGTGGGGGTTCTGTCGTCTGCCGAGGTCTGCTACAGCAGGACCGAGCCGCTCTTCGGCGGCTCGCCCGCGACCGCGGAGTAGGCGGCGGCCATCAGGCCGGGGTCCGGGCCCTCGAGACGTCCCGGCTTGGCCAGGCCGTCGAGGACGACGAAGCGAAGCACGCCGGAGCGGTTCTTCTTGTCGCCGGCCATGCCCTCGAGGAGGTCGCCGAAGGCATCGGGGTCATATGTCGTGGGCAGGCCCACCAGTTCCAGGATCGACTTGTGCCGGTCGGCGGTGGCGTCGTCGAGACGACCCGCCAGCCGCGCGAGCTCCGCGGCGAACACCAGGCCCACCGACACCGCGGCGCCGTGACGCCACCGGTAGCGCTCACGGCGCTCGATGGCGTGGCCGAGGGTGTGGCCGTAGTTCAGGATCTCGCGCAGCGAGGACTCCTTCAGGTCGGCCGACACCACGTCGGCCTTGACCTGGACCGACCGTCGGATCAGGTCCGGCAGGACCGGGCTGGTCGGGTCGAGCGCCGCCTGCGGATCGGCCTCGATGATGTCGAGGATCGTCGGGTCGGCGATGAAACCGGTCTTGATGACCTCGGCGAGCCCGGCCACGATCTCGTTGCGCGGCACCGTCTCCAGCGTCCCGATGTCGATGAGCACCGCGTCGGGCTCGTGGAAGGAGCCGACGAGGTTCTTGCCCGCCTCGGTGTTGATGCCGGTCTTGCCGCCGACCGCGGCGTCGACCATCGCCAGCAGCGTGGTCGGGATGTGGATGACGCCGATGCCGCGCATCCAGGTCGCCGCCACGAAGCCGGCGAGGTCGGTGGCGGCACCGCCGCCGAGGCTGATCACCTTGTCGTTGCGCTTGAGGCCGATCCGGCCGAAGACCTCCCAGCAGAAGGCGGCGACCGACAGGTCCTTGCCCGCCTCGGCGTCGGGGATCTCGATGCGGTGGGCGTCGAATCCCTTGTCGGCGAGGAACTCCCGGATCTGCTCTGCGGTCTTGGCCAGCGGCGGCTGGTACAGGATCGCGATCCGGTCGGCGCCGGTCGCGGCCTCGGCGACCTCGCCGAGCAGCCCGCGTCCGATCGTCACGTCGTACGGCGCACCCGCGTTGACGCGGATCGCGACGGGTTCGGTGTCGGTCATGCTGTGGTCCTCACGTTGTTGTCGGGGTCCTCACGCCTCTGGGGTGGTCACGTCGAGTTCGCGCGCGAGTTCGGAGACGATCGCGGCGGCGACGGCCTCGGGCTCGGCGTCCGCGTCGACCTCCAGGGTGCACACCGACGAGTAGATGTCGGTGCGTTCGGCGAGCAGCTCGGCGTACCGGGCGGCCGGGTCGGCCGTGGCCAGCAGCGGCCGGTCGGTGCCCGAGACGCGTTCGAAGCCGCGGTCGGGGCTGACGCGCAGGTAGACCACGCGGTGGCCCGACAACGCGTCGCGCACGCCCGGGGTGGTCACCGCGCCGCCGCCGAGCGAGACGACTCCGCCGTGGTGTTCGAGGACGTCGGTCACGACGTTCTCCTCGATCGTCCGGAACCCGTCCACGCCGTCGGTTTCGAAGATCTCCGGGATCGACCGGCCGGTGCGCCGGACGAGTTCGACGTCGGTGTCCACGAAGTCGACGTCCAGGCGGTCGGCGAGCAGCCGCCCGACGGTCGACTTGCCGGCACCCATGAAGCCGATCAGGACGGCGGCCGGCCGCTTGCCGGCGGTCGGCCGGGTGGGGGTCGGCGAACCGGTCATGGGCGCGGCGGACGCGCGCTGATGGCCGTCCGGTAGGCGGCGACGTTCGCGGCGGTCTCGGCGACCGAGTCGCCGCCGAACTTCTCCAGCGCGGCCTGCGCGACGACGAGCGCGACCATCGCCTCGGCGACCACGCCGGCCGCGGGCACGGCGCACACGTCCGAACGCTGGTGGATGGCGCTGGCCGTCTCCCCTGTCGTCATGTCGACGGTCGACAGGGCGCGCGGCACCGTCGAGATCGGCTTCATCGCGATGCGGACGCGCAGGTCCTCGCCGTTGGTCATGCCGCCCTCGAGACCACCGGCGCGGTTGGTGGAGCGCAGGACGCCGTCGGGTCCGGGGACCATCTCGTCGTGGGCCTCACTGCCTCGGCGACGCGCGGTGGTGAAGCCGTCGCCGACCTCGACGCCCTTGATGGCCTGGATGCCCATGAGCGCACCGGCCAGACGCGCGTCGAGGCGGGTCTCGCCGCTGACGTGCGAACCGAGGCCGACGGGCACGCCGGTCGCGACGATCTCCACGACGCCGCCGAGGGTGTCGCCGTCCTTCTTGGCGGCCTCGATCTCAGCGATCATCGACTTCTCGGCGTCGGCGTCGAAGGCGCGGACCGGGCTGGCGTCGATGGCCTCGAGATCGGAATAGCGCGGGGCGGGGCCGACGTACGGGTCGCTGGCGCCGATGGAGATCACGTGCGAGAGCACCTCGATGCCGAGGACCTGGCGCAGGAAGTTTCGGGCGACGGTGCCGGCGGCGACGCGGGCCGCGGTCTCGCGCGCGCTGGCGCGTTCGAGGACCGGACGGGCGTCGTCGAAGCCGTACTTGAGCATGCCGGAGTAGTCGGCGTGTCCCGGGCGCGGTCGGGTCAGGGGCGCGTTGCGCGCGCTGCCCTCGAGTTCGGCGGGATCGACCGGGTCGGCCGCCATGACGGTCTCCCACTTGGGCCACTCGGTGTTGCCGATCTCGATCGCGACCGGGCCGCCCATGGTGCGACCGTGCCGGATGCCGCCGATCACGGTCACCTTGTCGGCCTCGAACTTCATGCGGGCGCCCCGGCCGTAGCCGAGGCGGCGGCGGGCGAGCTGTTCGCCGATGTCGGTCGAGGTCACCTCGACCCCGGCGATCATGCCCTCGACGATGGCGACCAGGGCGGGTCCGTGGGATTCTCCGGCAGTTATCCAGCGCAGCACGGTTCTCAATTGTTCCATGCGCCCCATCCCGGCCCGACAGTGCGTCTCGCCGGGCCTCACCCCAACGGATCGGACACCGCGATCAGCGCCAGCGCGAGTGCCGGGGCGTGCGGTTGGCCGCGTCGGGACCGACGCGCGGCCAGTGCCGCCACCAGCGCCAGCAGGGCCGCTGCGGCGACCATGACCAGTGCGGCGTCCCAGCGCGTCGCCAGTCCCCCGCACACGTACGCGAGTTTGACGTCGCCGCCGCCACACGTGCCCGCGCGGAAGGCGTGCAGGTAGGGCGCGGACGCGGCGCAGGCGGCGAGGAGCACCGGCGGTTCGGCCGCCCCCATCGCCGTGACCGCGACGATCGGCGGCCAGACGAGAGCGTTCGGTATCCGGCGCGTGCGCAGGTCTCCGACGGAGACGACGACCAGCCAGGAAAGGATCGCGAGCTCGGACATCCGCCGAGCATCACGCGCTCACCACCCGATCGCGGTGAGTGCGTCCACAGCCGGATCGCGACGTCAGCCGTTGGGGATGAGCACCTTGCGCATCGCCTCCCGCGGTGCCGGGAGCCCGGTGAACAGTTCGACCTGCCGGAAGGCCTGGTGCAGGAGCATGACCAGGCCGCCGATCACCGTCCCGCCGGCCGCGGTCACGACCTCGGCGAGCGGGGTGGGCCAGGGGTCGTAGATCACGTCGACGACCTTGCCCGCATGCGCCAGCGCAGGCGCCACGGCTGCGGCGGCGGGCGCGGGAACGGTCGACACCACGACCGCAGCCTCGCGTGCGCGCCGTTCGATGTCCGAACCGGCCTCGAAACCGACGAACTCGCGGGCGACGCCGAGGCGGTCGCAGAGGTCGAGCGTGTCGGCGGCGCGGCCCTCGTCGCGGGCGACGATCGCGATCTTCTCGATGCCCGCCCCGGCCAGCGCCATGATGGTCGGCCGCGCGGTCCCGCCGGCGCCGACGACGACCGCCTCGGGCGCCGCTCCCCCGGCGAGATCGGCGTCGACGCCGAGTTCGGCGAGGGCGCCGGTCATCCCGTCGATGTCGGTGCAGTCGGCGTGCCAGCCGTCATCGATCCGGACCAGGGTGTTGGCCGAGCCGACCAGCTCGGCCCGCTCGGTCCGATCCGTCGCGAACCGCAGGGCCGCCACCTTGTTCGGCATCGTCACCGAGAAGCCGATGAAGGCCGGATCGGCGTCGGACACGATCTGCGGCAACTGATCTGCCGTGCACTCGATCCGGTCGTAGGACCAGTCGTCGAGCCCGAGGGCGCGGTAGGCCGCCAGATGCACGGCCGGCGACTTCGAGTGGGCGATCGGGGAACCGAGGACCGCCGCGCGGCGTCCGCCGCCGTGGGGTGAGACGCTCACTGGCACCCCGTGGACACGAGCTTGTTGTCGCAGGCCTCTTCCCGGTTGCGCTTGTGCTCCTCGAAGGTGTCGGCGAACCGGGTGGTGCCCGCGGTGTCGACGGTCACGAAGTACAGCCAGCGTCCGGGTGCCGGGTCGAGCATGGCCTCGAGTGCCGGCATCCCCACCGACGCGATCGGCGTGGGCGGAAGTCCCTTGTACCGGTAGGTGTTCCACTCGGTGTCGGCCTTGTAGGCGTCGCCGTGCACATCGATGTTGGTCACGTCGGCGGTGTAGTTCTGCGTGGAGTCCATCTCCAGCTTCTGGTCGCGATCGAGGCGGTTGCGGATGACCCGTGCCACCTTCGGCGCGTCTTCCTCGTGGCGGACCTCGCGCTCGACGATCGACGCGGCGACGAGGGTCTCGTACGGCTGGAGTCCGGAGTTGTTCTTGTCGAGCAGTCCCCAGCTCTCGAACATCGTGGCGCTCTTGGCGATCATGTCGTGCAGGATCTGCACGGGCGAGTCCTGCGGCTCGACCCGCTCCCACGTGGCGGGGGCGATGAGGCCCTCGATGCGGCGGTGGTCGCCGGTCATCGACTCGACGGCCTCCTTCGCCCACGACGGCACCCCGAGCTCCTCGGGCGTCGAGTTCGCCGCGGCCTCCTCGAGCTGGGTGACGGTGACCCCCTCCGACCGCCCGTTGACGTCGACCGTGGTCGCGTCCTGGATGCGCTGGAAGATGCCCGGCGTCACCTTGCCGTCGATGCCGGTCTTGGAGTCGAGCTGCAGGCCCGGCGGCACCACCACCCGGCCGACGCGATGCGTCGCGCTCTCGTCGGTGAGCATCTCCACCGCGGTCGACGCCGGGATCTGGGTGCGCAGCTTGTAGATGCCGCCCGAGATCGGCCGGCCGTCGGCCGCATCCACGAACGCCCGGACACTGCCGACCACGTCGGCGTCGACGAGGATTCGACCGAAGTCGGCGAGGGTGGAGTTGTCCGGGATGTCGACGATCACATCGGAGGTCCCGGCGGCGTTGGTGTAGTCCTTGCGGGAGTCGAACACGCCCAGCGTCTTCAGGCCGAAGTAGCCGATGCCGCCGACGAGGGCGAGCATGAAGACGACCGCCACGGCGACCACGGCGCGCCGCTGCTTCTGCTTCTCGCGGCTGCGACGCCGCGGGCGACGCGGGGCGGCCGGCTCCTCGACGTCGTCGACGCCGGGCCACCAGCCGTCGTCCTCGCCGGGATCGTGGAGGGCCCGCACCTCGGTGTCCGTGCGGGCCGCGCGCAGGCGCCGGGGTTGCGCCGAACTCGGCTCGGGCACCTCGACGTCCCGGAAGTCGTCGGCGTCCCGGAAGTCGTCGGCGTCG
>NZ_BAOQ01000048.1 GCF_000344155.1 Gordonia paraffinivorans NBRC 108238 | reverse complement strand
ATCCGCCGGGGGCCGTTCTCGTCGTCATCCGATCTAGAGGATCGCGCGGTTGCGCGGCTTGGGGAAACGCTTCTGCCGGGCCACCCAGCCGGCCATCTTGCGCCAGTGCGACGGGCGGACGTTGGCCTCCGACGTCAGATCCCGGTCCCACTCGGCGATCTCGAGGCCGTCGACGGCGTCCACGACCGCCTGCGCGGTGGCGAGGTCGGGGACGACCCGGTCGCCGAGGACACCACCGGAGGCACCCACCAGGGTGATGCGGACACCGGCCGCGCCGATCGCCTGGAGGACGACCTTCGCGTTGCCACCCTCGCGGGCGACGAACTTCTTCACCGACGCGACGACGTCGGCAGGGGCCTGGACCGTCTGCGTGGCTGTGGTGTCGGTGGCGGCACTGTCAGTCATGCCGCTCAGCATACCGGTGCGCTGGGCCCGAGCCCGTCACCGGGATACATGCCGCACAGTGATGTTCGCCGTGTACAACGGGTGTCGTGCGCGCGATTCAGGTGACCAGACACGGCGGCCCCGACGTCCTCGTGTACGGCTCGGTCGACGACCCGATCCCGGCGACCGACGAGGTGATCGTCCGCACCACCGCGGTGGGCGTGAACTTCATCGACACCTACCTTCGACGCGGGTTGTATCCCTCGACCCCTCCCTACGTCCCCGGCACCGAGGGCGCGGGCGAGATCGTCGCCGTCGGACCGGAGGTCACCGGACTCGAGGTGGGTCAGCGCGTGGCGTGGGTGGCCGCGCCGGGGTCGTACGCCGAACTGGTCGCCGTCCCCGCCGACAAGGCTGTCGTGGTGCCCGACGGCGTCGACGACGCGATTGCCGGGGCGTCGCTGCTGCGCGGACTCACCGCCCACTACCTGCTCGACGGCAGCTCGCATCCGCGCGCCGGCGAGACGGTGCTGATCCACGCCGGTGCCGGCGGCGTCGGGCTGATCCTGACCCAGCTGGCCAAGCGGAAGGGCCTGCGCGTCATCACCACCGTCTCCTCCGACGAGAAGGCCGACCTGTCCCGCCGCGCGGGTGCCGACCACGTGCTGCGGTACGGCGACGACCTGGCCGCGCGGGTCCGCGATCTCACCGATGGCGCGGGCGTGCCGGTGGTCTACGACGGGGTGGGCGCCGACACCTTCGAACAGTCCCTCGCCGCCACCGCGATCCGCGGGCTCATCGTGCTGTTCGGGGCGTCGAGCGGACCCGTGCCCCCGTTCGACCTGCAGCGGCTCAATCCGGCCGGCTCGCTCAGCGTGACGCGGCCGACGCTCGGCCACTTCACCGCGACGCGGGAGGAACTGTCCTGGCGGGCCGGGGAGTACTTCGAGGCGATCGCCGACGGCGACGTGGACGTCCGGATCGGACAGCGTTACCGCCTGGCCGACGCCGCACAGGCGCACGCCGATCTCGAGGCACGCAGGACGACCGGGGCGACGGTGCTGCTGCCCTGATCCCCGGATGAGGAGTCAGGCCGGGCGACGGATCAGAAGTAGGACGAGATCGTCTGCATGCCGACGACCGCGTCGATGGCGAGGCCGCAGAAGACGATCGCGAGGTATTCGTTCGACTGCAGGAACACCTTCAGCGGCTTGACCTCCACGCCGCGGCGGGTGTCGCGGTACAGCTTGGTGACGCGCTCGACGAACCATGCGCCGGCGACCACCGCGATGACGGTGTAGATCCAACTGGTGGCCGGGATGAGGACGAGCGTGCACAGCACGGTCAGCCAGGTGTAGACCAGCATCTGACGGGTCACGCGTTCCTCGGTGGCGATGACCGGGAGCATCGGCACGCCGGCCGCCGCGTAGTCCTCCTTGTAGCGCATCGCCAGCGCCCAGGTGTGCGGCGGCGTCCAGAAGAAGATGACCAGGAACAGCACGATGGGCTGCCAGCTCAGCGAGCCGGTGACCGCGGCCCAGCCCACGAGCGTCGGCATGCAGCCGGCGGCGCCGCCCCACACCACGTTCTGCCAGGTGCGGCGCTTGAGGATCATCGTGTAGACGCCGACGTAGAAGACGATCGTCGCCGAGACGAGCAGCGCAGAGAGCAGGTTGGCCGCGAAGAACAGCACCGCGAACGACGCCGCCCACAGGACGAGGCCGAAGATCAGCGCGTTCCGCGTGGCGACGGCCCGGCGGGCCAGCGGCCGGCGGGCCGTGCGCTTCATCTTCTTGTCGATGTCGGCGTCGACCACCATGTTCAAGGTGTTCGCACTACCCGCACCCAGCCATCCGCCGATCAGTGTGAAGGCGATGACGGCGATGTCGACGTGACCCCGATCGGCCTGCAACATCACCGGGATGGTCGCGACCAGCAGCAGCTCGATGACCCGCGGCTTGGTCAGCGCGATGTACGCGAGCACCGTCGCGCGCACTCGTCCTGCCCACGACAGATCGGCCGGTGCGACCGGCTCGGTCGTAACCTGCTGCGATGCGGTGTCGGTCGAGTGGGATGCGGCGGGACTGTCTCCGCTCACACGCTCCCCTATCCTCACGAACACTCCTCGTCCGCCCGCCCAGAATCTCCGCGGGCTACTACAGAGCATGGTAGACGTTCGCCTCCGCGAACCGTGAATCGAGGCGTGACGGGCGAGATCGCCGTCACCCGGGTCGCGACTCGCCGGTAACTTTCGGTCGGCGCGCAACAGGTCTCCGTAGCCGATTACTCTGGACCGAGACGTGCCTGCAACCTCGTCGGTTGACGGGCGCGAGCCGACGTCCCGACCAGCCAGGCACAGGAGACCATCACCATCGTGGCCGACACAGACGAGATCCGCGCACTGACCACCGCCCGCCACCCGGACGACTGGACCGACCTCGACACCCGGGCCGTCGACACGGCTCGCGTGCTGGCCGCCGACGCGGTGCAGAAGTGCGGCAGCGGCCACCCGGGCACCGCGATGAGCCTGGCCCCGCTCGCCTACACGCTGTTCCAGCGGGTGATGCGCCACGACCCCACCGACACCGACTGGGTCGGCCGCGACCGCTTCGTCCTGTCGTGCGGGCACTCCAGCCTCACCCTCTACATCCAGCTCTACCTCGGCGGCTTCGGTCTCGAACTGTCCGACATCGAGGCGCTGCGCACCTGGGACTCGCTGACCCCCGGCCACCCAGAGTTCCGTCACACCAGGGGCGTAGAGATCACCACCGGCCCCCTCGGCCAGGGTCTCGCCTCGGCCGTGGGCATGGCGATGGCCGCCCGCCGCGAGCGCGGCCTGTTCGACCCCGACGCCCCGCTCGGCGAGAGCCCCTTCGACCACTACATCTACGTGGTCGCCTCCGACGGCGACATCGAGGAGGGCGTGACCTCCGAGGCCAGCTCGCTCGCCGGGACCCAGCAGCTGGGCAACCTGATCGTCTTCTACGACCAGAACCAGATCTCGATCGAGGACGACACCGACATCGCGCTGAGCGAGGACGTCGCCAAGCGCTACGAGGCCTACGGCTGGCACGTGCAGACCGTCGAGGGCGGCGAGGACGTCGTCGCCATCGAGGCCGCGATCAAGGCCGCCCAGGAGGTCGTCGACCGGCCGTCGATCATCTGCCTGCGCACGATCATCGGCTACCCGGCGCCGAACAAGATGAACACCGGCGGCATCCACGGCGCCGCGCTCGGCGAGGACGAGGTCGCCGCGACCAAGAAGGTCCTCGGCTTCGACCCGGAGAAGACCTTCGAGGTGGCCGACGAGGTCATCGCCCACACCCGCAAGCTCGTCGACCGCGGCGCCGAGCTGCGCAAGGCGTGGACTGCGTCGTTCGACGAGTGGGCGAGCAAGAACCCCGAGAACAAGAAGCTCTTCGACCGCCTGCAGGCCCACGAGCTGCCCGACGGCTGGACCGACGTCCTGCCGACGTGGGAGCCGGGCGACAAGGACGTCGCGACCCGTTCGGCGTCGGGCAAGGTCCTCACCGCCCTCGCGCCGGTGCTGCCCGAACTGTGGGGCGGTTCTGCCGACCTCGCGGGTTCGAACAACACCACCATGGACGGCGAGCCCTCGTTCGGGCCGACGTCGATCAGCACCAAGAAGTGGTCGGCGAACCCCTACGGCCGCACACTGCACTTCGGCGTCCGCGAGCACGCGATGGGCTCGATCCTGTCGGGCATCGCCCTGCACGGCCCGACCCGCGCCTACGGCGGCACCTTCCTGCAGTTCTCCGACTACATGCGTCCGGCGGTGCGCCTGGCCGCGCTGATGGAGATCGACCCGATCTACGTCTGGACCCACGACTCCATCGGCCTCGGTGAGGACGGTCCGACCCACCAGCCGATCGAGCACCTCGCCGCCCTGCGCGCGATCCCCCACCTCGACGTCGTGCGGCCGGCCGACGCCAACGAGACCGCCTACGCGTGGGCGCACCTGCTGACCCGCCGCAACCACCCGGTCGGCCTCGCCCTGACCCGGCAGAACGTGCCCGTTCTGGAGGGCACCTCGGCCGAGGGCGTCGCCAACGGCGGTTACGTCCTGAGCGACTCCGACGGCGACCCGCAGGTGGTCCTCATCGGCACCGGTTCCGAGGTGTCACTGGCCGTCGAGGCGCAGCAGGCGCTGGCGGCCAAGGGAATCCGCGCCCGCGTCGTGTCGATGCCGTGCGTCGAGTGGTTCGACGAGCAGCCGCAGGGCTACCGCGACCACGTGCTGCCGCCGTCGGTTCCGCGCGTCGCCGTCGAGGCCGGCATCGCGATGCCGTGGTACCGCATCGTCGGCGCCGGCGGCGAGATCGTCAGCATCGAGCACTTCGGCGCGTCGGCCGACTACAAGGTCCTCTACACCAAGTTCGGGATCACCTCAGAGGCCGTCGCCGCGGCCGCCGAGCGCGTCATCGCCGGCTGAGCGGTCCCAGCCGCCACCGGCAGGCCGGACACACACCACACAATCAGGAGAGAATCGTGACCCAGAACGACAAGCTCGCCGAACTGTCCGCCGCCGGTGTCTCGGTGTGGCTGGACGACCTCTCGCGCGACCTCATCACCTCCGGTGATCTCGCCGAGTTGATCAACATCAAGTCGGTGGTCGGCGTGACCACCAACCCGGCCATCTTCCAGGCCGCGCTGTCCAAGGGCACCGCGTACGACGCGCAGGTGAACGAGCTGGCCGCGCGCGGGGCCGACGTGGACGCCACCATCCGCACGGTGACCACCGACGACGTCCGCAACGCCTGCGACGTGTTCGCCGGCGTCTACGAGGAGTCCGACGGGGTCGACGGCCGGGTGTCCATCGAGGTCGATCCGCGCCTCGCCCACGACACCGAGGGCACCGTCGCCCAGGCCGTCGAGCTGTGGAAGATCGTCGACCGCCCGAACCTGCTCATCAAGATCCCGGCCACCAAGGCCGGCCTGCCGGCGATCACCAAGGTGATCGCGGAGGGCATCAGCGTCAACGTGACGCTGATCTTCTCGGTGGAGCGCTACAAGGAGGTCATGGACGCCTACCTCGACGGCCTCGACGCCGCCACGGAGGCCGGCCACGACCTGTCGACCATCCACTCGGTCGCCTCGTTCTTCGTCTCGCGCGTCGACACCGAGATCGACAAGCGCCTCGAGGCCATCGGCACCCCCGAGGCCCTCGAGCTGCGGGGCAAGGCGGCACTGGCCAACGCACGCCTGGCCTACGCGGCCTACCAGGAGGTCTTCGAGGTCGAGACCCGCTTCCCCGACCTGCAGGCCCAGGGTGCGCGCGCCCAGCGTCCGCTGTGGGCGTCGACCGGCGTGAAGAACCCGGAATACCCCGACACCCTGTACGTCAGCGAGCTCGTCGCACCGAACACGGTCAACACCATGCCGGGCAAGACGATGGACGCCTTCGCCGACCACGGTTGGGTCGACACGGGCTCGATCATCGGCAAGGAGGCCGAGTCGCGCGAGATCTTCGAGAAGATCTCGGCGGTCGGCGTCGACCTGGCCGACGTGTTCGTCGTCCTCGAGGACGAGGGCGTGCGCAAGTTCGAGGACGCCTGGAACGAGCTGCTCACCGCGACGGCCGAGCAGTTGGCCGCCGCGAACGAGGGCTGAGCACGCCGTGACCGACGAGGCTCGGTGGGTCAATCCCCTCCGTCACCCACAGGACAAGAGACTCCCGCGGATCGCGGGGCCGTCCAGCCTGGTGATCTTCGGCGTCACCGGCGACCTCGCCCGCAAGAAGCTGATGCCCGCGGTCTACGACCTCGCCAACCGCGGTCTCCTCCCGCCCTCCTTCGCCCTCGTCGGGTTCGCCCGGCGGGACTGGAGCGACGAGGACTTCGGCGCCATCGTGCACGACGCCGTCCGCGAGCACTCCCGGACGGGTTTCCGCGAGGAGGTCTGGGAGCGCCTGGCCGAGGGCTTCCGCTTCGTGCAGGGCGAGTTCGACGACGACGCCGCCTTCGACCGGCTGAAGTCGACGCTGAAGTCGCTCGACGCCGAGCGCGGGACCGACGGCAATCACGCCTTCTACCTGTCGATCCCGCCGAAGGCCTTCCCGACGGTGTGCGAGCAGCTCGAACGCAGCGGCCTGGCTGCGCCGGAGGGCGACAGCTGGCGTCGCGTGGTCATCGAGAAGCCCTTCGGCCACGACCTGGAGTCGGCCCGCGAGCTCAACGCGATCGTCAACTCGGTGTTCCCGGAGTCGTCGGTGTTCCGCATCGACCACTACCTCGGCAAGGAGACGGTCCAGAACATCCTGGCGCTGCGCTTCGCCAACCAGCTGTTCGATCCGCTGTGGAGTTCCCACTACGTCGACCACGTCCAGATCACCATGGCCGAGGACATCGGCCTCGGCGGCCGTGCCGGCTACTACGACGGGATCGGCGCGGCGCGCGACGTCATCCAGAACCACCTGTTGCAGCTGATGGCGCTGGTGGCCATGGAGGAGCCGATCTCCTTCGAGCCCAAGCAACTGCAGGCCGAGAAGATCAAGGTGCTGTCCGCGACCCGCAACATCGAGCCGCTGTCGGAGAACACGGCACGCGGCCAGTACACGGCCGGATGGCAGGGCAGCGAGAAGGTCCCTGGCCTCAAGGACGAGAAGGGTTTCGCGAAGGACTCCACGACGGAGACCTTCGCCGCGATCGCGCTGGAGGTCGACTCCCGGCGCTGGGCGGGTGTGCCGTTCTACCTGCGCACCGGCAAGCGCCTCGGGCGCCGGGTGACGGAGATCGCGCTGGTGTTCAAGCGCGCCCCGCACCTGCCCTTCGACCAGACGATGACCGAGGAACTCAGCCAGAATGTGCTGGTGATCCGCGTGCAGCCCGACGAGGGCATCACGCTGCGGTTCGGCTCCAAGGTGCCCGCGTCGAGCATGGAGGTCCGTGACGTCAACATGGACTTCAGCTACGGCACCGCCTTCACCGAGGCCTCCCCGGAGGCCTACGAGCGTCTGATCCTCGACGTGCTCCTCGGCGAACCGTCGCTGTTCCCGGTCAACGAGGAAGTCGAGTTGTCCTGGAAGATCCTCGATCCCGTCCTGGAGCACTGGGCGAAGAGCGGCCGGCCCGAGCCCTACGAGGCGGGCACCTGGGGTCCGGCCTCCGCCGACGAGATGCTCGCGCGTCACGGCCGACAGTGGAGGCGTCCATGATCGTCAGCCTGCCCAACACGACGAGCCGCGAGGTCGCCAAACAGCTGGTGAAGCTCCGCGACACCGAGGGTGCGGTCAACAGCGGCCGGGTGCTCACACTGGTCGTCTGCGCCGAGCACGACGAGCCCACCGAGGGCGCCATCGAGGCGGCCATCGCCGCCAGCCGCGAGCATCCCAGCCGCGTCATCGTCATCTCGCGCGGTGTGCGCCATGCCCGTTCGCGGATGGACGCCGAGATCCGCATCGGCGGCGACGCGGGCGCGTCGGAGATCATCGTGCTGGCGCTGGCGGGCGAGCTCGCCGACAACGCGCATTCGGTGGTGATACCGTTCCTGCTGCCGGACACGCCGGTGGTGACCTGGTGGCCGAGTATCGGCCCCCGGTCCCCGGCGGCCGATCCGCTCGGCCAGCTCGGGCGCCGGCGCATCACCGACGCCAACCGCGACCCGGCCCTCAACACCGTGCTCAAGCGCCGGCTCGCCGGGTACTCCCCCGGCGACACCGACCTCGCGTGGACCCAGCTCACCCCGTGGCGGGCCATCCTGGCGTCGGCGCTCGACCGTCCGCCGTACATGGAGGTCGTCGCCGTCGACGTGACCGGCCCCGACCGCAGTCCGGCCATCGACCTGCTCGCCGGGTGGTTGCGTTCGGCACTCGGCGTGCCGACGCGGCGGTTCACCGGCAGCTTCGAGGTCCGCCTGGTCCGCACCGACGGTGACACCGTGCTCGCCGTCGACGAGAACAACAACGCGGTCCTGACCGCACCCGGCAAGCCGGACGGCCGGATCGCGATGACCCCGCGGTCCCTGCCGGTCTGCATCGCCGAGGAGTTGCGCCGGCTCGACGTCGACGAGGTGTACGCCAAGGCACTCGCGGGGGTTGCCGAGGTGGAGCGGATCTCCCCGGAGCAGGAGGCGAGCATCCGCGCGGACCTTCGTGCGGCCATCGCCGACGCAGCGCAGCAAGACGATCCGGCAACCGCCGACAAGGAGTGAACCCCGTGACCACCGAGACACTCGTCTTCGACTCCAAGCAGGAACTCCTCACCACCGCGGCCGCGCGGTTCGTCGACCTCGTCACCCGCGCCCAGGCCGAGCGCGGGGTGGCCAGCGTCGTGCTGACCGGTGGCAGCAACGGCATCGGCATCCTGTCGACGCTGGCCGCCGACAGCGGCTCGATCGACTGGTCGAGGGTCGACATCTATTGGGGCGACGACCGTTTCGTGCCCGCCGACGATCCCGAGCGCAACTCCGGCCAGGCCCGCGAGGCGCTGCTGGACAAGGTGCCGGTGGACCCGGGCCGGGTGTTCCCGATGGCTCCGTCCGACGGCCCGTTCGGCGACGACATCGACGCCGCCGCGGCCGATTACGCCGCCATCCTGGCCGGGCGCTCGTCCGACGGTGTGGCGCCCCACTTCGACCTGCATCTGCTCGGCATGGGCGGCGAGGGACACATCAACTCGCTGTTCCCGCACCGTCCGGCCACCCTCGAAACCGAGAAGTCCGTTGTCGCCGTCGAGGATTCGCCGAAGCCTCCGCCGCGTCGGATCACGCTGACCCTGCCGGTGGTCAACCGTGCGCGGTCGGTGTGGTTCCTGGTGGCCGGTGCCGACAAGGCCGAGGCCGTCGCCGCGGCGCACGCCGGCGCCGACCCCGCAGACTGGCCGTGCGCGGGCGCACACGGCACCGAGGAGACGCTCTGGTTCCTCGACGACGCCGCCGCGGGCAAGCTCGACTGAGGCGGTAGGCTTCGTCCTCGTGACCGAGACCTCGACCTACGCGAACGTGACCCTCGACCCGCGCGCCAACGTCTACTTCGACGGCAAGTGCGTGAGCCACACGTTCCATCTCGCCGACGGCACCCGCAAGTCGGCCGGCGTGATCCTGCCCGCCACCCTCGCCTTCGGCACCGCGGCGCCCGAGGTCATGGAACTGCACACCGGCGCGTGCCGGGTCCGACTCGCAGGCAGCGAGGACTGGGTCTCCTACGGCGCCGGCGACTCGTTCTCGGTGCCCGGCGACTCGTCGTTCGACATCGAGGTCACCGAGCCCGTCAGCTACGTCTGCCACTACGGCTGAGCCGCATCGGACCCGGACCTCCCAGGACTCAGTCCGCGCCCTCGTGCGTTGCACGCCACACGCGCGGCAACACACTCTGGGTCCTCGCCCACCCCGACGCGATGAGGCGGAGAGGGAGCTCGCGGTCGAGGCCGGGGCCGAGGTCAGGGTGCGGGCGCTGCTGCCGGTGGCCGCCGGATGAGGCGGTCCCGGACGACCCGTCGGCCTCTATCTCGACGAGAAGCGCCGCGCGATCGGCGCCGCGCCCGGGGACCGATGACTACCCGCCGGACCGGGAGTCAGTGCGCGACAAGACCTCCGAGACCCAGGAGAAGGCATGGCACAGCTGATCGTCACCGCGTTCGTCTCGCTCGACGGCGTCATGGAGGACCCGGGCGGGGGCACCTACCGCCACGCCGGGTGGACGTTCAGCGAGGTGCCGTTCGTCGAGTAGGCCTACGAGCTCAAGGGCCGCGAGCAGGAGGAGTGCAGCGCGCTGCTGCTGGGCCGCCGGTCGTACGAGGAGTTCACGCCGGTGTGGCCGTCGATGGACGAGTTCGAGCGGTACAACTCCCTCCCCCGCTATGTCGTGTCGACGACCATGACCGAGACCCCACCCGGACTGGCCAGCGACGATCCTGCGGTCCGTGGACGACGTCGCGAGGGTCAAGGAGGAGGTCGACGGGCAGATCCAGGTCCACGGCAGCGCCACGCTCGGGAAGAGCCTGGCCGACGCCGGCCTCGTCGACCGCTACGACCTGCTCGTCTTCCCGCTGCTGCTCGGCGAGGGCAATCGGCTGTTCAGCGAGTCGGTCACGGACGTCACCAAGCTCAAGCTGGTCGAGCACGAGGTCTACGCCAACGACATCCAGAAGCTCGTCTACGACGTGGTGCGCTGACCGCGACCTACAATCGCCGCATGGACTCGACGTGTGAGTGCGGCGCGGTGTCGCCCTGCGTCGACGTCTGGCACGCCGCCCTGGCCGAGGAGCAGGCCGACCCCGAGATGTACGCCTGGCACAACCCGCTCGTCTGCTCGTTCCTGCTGCAGCACCCCTCGCAGCGGGACGAGCGCTACGCCGACACCCAGTTCCGCTGGCTGCAGCTGTTCCTCAACCGGGGCATCGAGGCGCTCAACGCGGTCGCCCGCCGCACCGTGTCCCGCAACCGCGGGTCCAGCCCCGACGTGGTGCCGCCGGAGCTCGCCGGCTACCACCCACTGCCGGA
The DNA here is from genome assembly GCF_000344155.1 of Gordonia paraffinivorans NBRC 108238. GTDB lineage: Bacteria > Actinomycetota > Actinomycetes > Mycobacteriales > Mycobacteriaceae > Gordonia > Gordonia paraffinivorans. The sequence continues at coordinate 16,447 of NZ_BAOQ01000048.1, read as the reverse complement.
CGTCCCCTCCCCGACCGGCTTCCGGCTCAGCGTCCACCACCTGCGCGGCCCGGGAGGGTTCACGGCCGGGGGTGCGGCGGCATACGGGCGCCGTATGACGGAGCTCGCTCGGGCGACCGTCGACGCCTGGCTGGACGCGGCCCCGTCACCTCCCAGGTAAACCGCATCCACCGCGTCCAGCATCGACGCACCCGCCCGCTTCGGCACCCCACCGCCCTGCCGCCGCACGTCCCCACGGCCTCCCGCCCCACCGCGGCCCGGCTCGCTGAGCGGCCGACTCCGCGACGCGGGGGTCGCGGCCCTGCGCGAGAACGGTTGGGACGTCGCCGAATCCGACCTCTATCAAATGCGATGGGATCCGCTCCTGCGCGCCGGGGACGCCGACGCCCCCGAACGCGTCGAGGAGGTCCGCGCCGAACAGCGGAAACTCCTCGCCGCCGACCTCGTGGTCCTGCAGTTCCCGCTGTGGTGGTACGGGATGCCGGCGATCCTCAAGGGCTGGGTGGACCGGGTCTTCGAGAGCGGGTTCGCCTACCACGTGCCGGATCCCGAGACGGGGCGGATGCTCAAGTACGGGCGCGGCGGACTCGAAGGCCGCCGGGCGCTCGTCGTCGTCACCGCCGGCGACCGTGCGGGCAGCCTCTCACCCCGCGGGATCAGCGGCAGCATCGACGACGTGTCCCCCGGTCTCGAGGGCATCGCCGCACATCGCCGCTGCGGCGTCTGAACGCTAGCCCGAGTTGCGCAGCGCCGTCGCCAGGCCGTTCATCGTCAGCTGGATGCCGCGACGGACGAGCGGGGTGTCCTCCCCCGCGCGGAAGCGACGCAGCAACTCGACCTGCAGCAGGTTCAGCGGTTCGAGGTACGGGAACCGGTTGTAGACGGATCGCTTGAGCGCCGCGTTGTCGTGCAGCAGATCGTCGGTGCCGGTGATCTTGGCGTACATCTCGATCGTCCGCTCGTGCTCGTCGACGATCATCCCGAACACCTTGTCGCGCAGCTCCTCGTCGGGGACGAGCTGGGCGTAGCGGTGCGCGAGGCTCATGTCCGACTTCGCCAGGACCTGCGCCATGTTCGACATCACGCTGCGGAAGAACGGCCACCTCTCGTAGTAGCGGCGCAGGGTCTCCAGGCGCGACTCGTCGTCGCCCACCCACTCCTCGAATGCCGAACCGGTGCCGTACCAGCCCGGGAGCATGACGCGGGACTGCGTCCACGACAGCACCCACGGGATCGCGCGGAGGTCGGAGATCTTCTCGGTCTGCTTGCGCGAGGCCGGCCGCGACCCGATGTTGAGGGCGCCGATCTCCGACAGCGGCGTCGACGTGGTGAAGTACTCGACGAATCCCGGCGTCTGGTGGACCAGGCGGCTGTAGGCGGCCCGGGCCTTGGCGGCGATGTCGTCCATGACCTCGTAGGCAGACTCCGACTCCTCGCCGAGACCCTCGACGTCGAGCAACGACGACTCGATGGTCGCGGCGAGCAGCGTCTCCAGGTTGCGGCGCGCGACGACGGGTTCGGCGTACTTGGCCGCGATGATCTCGCCCTGCTCGGTGATCCGCAGCGATCCCTGCACCGCGCCCGGCGGCTGCGCGAGGATCGCGTCGTAGCTCGGGCCGCCGCCGCGGCCGACGGTGCCGCCTCGACCGTGGAACAGCCGCAACCGGATTCCCGCCTTCGCGGCCATCTCGACCAGATCGAGCTCGGCTCGATAGAGCGCCCAGTTGGCGGCCATGTAGCCGCCGTCCTTGTTGGAGTCGGAGTAGCCGAGCATGATCTCCTGCATGCCGTTCTGCGACTCGACCAGCGCCCGGTAGAACGGCACGTCGAGGACGGCGGCCATCGTGGCCGCGCCCTGCTGCAGGTCCTCGATCGTCTCGAACAACGGCACCACCCGCACCGTGCACCTCGGCGAGTTCTCCCCCGCGGGCCCCGGATCGTAGATGCCCGCCTCCTTCAGCAGGATCAGCGCCTCCAGCATGTCGCTCACCGAGGTGCACATGGAGATGATGTAGTTCGGCACGGCCTCGGGGCCGAAGGTCGCCACCGCCCGTGCCGCGGCGCGCACGATGCCGAGCTCCTTGGTGGCCAGTTCGCTGAGTTCGGCGTCGGGCCGGGTCAGCGGACGCCGCGCCTGCAGTTCCGCAGTGAGGATCTCCACCCGGTCCGGCTCGTCGAGCGACGCGTAGTCGGGGTGGACGCCCGCCCAGGCGAGAAGCTCGGCGACGACCTCCTCGTGCATGTCGGAGTTCTGGCGCATGTCCAGACCCGACAGATGGAAACCGAAGGTGCGCACGGCCTCTCGCAGCGCGAGGAGCCGGTCGTCGGCGATGAGCCCGTCGTTGTTGGCCCGCAGGGCCGCGTCGACGACGTCGAGGTCGGCGAGCAGCTCGCCGGCACCGGCGTAGGGCTCTTCGCCGTCGATGAGGAGCAGGTCGTTCGACGACAGGAAGCCCTCGTCGAACATCTCGTCCGCAGTGGCAACCAGGCGCGCCCGGATGTGCCTCAGCGCCAGTCGGAACGGCTCGTCGGCGCCGGCGTCCTCGGGGCCGGCGCCGGCCAGCTCGAGCAGCGGCTCGACGGCGGTGATGAGCCGCGCCGACATGCTGAGCTCCTGGGCGAGGTTCTCCAGCTCGTCGAGGTGGTGACGCACCGCGGTCTGCGCGGCGAGCGTGGTCGCCAGGGTCACGACCTCCGGCGTCACGTACGGGTTGCCGTCGCGGTCGCCGCCGATCCACGACCCCATCCGGATCATCGGCTCCTCGGCGAGCCCCGCCCGCGGGTAGGCCGAGCGCAGGGCCTTGCGCACGGAGGTGTTGATCTCGGGCACGACCTCGAAGAAGGACGCGTCGTAGTACCGCAGCCCGGAACGGATCTCGTCCTGGATCGTGAGCCGTTCGAGGCGGATGAGCGCGGTCTGCCACAGCGTGATGATCTGGCGCCGGATCGACTCGGCGACCTTCGCCTCCTCGTCCGGCGTGAGCTCGGTGCGCTCGCGGAACCGCATCAGCTCGGTGATGCGGTTCTGCGCCTCGAAGACGGTGCGGCGCCGGGTCTCGGTGGGGTGGGCGGTGATCACCGGGACGACGGCGGCGTCGGCCAGCGCCCTGCCGACCTCGGCGTCGTCGAGCCCGGCCTCCGCCAGCTGCCGGTAGGTCGCCGCGAGGCTCGACTTCTGCGGCGGATCGCCGGCGCGCACGTGGATGGCGCGGCGGCGTTCGCGGTGGATGTCCTCGGCGAGATTCGCCAGCAGCGCGAAATGGCTGAACGCCCGGATGATCGGGATCGCGACGTCGACGTCGAGGTCGACGAACTTGGCGGCGAGCTCGTCACGGTCGATCTCGTTGCGCCGCACCGCGAAAGCGGCCTTGCGCGCGGACTCGACCAGCTCGAAGACGTCGTCGCCGGAATGCTCGCGCACGACCTCGCCGAGGATGCCGCCGAGCAGGCGGATGTCCTCGCGCAACGGTTCGGTGAGTGCCCGACCCTCGTCGTCGACGACGATGTGGTCGACGATCGAGATGGAGGGACGCCGGGCCGGGGCTCCCCGGGAAGGGACGGATTCACTCATGCCGACCAGTATTCCGAGGATTCGGGACATCGGCATCCCGGGACGACAACAGGGCGACACGTCTCACGTGCCGCCCCGGTCGCAAGAGCTCAGATGCCGCTGGTCAGGAGAGCTTGATGTCGATGCCGATGCCGATGATGAAGATCACCCAGATCAGGCCGACGAAGATGGTCAGGCGGTCGAGGTTGCGCTCGACGACGCTCGAACCGGACAGGCTCGACTGGACGCCACCACCGAACAGCGACGACAGACCGCCGCCCTTGCCGCGGTGCAGCAGGACGAGCACGATGACCAGAACGCTCGTGACGATCAGTCCGATGTCGAGTGCGGTTTGCACAGGTAACGCCCTTCCTCAAAGCCCCTGGAAATACAGCTGTGGCAGGCGGCGCCGAACCGGCACGAGGCCATGATCGGACACCAACCTGCCACAGTCTACGCGTGGGTGTGGCCCGTCAGGGCAAGGGGCCACCCGCGGCGATCGCCGACAGCGTCGCGAACTCGTCGGACTTCAGCGACGCGCCGCCGACCAGAGCACCGTCGATGTCGGGCTGGGCGACGAGCTCGCCGACGTTCTTCGAGTTCACCGAGCCGCCGTAGAGGATGCGCACGCTCGCCGCCGTCTCGGCGTCGGCGATCTCCGCGAGGGTCTCGCGGATGGCCTTGCACACCTCCTGCGCGTCGGCCGAGCTGGCGACGCGACCGGTGCCGATGGCCCAGACCGGCTCGTAGGCGATGACGGTCTTGGCGATCTCCGCCGCCGACAGGCCCGCCAGGGAGCCCTTGAGCTGCGCCACGTTGTACGCGACGTGCTCGCCGGCCTCCCGGACCTCGAGGCCCTCGCCGATGCAGACGATCGGGGTGAGCTCGTGCCGCAGCGCGGCCTTGGTCTTGGCGAGCACGATCTCGTCGGTCTCACCGTGCATGGTGCGACGCTCCGAGTGACCCACGATGACGAAGGTGCAGCCGAGCTTCGCGAGGAAGGCTCCGCTGATCTCGCCGGTGTAGGCACCCGAGTCGTGCTGCGACAGGTCCTGCGCACCGTAGGTGAGCAGCAGCTTGTCGCCGTCGACGACGGTCTGCACGCTGCGGATGTCGGTGAACGGCGGGATGACCGTCACGTCGACCTTGTCGAAGTACTTCGCCGGCAGGGCGAACGCGATCTTCTGAACCAGGGCGATGGCCTCGAGGTGGTTGAGGTTCATCTTCCAGTTGCCCGCGATGAGCGGCTTGCGCTGTGCCATGGTTCAGCTCTCCAGAACCTTGAGACCGGGGAGTTCCTTGCCCTCGAGGTACTCGAGGGAGGCGCCGCCGCCGGTGGAGATGTGCGAGAAGTCGCTGTCGGGCAGGCCCAGGGTCCGCACCGCGGCGGCCGAGTCGCCGCCGCCGACCACCGTGAACGCCCCGTTGCCGGTCGCACCCGCGATGGCCTCGGCGACCCCGCGGGTGCCGGCCGAGAACTTCTCGAACTCGAACACGCCCGACGGGCCGTTCCAGAAGATGGTCTTGGCGCCCGAGAGCACCGCGGCGAACCGCTTGACCGCCTCCGGTCCGATGTCGAGACCCATCCAGCCGTCCGGGATGGCGTCGGCCGCGACGGTCTGCGACTCGGCGTCGGCGGCGAACTTGTCGGCGGCGACCACGTCGACGGGCAGGTGGATGACGTCGCCGAAACGCTCCAGCAGGTCCTTGCAGACCTCGATCTGGTCTTCCTGCAGCAGCGACGAGCCGACCGAGTGGCCCTGGACCGCCAGGAAGGTGAACGCCATGCCGCCGCCGATCACCAGCGTGTCGACCTTGGGAGCCAACGCCTCGATGACGCCGAGCTTGTCGGAGACCTTCGAGCCGCCGAGGACGACCGCGTACGGGCGGGCCGGATCCTCGGTGAGCTTCGACAGGACCTCGACCTCGGCCGCCACCAGCTCTCCCGCGTAGTGCGGGAGGAGCTTGGCGACGTCATAGACCGACGCCTGCTTGCGGTGCACCACTCCGAAGCCGTCCGACACGAAGGCGCCGTCCTCGCCGACGAGCTCGACGAGTGCCTTGGCGAGCTTCTCGCGCTCGGCGTCGTCCTTGGAGGTCTCCCGCGGGTCGAAGCGGATGTTCTCCAGGAGCAGGACGTCGCCTTCGGTGAGGCCCTCCGCCCGTGCGAGCGCGTCGGTGCCGACGACGTCGCCGGCGAGCTGCACGTTGCGGCCGAGCTCCTCGCTCAGGCGCGCCGCGACCGGCGCGAGCGAGAACTTCGGATCGGGCTCACCCTTCGGACGGCCGAGATGCGCGGTGATGATCACCTTCGCGCCGGCGTCGATGAGCGCGTTCAGCGTGGGCAGGGAGGCGAGGATACGGCCCGGGTCGGTGATCGTCGACCCGTCGAGCGGGACGTTGAAATCCGACCGGACCAGCACTCCCCGACCCGAAACCCCTTCTTCCAGTAGGTTCTTCAGAGTGGGTACACCCATGAGGCGTTGACTCCTCTTTCCGTTTCTACGACGAGGGGCTGCGGGTCAGAGCGACTTGCCGACGAGACCGATGAGGTCGACGAGGCGGTTGGAGTAGCCCCACTCGTTGTCGTACCAGGACACGACCTTCGCCTGATCGTCGATGACCTTGGTCAGGCCGGCGTCGAACAGCGAGCTGTGCGGGTCGGTGACGATGTCGGAGGAGACGATCGGGGCGTCGTAGTACTTCAGGATGCCCTTGAGCGGACCCTCGGCGGCGGCCTTGAGCGCGGCGTTGATCTCCTCGGCGGTGGCGGTCTTGGCCAGCTGCGCGGTGAGGTCGGTGACCGAGCCGGTGGGGATCGGCACACGCAGGGCGTAGCCGTCGAGCTTGCCCTTCAGCTCCGGCAGGACCAGGCCGATGGCCTTGGCGGCACCGGTCGAGGTCGGGACGATGTTGGTCGCGGCGGCGCGGGCGCGACGCAGGTCCTTGTGCGGGCCGTCCTGCAGGTTCTGGTCCTGGGTGTAGGCGTGGACCGTGGTCATCAGGCCCTTGACGATGCCGAACTCGTCGTTGAGGACCTTGGCCAGCGGGCCGAGGCAGTTCGTGGTGCACGAGGCGTTCGAGATGATGTTCTGGCTGCCGTCGTACTTGTCGTCGTTGACGCCCATGACGATGGTGATGTCCTCATCGGTGGCCGGGGCCGAGATGATGACCTTCTTGGCGCCGGCGTCCAGGTGACCCTGGGCCTTGGCGCGGGCGGTGAAGATGCCGGTCGACTCGACGACGACGTCGACGCCCAGGTCGCCCCACGGGATCGCGGCGGGGCCTTCCTTGACCTCGAGCGCCTTGATCTTCTTGTCGCCGACCACGATGGTGTCCTCGCCCTCGAGGCTGACGTCCTGGGGCAGACGGCCGAGGATCGAGTCGAACTTCAGCAGGTGCGCGAGGGTCGCGTTGTCGGTCAGGTCGTTGACCGCGACGATCTCGATGTCAGTGGTGCCCAAAGCCTTTTGCGCTTCGACGGCACGGAAGAAGTTGCGGCCGATTCGGCCGAATCCGTTGACGCCTACCCGAACAGTCACAGTTGTGCTCCTTAGCGGTATTCATGGTCAGGCCTGTGGGTCGAGCCCCGTCTGGCCGCGCCGTGGGCGGTGGGGTCGGCACACCCGAGGTGGCCGGGTCCGCACACGTCGGTTTCAGCCTAGTAGGCGGGGTCGGGCGGAGCACACTGCAGGTCCACCTGTCCCCCGCATCGTGTCGATCACGCCTCGTCGAGCAGCTCGGAGGTGACCGCGGACTCGGTGTCCGGAATGCCCTCGGCGCGCGCCTTCTTGTCCGCCATCGACAGCAGCCGGCGGATGCGGCCGGCGACGGCGTCCTTGGTCATCGGCGGGTCGGCGAGCTGGCCGAGCTCCTCCAAGGACGCCTGGCGGTGCGTGATGCGCAGCTGGCCGGCGGCGACGAGGTGCTCGGGGACGTCGTCGCCGAGGATCTCCAGGGCGCGCTCGACGCGAGCCGCGGCCGCGACCGCGGCCCGGGCGGACCGGCGCAGGTTCGCGTCGTCGAAGTTCGCCAGCCGGTTGGCGGTGGCGCGGACCTCGCGCCGCATCCGGCGCTCCTCCCACACCAGCCGGGTGTCGTGGGCGCCCATGCGGGTCAGCAGCGCGCCGATGGCCTCGCCGTCGCGGATGACCACGCGGTCGGCGCCGCGCACCTCGCGCGCCTTGGCGGTGACCCCGAGCCGCCGGGCGGCGCCCACGAGGGCGAGCGCGGCCTCCGGACCCGGGCAGCTGACCTCCAGCGCCGACGACCGGCCCGGCTCGGTCAGCGAGCCGTGCGCGAGAAAGGCGCCGCGCCAGGCGGCCTCGGCGTCGGCGACGCTGCCGCCGACCACCTGGGCGGGCAGTCCGCGGACCGGGCGGCCGCGCAGGTCGAGCAGACCGGTCTGGCGGGCCAGGCCCTCGCCGTCCTTGGTGACGCGCACGATGTAGCGGGCGGACTTCCGCAGGCCGCCGCCGCGCAGCACGTGGACGTCGGAGGCGTAGCCGAACAGGTCGTGGATCTCGCGGCGCAGGCGCCGGGCGACGTTGCCCATGTCGACCTCGGCCTCGACGACGACACGGCCGCCGACGATGTGGAGCCCACCGGCGAAACGCAGCAGCGCCGACACCTCGGCCTTACGGCAACTCACCTGGGTCACCGACAGGCGACTGAGTTCGTCCTTCACCGCCGCCGTCATCGCCACCGGTCCCTGTCCTCCCATCACCTGACCACACGTCCCCTGAAGAAAAGTGCCTCACACATCGCCTGATTCAGGCGTCCGCCCGGTCAGAGTAACGGTTCGGTTCACCTTCGCACAGTTCGTTCACCACGGCCGCGACTTTTGCGGGGTCGTGGACCTGGCGGCCGGGCACCGCCACGTCGCCGACGACGAGTTCGGCGCCGAAGAGACCGGCCGCGCGCTCGAGGTGTTCGCGCTCGCGTCCCGCCGGGACCGACGCCTCGTCGACCAGCACGTGGTCCACGCGGAAGGTGTCGGCGTGGGCGTGCAGGACGTGCAGGTGACGCTCCACGCTGAAGCCCGGCGTCTCCCCCGGCTCCGGGGCCAGATTGACGACGAGGATCTTGCGCGCGGAGGTGCGCTGCAGCGCCTTGAGCTGGTCGGGGACCAGCACGTGCGGGATCACGCTGGAGAACCAGGAGCCCGGCCCGAGCATCACCAGGTCGGCGGAATCGATTGCCTCCACGGCACTCTCACAGGCCGGCGGGTCCTCGGGGATGAGCCGGACGCGGCGCACCTTGCCCGGCGTGGTCGCGACCGCGACCTGACCGCGGATCTCTCGGCTGATGCGGGGATCGGCCTCCAGGCCGGACACATCGGCCTCGATGTCGAGGGGCACCGTCGACATCGGCAGGACGTGTCCCTTGATGCCGAACATCGATCGGAGCTCGTCCAGGGCGGCGACGGTGTCGCCGAGGACCTCGGTGAGTCCGGCGAGCATGAGGTTGCCGATCGGATGACCGGCGAGGGCGCCGCGCCCGCCGAAGCGGTGCTGCAGCACCTCGGCCCACAGTTCGTGCCGGCGCCGGGTCTCCGGGTCGCCGGCGGTCTGGAAGTCCTCGAGCGCCTTGGGCGCGCACATCAGGGCCGCCAGCGCCATCCGCAGGTCGCCGGGCGGGATCAGCCCGAGTTCGGCACGGAGTCGGCCCGACGACCCGCCGTCGTCGGCGACCGTGACGACCGCGGTGATGTCGGAACTCAGGTAGCGCATCGCGGTCAGGGTCGCGTACAGGCCGTGTCCGCCGCCCAGCGCGACGATCCTGGGATCGGTCCCGCCGGCGCGGGCATTCCCGGTGCTCATTCGCGCCCCAGATCGCGGTGCAGGACGCGCACGTCGTAGGTCGCCGACCCGTCGTCGTCGACGGCCGTGCGGAGGCGTCGGGCGAGTTCCTCGGAGATCGCCACGCTGCGGTGCTTGCCGCCGGTGCAGCCGACGCTGATCGTCATGTAGCGCTTGCCTTCCCGGAGGTAGCCGCGACCCACGATCGAGACGAGGCCGGTGTAGAGGTCGAGGAACTCCGCGGCGTCGGGCTGGCCGAGGACGTAGTCGCGCACCGGCGCCTCCCGGCCGTTGTGGTCGCGCAGCTCGTCGATCCAGTGGGGATTGGGCAGGAATCGCACGTCGGCGACGAGATCGGAGTCGATTGGCAGTCCGTACTTGAAGCCGAAGGACTGCACCGCGATGCTCAGCCGCGGTTCGGTGTCGCCGGGCGAGACGCCCTCGACCACCGACCGCAGCTTGGCGGCGGTCAGCGCGGAGGTCTCCACGACGAGATCGGCGACGTTCTTGATCGGCGCCAGGATCGTTCGTTCACGAGCGATGCCCTCGACGAGGGTTTCCTTGCCCTGCAACGGATGTCGGCGGCGCACCTGCTCGAAGCGGCGCACCAGCGCCTCCTCGCTCGCGTCGAGGTACAGCAGTTTCGTGCGGATGCCGGACGCCTCGAGGTCGTCGCGCAGGTTCTCGAGCTCGTGGGCGAGGTTCGGGTCGGAGGCGCGCAACACCATCGCGAGGCGCCTGATCGACGGGTCGCTCTCGCGGACCATGCCGACCATCGTCTTGATCAGCGACGGCGGCACGTTGTCGGCGACGTACCAGCCGTCGTCCTCGAGGACGTTCGCCGCGGTGGAACGGCCCGCGCCGGACATGCCGGCGACGAAGAGGACGGTGAAGTCGGGTTCGTCGGGCGTCGTCGCGTCGGCCGTCGCCATCTCGTCAGTCATCGACACCCCGTCCCGCGTCACCGCTCACCACCGACACCTCCGTCTTCTCCGGCGTTTCCGCCCCCGACACCGCCTCGGCCGGTGTGGCCTCCTCCGGCGTCGCCGGCGCGGAGCCTCCACCCAGCGCGGTCTGCACCGCACGCGCGGTGGTCAACCCGATCCCGGGGACCCGGGCGATCTCCTCCAAGGATGCCTCACGCAGCCGCGCGACCGACCCGAAGTGGGTCACCAGCGCGGTGCGGCGTGTCTTGCCGAGACCGGGGATGCCGTCGAGCACCGACTCGGTCATCCGCTTGCTGCGCTTGCTCCGGTGGAAGGTGATGGCGAACCGGTGGGCCTCGTCGCGCACGCGCTGCAGCAGGAACAGCGCCTGGCTGCTGCGCGGCAGGATCATCGGGTCGTCCTCCCCCGGCACCCACACCTCCTCGAGGCGCTTGGCCAGGCCGATCACCGCGACGTCGGTGACCCCGAGTTCGTCGAGGACCGCCGCGGCCGCGTGGACCTGCGGCGCACCGCCGTCGACCACGAACAGGTTCGGCGGGTACGCGAACTTCCGCGGCTGCGAAGGGGTCTCGGGCTCGGCGCCGACCTCGCCGGAGACCGGCGGCGGGGCGTCGCGGTCGGCCTTGTGCCGCAGGAACCGACGCCGGGTCACCTCGGCGATCGACGCCACGTCGTCGGAGTGACCGTCGCCGGCGGCCTGCCGGATCGAATAGTGGCGGTAGTCGGACTTGCGGGGCAGCCCGTCCTCGAAGACGACCAGCGACGCCACCACGTCGGTGCCCTGCACGTGCGAGATGTCGACGCACTCGATGCGCAGGGGCGCCTGGTCGAGCATGAGCGCCTCCTGCAGCTCGGTCAGCGCCGCCGAGCGGGTGGTGAGGTCGCCGGCGCGCTTGAGCTTGTGCTGGGCGAGCGCCTCGGCGGCGTTGCGGACGACCGTGTCGAACAGCGCCTTCTTGTCGCCGCGCTGCGGGACCCGCAGGCGCACGCGACTCCCCCGCAGCCGGCTGAGGAACTCCTCGAGCTCGGCCGCGTTCTCGGGCAGTTCGGGGACGAGCACCTCCCGCGGGACCGACTCGCCATGGGCGCGGTGCTCACCGACGTCGACGGTGGCGTCGAAATCGACCTGGGCGCCGTAGAACTGGGTGACGAAGTCGCCGACGACGTCGGCGTCGGTGCCGTTGTCGCTGCGCTCGACGACCCAGCCGCGCTGGCCGCGGACGCGTCCGTCGCGCACGTGGAAGACCTGCACCGACACCTCGAGCTCGTCGCCGGCGAGGGCGACGACGTCGGCGGTGGTCCCGTCGCCGAGAACCACGGCCTGCTTCTCCATCGCACGGCGCATCGCGCCGATGTCGTCGCGCAGGCGCGCGGCGCGCTCGAAGTCGAGTTCCTCGGCGGCCGCGGTCATGTCGCGTTCCATCCGGCGGATCATCTGGTCGGTGCGGCCGGCGAGGAAGTCGCAGAAGTCCTCGACGATCTCGCGGTGCTCGGCGGCGCTCACCCGGCCGATGCAGGGCGCGGCGCACTTGTCGATGTAGCCGAGCAGGCACGGCCGGTCGATCTGTCGGTGGCGCTTGAACACGCCGGCCGAGCAGGTCCGCGCCGGGAACACCCGGGTGAGCAGGTCGACCGTCTCGCGGATCGCCCAGGCGTGCGAGTACGGGCCGAAGTAGCGGACGCCCTTGCGGCGCGGGCCGCGGTAGACGAACAGCCGCGGATACTCCTCGTTGAGGGTCACCGCGAGCATCGGGTACGTCTTGTCGTCGCGGTAGCGGACGTTGAACCGCGGGTCGAACTCCTTGATCCAGTTGTACTCGAGCTGCAGCGCCTCGACCTCGGTGCCGACGACGGTCCACTCCACCGACGCCGCGGTCGTCACCATCTGGCGGGTGCGCGGGTGCAGCGAGGCGAGGTCGGCGAAGTACGACGTCAGGCGCGAGCGGAGGTTCTTGGCCTTGCCCACGTAGATGACTCGGCCGTGCTCGTCGCGGAACTTGTACACCCCGGGATCGGTCGGGATGGTTCCGGGCGCAGGACGGTAGGTAGTCGGGTCGGCCACGTCGTCCAGGCTAGTTGGCGGGTCGGACGGACCCGCGGTAGCGCTCCTCGAGCTCGCGGAATCGGGCCATCGCCTCGACGGCGCGCTGCCCGTCGCCGGCCTGGACCGCCAGCACGGTGATGTGTTCGTCGGACGGGAACAGCAACCACGCGCCGAACCCCGACTCCGGATACGTCAGCCCCAGGATCTCGTCCCAGCCGAACATGCGCGTCGGAACGAGGTTGCGCACCTCCACGCCCTGCGGCCCGACGCGCAGCCGCGGTCGGGTCAGGAGGAGGATCGCGGCGGCGAACAGGACGCCGATGCCGATGATCGCGGCCTGGTCGGAGCCGCCGAGGTTACGGACGCCGACGTCCTCGACCGTCAGCAGCAGGCCGAAGGTGATGTGGATCGCGAGGACGACCACGGCCGCCGCGATCGCATACCGCGGCAGCTTTCGCGGCCGGTAGACCAGGTCCCACTCCGGGGAGGAACTCACTCGGAGGCTCCTCCGCCCACCGACGGCAGGGACTCGCCGCGCTGCAGCGCGCGCAGCGTGAGCGCGGACGCCAGCGCCGCGACGCACGCCTGGGCGCCCTTGTCCTCGCTCGAGCCGGGCAGGCCGGCGCGGGCGATGGCCTGCTCCTCGGTGAGGACGGTGAGCACGCCGTTGCCGACCGGGGTCGACTCGTCGAGCGAGACCCGCGTCAGACCGGCGGTCACGGCGTCGCAGACGTAGTCGAAATGCGGTGTCTCGCCCTTGATCACGACGCCGAGCGCGACGACCGCGTCATGGGTGCGGGCCAGCGCCTGCGCGATGACCGGCAACTCGACGGCGCCGGCCACCTGCACGACGGTCGGCTCGGTGACGCCGTTGTCCTTCGCCGCCCGCAGCGCGCCGTCGAGCAGTGCGCCGCAGATCTTCTCGTGCCACTGGGAGGAGACGATCGCCAGACGCAGCCTGGAGGCGTCGGTGAGTTCGAGGGTCGGTTCTCCGTGGCCGCTCATGCGGGGGCTCCTTCAGATGCGTCGTCGCTGTCGAGCGGATCGTCGAGGCCCACGAGGTCGTGACCCATGCGATCGCGCTTGGTCCGAAGGTAGCGGAGGTTCTCGGCGTTGGCGCGCACGGGCATCGGCACCCGGTCGACGATCTGCAGGCCGTAGCCGTCGAGGCCGACCCGCTTGGCCGGGTTGTTGGTGAGCAGGCGCATCGACTTCACGCCGAGGTCGACGAGGATCTGCGCGCCGAGGCCGTAGTCGCGGGAGTCTGCGGGCAGGCCGAGTTCGAGGTTGGCGTCGACGGTGTCGGCGCCGGCGTCCTGCAGCTGGTAGGCCTGCAGCTTGTGCAACAGGCCGATGCCGCGCCCCTCGTGGCCGCGCATGTAGAGCACGATGCCGCGCCCCTCCTGCGCCACCATCTCCATCGCGGCGTCGAGCTGTGGACCGCAGTCGCACCGCAGCGAGCCGAAGACGTCGCCGGTGAGGCATTCGGAGTGCACGCGGACGAGGACGTCGTGGCCGTCGTTCTCGGTGATGTCGCCGAGGACCAGCGCGACGTGCTCGACGTCGTCGTAGATGCTGGTGTACCCGACCGCGCGGAACGCGCCGTGGCGGGTGGGGATGCGGGCGTCGGCCACCCGGACGACGTGCTTCTCGTGGCGCCGGCGCCAGGCGATGAGGTCGGCGATCGAGATCAGGGCGAGGTCGTGCTCGTCGGCGAAGACGCGCAGCTCGTCGGTGCGGGCCATCGAGCCCACGTCCTTCTGGCTGACGATCTCGCAGATGACGCCGGCCGGCTGGAGGTCGGCGAGGCGGGCGAGATCGACGGCGGCCTCGGTGTGGCCGGGACGGCGCAGCACGCCGCCCTCCTTGGCGCGCAGCGGCACCACGTGGCCGGGCCGGGTGAAGTCGTCTGCGGTGGCCTCCGGATCGGCGAGCATCCGCATCGTGGTGGCGCGGTCGGCGGCGCTGATGCCGGTCCCGATGCCCTCGCGGGCGTCGACGGTCACGGTGTAGGCGGTGCCGTGCTTGTCCTGGTTGACCGAGTACATCGGCGGCAGGCCGAGCCGGTCGCAGGCGTCGCCGTCGAGCGGCACGCACAGGTAGCCCGACGTGTAGCGGACCATGAACGCGACCAGCTCCGGGGTGGCCTTCTCGGCCGCGAAGATCAGATCGCCCTCGTTCTCGCGGTCCTCGTCGTCGACGACCACGACCGGCTTGCCGGCCGCGATGTCGGCGATGGCGCGCTCGATGGTGTCGAACTTGACGCCCTCACCGGTGGTGTCTTCACCGTCACGCGGCGACTCGCTCATCAGAACCTCACTCGTTGTGCTCATTTCGCCCCCGCAACATCAGTTGACTGTCCGAGGTGCAGGCGTTCAACGTACTTGGCGATGACGTCGACCTCGAGGTTGACCACGGTGCCCGGTTGGGTCTCACCGAGGTTGGTCTCGTTGAGGGTCGTGGGGATCAGCGAGATCTCGAACCACGAGTCGTCGCCCTCCCCGCCGACGGCGGAGACCGTCAGGGAGACACCGTCGACGGTGATCGATCCCTTCTCGACGAGGTAACGGGTGAGCTTCGCGGGCACGCCGATCCGTACGACCGTCCAGTTCTCCGAGGGGCTCACCGACAGGACGCGGCCGGTGCCGTCGACGTGTCCCTGCACGATGTGGCCGCCGAAGCGGCCGTTGGCGGGCATCGCACGTTCGAGGTTGACCCTGCTGCCGGGAGAGAGGTCGGACAGCGAGCTGCGGCGGAGGGTCTCGCCCATCACGTCCACGGTGAACTCACCGGGCCGGAGGTCGACGACGGTCAGACAGACGCCGTTGACCGCGATGGAGTCGCCGTGGTGCGCATCGGCGGTGACGATGGGGCCCCGCACGGTGAAGCGGGCGGCGTCAGAGAGATCCTCGCGGGCGGCGATCTCGCCGAGCTCCTCCACGATTCCGGTGAACACGCACTCCTCCTGCTCGCTCGGAGCAGACAGGGCGGCACTGTGTCGCCTGTTCTCTCTCATCCGGACTATGACCGTCGGCTCCGGAATCTCACCGAATCTGCTGACCCTGCTAGTGCAGGCGCTCGCGGGCTGGAGACTGCGGATCCACCGCACCCTCATCACCGCCGGTGGGGAATCTCACCCCGCCCCGAGAACTGGTGATATCGACGCTAGCACGCCCGATCAAGGGCGTCGCATTGCAATTCCGCTGAGTAAAACGCCGGAGGTGGTGCGTGCCGGCGAAGCCGCCCTGTTCAGCGGACGTGTGATGACGTCGGATTCCGCGTGAGTGTGATCAACACATCATCGCCGACGGTGGTGACCGAGGAGGTCGCGAAGCGTCTGGCGTCGGCCAGGGTGGTCACGCCGGGGATCTCGATCGAGCTCTGACCGGCGCCGAGGACCATCGGCGCGACGTAGGCGTGGACCTCGTCGACGAGGTCGGCGGCGAAGAACGCCCCGAGGACGTGCGGTCCGCCCTCGACGAGCACCCACAGCGCGTCGGGCAGCGCGGAGAGGACGTCGGCGGGGTCGTGCGAGTCGACCCGGACGAGCGGCCCGCCCGTGTCGTCGCGGAGGTTGGCGTCGGCCGGCAGGTCCCGGTGGCCGAGGATCACGCGCGCCGGCTGGTGCGGGTACAGGCCGCCGTCGGGGGTGCGGGCGGTCAGGCTCGGGTTGTCGGCGAGGGCGGTGCCGGTGCCGATGACGATGGCGTCGAGCCGCGAGCGCTGCAGGTGCGCGTGTTCGCGTGCGGCGGGACCGGTGATCCACTGGCTGGTGCCGTCGGGCGCGGCGATGCGGCCGTCGACGCCGGCGGCGATCTTCGCGGTGACCCAGGGGCGGCCGAGGCGTTGCCGGGTGAGCCACGGGCGCAGCGGGCCGTTCTCCACCGTCTCGACCGAGACTCCCCCGGTGACCCGGATGCCGGCGGCGCGCAGGGTCTCGGCGCCGCCCGCGGCGACCGGGTTCGGGTCGCTCACCGCGTAGTGCACCTCGGCGATCCCGGCCTCGATGAGCGCCTGCGCGCACGGCCCGGTGCGTCCGGTGTGGTTGCAGGGCTCCAGGGTGACGACCGCGGTCGCCGCCGCGCGCGGCCTCCCCCGCCTCGCT
>NZ_BAOQ01000049.1 GCF_000344155.1 Gordonia paraffinivorans NBRC 108238 | reverse complement strand
CCCATGAGCCCCAAACACCGACCGGATGAGTCGGAGCCATATTTTGCAGCATTCGCGAATGCCGACTTCCGGAAGCTAAATCGAGGCAGGTCGTAAAACCAGTAGCTCCCCCCCACGCCTCCGACCTCGGGATGAGCCAATAAGAACTCCTCAACTACACGCGCCCACGTCGGCTCAATGCGTGTATCCGCGTCGATACGCGCGATGACCTGCCCTGAAGCTTCATCGTAGCCGCGCTGACTCGCCCAAGCGACACCCTGTCGTTCCTCGGTCAACACTCGAATGGGCAACTCGCCCAAGTAGCTTTCCACTACCTCAACCGTGCTGTCAGTGCTGTTGTTGTCGACCACCAGTATCTCGTCGAACTGCCGAGTCTGGGCCTTTACTGCTTCTAAGCAAGGCCCGATTGAACTTTCTTCGTTATAGCAAGGTATTACCAGAGAGATCTTCACAATCGGTTCCTACCATTCTCACTGTCGCGACAACCAGGTCTCAGAATCCCACCACGATTCGAATTCGTCTAGGATTCGACTTTCAGAACCTTCATCCTCAGGGCGCTGCGCCCACATGGCCACGAATACACACAG
>NZ_BAOQ01000050.1 GCF_000344155.1 Gordonia paraffinivorans NBRC 108238 | reverse complement strand
CGACGCCCGCACCACATCCAGATCCACAGAAGCAGGAGCGACATACCCGACCAACTGATCACCAGCCGGACCAGACACCACCCGAGCCGCCGCATGCACCACACCCGGCGCACCCGAAACCGCCGACTCCACCTCACCCAACTCCAGGCGCTGACCACGCAACTTCACCTGGAAATCAGTACGACCCAAATACTCCAGATCCCCGCTCGCCCGGCGACGAACAAGGTCACCAGTCCTGTACAAACGCGAACCCGGCACGCCGAACGGATCAGCAACAAAACGCTCCGCAGTCAGATCAGCACGCGAGGCATACCCCCGCGCCGACTGGACACCACCCAGATACAGCTCACCTGCAACCCCATCAGGCACCGGATGCAGACGCGCATCGAGAACGTAGGCGGTGGTGTTCGGCATCGGCTTACCGATCGGCACCACATCGACCGCACCATCAAGCTGCGCCGACATCGTGTACACCGCAGCCTCGGTCGGACCGAACAGATTGACCACCCGCGTACCCGGCACACGTTCGGTGAACCGGCGAAGCACTGCCGGCGGCAACGCCTCACCACCACTGAACAACACCCGCAACCCGTCAAGATGCTCGGTCCGGTCCACCACGTCGAGGAACACCGACAACAACGACGGCACGAACTGCGCGATCGTCACCCCTGCCTCGGCGATCAGATCCGCAAGATACTGCGGATCCCGATGACCATCTGGTTCGGCGACCACCATCGTCTGCCCAGCCGTCAACGGCCAAAACAGCTCCAGCACCGACGCATCAAAGGTATGCGGCGTCTTGAACACCAGACGCTGCGAACCCTCAGGTATCAACGAATCGAACCAGGCGACGAAGTTTGCCACCGCACGATGCGACACCGTCACACCCTTCGGCCGACCCGTCGACCCCGAAGTGAACAACGTGTACGCAGCATCATCAAGACGCAACGGACGCAACCGCTCCGACGCCGCCAACGGCTCGGTAGCGGGATCGATCGGCACATCGGCATCGACCTCGATGACCGGTGCAGTCGAGTCCATCACATCAAGCACCTGCGACGGGCGATGCCCCGATTCCACGAGCACCGGACCGACAGCCGCGGTCTCGACCATGTACCGAGCACGATCAGCCGGCGCCTCCGGATCGATCGGCACATACTGCCCACCCGCGGCCATCACCGCATGCACCGCGATCACCATCGCCGGCGTACGACGCATGACAACGCCCACCGCGGTATTCGGCCCAACCCCGTGACCGATCAAAGTGCGGGCAAGCCCAGCCACTCGCAGTCCGAACTCCGCATAATCGATGCTGCGCTCACCAGACACGAGAGCGACCCCGTCCGCAGAGTCGGCGACACGCGCAGCCACCTGATCCGCGATCGTCTCACCGGCAACCAACCCCGACGAGGCCACCGAACCCTCGACAACGGCCGCCCGGTGCTCCGGCGCAAGCAACTCGACGTCACCAACCGGACGATCAGGCGAGGTCAGCACGCCCTCGAGCAACCGCACAAACCACTCAGAAAAACGCTCGATGCTCGACCGATCAAACAAGTCAGTCGCATACGTGAAAATCGCAGACCACGCATCACCTGCAGAACCCGTCGAGACGGTCAGGTTGAGGTCGACCTGGGCCGGAGCCTCACTGACGGTGACAGGGCGGATGTTCAGTCCGTTGACGCTGATGGTCTCCGCGGTATCGGCCGCAATCGGATCCACCGAGAGAATCACCTGTACCAGCGGCGAGAATGCGGTGGAGCGAACCGGATTGACAGCCTCGACCACCGATTCGAACGGAATGTCGGCGTGTGAGAGTGCCTCCAGGTCATCGGCTCGGACGCGATCCAATACCGCGTCGAAGCTGTTGCCCGGGTCGATGCTGGTCCGGAGGACCAGGGTGTTGACGAACATACCGATCATGGCGTCGAGTTCACGCTGACCCCGCCCGCCGATCGGAGTACCCACTGCCAGATCGCTCGTACCGGTCAGACGCGCGAGAAGCACTGCGAACGCGGCGTGCAGAACCATGAAACGCGTGGCGCCCCGATCTGCCGCGACCTCGTCGACGCGGCGGCCGATGTCTGCGGGGATCTCGAAGGTGAACAGTTCGCCACGGTGGCTGGCGACGAGGGGCCGTGGCCTGTCGGTCGGGAGATCGAGCACGTCCGGAAGGCCGGCGAGCCGCTGACGCCAGTACGTGAGTTGGTTGCCGAGAACCGATTCAGTGTCCTCCGGTGCACCGAGCACCTCGCGCTGCCACAACGCATAGTCGGCGAACTGGACCTCGAGAGGTGCGAACCCTGGCGCCTCACCACGACTCCGCGAGTCGTAGGCGGTGAAGAGATCGGCCGACAACGGTCCGAACGACTGTCCGTCGAATGCGATGTGGTGAGCCACCAGGGCAAGGGTCGCCGTTTCTGAAGAGGTGAACAGCACTCGTGCTCGGATCGGCAACTCGTGGGAGACGTCGAATCCGCGCCGGAGGTCGGAGGCGAATCCGTCCGCAGAGGTCACGACTCGCCAGTCGAGGTGCTCGTCGACCTCCGCTGGGAGCAGAACGTGTTGATACGGCAGTCCGTCCGCGGCGGGGAAGGTGGTGCGAAGGATCTCGTGCCGCGTGATCACATCGACCAGCGCCGTGCGCAACAGATCTACGTCGATGTTCCCGGACAGTTCGAACAGGGCCGGGATGTTGTAGGTCGGCAGATCCGGCTCCATCTGGTTGATGAACCACATCCGCTGCTGCGAGTAGGACAACGGCACACGCTCGGGCCGGGGCGTGACAGGCCGGACGGGCGGGAGGGCCGGAGCCTGTCCCGAAACCGCGTTCACAAGCTCACGCACCGACGGCGCGTCGAAGACATCGCGAACACTCACCTGCACACCGAGCGCATCGGAGATCCGTGCGGCCAGACGCAGCGCCGACAGCGAGTTCCCGCCGAGATCGAAGAACGACTCGGTCACCGACACCTGCTCGAGGTCGAGGAGGGTCGCGAACACCGAGGCAACCCGAGCCTCGGCTTCGGAGCTCGGCGCCTCGTAGCCGGCCGACTCGATCACCGGAGCCGGCAACGCCTTGCGATCGACCTTGCCGGCCGTGTTCAGCGGCATGGACTCCAGCGGCACCCACACCGAGGGATGCATGTAAGTGGGCAGAGCGGCGCCCACGGACTCCCGAACCGTGTCCAGATCGACCTCGGAAGGCGCGAAGTAGCCGACCAGGTGCTGGCCTCCGGCCGCCTCGGTCACCGTGACCGCGGCGTGGACCACGCCCGGTGCCTGCGCGATCGCGGCCTCGATCTCACCCAACTCGATCCGCTGTCCACGCAACTTCACCTGGAAATCGGTACGACCCAGATACTCCAACTCACCAGACGCATTACGCCGCACCAGATCACCCGTGCGATACATCCGCGAGCCCGGCGCACCGAACGGATCCGCCAAGAACCGATCAGCGGTCAGATCAGGACGCGCAGCATATCCACGCGCCAGCTGCACCCCACCGACATACAGCTCGCCGGGCACGCCATCGGGCACCCGGTTCAATCGCCCGTCCAAGACATAGGCGGTCGAATTCCACACCGGAACACCGATCGGGACCGTATCCCCCACCTCGTCCAGGCGCTGGTAGGTGATCTCCACCGCCGCCTCGGTCGGCCCATACAGGTTGTACAGCATCGCACCCGGCACAACGGCCCGAGTCTCGGCCGCCACCGCCGGCGGCAACGCCTCACCCGTGGTGGAGATGATCCGCACCCGATCCAGCCGCGCCAACCGCTCCGGACCCGCCAACTCCAAGAACACCGACAGCATCGACGGCACGAAATGCACCATCGTCGCGCCCTTGTCCGCGATCAGATCAGCAAGATACGGAGGATCCAGATGCCCCTCCGGATCCGCGATCAGAAGCCTCGAACCCTGCATCAACGGAGCAAACAACTCCGCAACCGAGCAGTCGAAGGTATACGGGGTCTTCAACACCACCATGTCGTCCGGACCGATCGGCAACTCATCCAGACCCCACCGCAGCCGGTTCACCACCGCCTCATGCGGCAACGTCACACCCTTCGGCCGGCCCGTCGACCCCGAAGTGAACAACGTGTACGCAGCATGCTGCGGCAACAACCGACCACGACGCTCCGCATCGGTCACCGCAGACACACCCGCCTCAACCGGCACCGACGCATCCACCGCGATCACCTCGACCGCATCACCAAGCCCCACAACCGACGCCGGAACCGCCAACCCGGCATGCACCAGCACCACCGACGCACCCGACGTCTCCACCATGTACCGAGCACGATCAACAGGCGCCCCGGTATCAATCGGCACATACTGGCCACCAGCAGCGATCACCGCATGAACCGCGACCAACAACTCCACCGAACGCGGAATACACACCGCCACAGCAACATCCGGACCAACCCCAGCAGCAATCAACTGACGCGCCAGAGTCCACACCCGCGAACCGAACTCCCCATAAGAGACAGAACGATCCCCAAACACCAACGCCTCACGCCCCGGATACGCCACCACACTCGCAGCCACCGCAGACGCCAAATCCTCGGACGGAAGCGCAACCGCTGCGCCCGCCTCGGCCGACTCGAGTGCCACCTTTTCCTCGTCGGTGAGCAGAGGCACCTCGCCGACAGGCAGTCGGGGATTCCCCGTGAGGACCTCGAGCACCCGGGCAAACCTGCGTCCGATGAGCTCCGCTGACGCCGGATCGAACAGATCCGTGGCGAAGGTGACCACACCGGCCCACCCACCCTCGTCGAGGGAATGCAATCCGATCATGAGGTCGTACTGGGCAGGCACAACCGGTGGATCTATCTCGGTGAACTGCAGTCCGCTGATCGACGCGTCCAATTTGTGCGCCGAGCGCGCAGGATCGAACGACAGCATCACCTGAGCGAGGGGCGCGAACGACTCGCTTCGTACCGGTGCGAGGGTCTCGACCAGGGTCTCGAACGGGATGTCGCCGTTGGCGAAGGCATCCAGGTCGGCAGTACGGACCTTCTCCAGGAAGGCGACGAAGGGCTCGGAAGGCTCGACACCTGTGCGGAGCACCAGAGTGTTGACGAACATGCCCACGAGCGGCTCGACGACCGCATGCGTGCGGCCCGCGATCGGCGTCGCGATGGCGACGTCGTCGGTCGCCGCCAGACGCGAGAGCACCACGGCGAGTGCCGCATGCGCAACCATGAACGGCGTCGCGCCGCTGGTTCTCGCAATCTCCTCGACCCGAGCGACCACCTCGGCGGGCACGTCGAAGGCGACCTGGTCGCCCCGTCCGGAAGCGACCAGGGGACGCTCCCGGTCAGTCGGCAGGTTGATGACGCCCGGCAGATCCGCCAACTGTTCTCGCCAGTAGGCCAGCTGCTTCCCCAGGAGCGATGCGGGATCGTCGGCCTCGCCGAAGACCCGATGCTGCCAGAGCGCGAAGTCTGCGAACTGGACCTCGAGCGGATCGAAGGCAGGAGCATTGCCCGCTGCTCGCGCGGTGTACGCCGTCAACAGGTCTGCGACCAGAGGTCGCATCGACTCGCCGTCGGCAGCGATGTGATGAACGACCACGGCCAGCACGGTCTCACGGGGAGCGTTGCGCAACAGCGCAACACGGAGCGGGGTCTGTTCGGTGACGTCGAATCCCGCGCTCACCGCGGACTCGAAGGCCTTCGCCGAGTCCGTGACCGTCCAGTCGAGTCTGTTCACCGCCTCCTCGAGTGGGAGTACCGACTGACGCGGCCGACCGTCGGTTGACGGGAACACCGTCCGCAGGACTTCCTGCCGGGAGATCAGATCCACGACGGCGGCACGCAAGGCGTCGACATCGAGGTCTCCGGTAACCCTCAGGAGTACTGGGATGTTGTACAGCGGGCTCGCCGGTTCGAACCTGTTGATGAACCACATCCGCTGCTGCGCAAACGACAGCGGGATCTCATCCGGACGGGGGTCGGCCACCGTGATCGGGGCCAGCCCCGGCTGAGCATCCTTCACCCGTGCTGCAAGTCCGCGGACCGTGGGAGCCTCGAAGAGGTCGCGCATGTTGAGGTCGACGTCGAGTACCTCGCATGCGCGACCGACGATCTGCGCTGCGATGAGGGAGTTGCCACCCACATCGAAGAGGGACTCGGTGACGCTGATATCGTCGAGGCCCAATACCTCGGTGAACACCTCGACGAGAACGCGTTCGGTGTCATCGGCGGGCGCGACGTACTCGGCGGTTTCGAACTGTGGTGCCGGCAACGCCTCGCGGTCGAGTTTGCCGTTGGCGGTCAACGGCAAACGCTCCACTCCGACCACCACATCGGGAACCATGTAGCCAGGCACATGCTCGGCCACCGCCGACCGCACAGCAGCCGAGTCCACATCCTGCCCGGCACCGACCACCAGATAACCCACCAGCTGATCGCCACGCACCGCATCAGTGATCACCCGCGCAGCAGCCGCAGCAGCCGACGGCACCGCAGCCAACAACGCCGCCTCGATCTCACCGAACTCGATACGGAAACCACGCAACTGCACCTGCGCATCGTTGCGACCCAGGTACTCGATATCGCCACCCACACGCCGGGCACGATCACCGGTCCGATACATCCGCGACCCATCACCAGCAAACGGATCGGCCACAAACCGCGACGCCGACAATCCCGGCCGCCGCAGATAACCGGCAGCCAACTGACCACCCGACACATACATCTCACCCGGAACACCCTCAGGCACCGGATGCAACCGGTCATCCAGAATATGGATCTGCAACGACGACAACGGCCGACCGATCAACGACGCATCCGTACCCGCAACCACATCCCGGTCCAGGGCACGGAAACTCACATGCACCGTGGTCTCAGTGATGCCGTACATGTTCACCAGACACGCCGTCTGTGACGGATTCTCCTCATACCAGCGGCGGACCTGATCGAAACTCAGCGCCTCACCACCGAACACCACATACCGCAACGCCAACGGCCGCTCATCACCACGCCGAGCATCGATGAGCTGGTAGAACGCCGACGGCGTCTGACTCAACACCGTCACACCCTCGTCGACCAACACATCAACGAACGCCCGCGGATCCCGCGCCAACTCCCGATCCACGACCACCAGACGCGCACCCGACAACAGCGGGCCCCACATCTCCCACACCGAGAAGTCGAACGCATACGAATGGAACATCGTCCACACATCGGCAGCCGAGAACTCGAACTCACCGCCAGCGGCATCCATCAGCGTCACCACATCACGATGGGTGATCTCCACACCCTTCGGACGCCCCGTCGACCCCGACGTATAGATCACATACGCCCGCGCATCCGCCGGCACCCGAACCGGCGACCACGACCCCGACACCGGTTGCGCCGCAAGCTCTTCCACATCAACAACCTGCGCCGAACCCGGCAACTGCCGCCACAACCGGTGATCGGCCGACGACCCATCACCGATCACCACCGACACCTCGGCATCGGACACGATGAACGACAACCGCTCCACCGGGTTACCCAAATCCAACGGCAAATACCCGGCCCCGGCCTTCAACACACCCAAGACCGCCGACACCAGATCCACCGAACGCGCCGTCGCAACACCCACCAGATCACCGGCAGACACCCCACGCGCAATCAGACCCGCAGCCACCGCATCCGAACGAGCATCCAACTCCGCAAACGACAACACACGACCAGCCGCCGACACCGCAACCCGATCAGCAAAGCGATAGGCGGCCGAACGGAACAGGCCTGGAAGGGTCTCCCAGTCATCGGTACCGGCGACCTCCCAAGCCTTGGCCCGGGTCTGGTCGATTGCCCGTCTCGTTGCGACTGCGATCTCGTCGGGCGTCAGACCCCTGGACGCCAACTGTGCGGTTACCGCGGCGCCGACCGCAGCCTCGCTGTCGATCCCCTGAGAAGCAAGCACTTTGGCAGTCATCTCCACCGTCGCGTGGAGCGTCGCGAATATCACCGGTCCGGCACCGCCCTCAAACGCGGTCTCCGTCGGCGCCACAGATGCGGCGTAGGCGATCAGATCTGGGGTGGACGGTCGAACGCCCCAACCAAGCGAGATGTCAGCGGCGCCAGAGTCGACAGTCACGTCCTGTTGTTTCCTTCTGCTGGGGTGGACATTTCAATGATGGCCGTCGCGTTGATTCTCAGTTCGGTCAACGCGTCGTCGAGCGCTTCTGGCCCTCCGGCAGCCAGTCCGGGTACCGCGCTCATCAATGCCATTGTGAGGGTCGAGTCCGGATCCGACCCGGGGAGGGCTGCGGTCATCGCTCTCACCATGTCCGATAGCTGACCAAATTGGACACTCGAGCCACCATGGGCGACAGCAACCGCGTCGGGAAGCCGCTCACCGGCGGCAGCAACGAGGTCCGGAAGTCGAAGCTCTGCGGCAACCTGGGTACCTGCGTCGTCACTGTCCCCTACCGTAAAGATGTCGATATCCCCGACGACAACGTCCGGGTCCGACACTATTGCGGACAGGATCTGCAGATAGCGTTGCGCGAACGCCTCCACCGTCGATTTGTCGAAGAGATCCGTGGAGTAAACGAACTGGGCCTTCATTCCGGTCCCGCTCGCTCCGTTGTCGACGCCCACGGCCGGCGGGTACAGGGTCAGTTGCAGATCCACCTTGGCCGGGATGATTCCTTCCGGTACCGGCGAGACGACGACATCGCCGAGTTCCAGTGTCGGGAACTCGATGTTCTGGAACGCGAACATCACCTGGAACAACGGATTGTGGGACCTGCTCGGAGCGCTCAGGACCTTGGCGACGATCGTCTCGAAGGCGACGTCCGTGTTCGCCATGTCCGCGAGATCGTCACGTCTTACCCGGGCCAGCAGGTCGGTGAACTTTTCGCCCTGGTCGACCTGGGTTCGCAGCGCGAGGCTGTTGACGAACATGCCGACGACCTCGTCGAGCGCCTGCTCACCCCTACCGGCGTAGGGCGTGCCGATGACCAGGTCGTTTCGGCCGCTCAATCGCGACAGC
This sequence comes from Gordonia paraffinivorans NBRC 108238, assembly GCF_000344155.1. Taxonomy (GTDB): domain Bacteria; phylum Actinomycetota; class Actinomycetes; order Mycobacteriales; family Mycobacteriaceae; genus Gordonia; species Gordonia paraffinivorans. The sequence goes on along the minus strand of NZ_BAOQ01000050.1, from coordinate 17,580 downwards.
AACACTGCGAACGCGGCGTGGGTGACCATGAACAGTGTGGTGTTGTTCGCGCGTGCCGCCGATTCCAAAGACCGGACGAGTTCGTCGGAGATCTCGAACTCGACTTGGTCACCGACGTACGACGGGGTCTTCGGACGCGGACGATCGGTCGGCAGGTCGATCGTCTCCGGGACACCCGCGAGTCGATCGACCCAGTAACCGAGTTGGCGTTCTGCCTCCGTGACGCCGTCCTCCCCCGCTGAGGCAAGGCGCTCAGCCTGCCACAGCGAGAAGTCAGCGTACTGCACCGGCAGCGGCGCCCACGACGGGGGTCGGCCGTCACGCCGAGATGCGTAGGCCGTCATCAGATCCCGCGCCAGCGGGGCCATCGACGCCCCGTCTGCGCTGATGTGGTGCGCGACAAACACCAGGATGTGCTCGTCCTCGTCGACCCGGAGCAGTGCGAGCCGCACCGGCGGAGCCGTGGTGATGTCGAATCCACGGCTTGTGACCGCGGCGATCGCATCGTGCACGCTGCCGTGCACCGGGGTTGCCTCCAGCCCCAGTCCGACAATCTCGTCTGGCGGGCTGATGACCTGCATGGGTTCGCCGTTGATCATCGGGTAGCTCGTGCGCAGCGACTCATGGCGGCGGAGCAGATCGCCGACCGCAGCCCGCAGTGCGTCCACGTCCAGTCGACCTCGCAGTTCGAGCGCGAGAGCGACGTTGTATGCCGGCGATTCCGGGTCGGCGCGTGCGATCAGCCACATGCCGCGCTGCACGGCCGATACCGGGACCATCTCGGCGCGCTGCCGGGCAACCAGCGGCACCGACGAATGCCCCGAGAGACTATTGGTGATGTACTCGGCCAAGCGGGCGACGTCATCCGCCTCGAAGATCGCCTTGACGGGGACCTGCCGCTCCAGTGCAGCAGAAAGCCGAGCCGCCACCTTGGTCGCCGACAGCGAGTTGCCGCCCAGTTCGAAGAATCCGTCGTGGACGCTCACGCGTTCGATCCCGAGCACTTGAGCGAAGACCTCGGCGACGATGGCCTCGAGTTGCGTGCGTGGAGGTACGAAGTCCTTGGTGGCACTGAAATCGACGGGCGGGAGCTTCGAGCGATCGATCTTCCCGACGCCGGTCAGCTCGAACGAATCAACCACGACGACGGTGTGCGGGACCATGTAGCGAGGCAGCAATGCCGCCACATGCTCGGTGACCGCTTCGGGCATCGGCGACTTCCCCTCGGCCGGGGTCACGTACGCCACCAGGACATCCTCCCCCGCCGGCCCCTTGACCCCGAGACTCACCGCATTGGCGACGTCAGGGTGCGACATCAGGGCGTTGTCGACCTCGCCGAGCTCGATGCGGAGTCCGCGGACCTTCAGCTGGAAGTCGTCACGGCCGTGATAGACCAGCCTTCCATCGGGACGACGGACGACGCGGTCGCCGGTGCGGTACATGCGATCGCCGGACCCATACGGGTTGGCCACGAAGCGCTCTGCGGTCAGTCCCGGGCGGCCGAGATAGCCGATCGCCAGTTGTTCCCCGGTGAGGTACAGTTCGCTCACCACGCCCGGCGGCGTCGGCCGGAGCCCGCGGTCGAGCACGAGCGCCCCGACCCCTGGCACAGCCGAGCCGATGGTGATGTCGTCCGAGACGTGGAAGGGCCCATCAGCGGTGGCCCAGATCGTCGTCTCGGTCGGGCCGTAAAGATTGAAGAACCGCTTCCCGGCAGACACCCAGCGACGCATGAGTTCTGGCGGGCACGCTTCGCCGACGCTGAGCACGGTGGTCAGCGAAGGCACCGCAGCCGTTTCGAGAGTGGCCAGCGCAGAAGGCGTCATCACCACATGGGTCACGCCCGTCTCGATGATCAGGCGTTCGAGCGCCTCGCCAGCATACGTGTCCGGGTCGGCTATGACGAGGTGACCTGCAGAACCGAACGCCATTGTCAGCTCGAAAACCGATGCGTCAAAACTCGGGGACGCGACGTGGAGCACTCGGGAGTCGTCTCCGATGCCCAAGAGCTCTCGCTGGTTGGCCATCATGTTCGCCAGCCCGCGATGGCTGATGGCAGCAGCCTTCGGAGTACCGGTGGATCCCGAGGTGTAGATCAGGTACGCCATGTCGTCGACGCGCGAAGGACGTACCAGTTCGTCTGCGGCGATCGGAGCCGGCGAATGACCCGCGAGCCGCAACTCGGTCTCGCTGTCATCGACCGCGATCCATTCCGTGTCGCCGACGATGTCCTCGGCGCCTGAGCCCACCGTCGTCAGTCCGACCCGCGCACCGCTATCGGCGACCATGGCCGACCGCCGCTCGGCGGGATGCCCCGGGTCGACCGTGACGAACGCGGCCCCGGTGCGGATTACGGCGATCGTACTCAGAACCGAAGCGACCGACCGACGCATGCTGATCGCGACCACGTCACCCGGTCCCACGCCTCGCGACATCAGCTCGCGGCCAAGCTGATTCGCGCGCGCGTCGAACACTTCCGGCGTGATCTGCTCGCCGGCGTGCACACGCGGCGCCACGATCCCGGAGGAACCATGGACGAGTAACTCGGAGAAGAGGACAGGGCGGCGGCCCGACGGTGCGGCAATCAGCCGACGCACCTCGTCACCGGGCAGGATGTCGAACCTGCCGAGCGCCGAACTCGGCGATGCCGCCATCTGGTCAAGGAGACGAATCAACATGTGCGCCCACGACTCCACGGTGGACCGATCGAAAAGGTCGGTGGCGTAGGAGAATTCGAGTGCGAGACGCTCTCGTCCGAAGCCTGCGGATTCGGTGGCGCTCACCGCGAGGTCATACTTCGCGGACGGAACACGGATGTCGAGGACCTCCAGCTCGCCCTGCTGGGCCAATAGCGCCGACGCGTCGCGGTGCAGCGTGAAGCCCACCTGAAAGAGCGGGCTGTGCGAGCGCGACCGGCTCGGCGACACCTCGTCGACGACCATCTCGAAGGGGACCTGCGAGTGCTCGAGAGCGCCGGTACGGGTTCGGTGTGCTCGTTCCAGCAGGTCGGCGACGGTGTCTTCGGGGCCGAGCTTCGTCCTGAGGACGACGGTGTTCACGAACATGCCCACGAGGCCCGCCAATTCGGGTTCGTCACGCCCCGCCACCGCGGTGCCGATCGAGACGTCGTCGGTGTCGCCGAGGCGCGCGAGCAATGCGGCAAGGGCGGCGTGAAGCACCGTGAAGGTGGTGACACCGTATCGTCCCGCCAGCGATCGGATGCGCGCGACCTGATCGGGGGTCAGTTCGACATCCACGTAACCGCCGCGGCCCGTGGGGATCTGCGGACGGGGTCGGTCCGTCGGCAGCACGAGCAGGTCCGGCTGACCGGCTAGTTGCCCGCTCCAGTAGTCAAGTTCACGCCGAAGCCTCGAGGTCTCGTCGTCCGGCGAGCCCAGGACCTCGCGCTGCCACACCGCGAAGTCCGCGTATTGGATCGGTAGCGGCTCCCACGCAGGCTCGACGCCGTCGGCCCTGGCTCCGTACGCGGTCAACAGGTCGACGATCAGCGGTTGCAGGGATGCACCGTCACCGACGATGTGGTGCAGGACCACCATCAGGACGTTGTCGTTGTTCGTCTGGAACAGGGCAGCTCGGAACGGTGCCTGCGCGACCAGGTCGAATCCGGCGGCGGCCTGGGCCGTCAACGCGTCCTTCAACTCCGTTTCCGTGGTGGTGACCACGTTCAGCGCCACAAAGGGGTCGATGTCGTCGACGTCGAGGATCTCTTGGATCGGCTCCCCGTCGATCGAGGGAAACCGGGTGCGAAGCGGCTCGTGCCGGACGACCACGTCGCGTACCGCTGCTCGGAGCGCGTCGACGTCGAGTGCACCACGCATGCGTACGGCACCGGGCATGTTGTAGGTGCCCGCCGACGGATCCATTCGGTTGATGAACCACAGCCGTGCTTGCGCGTAGGAGACCGGGATGACCTCCGGCCTACGGACGCGCCGCAGATGGGGTCGCGGCTCCAGTTCGGCGGCCCGCTCGATGAGGGAGGCGAGGTGACCCACATCGGTGCAGTTGAAGATATCGCTGAGCGTGACCGCCCGGGAGTACTCCTTCCGAAGCCTCGACGACAGGCGTGCAGCGGTCAGGCTGTCGGCGCCCAGGGCAAAGATGTTGTCCCTCATACCGACCTGCTCGACACCGAGAACATCGCCGATGGTCCCGGCGAGCTGCACCTCGACAGGTGTCCGCGGGGGGATGTACTCCCTTTCCTCGGAGTCAGAGGTCACCGGTGCAGGCAACGCCTTCCGGTCGAGCTTGCCCGAGGCGTTTACCGGGAAGGCCTCGAGGACAACGATGGCGGACGGAACCATGTGACCGGGCAGGTGGTTCCGTGCGGCCCGCATCTGCCGATCGATGACCACTTGCGTGGGAGTTTCCGAGTCACGGGCCTTCACGTAGGCGACCACCGCAGCGCCACCTGCGTCGGTACGGACGACGGCAACCGCTGCGGAGACCGAGCCCTCCGCCAGGAGGACGGATTCGATCTCGCCCAACTCAACGCGCTGTCCGCGGATCTTGACCTGGAAGTCGACGCGCCCTAGGTACTCCAACGCGCCGCTAGCCGCCCACCGCACGAGGTCGCCCGTGCGATACATACGAGTGCCGTTACCGAACGGATCGGCGACAAACCTCTCTGAGGTCAGGCCTCCACGGGCGAGGTACCCGTCAGCAATCTGAGTGCCTGCCAGGAACAACTCGCCGACGACTCCCACCGGCACGCGGCGTAGCCGAGGGTCGAGCACGTACATATCCGTATTCGGGACCGGCCGCCCGATCGGCACAGGAGCCTCGCCTCCGGCAACCCGGTACTCGGTGACATCCACGGCCGCCTCGGTGGGCCCGTAGAGATTGATCAAATCGGCGTCAGAGCGCTCGACCACGTAGGTCGCGAGGGTCGACGGGAGCGCCTCCCCGGAAGTGAAGACACGACGTACGGTCGACGGGATCACCGGCTCGTCGGCCTCGGCCGCTTCCACGAACACGTCGAGCATCGACGGGACGAAGTGCAGAGTGGTCACGCTCTGCTTCACGATCACATCACGCAGGTACCCAGGGTCGCGGTGCCCGCCGGCCCGAGCCACCACGAGGCGAGCACCGACCTGCAGCGGCCAGAACAACTCCCACACCGATACGTCGAACGTGATCGGGGTCTTGTAGAGGACGGCGTCTGACGAGTCGATCCGATAGTGCTCCTGCATCCAGGCCAGTCGGTTGACGACTGCGCGATGCGAGACCTGGACGCCTTTGGGCACCCCGGTCGAGCCCGAGGTGAAGATCACGTAGGCGGCAGAACGCGGATCGACAGTATCGGTCGCCACCGGCGGCGAGGGCATTGCGTCGGCGGCCGCGGATACGTGGTCGAGAAGATGTCGATCGATGATGATGGTTGGACATGCGGTGTCGAGGATCAGGCGTCGCCGGTCCTCCGGCTGGTCGGGGTCGACCGGCACGTAGGCACCACCGGCCATGAGAACTGCGTAGACAGCGACGACCTGCTCGATGCTGCGATCCAGGACCACGGCCACCTTGTCGCCGTGCCGGAGGCCTGATGCGAGCAGAAACGACGACAGACAACGGACACGCTCGCCGAACTCGCGGTATGTGAGCTCGCGCTGGTCATCCGCGATTGCCACGCGGTTCGGGAACTCGGCAACACGGGCCGAGAACAGATCGAGAAGGGTGTGGTCGCCCACCCGACCTCTCTCCCATTCCTGTCGAGGACCGCGTTCGAACCGGGTGAGTTCGGATTCCTCACCGGGCAGTAGCAACGGGATGGCGTCGACCGGTGTGTCGATGTCGACGAAGAGTCGTTCTACGAATGTCAGGAAACGACGATGGTGGGTGTCGAGCTCTGCCTGTGAGTACAGATGCGGGTTACCGTGCAGGTCCACCATCAGCGGCGCATCCGGACTCCGCTGGTAAAGGTTGATGAGCAGATCCTCGAGAATTCCCGACGAGAGGATCCGGTAGTCCATCGACGTACCGTCGATCGTGACCTTGTCGTCGAAGAACACCATGTTGATCGTCGGACCGAACGACACCGAATTGGCGTCGAGACCGGCGTCGCGCCGAATGTCCTCCGATCGGTACCGCTGGTGCCGCAGTGCCCCGGTGAGCTCCAGCTGGGCCGCCGCGACCAGCTCACGGCCAGTCGCCCCAGAGACGTCGCGAAGGCGAATCGGCAGGACGTTGGACACCATGCCGCCGGAGATCTTGATCTTGGCGGTCGTGCGACCAGTGACCGGAAGGGTCATGACGATGTCGTCGGAGCCGGTCATCCTGGACAGGAATGCGCCGAACGCCGCCGTCATCAGGACCGCGAGGGAGCTGCGGAGCTCGCCGGCGAGTGCTTCGAGACGTTTCTGCTGGGCCAGAGGTAGTACACCGCCGGCGACCACGTTGTCGAATGACAGCGGCGCGGTCCCCGCGTGCCGGGACAGCGTGACCCGCTCGGGGAGGTCCGCAACCCGCGACAGCCAGTACTGGCGATCGGTCTCACGGCGCCGGCTCTTCTGGTAGGCGTCCTCGAATGCGACGATCTCCGCCATTCCCGCCGGGGCCTTGTCGCTCGGCTCCTCACCGCAACGGAGAGCGTTGTAGCGGTCCACCGTGCGCCGCATGATGGCCAGTGCCGCATAGCCGTCGATGATGATGTGGTGTGCGCGGTTGTACCAGAAGGTGCGGTCGTCGGCCACCCGCAGGAGCGAGATGACGATCAACTGGTCCTCGATCAGATCGACCGGCTTCCGGTACTCGGCCTGCATCCAGGCCATCGCCGCGCCAGCCGGATCGGGCTCACCGCGGAAGTCCAGGATGTCGACATGCTGATCGAAATCGAGGTCGACGAACTGCATGGGCACCCCGTCGACCTCGGTGAGCCGGACGAACGCGAACTCCATGCTCTTTCCGACGTCGACGCAGCAGCGTTCCAACAGGTCGATGTCGAGTCCATCGGGCTCGTGACGGATGTCGACGTATTGGGCGATGTTCACCGAGTAGTCGGGGGAGAGAGTCTCGGCGAACCACATACCCCGCTGCGCCGCGGTCAGAGGTAAGACCTCAGTGTCTCCGACAACGTACGCGCTGTCGCGGTTATCGGCGCTCGCCACGGACGCTGACACTCCTCACTGTTCCGAATACCTGGGTCCACCGATTGAACATCAAGTGGCCGACTTCGTTCGTCGCCCGATCATACGATCTAGGCGGTTTGTCTCAATCGTCTTCAATCCTGACTTCGAAATCCCCAAAGTACTCGCCATCTCGGGCGCTGCTCCACTTCGGTACATCGACTTGGTGGACCCCAACGTTACGTCCGACGGGTTCCTCAGGCAGGACGGAAGAGCGAGAGAGCACAAGATATTGCTTGGTGTTCCTACTAATCGGCCGTATTCTCGGGACCGACCACCTTCTTGCTGGACAGTAGACACGTGCGGGTCACTCACGCTACAAGCTGTGCCAGCCCGTCGAACATGCTGCTCAAAGCCTCCAGTCAGATCAGGTGTCAACGAGCAGTCGCCGCCAACCTGTACCCGCGTAGGGTTGGGTAAACGAAGAACCCGAGTAGCGTGACAGTCCAAACAGTCACCTTGATCAGATTCAAGGTCAGCGGCCCACCGACCGCCAAAGCCCGCATCAAGTCGATCGCGGGAGTCATCGGCTGATTCGCGACGATCGGCTGTAGCCACTCGGGATAGGCACTAAGCGGAGAGAAGCCAGAATTGAAGAACATCAACAAACTCGAGAATAGACCGAGGTAAGGCACGATCGGCGCTCCCGGTGCGGCGTTCACCGCAAGCGCCAAAGTCATGATTCCGAACGCAGCACCGTACGCCAGCGCCACCACCACCAGCCCGATCGCTGGACCAACTCCTTGAGTGAAGCGGAAGCCGATCATATGCCCTGCCGCCAGTAGCACCAACGTCGTTATGAGTATTCGAACCATATCCGAGACGAGTCGGGAGGTGAGATCGGCACCGCGGTTGATGGGAAGCACGTAGAGCCGACTGAGTAGTCCTGTCCTTCGCTCGCTGTTCAGTCGGGTCGCGGTGGCTATCGAACCGAACATCGCTCCAACCAGGATCACTAGGGGAACCGTGCCATAGGCGCTGTCCTGTCCCGTTGCTTTACCGATGGCGTCACCGAGCACCACTTTGAACATGAGCATGCTCAGAGCCGGCATCACCAGAGACTGCGTCAGCGTCGGTACGTCCCGGAGGAACACCCGCAATTGTCGCCCAGTCAACGCCAGGCTTTGACTCCACCATGCCCGGATCGACTTTTCTCGAGGCGCCACCGTCTCTACGCTCGTCGTAGGCCCTGGCCCTGGTCCATTCGCCACCTGCGCCGTCACGCCATCCACAGCCACCTTGTCAACCGCGCCGGGTCGCGCGCGTGAAGTGCTCATGCGCGTACCTTCCGATTCCCCAGCCACAAGAGCAGGACTGCAGTCACGAACATACAGACGCACCACCACAGCGTCGGCGTGAGTATCTCCCATGTCAGCGAACCTGTGTCGGCCGCGCGCATGACATTCACGAACTGTGAAATCGGTTGATTCCGAACGAAAGGTTGTATCCATTCAGGAAACTGTGATATTGGCACGAATCCGCTCGACGCCATGCCAAGGATGAGAGTCGGAAACACCAAAGCCTGGCTGGTTGCCTGCGGACTGCCCGAAATCAACCCGACGCCGTCCGCAAGAAGACCGAGCAGTAGCCCCACGACCAACGCGACGACATAAAGTCCGATCGTTCCGACCACGCCCCCCATGGGGCGCCATCCGGTGATCAAACAAGCGACAGTCGCACAGACCAGCGACACAACCAGGAGAACCGCATTGGTGGCCAATCGCGCGAACATCGGAACTGCAAGCGGCATTGGGAGGACACGGAACCTGGTATTGATGCCCTCAGTGTCGTCGAATGAGGCGCGCATGGCCGCAGATGAGGCTGCGAAACCGACCGACTGCAGCACAATGATGGGCATCAGGAACTGCGCATAATCTACGCCGTAGACGTCCATCAGGGCACTCAGCGGCAAATAGAAGCACAGAGCGAGGAATGCCGGGGAGATGAAAGCGAAGACGAATTCTCCGTTACGGAGAACCTTCGACACACCTCGCCCGCTGAGCGCCCACCACTGCTGCAGCGGTCGAACGCGAGCCTCCACAGGCGTCTGCAGCGTCGACGACTTCAAGACCGACGAAGGCATTGCGTTACCTCACATCCCGATCCGGGTCTGTCAGTGCCAAGAACGCCTCGTCGAGCGATGGTCGGCGCATAGCAATGTCAGACAACTTGATACCGGCGTCGGCGGTGCGACGAATAACCTCCAGCAACGTCTCAGCACCTCGCGGAGCGGGGACTGCGACTGTGTGGTCAGCTACGTGCGCCACCCCACCGGGAATCAAGTCGGAAAGCACCTCCACGAGACGACCCAAGTCTCCGTGATCGACGGGGACCACCTCACAGTATGCCGCCCCGGTTGCTTCCTTGAGCTCGTCAGCGGTTCCCTCGGCAATCACTTGGCCTTTGTCAATGACCACGATGCGGTCCGACAGAACGTCGGCTTCTTCCAGGTACTGGGTGGTGAGAAGGATCGTCACCCCCTCGTCGCGGAGCCGATCGACCAGTGTCCAGACCTCCTGCCGGCTGCGCGGATCCAGGCCGGTGGTCGGTTCGTCGAGGAAGACGACCTTCGGCGACGTCACCAGCCCGCAGGCGATATCGATACGGCGGCGCATTCCGCCCGAGTACTGGCCGACGCGCTTGTTGGCTGCGTCGGTCAGCGAGAAAATGTCGAGAAGCTCGTCGGCCCGCTTCTTCGCCGCACCTTTGGACAGACCCAGCAGCCGGCCGAAGAGGACAAGGTTCTCGCGACCGGTCAACGATTCGTCCAGAGCAGCGAATTGCCCTGTCAGCATGATCGAACGCCGGACGGCGGCCGCATCGCGGACGACATCGTGTCCGTTGACCGTGGCGGAGCCCCCGTCAGGTCGCAAGAGGGTACAGAGCATGTTCACGGTGGTCGTCTTGCCGGCGCCGTTCGGCCCCAGTAGCGCGACGATGCTCCCTGCTGGCACCGAAAAACTGACGTCGCGAACAGCGACAGTGTCCTTGAAACGCTTCTGCAGGTTGACAGCCCGAATGGCGAACTCGCCTTCGACCTCGTTTTCCTGAACGGTCACACGGTTCTGGTCATCGTTTCGCGGGGGTGCAGCCTGTGCAACCGCGACCTGAGGTGATCGACCCGCGTCATCAGCCATGCGCCTCTGCGCCTCCATTGGGTTGCCTGTCACGGACGGACGTTCCGCATCGGCCAACGACGCGCTCGTTCCGACGCCATGGTACGGATCCGAGGTTCCTTCCTCCGAATCGGCACCACCGCGCGGATCGCCGTGCTCAACCCGACCAGCATGTTCAGCATGATTGAGGAAACTGGCGCGCTCGGAGTTCGGACTGGTGTCGACTTCTGCTCGCGCCCGGACCGGAGCTGCCACGTCGCTGCCTGGGTCCGTCGGGGACGGCGTCACCGGCCTGTCGAACTGGCCTCCGGAGAGACCCCAGCCCGTACCGGATACGGACGATCGCCGCAGTCCGTCCGTCGCCTCTGACTCGGCAGGTCCGGCTGCTTCGAAATTGGCCTGATCGGCCGCGTCAGTAAGCAGTTCCGCTGGCCTACGGCGTTCATTCTCCAACCGCCATTCGCGCAACTTGGCTGCGACGGCGTCAGTCTCCGCATCCCAGACCTCGGGGGAACTCCAGTTGTCCCCCGAAGTCTCCTCGTCGGGGCGACGATGGCGAGGTTGGCGAATGGCGTCCGAGGATTGCTGACCACCGGCCACGGGCACACTTCTTTCCATCGATTTCACACGTTGCGACTCCGAGTAACCGACTCTGAGCACGCCCTAGCCTATCCATCATCGAGTGCGACGCTAACGAAACCGCAACGCGTGTACACCCACAGATCACACGGGCATCGTTTGAGAATGTCGTCTCGAGGTCCGCTTTCGTTAGCCCGGTAGAAGAACACGACACGACAACTTCTCGCACATTTTGCATCTGCACGGTCCGGTCCCGAGTGCGAAGTTCAAGACACCGCAGGTGAAGTGCGCCCCACCCTCCGCATCATGTCGAGCCGCGGACAAAGCCCACGCGACGAGGTGGGACGACCGGCAAGCGTCGCCACGTCGCCCCCTCTGCAGTAGACCGGCAACCACCGTCGATCAGTCGACCCACAAGCGAAGTTGCGGTTGACTTGTTCAGATCGTTCGGGACCACACGTCTGCAACACGCGACCCGCGCCACGCCCGAAGCCCGAACCGCGGCGCAGTCCCCGAGGAGAACCATGACCACCCCCGACCGCGAGATCCTCACCTGGGAGCTCAACGGCGCGGCCTGTCGCGAACTCGCGCAGCAGGTCGCCGACGACGGCTACGTTCCGGACATCATCCTCGGCATCGCCCGCGGCGGCCTCATCCCGGCCGGCGCGATCGCCTACGCCCTCGACTGCAAGTTGATGATCTCGTTGAACGTCGAGTTCTACACGGGCATCGGAGAGACACTGTCCGAGCCCGTCCTGCTGCCGTCGCTGCTGGAGGCGAGCGGGCTGACCGGCCAGCGGGTACTGGTCGTCGACGACGTCGCCGACACGGGCAAGACGCTCAAGCTGGTCATCGAGTACTGCGAGCAGCAGGGCCGGGTCGCAGAGGTCCGCAGCGCCGTCCTGTACAAGAAGCCGCACACGATCACGGTGCCCGACTACACCTGGCGCACCACCGACAAGTGGATCAACTTCCCGTGGTCGGCACAGGGGCCGGTCGTCACCCGCTGACCCCGGACCCTCCGCTGGTCTCTCCCGCCTCGGGGTCGACGCCGCCCGCGTGGTCGAAGTCGAGGCGTTCGGTGATCCCGTCACGCTCCACGACGACTGTTGCCAGCTCTGTTCTTCCCGGCGGCATGATCCGGGCCGTGATCCGGTCGCAGCCGCGGTCGAGCTCGTCGATCACTGCCTGCGTGATCCGTTCATGTCGGACAATTCGCTCACCGACGGGGAGGTTGTCGAGACCGCCGTCGTCGAGCAGGACTATTTCGGTGCCGTTGCCGCGGGCGTCCCACACCGCCTTGCGGAGTTCGGGACGGTCCCATCCGGGCGCGCGTATGCCGTCGCGGAGCTGAGCCTCCAGGAGTCTCGCGCGCCGCACGTCGCCGTCGGTGACGACATCTCCTGCGGCGACACGCTCGAGCATCGGGCGCGCGCGGCTCTCGAAATCGGCGAAGTGGCGACGTCGCTCGTCGGCGGCGGCCTTCGTCGCCGCTTTCTCCGCCTCGGCCCTGAGGACCTCGGCCCTCAACTCGACGATCCGAGACAACATCGGCCGGAGCATGCCGAGCGACAACAGCGTGAGGATGAGGACCGGGTAGGCCGGAAGCGTGGTGTTCAGACCGGCGCTGACCCCGTCGCCGCGGCTCACCGACCACACCACGCACACCGCGCTCATCGTGAGAGCCCCGCACCATGCAACGACCGGATGTCCGCGAACCATGAGGAGTGTGAAGGCCACGACGCCTCCGACCGTCGCCGGGCCGCTCTGGAGCACCCCGTATCCGTCTGTCGGCAGGGACCACCAGGCCAGGGCGACTGCGGCGACGACACACGCGGTGAGGAGCCAGGCACACCACAGGCCGCACGGCGCGGCCTGCAGCCTCAGCGCGATGAGCACGAGCACCACGAATGCGCTGAGTAGCCCCGCCCAGCGCAGCGGCGAGGTGATGTGGGTGCAGGTGCCGATCGTCACGACCACGTACACCGCCGCGAAGCCGACGAGGGCACGCCTCACATAGGCCGACCCGAAGTCGAAGAGGTCGCCGTTCATCGCCTTGTCCACGACAACCTCACCATCGTCCCGCGACCGATCTCGCTACGAAGCTCTACGCCCCCGCCTGCAAGGGCATTCATGCGTCCGCGGATTCCCTCCTCGATCCCGTACCGGCGCCCGTCGACAGCGGCGGGGTCGAAGCCGGCTCCGTCATCGATCACCGCGATCCACAAATCCGACCGAGCTAGTTCCCCGACGACGGCACGGTCCACGTCGGGTCCGGCGTGGCGGACGCTGTTGCGAAGTGCCTCCGACATGGCGTCGACGACGGCATCGGCAACCTCGGGAGGGTATGCGACCCCGTCGGGCTCCGGCACACCGGCGGCCGGCTCTGTTTCTGCGGCCAGTTCGACGCCGAGGTCGACTGCTTCGTCGATTCGTGTGGCCGCATAGCGCAGTCGCCCCCGCAGTTCGACGGCCGAGACAGGGCGGACGCTCCCGACCTCGCCCCGTTGCCATGCGTCCATCTCGGCGAGGGCATCGCGCGCGTTGTCGACCAACCGTCGCTCGGGCGAACCGGCCCGCATCGCGAGCAGGCACGAGATGACCCGGTCGTGGATCAGCGCGTCGTAGCGTGCCCGTTCGGCCTCTCGTGCCGTCTCCGATGCGCTCGACACCACGGCGGCGATGGCCTCCTCACGCGTGCGGTCCAGCGTCTGAGCAGTCGTGGCCATGGCCATCGCGATCGCCACGAACAACCCGGTGAGGCCGATGGTGAGAAGCGCACTGAGCAGCATCGACACCGCGGGCTCGCCGTAGAGGCCGAGGTGGTTGGCGGTGCGGACCAGCACGGTCGCGACGATGAGGTGAGTCCATGCCAACCGGAAGCGGAGCGCCACCACCAACGCGAGCGCGGGGACGCCCGGGAACTGCACCAACCACACCGGCCACCGGAGGGAACCCTCGCTGCTCTCGCCGTTCCACGCGACGAACCACAGGGCCGTGGCCAGGAGGTAACCCGCGGACGACGCCAGTGCCGCCGGAAGCACCCAGCGCGTGTCGCGCCGGAAACCGAGAACGAACAGCGCGCCGGACGGCACCACCACCAACGCGATGCTCACCGGCAACCACCAGCCGGCCGTCAACGAGGCGTTCTGGGCCAGGGCCGGCATCGACACCAGGCAGTAGACGAGCAACGCGGCTCCGGTGAACCGGGATCCGAGCCGCTGGACCCGAGCAACGTCCGACGCCGCGATTCGCTCGACGCCATCGTCGACGCGGGCGTATCTACTGCGCATCTACATCCGCCACCTCGTGGACCGCGAGATCCGACGCATCGAAATCCACGCGTTCCACCCGACTGGTACCGACCACACTGACCGATGCAAGCACAGCACGGCCCGGTGGTTGGATGCGGACGGTGACCCGGCCGTCCGAGGTTTCGTCGAGCACCCGCGCAACGGCATCGGCCAGTCGCCTACGGGCCGCCTCCGTGTCCTCACCATCGGCGGCCAAACCCCCGTCGTCGAGCAGCAGGACGGTGACCCCGCGGCGGCGCGCCTGCCACGCCGCATCGCGGACGCGGGGATGGTCGAGACCCGGTGCCCGGATCCCGTCGCGGAGCTGTGCCTCGATCAGTCGGGCGACCGCCACTTCGTCGTCGGTGAACTCCTCCCGCTCTGCGATCCTGGTCAGGATCGGGCGGGCGCGTTCGTCCAGCGCGGCCAGTCGGCGTTCGCGGACCTCCGTCGCGGCGGCAGTCGCGGCATCGAGTGCCGCCTGACGTTCGTTTGCCTCGCGCAGCGCATAGAGCTGGCCTGCCATGGGACGCAACATGAGCGAGAAGAGCGATCCCATGATCATGATGGCGTACCCGGGCAGGGTCACCGCGAGACCCCAGAAGGCACCCTGGCCGGCGACGTGACCCCATACCGTGGCGACCAGCGAGATGGCCGCACTCCCCGCCCACGCTGCCAAACGGTCGTCCGCGGACGGCCGTGAACGCCAGGATGATCACCGGAAGCGCCGATCGACGGCCCGGTCTGCATGACGTGGGTCAGCGGCGACGGGAGCGAGAACAACGAGACCGCGACGCCCGCGATCGCGAGCGTCGCCACGACCAGCGTCGTCCGCATCGGCATCGGGTCACCGGGTGCACCGAGAATGAGCCCCGCGGCGACCATGAAGAACCCGACCCCGATGAGCGCACCGACCCACGTCCAGAAATCGGTCGTCCCGGCGTTCGCACAGGACATGACCACCAGGTAGCCGCAGAAGAACAGTGCCATGGTCACCCACAACGGGCGAGACCCGATCCCGAAGACGTTGGGAACGGCCTCCCGGCCGTCTACGCGGTCAGGACACCGGCCGCCGGGCATCTCGGTCACGGCCGCGTCCAACCGATCTGGACGGTGGTGCCCCGACCCGGGTGACTGCTGATCTGGGCGTGCCCGCCGTCGACGCGAGCCATCCGCCCGCGGATGCTGACGGCGATCCCCAGTCGTCCGGGCCCGATCGCTTCCGGATCGAATCCCTCTCCGTTGTCCACGACCGCCATATTGAGCGCGTCTGGAGCCAACTGGACGATCACGCCGCAGTCGGCGCCGCGCCCGGCATGCCGCATCACGTTGCGCAGGGCCTCGCTCATCGCCTCGACGATCGCTGCGACAACGTCGAAGGGATATTCGACGTGGTCGCCGGCTTCCCCTGGGGACTCGATCGCGACCACCTGGACGTCGATGCGCTCGGATATCCCGGCCGCCGCCGAGCGGATGCGCCGCAGGGCCTCCGACGCCGAGACCGGCGCAGCGTCATACCGGTCGGGCACACACTCGAGTTCGTCGAGGGCCGACCGCGCCTGCTCGGCGAGCCTCTCGTCGGGCCGTCCCGTCCGCACCGCCAGCAGTGAGGCGATCACCCGGTCGTGAACGATCGCGTCGAACCGCGCCTTCTCGGCCTCCCTCGCGGTCGCGGCGGCCGCGTTGGCCGCGGAGCGGTACGTGTCCTCCTGGGTCTCGTCGAGCGTCCGCCCCGTTCTGATGGCGACCAGGACGACCGCCAGGAACACCGATGTGAAGACGAACGACCACAGGACCTCGAACGGCAGGTCGGCCGTCAGATGACCGAAACGGCCCATCTGCGACGACACGTGGGCGAGCCCGGACGACGTGAGGAGGCTCAGCGCAGCAAGGCCCGGGTGGACGAGCATCAGAACCATGCTGGGCATACCGCAGAAGGCGATCATCCATTGCGCGTTACCTGCGGAGTCGCTCAGAGTCGAGCCGTCCCATGCGAGGAACCACAGGCCGACCGTGCCGAGGTACGCACACCAGGTGCCTAACGCCAGAGGACCGAGCCAGCGGGTACCACTCCGGGAGCTCGCGACGACGAGCATCAGGCCGGGAACCACCGACATCACGATGCTCAACGGAACCCACCAGCCCGCGGTGATCTCCGACGACATCGCAATCGCCGCCGGAGAGACGATCGGGTACCCGATGAATCCGAGCCCCAGGAAACGCGCGCCGATACGACGCACGCGGTCGAGGTTGGGCTCCTCCGAGCCGGATTCGAATGCGCGACGAAGCAGGCGTCGAACGGGGCCCGGCCGCTGCGGCCCGATCCCGGCGATGCCTCGGACCGATGCCGGCGAGGCAGATCCCCTACTCGGCACTGGTGTGGACAAAGACATCACGCCAACACTCGCACCGGAGATCGGGACTATCAATCCTCTGGAGAGACGACTTGCTTGATAACTTCTCGATCCTGGCTCGGACGAGACAGCGAGGCAAAGAGCGTACAACCGTCTCCGCGACACTGCCGCGTTAGGCGATTGGCTAGCTCAACTGACCATGCAAGTTGGGTGGCGCTAGCCAGACTGGACGGATCCGCCAGTCCTGACGGCCAACGCGGTGCGTCCGGACTGTACCTGAGTCCGCGTATATCGGCGACTTCCGACTCCACCCGACGCGACTGTTCAGCCCCGATGACCGGGCGGCACGGCACATCGGTCGAATTGCAGACGCGGAATGGCCTACGACAACCTCCGACGACTAATTTATGTCCGACACTAATGAACAGCACTCGCGGCGGGCGACATGCTCCGTTCAAGTCGATCTATCAAGACCAATTAGAGCACTCAATAGGCTCGTGAACCGACCACCCAGTAACCCACGTCCACCACGTGGCAAGACAGGTCGGCGGGCCGACATTTGTGTGCTGGTCCTTCAAATGGTGGTAGATCGGTTCGGACACCGGTGCATAGGCCAATTGCAACGATCGAACAGGCGTTAAGCCTCGCGAGTCAACCCACCCCAGCGGGTCTACGCTCCGTCGATTTCATCATTCGACTAGTTGCTATGCTGAGACCTAGCGTGGCACCCACGCGACATCACTTGGTGATGGGCGAAACTCGATTCTCGATCCGCCCGGTTGACCGGCGCGCAACTGCACCGATCGCGAGCATCACAACAGCGTTAACCGGGATAGTAAGCACATAGGACAACTGCTCCCTTCTTCGCCCATGCACTCCCAAAGTGTGCAGAACGGCGGTCATATCATCGAGAATCGACTTCAGAGAGGCCGTGTATCTCCGTGGCGAAAGGCCAGCCACCATCCCAGGCAATGTCCGCAACTCTACCCCGACCTCCCTAAGAGCTAGTGCTACGTCGAGGTCCTCATGAGTTCTGGGAAGGTTCCTCACACATGGCCTGGCGGCCTCCCACGCAGACTTCCGAATCGCCATGTTGTTG
>NZ_BAOQ01000051.1 GCF_000344155.1 Gordonia paraffinivorans NBRC 108238 | reverse complement strand
GCCGCCTCCGCCCCGACCCGCGGCCCCGGCGCGTCCTGCTCCGGTCATGACCTCCCTCACCAAGTTCGCGGACCCCGACGCCGGGACATCCGATGCGTCCGGAGCCGGCGCGCCCGGCTCCGACGGCTGACGGGCACCGGCGCCGGTGCCGTTCTGGGGGGAGCTGCTCGTCGCGGCCGTCGTTCTCGTCGGCCTGATCGGAATCGTCGTCCCCGTCCTGCCCGGGACGCTGCTCATCGCGGTCGCCCTGTTCGTGTGGGCGCTGGTGGTCGGGGGCTGGGCATGGTCGGTGTTCGCGGTCGCACTGCTGGCGCTGGCTGTCGGCGAGGTCGTCAAGTACCTCGTGGCGGGCCGATCGCTGCGGTCGGACGGGATCCCCAACCGGACGGTGATGGTCGGCGGGCTCGTCGGCATCGTCGGCTTCTTCGTGGTACCCGTCATCGGCCTGCTGCTCGGTTTCGTCGTGGGCGCCCTTGCCGCAGAGCTCGTGCGCACCCAGAGCGCCGGGCAGGCATGGCGTGGTGCGGTCGCGGCTCTCAGGGCGGCGGTGAAGACCATCGGCATCGAGTTGCTCTTTGCCCTCGTCGCGACCGCGATCTGGATCGGCGGCGCCTTCGCCTGGTGAGACCGCCGCGTTCGGCAGATCTGCGCGAAAGTGGCTTCACCGCATCCGATCTCGTGCGAGAATGGCGGCCGTGCGCATCGGGATGACGATGCCCGTGATGGAGCCCGGCCTCGACGCCGAGACGCTCCACGCTTGGGCCACCACCATCGACGACGGCCCGTTCAGCTCCCTGTGCTGGGGTGAGCGCATCGCGTTCGACAACCCCGAGTGCCTGACCTTCCTGGGCGCGCTGGCCGCGTGGACGCGGCGGGTGCCGCTGGTGATGACCGTCGTCGTGCCGCAGCTCCACGATCCGGTGATGCTGGCGAAGTCGCTCGCGACCGGAGACCTGTTGTCGCAGGGGCGCTTGACGGTGGCGCTCGGCGTCGGCGGGCGCCATGAGGACTACCACGCGGTGGGCGCCGATCCGTCGACGCAGACCATGCGGCAACTCGCCGAGCGGGCCGAGACCATGAAACGGGTGTGGGCGGGGGAGAAACTCACCGAATCGGTGCTCCCCGTGGGACCCCCGCCGTTCCGGGACGGCGGACCGTCGCTGCACATCGGGACCACCGGGCCCAAGACGATCCGCAGCGCCGCGCGGTGGGCGGACGGCGTCGCCGGTGTCACCCTCGATCTCGACCTGCGCAAGCAGTCGGAGCTGTTCGACGTCGCGCGGTCGGCGTGGGCCGAGGCGGGCCGCGAGGCACCACATCTCGCGACGTCGTTCTGGTTCGCCATCGGGGAGGGCGACGCCCCGCGCGCCCAGGTCACCCGCCACCTGCACCACTACATGAACTGGATTCCGTCGGAGTTCGTCGACGCCATCGCGCCGACGATCGGGTGGGCGGGCACCGACTCCGAACTGGCCGAGGTCCTGCGCCGATTCGCCGACATCGGCACCGACGAGGTGCATCTCATCCCGACGAGCACCGATCTCGAGCAGCTCCGGCGGGCCGCGGACGTCGCGGCGGAGTTCACCTGATTCCTGCCGCCTACCGGGCCGGCGACTCCTCGGCCTCGGCGGGGCGCAGCGTCGAACGCAGGTGCCGGATGGCGTCGTCGAGTCGGTTCACCGCGGGATCGTCCGACAGGGACGACGGATCCGTGGGGGGCGTGCTGACGGCGTTCACCGACGCCGGCTCGCGTGGATTCCCCACGACCCAGTTCCTCGAGTTCCCTGGCGAGCTCCGAAAGGCGCCCCGCCGCCGTGGAATCCAGCGGCATGGCCGACGCGGCGGTGATCGCGTCGGCGATGCTCTCCGCCGTCGCCATCACCGGAATCCACGCCCACGACTCGGCGCCCGCGGGCGGAGGCTCGGAGAGTGCACGCTGCAGCGTCACCCGGGCATCCGACAACTGGTGGTAGGTCTGCAGTCGCCGTGCGGAGACGGTCTCCTCGGGCGCCTGCGCCGCGACGTCGCGGGCATAGCCGGCCAGCGACCCGAGCACCGCGACGAAGATCGGTCCGATCCGCGCGTGGCGCGCCGACGGCCACGGGAGGTAACCGAGCACGACGACGACGAGCGCGCCGACGCCCGTGTTGATCATGCGTTCGGCCGCGAGATCGAGGACCGACGTGTCGTGGGTGCGCACCAGATCGAGCGTGAACAGGATGACTGGGGTGAGGAAGAGCGTCTGGTAGAGGTAGGAGCGCCCCATCGCCCACGGCATACGAGCGGCGAAGACACCCACCGCGCAGGCGATCTCGATCGGGCGGTCGATGACGACGCCGAGCATGGTCACACCGAGCGCGCCGAGGATCGTTCCGATGCAGCGGTTGACCGCCCGGGAGAAGATCGACCCGAGATCGGGTTTCATCACCATGGCGACGGTCAGCGGGACCCAGTACGGATGGCCGACCGGCATGGAGAAGCAGGCGACGTAGGCGACGCAGATGCACAGTGCGAAGCGTCCGGCGGATCCGATGAGTTCGTTGCCCGGCCTACGTGAGGCGGCGTAGCGGTGGACGGTTTCGTGCCACAGCCACTCCTTCCGGTGTGCACTCATCCTGGAGCGGGACGGGCACGGTAGTTTTCATCTGTGACCTCACCGAAGACCGGAGACAACGGGCTCATCCGGCTCTGCGTCCTGGCGGTTGTCGCGGGGTGCGTGACCGGTGTCCTGGGCGGGGCCTTCCGCTGGTGCCTCGACCACCTCACGCGCTGGCGCCTGGAGATGCTCGACTGGTCACTCGGACTCGGAATCCCGGGCTGGTTCGTTCCCGTTGCGGTGACGGCCACCGGGGCGGCAATCGGTGCATTCGTCGCGAAACTCGTGCCGGTGTCGGCCGGTAGCGGAATCCAGCACGTCGAGGCGGTCGACCGCGGGGAGACCGGACCTGCACCGCTCCGCGTGATCCCGGCCCGGTTCTTCGGCGGTCTGGTCGCGATCGGGTCGGGCCTCATCCTCGGCCGCGAGGGGCCGACCGTCCACATGGGCGCCGTGGTCGGGTCGGGGACCGCGCGGCGGGTCCACCTCGACGACCACGACGCCCGCGTCATGCAGACCGCCCTCAGCGGCGCGGGACTGGCCGTCGCGTTCACCGCTCCGCTGGCCGGTGCGCTGTTCGCGCTCGAAGAGGTCGCCAAGACGTTCCGGATGCGACTGGTGATCCCCACCGTGTTCGCGGTGGCCGTCGCCGTGGCGGTCGCGCGCGTCATCCTCGGCGACCGGCCGGATTTCATCGTCGAGGCGGTCGAGTCACCGTCCATCACCCTGCTGCCGGTCTTCGTGGTGTTCGGGCTCATCAGCGGGGTGATCGGCATCGCCTACGGCCGGACCGTCCTCGGCGCCATCGCGCTGGTGCGACGATTCACCCACATACCCCGGATCGCGAAGGCCGCGATCATCGGCGGGTTCATCGGCGCCCTGATGGTCATCGACTCGGGTGCCGCCGGCGGCGGGGAGGGACTGGCGCAGAGCATCTTCGACGGTTCGGTCGTTCTTCCGATCGTCGTCCTGCTGCTGGTCGTGCGCTTCTTCGCCGGGCCCTTGTCATATGCGGCGGGCACTCCGGGCGGTCTGTTCGCGCCGATGCTCGCACTCGGTGCCCTGTGGGGCGTGTTGTTCGCGGCGGGGTTCGAAGTGTTCCTGCCGCAGACGGATCCGACCCTGCGTGACGCGTTGATCCTCACCGGCATGGCCGCGCTGTTCGGCGCGGTGGTTCGGGCGCCGCTGACCGGCATGGTGGTGGTCATGGAGATGAGCGCGACGACGGCCGTGGTCATACCCATGCTGGCCGCGACCGCGGCCGCGGTGCTCGTGGCCCAGCTGTCGGGCACGCCGCCGGTCTACGACTCGCTGCGGGAGTTGATGCTCGCCGACGACGCCGCGCGCAAGAAGGCGTCGGAGAACGATCCCGGGCCGAAGGGTTCCGGGCCGAAGGGTTCCGGGGAGCAGGACCCGGGTGAGAAGGCGCCGGGGGCGAAGGGGCCGGGGGAAAAGGACTCGGGAGAAAAGAACGCGGACGAGAGGGATTCGGACGAGAAGGATTCGCACGACGGCGACTCGACCCCCTGAGACGTGGTCGTCTCACCGACCCCGCGTGTGCGCGTCGAGGGGGACGATGAGCGGTCCGCCCGACACCGGGTCGGTCATCACGTGCGCGCGCAACCCGAACGCCTCGTCGAGGAGTTCGGGGCCGATGACCTTCGACGGCGAGCCGGACATGACGATCGCGCCATCCTTCATGACGACCAGCGAATCGCTGTAGCGGGCGGCGAGATTGAGATCGTGCAAGACCATCACGACGGTCTTGCCGTGGTCGTCGCGCAACCTGCGGACGAGGTCGAGGACGTCGATGGAGTGCGCGAGGTCGAGGTAGGTGGTCGGCTCGTCGAGCAGGATGAGGTCGGTGCCCTGGGCGAGGGTCAGCGCGATCCACACCCGCTGCCGCTGGCCGCCCGAGAGCGCGTCGAGCGTGCGGTCGGCGAGTTCGAGGGTGTCGGTCATCGCCATCGCCTCGGCGATCGCGGCCTCGTCGTCGGCGGTGGCCTGCTGGTACCAGCGCTGATGCGGGTGGCGTCCGCGGGCGACGAGGTCCGCGACGGTCAGGCCCTCCGGGGCGATCGGGTTCTGCGGCAGGATCGCCAGCGTCCGGGCCACCTGCCTCGGACGGATCTGCGTGATGTCCTCGCCGTCGAGATACACGGTGCCGGCCCTGGGCGGCAGGAGTCGGGCCAGGCACCGCAGGAGCGTCGACTTGCCGCACCCGTTGGAGCCGATGATGGTGGTGACCTCGCCGTCGGGGATCTCGATGTCGAGGTCGTCGATCACCACGCGCTGGTCATAGCCGACGGTCAGGCCGACGCCGCGCAGGCGCGCGGTCCGTGTGCCGGCGGCTTCGGTGGGGGACGAGGTCATACGGTCGCCTTCCGGGACATCATGATCATCAGGTAGATGAGGAACGGTCCGCCGATCGCCGCGGTCACGATCCCGACGGGAAGACCGCCGGGCAACACGGTGCGGCACAACAGGTCTCCGCCGAGGACCAGCGACGCGCCGACCAGGCCGGACAGCAGCGGGGTGGGCACGGCGGTGCCGGCCAGGCGCAGGGCGATCTGCGGTGCGAGCAGGGCGACGAAGGCGATGGGGCCGGCCGCCGACACGCACAGCGCGCTGACGAGGACCGCCGTCAGCAGCAGCGTCGTCGACACCGCACCGGTGCGGACGCCCAGGCCCCGCGCGAGGTCGGGACCGAGGCCGAGCATCCCGATCTGCCGGGACAGGACGATCACCACGACGACGCCGACCGCGACCCCGCCCACCACGGGCCACACGTTCGACCACCCGACGTTGGCAACGGAGCCGACCAGCCACACCTGTGCCCGGCCGACGTCGCGGATGTCGGCGCGGGTGAGCAGGAAGTTGGTGATCGCCTGCAGCATCCACGTCATGCCCACGCCGATCAGCACCAGACGGAACGGGTTGATGCCGTGGTTGGCCGCGCGGCCCGGCCAGGCGAGGACGTACATGACCGCAGCGGTCAGCACTCCGCCCAGCATCGCCGACGCCGGGACGCCCAGATCGCCGAGCCAGGCGCCCCAACCGGTGGTCGAGAAGGCGATCGCCGAGACCGCTGCCGCGCTCGCGCCGGCCGTGATGCCCAGCATGTCGGGGGTGGCCAGGGGATTCTGGGAGATCAGCTGGGTGAGTGAACCCGACATGCCCAGCCCGATGCCGACCAGGAGGCCGACGAGTGCGCGGGGCAGCGCGACGTCGAAGACCACCACGTTCTCCACGCGGGTGCCGCCGCCGAGCAGGATGCGCGCGACGTCGACCGGGGTGAGCGGGTAGTCGCTGACGCCGACCCCGGTGAGGAAGAGCACGACCGCGAGGGCCGCGGCCGCGAGCGTGACGACGAGCATGCGCGGACGGACGACGAAGGACGCGGGACCGACCGCGATGCGGTAGCCGCCGGGGTGCGGTGCCATGATCGGGCTCTCGGACGCGCTCACACCGACGCCAATCGCCGACGGCGGACCAACGCGATCAGGAACGGCGCGCCCACGATCGCCAGCATCACGCCCACCTGGATCTCGCCGGGACGAGCAACCACCCGGCCGAGGATGTCGCAGCCGATGAGGAGGATCGCCCCGAGCAGTGCCGAGTATGGGATGATCCACCGGTAGTCGGCGCCGACGACGGCGCGGGCGACGTGCGGGACGACCAGGCCGAGGAACACGATGGGGCCGCAGGCCGCGGTGGCGGCGCCGACGAGCAGGGTGATCGTCAGGATGCCGAGCCCCCGGATGAGCGCGACCCGCGAGCCGAGCGCCTTGGTCATGTCGTCGCCCAGGCTCAGGACGTTGAGGAAGAAGCCGCCGGCCAGCGCCAGGACCAGGCCGACGGCGATGAACGGCAGGCTCGCCCAGAAGACGTCGAGGCCGCGTCCGGCCGTCGAACCGACGCTCCAGAACCGCCATTGGTCGAGCGAGTTGGTGTCGACGAGCACGATCGACGACGTGACGGCGGTGAGCATCGCGGTGAGGCCGGTGCCGGCGAGAACCAGGGTGAGCGGGCTCGATCCGCTCAACGCCGACAGGCCGAAGACGACCGTCGCCGCGATGATCGCGCCGAGGAGGCCGAAGACCATGAAGGCGACCGGGCTGGTGATGCCGAAGAGGAAGATGCCGCTCACGACCGCGCAGGCCGCGCCCGCGTTGACCCCGAGGATGCCGGGATCGGCGATCGGGTTACGGGTGTGCCCCTGGGTGATGGCCCCCGCGGCGCCGACCGCCAGGCCTACGGACAGCCCCAGGAGCGTGCGCGGAACCCGCAGGTCCCACACGATCCCGGACGCGTCGGAGTCCTTGTCGATGCGGGGCATCCGCAGGTCGAGCATCGCTGTCCAGATCTCGGCGACGCCGCCCGCGAAGCTCGTCCACACCTCGCCGAGCGGGACCGGCCGGGTCCCGAACATGACCGAGGCGATGACCAGCGCCGCGAGGACCGCGATCAGCACGGGGATACCGAGGACACGGATGGGGCGACGCACGAAGGTAAACCTTACCTATCTGCTTGGTCGTCGTGGAGGCGGCACCCGGCCTGTCGACATCAATTTCGCATAACGAAAGCGCCCGACCGGGGCAGCCTGGCCAGTGTGGGCGGTAACACTGCGCTCGGTACGGGTCGATAGACCGCATGACGTCAGTGCTTCACACAAGGAGGATCGATGAAATCGTTCAAGCGAACCGTGGTCGGGGTGCTGGTCGCCGCAGGCGTGGCAGCTGGGTCGCTGGTGGGCACGGCTCCGGCGCAGGCCGAAGTCCCCAACCTCCGGCTGACCGGCAACGTCGCCTGCCAGTTCGGTGCTGCAGGCACGGAGTGGAAGAACGCGTGGAGCATGACCCGGCACATCCGCGTCACCGCGTACGGCGCCGATTTCCCGAACGTGACGCTGCAGGAGATCAACGGCGCGCGGAAGTTCGCCAAGACCCTCAAGAGGGGCCAGTTCCTGGAGATCCGGACCACCTGGTTCGGTTGCTTCCCGTCGTCGATCTCCGGGTACACGATCTCCGACTACGCCGAGAACCTGACCGACAACGCAGGCTTCTGGTGGAACCTGCGGCGCATCGAGAACCCGTTCAACCGGTTCTCGCCCAGCACCGGATCGGCGGGCGGCTCGTCCACCGGTGGCGGCGTCAACGTCGCCGGCAGCCCCGCCATCCCGGGCCGCTGACGGCACGGTAGCGGCGCAAGCAGCACCACCGAAGGACAGAAAGAGGGCGACCGGTCGAAACCGGTCGCCCTCTTCGTGTTCGTGGGGTCGCGTCGACCGCTAGGCGGACGGGCGGGCGACCTTGTGCGGCTCGGACGCGGCGAGCATGTCCTCGCGCTCGACGACCTTGATGCGCTCGCGACCCTCCGCGGCACCCAGGGCGCGCTCGTGCTCGTCGAGTCGGTACCAGCCGTCCCAGGTGGTGTAGGGGATGTTCTTGGACTCGAGCAGCTCGACGACGGCGTCCTCGCCCGGCTCGGCCGGCTCGTTGAGCTTGCCGGCCTCCATGTCCTTGAGGATGCAGTCGACCGTCTCGTTGGCGTCGCCCTTGGTGTGGCCGATGAGGCCGACCGGGCCGCGCTTGATCCAGCCGGTGGTGTAGATGCCGATCAGCTGCTCACCCTCGTCGAAGACCCGCCCGGCCTCGTTCGGGATGACGCCGGCCTGGGCGTCGAAGGGGATCTCGGGCAGGTTGTCCGACAGATAGCCGACCGCACGGTAGACCGCGCCGACCTCCCAGTCGGTGAACTTGCCGGTCGGTTTCACGTTGCCGGTGCCGTCGAGCTCGGTGCGCTCGGTGCGCAGGCCCACGACCTTGCCGTTCTCGCCGAGGATCTCGACCGGGCTCTCGAAGAAGTGCAGGAACAGCTTGTGGATCGCACCCTGCTTGGGCTCGCGGATCGCGTAGTTCTCGATGATCGTCGCGACCTGGTCGGTGATCTTCGAGCCGCGGCGGGCGACGGCCGAACCCTCGTCGTACTCGATGTCCTCGGGGTTGACGATGACCTCGATGTTCGGCGAGTGGTCGAGCTCCTTGAGCTCGAGCGGGGTGAACTTCGCCTGGGCGGGGCCGCGGCGTCCGAAGACGTGCACCTCGACGGCCTTGTTGGCCTTCAGGCCCTGGTAGACGTTGTCCGGGATCTCCGTCGGCAGCAGCTCGTCGCCGGTCTTGGCGAGCACGCGGGCGACGTCGAGCGCGACGTTGCCGACGCCGATGACGGCGACCTTCTCCGCGTCGAGCGGCCACGTGCGCGGGAAGTCGGGATGGCCGTCGTACCAGGCGACGAACTGCGCGGCGCCGTAGCTGCCCTCGAGGTCGATGCCGGGGATGTCGAGCGAGCGGTCATCGGTGGCGCCGGTGGAGAAGATGACGGCGTCGTAGTGCTTCTTCAGGTCGGCCAGCGTGATGTCGGTGCCGTAGTCGACGTTGCCGAGCAGGCGGACCTGCGGCTTGTCGAGGACCTTGTGCAGCGCGGTGATGATGCCCTTGATGCGCGGATGGTCGGGCGCCACGCCGTAACGGATCAGTCCGAACGGAGCCGGCATGCGCTCGAAGAGGTCGATGCTGACGCCGCGATCCTTCGCGGTGTCGGACTTCATCAACGCGTCGGCGGCGTAGATCCCGGCGGGACCGGCACCGACGATCGCAACCCGAAGCGGGCGGCTGTTGTCGCTCATGGAGTAGGTGTCTTCCGTTGCTCGGCGCGCGCAGACACGAAACCCGACGGATTCGCAAGTCGGCACGCTTGGGTGTGGCCTATCTCTTCTACGGTATGCGTTAGGTGTCCCCGACCAAAATTGCCTGTGAGGTAATCCTCACTTTTCGAGGTCACCCGTGATGACATGGGCGACCTCGCGGCCGGCGGGCACGGTTCAGCGCGAGGCGGCCTCGACGATCGGTCCCACGGCCCGGTCCGCGACCCACGGGATGGTCAGCACAGTCGGCACCGACATCGCGGTCCCGACGTCCTGCGGCAGGTACACCACGCGGCCCGTCCGTGCGACCTGCAGTCGCGAGAACGCCTGGTTGGCCCGCAACCTGTCGTTGGCGCCCTCCCAGTCGACCGCTATCACCAGGTCCGCGGCGTCGAGCCGATCGAGGCTCTCGGCAGGAAGTTCCCCGTAGAAGCCGCTGGTGATCACGTCCTCCAGTGCCGGCGGGAAGCGCAGGCCGTATCCGGCCACGGCCTGTGCCCGCCCGTCCCCGGGTCCGTACACCGACACGCCGCCGGTCGGGCCGGCGGTCACCACCACGGCCGTCTTGCCGGCGAGAACAGGGTTCCGTTCCCGGACGCCGGCGAGGAAGGCCTCGGTCTCCTCGACCTTGCGTCGCGCCGCGTCCGGTTGTCCGATCGCGGTGCCGATCTGGATCGTCTGGGCGTCCCACGGCACCCGCCACGGCTGGTACTGGGCGGGGCGCAGGATCGTCGGCGCGGTCTTGGCGAGCAGGTCGAACTGGTCGCGGGTCGGATCGGCGCCGACCGCGGTGACGAGGTCCGGATTCGTGGCCAGCGCCTTGGGGATCTCGTCGCCGAACGCCGAGGACACGTTGGACAGCACCACCGGCGACGTGTCGCCGATGAGCTCGGCATTCCACGGCGCCTTCGCCTGGTCCGGATCGGCGAACGGCGCGATCGTCGTCGGGATGACGCCGAGGGCCAGGAGCGTGTCCCCGTCCCCGACGCCCATCGCGGCGATCCGGGTCGGGGCGCGGTCGACGACCGCGGGCGCATAGGCCTGCTGCACGGTGACCGGGATGGCGCCCGGCTCCGGTGCGGGAACCCGCGCGGCGTCGCCGACGGACTCATCCGGCGCCGAGCACGACGTGACGATGATCGTCGCCGCGATGATGGCCGAAAGGAATCCGAACAGCTGATGTGTGTGCAGGCGCATGGGCATCCTCGCCGTCGACAGCAGTTCGTGTTCATGATACGGATCCAGCGGCAGGGGGGAGGGCCGCCTGCGCTCCGCAAAGCCGGACGGTGTCGATGTGCCGGCAGGAGCCGGACGGTGTTCTTGCGCCGGCAGAAGCCGGACGGTGTTCTTGCGCCGGCAGAAGCCGGACGGAGATCACACCTGGCCTGGCGATACACTTCGCGCCATGGCCAAAACTGCAGGCGGCAGCCCCGACGGCAGGCGCGGCGGGAAGAACGGCGCGTCCAAGGGCGCGCCGTCCGGGCGGCCTGCGTCCGACTCGTCGGACGAGGACGTGAACGCCGCCCTCGTCGACGACAGCGGCCCGCCCAACTGGAAGAACGCCTGGCCGTTCTACGTCGCGGCCGGAGTCGTCGCGCTGTTCGTGCTCGGCATCGTGCTGTCCAACATCTCGCGGCCCGCAGAGGACCGCGTCAGCGACGACGCGCGCGTCCAGTACGCGATCAACGACCTCTACACCGCGATGAACGCGGCCGACTACGACGAGTACCGCGACAGCACCTGCGCCGCGGATCTCGCCAAGCCGGACTTCCCGACCCGCGAGCGGTTCGTGGAGGACAACAAGGCGGTCACGGAGAAGAACGGTCCCATCGAGATCCCCGAGATCACCGACCTGGTGGTCGACGGGGACCGGGCGACCGCAAAGGTTCATTGGCACTATGAGAAGTCGTCCGACGACAAGCATGTCGACGACACGATCGTGGTCCGCGAGAACGGCGAATGGAAGGTGTGCACCTCATGACCTATGCCGGCGACCTGACCCCGCGTGAGGCGTGGGAGAAGCTCGAGAACAACCCCGACGCGGTCCTGGTGGACTGTCGCACCCGGGCGGAATGGGCGTTCGTGGGCGTCCCGGATCTCGAGATCCTCGGCAAGCGGACCGTTTTCGCCGAGTGGACGACCTACCCCGACGGGCTGCCCAATCCCGACTTCCTCGCCGAGGTCCGCGCCGCCGGTGTCACCGACGACACCGAGGTCATCTTCATCTGTCGTTCGGGCCACCGTTCGATGGGCGCCGCCGAGGCGGCGACCGCCGACGGCATCAAGAAGGCCTACAACGTGCTCGACGGATTCGAGGGCGCCCTCGACGAGAACGACCATCGTGGCGCGACCGGATGGCGCGCCGAGAACCTGCCGTGGAGGCAATCGTGAGTATCGACGTGCCCGTGGGCCGCGAACTGCCGGAGGGCGTCTCCGCCGACACCATCGCGGTGCGCGGCGGCCTGGC
Source organism: Gordonia paraffinivorans NBRC 108238 (assembly GCF_000344155.1). Classification (GTDB taxonomy): domain Bacteria; phylum Actinomycetota; class Actinomycetes; order Mycobacteriales; family Mycobacteriaceae; genus Gordonia; species Gordonia paraffinivorans. The sequence continues at coordinate 15,309 of NZ_BAOQ01000051.1, read as the reverse complement.
CCGTTCCGGTTTCTACGAGACGGCCGAGGCGCTGTATCTGACCAGCGGCTACGTCTACGACTCGGCGGAGGCGGCCGAGCGTGCCTTCACCGGCGAGGACGAGCGGTTCGTCTACTCCCGCTACGGCAACCCGACCGTGCACATGTTCCAGGAGCGCCTGCGGCAGATCGAGGGCGCCGAGGCGTGCTTCGCGACCGCCAGCGGCATGGCCGCGGTCTTCGTGGCACTCGGCGCTCTCCTCAAGGCCGGTGACCGTCTCGTCGCCGCCCGAAGCCTCTTCGGTTCGTGCTTCGTCGTGTGCAACGAGATCCTGCCCCGCTGGGGTGTCGAGACCGAGTTCGTCGACGGCGAGGACCTCGAGCAGTGGGAGCGGGCGCTGTCCAAGCCCGCCACCGCGGTGTTCTTCGAGACCCCGTCGAATCCGATGCAGACCCTCGTCGACGTCCGCAAGGTGTCCGAGCTCGCCCACGCCGCGGGCGCGAAGGTGGTGCTGGACAACGTCTTCGCCACGCCGCTGCTGCAGCGCGGACTCGACCTCGGCGCCGACGTCATCGTCTACTCGGGCACCAAGCACATCGACGGCCAGGGTCGCGTCATGGGCGGCGCCGTGCTCGGCACCAAAGAGTACATCGACGGCCCGGTGCAGCAGCTGATGCGCCACACCGGTCCGGCGCTCAGCCCGTTCAACGCCTGGACGCTGGTCAAGGGACTCGAGACGCTGCGCCTGCGCGTCGACGCGTCGGTCTCCTCGGCCCTGCGCATCGCGGAGTTCCTCGAAGCCGATCCGCGCGTCCGCTGGGTCAAGTACCCGTTCCTGAAGTCGCATCCGCAGTACGAGCTGGCCACGAGCCAGATGTCCGGCGGCGGCACCGTGGTGACCTTCGAACTCAACGACCGCGACGGGGTCGACGGCAAGAAGCGCGCCTTCGAGGTGCTCAACGGGCTGCGCGTCATCGACATCTCGAACAACCTCGGCGACTCGAAGTCGCTCATCACACACCCCGCGACCACCACCCACCGCGCGATGGGGCCGGAGGGCCGTGCGGCCATCGGCCTGAGCGATTCGGTGGTCCGGCTGTCGGTCGGGCTCGAGGGCATCGACGACCTGCTCGGCGACCTCGACCAGGCCCTGGGCTGACCGCCGTTCGACCGGATCTCCGCGGCTCCACCACTTTTCCGTAGAGCCGCCACCCGAGCGGGTGGCGGATTCACGGAAGAGTGGTGGAGCTGTTTCAGGGGAGTTCGGCGATCCCCAGCGCGTTGAGCACCGTACGGAGCTTGAAGCCGGTCTCGTCCAGCTCGGCCTGGGGATCGGAGCCCTCGACGATGCCGCCGCCGGCCCAGGTGCGCAGGTTGCGTCGATCCCCGGCGAGCTCCAGGCACCGGATGGCGACCATCCACTCGCCGTCGCCCGCGGCGTCGCACCAGCCGACCGAGCCCGCGTAGAAGCCGCGTTCGCCCTCGACGTCGCGGATGATCTGGCCCGCGACGTCGCTCGGGGTCCCGCAGACCGCGGGGGTCGGCCCGAGCAGCAGAGCCAGGTCCAGGGCGGTGGTCGACGGATCGCGCAGCGTGGCGCGGATCGGGGTGGCCAGGTGCCAGACCTCGCCGGTGGACTGCAACCGGGGGGTCGACGGTGCGTCGACGTCGTCGCACAGGTGGGACAGCCGTTCGCGCAGATGGTCGACGACGAAGGCGTGTTCGGCGAGATCCTTCGCAGAGGCCGCCAGCCGCTTCGCGGTCGCCTCGTCCTCGGCGGGGTCCGCCGACCGCGGCGCCGAGCCGGCATACGGGTGGCAGAGCACGGTCGAGCCCGACTTCCGCAGCAACACCTCGGGACTAGCGCCCAGCAACCACGAGCCGGAGCCCGTCGCGGCGTCGAGGTCCACGGCAAACGCGTTGTGCTCGACGTTGCCACCCGCGAGGGCGTCGAGCAGTTCGAGCGGCTGCACCTTCTGATCCAGGAGCAGGTCGACGCTGCGCGCGAGCACCACCTTCTCCACATCCCCGGCGACGATGCGCTTGATCGCGTGGGCGATGCGTTCGCGGTGTTCGTCGGCGTCGGGGTGCAGGACCGTGGAGATGGCGCGGCGCGTCAGGGGAGCGCTTCCGGCCAGGGGAGACGGGTCGAACGCGAGGCGGGCGGGTGCGACCAGCGCCGCGCGGTCGCGGACGTCGAACGGGATCGCGCCGGTCAGGGATCGGATCTCGCCGGCGCGTAGAGCGGCCGAGGCCTCGTCGACATCGGTGTACGTCCGGGCGATCCCCCCGCCGCGCACCGTGCCGTGCGGGCGCGACAGGACAAAGACCTCGCTGTTGGAAGACACGACCACCAGGATACAGGTAAGCCTGCCCTAACTTCGAATCACGGTGATTCCAAATTGACACCTCTCGGGGGTTTCAGCGAATCTTGACGCAGGTCATGAGTGCCAGCGACAAGCCCCGGCTAGCTGGTCGGCAACCCTCCTCCACGGTGGGGTGCTCCGGGTGACGACCTGGCCGCGCTCGAACCCGAGCGAGGCAAGTGTGGATTCTCGAGGAGTTCTCTTCCGATGACTGCTGTTCTCTCGGCACCTGTTTCCCGGTCCGTTCGTCCTGCTCTCGGCACCGCCCCCGTCTGCGACGGCCGGTCCTCGGCCGTCGCCGACCGAGGCCCCTTCATCCCGGCGCTGGCCCCGGTCGTCGGCGCCGACACCCGGGTCCCGGTCACCGGCGGGTCCGTCGCCTACGCCAACCTCGACTACGCGGCGAGCGCGCCCGCGCTCGCAACGGTCGCCTCCGACGTGGCGGGCGCGCTCGGCGAGTACGCCAGCGTTCATCGCGGCGCCGGCCACCTGTCGCAGGTCACCACCCGCCGGTACGAGGCGGCCCGCGACACCGTGCGCGCCTTCGTCCGCGGCCGCGCCGACGACACCGTCGTCTTCACCCGCAACACCACCGATGCGATCAACCTCGCCGCCCACATCACCCCGGGCGACGTGGTCGTCCTCGACATCGAGCACCATGCCAACCTGCTGCCGTGGTGCGCGCCGAAGGAGGGCCGCAGCCGCGCCCGGATCGTGACCGCCTGCGACACCATCGAGGACACCCTCGTCGCGCTCGAGGCCGAACTGGCCTCGAAGCCGGCGTCGCTGCTCGCGGTCACCGCGGCCTCGAACGTCACCGGCGAGGTGCTGCCGATCGGCAAGCTCGCCTCGATCGCCCACCGCCACGGCGCCCGCATCCTCGTCGACGCGGCGCAGCTCGTCGCGCACCGGCCGATCTCGATCGTCAGCCACGGCATCGACTACCTGGCGTTCTCCGGGCACAAGGCCTACGCGCCGTTCGGCGCCGGCGTGCTCATCGGGCGCTCGGACTGGTTCGACGCCGCCGCCCCCTACCTCGCCGGCGGGGGAGCGACCGCCGACGTCGACCTCGGTGACGAGGGCACCACCTGGCACTCCGGCGCAGCGCGTCACGAGGCCGGTTCCCCGAACGTGCTGGGCGCCATCTCGATCGCCAAGGCGTGCGAGGCCCTCGCCGACCTCGGCCCGGAGTACATCGGCCATCACGAGGCCGCGCTGTGCGAACGCCTCGACGCCGGGCTGGCCGCGATCGAAGGCGTCCGCCCGCTGCGGATCTTCTCCGACTCCACCGACCGCGTCGGCATCGCCGGGTTCACCGTCGACGGCCACGCCCCGCGCGCCGTCGCCGAATACCTCAGCAGCGAGCACGGAATCGGCGTCCGCGACGGCAAGTTCTGCGCCCACCCGCTGCTCAAGCGGCTCGGGCACCCGGAGGGCGCGGTGCGCGCCAGCTTCGGCGCGGGCACGACCTCCGACGACGTCGACCGCCTGCTCAACGCGCTGACGACCCTGTGTGGCAACGCCGCCCGCACCACGACAACGTCCCGACCAGCACTCGACGAGGGGTACCCGGCATGACCATCGAACTCGACACCACGCGCATCGGCTCGGCCACCGCGGTCGACGTCCCGCAGGGCACCGTGAGCATCGGACGTCCCGGATTCCGGGTCGCAGTCGCCGGTGACGCGGTCGCCCAGACCTTCCCGATCGTCGTGCGGCGGGAGACCCTCCGCGAGGCGCAGCGTGCACGGTCGCTGCTGCGGTCCGGCGCCCACGATCAGGCGCGTTTCACGGTGGCCCTCGAGATCGAGGTCGCCATCGCGCCGTCGGCGGCGTCGGCGCGGGCCGTCGTGGCCGAGGCCGCCCCCGGGGAGCCGGAGACGATCCGCTACGTGGGCACCACGCACGGCCTGATCACGTTGCTGCGCGACGTCTATGCGGCCGAGGTCGCCGATGCCGTCATCCTCGTCCCGCTCGACGGGGCGGCCACCGAGCGACACATCCGCGAACAGGTTCTGCCCCACTTCGCGGACGTGCGTCACCGCGTGGCGTAGTCGGACGTCGCGAACGAACCCCGGGGCGGAGGGGGCCTCAGGCCTCGCCGCGCTCCCATTGTTCGATGAGTTCCCTCTCCGCCTCGTCGGTCAGTTGCCCGTAGAGGCGCAGGCGGGCCATGCCGCCGTCGGGGTAGATGTCCACGCGTGCCTCGGTCATCGGCCGATCGAGGTCGATGACGTAGCGGTGGCGGGTGTCGGGCTGCAGCCGCGTGCGGGGAAGCACCTCGAACCACTCGCCGTCGCCGTCTCGGCCGCGCACCATCGCCGCGCCCGGGGCATTGCCGATGAAGTAGCTGGTGTCGAGTTCGACGAGGCTCACCCGGGCCTGCCCGGCGAGACGGACCTGAACCCAGTCGTTGCCGTCATCGCGACGACGTGAGGTCTCCCAGCCCTCGCCCATGTTGCGGGCGCGCCCGGGCATCAGCAGGTTGTTGGGCGAGCTGTAGAACATGTTGGAGCAGGCCGTGATCAGGCCGCCGTTCTCCAGCGCGGCGAGATCGAAGTGCCCGTAACGGAAGAAGTGCGGATCGGGGACGCCCCGGCCGTGCACGCGGAAACGCGCGACACCGCCGTCGGGGTGCATCGTCAGCCGGACATGGGTGAAGCGGTTCTTCGCGTCGACCTTGAACGGGTTGCGGGTGTCGCCGTCGACCGGGCTCTTCTCGACGATCGTCACCCACTCGGTCTCGTGGGCGAGTTCCTCGGCGGAGACGATGCCCTCGACCGCTGCCGCCTCGACGGAGACGAAGGGCGGGTAGTTGCCCTTGAACCACGACGTGTCGACGACGACGCCGTAGATGACGCCGGGGGCGCCGAGACGGATGATCGCCTGGTCGACGCCCGGCTCGCGTCGGCGACGCGTCTCCCAGCCGTCGTAGATCTGGCCCTTGTGGCCGAACGTCGCCGGTTGGTACTCCGCGGGCGGGGTCTTGATGAGGTTCTGCGCCTCCGCGAACAGGTCGTCGTTGGTCCAGACGACCGCGCCGCCGAGGTCTCGCAACGCCAGGTCGGGCATCGAGGTGAAGTGCGGGCGGGTTCCTGGGGCGTTCGGCGGCGGCATCGGGGTCACGACACCCGATCCTATCGGCGAGGCCGGTTCGCGCACTTCGTGCGAAGACGAGCGGACCGCCGGCGAGTGGTCGCCGGCGGTCCGTGTCGTGAGTCGTTCGGCCTCAGCCGCGCGAGGGCTCGTTGGCCTCTTCGGCGTGCTTCTCGAGGCGCTCGACGGCCGCCTTCGCGACCTTCTCGGCCTCTTCGCGGCCGACCCAACCACCGGGCTGGACCTCCTTGCCCGGCTCGAGGTCCTTGTAGTGCTCGAAGAAGTGGGCGATCGGGCCCAGCTCGTACTCCGAGACGTCGGTGATGTCCTGGATGTGATCCCAGCGCACGTCGCCGGCGGGCACGCACAGCAGCTTGTCGTCGCCGCCGGCCTCGTCGGTCATCGTGTACATGCCGACGATCCGGGCGCGGACGATCACGCCGGGGAACACGGACTCGGGCAGCAGGACCATCGCGTCGAGCGGGTCGCCGTCCTCGCCGAGGGTGCCGTCGATGTAGCCGTAGTCGGCCGGGTAGCCCATCGAGGTGTACAGGTAGCGGTCGAGGTAGACCTTGCCCGTCTCGTGGTCGACCTCGTACTTGTTACGGCCACCTTTGGGGATCTCGATGGTCACATCGAATTCCACTGTTCCTCCTGGCAGTCTGGTCGGGGTGGGGCGCCGGGCCGGGACGGCCGCACGCCGCAACAACGATACTGTTAGTCCGACGACCTCGGACTTCGCACCCCGGGTTTCGGGTGCGCGGAGGGTTCGCGGTGGTCGCAGTCGGTAGGCGCAGCTAGAGAGATCCGGAGGCTTCGTGGGCGCATCCGCCAGACCCGGTGAGGGACCGACCCGGAGCCGCAGACTCCTCTGGTGGACGATCGCCGCGGTCGTGGTCCTGGCCCTGGCGTCGACCGCGGCCGTCGTCGTGGCGCTGCGCCTGGACTCCGACGACGAACTCCCCCCGGGCATCCCGCCGCAGCCGCCGGCGGTCGCGTTCGACCCGCAGATCGACCCGGTCGCGGCGACCGCCCCCGCACCGACCCCCGCCGGTGTGCAGCGCGCGATCGCGGCCGCGGTGCGCAATCCCGCGCTCGGCGTGCTGACCGGTAAAATCTCCGATCCGCTGACCGGCGAGGTCCTGTGGACGCGCAATCCCGACCGGCCGCGCATCCCGGCATCGAACGACAAGGTGCTCTCGGCCGTGGCGGTCCTGCAGGCGATGCCGCACGACGCGCGGCTGACGACGACGGTCGTCGCCGGTGCCGATGGCCAGGTGATCCTCAAGGGCGCCGGTGACCCGACGCTGTCGGCCCAGCCGGCCGGCCGCGACACCTTCTACAGCGAGCCCGCGCGCATCGCCGACCTCGCCGAGCAGATCAAACGGTCCGGGGTGCCGGTCACCTCGGTCGCCGTCGATCTCAGCGCGTTCTCCGGTCCGACCATGGACAAGACCTGGGACCGCCGCGACATCGCCGGCGGCGACATCGCCCCGATCGAGTCGCTGATGGTCGACGGCGCCCGCCTCGATCCGCTGGACGAGTACTCGCCGCGCTCGGCGACGCCGGGGATCATGGCCGGCGAAGCCCTCGCGGCCGCTCTCGGCGTGGACGCCCCGGTCACCGAGGCGACCGCTCCGGCGGGTGATCGCGTCATCGCCGAGGTCGAGTCCGCGCCGCTGGTGACGCGCGTCAACGACATGCTGCGTCACAGCGACAACGTCCTCGCCGAGGCGCTGTCGATCGAGCTGTCGGTGTACCGCGGCGGGCCCGCGACCCTGGCCGGCGGGGTCGACGCCATCGAGGACGTGCTGTCGTCGACGTTCCCCGAACAGTGGCCGGGCACCACGCTCGCCGACGCCTCGGGGATCTCCTACGCCAACCGCACCACGCCCGACCTGCTCGACGCGGTGATGAACGCCGCGGCCGGGCCGTCGAATCCGAAGCTGCGGCCGATGCTCGAGGGGCTGCCTGTCGCCGCCGGCACGGGCACCCTCGCCGACCGCTTCCCGGTCGCCACCAACCCCGGCGCGGGGTGGGTGCGGGCGAAGACCGGAACACTGACCGGGGTGAGTTCGTTGACGGGCATAGTGCAGACGATCGACGGCCGCGTGCTGTCGTTCGCCCTGATGTCGGGCGGCACCTCGCCGGCCGATGCTCGACCCGCCCTCGACGCGGTGGTGGGTGAACTCAGAGAATGCGGGTGCCGATGACCATGCCAGGAACCGACAGCACGCCCCTCGCGGGGACGGTCGAGGCCGAGGCCCAGAAGGCCGAGCAGCGACTCTCCATCGGGTCGCAGATCGACTGGTCGCTCGCGGCGTCGACCGCCAAGCGCTTCGTCCGGCCGGGCCCCAAGACCACCGCCTACACCTACGACGCCGCGCAGGCCGAGCTCGCCGACGCCGCGACGCGCGCCGAGGCCCCCGTCCGCGAGGTGACCGGCCTCGCCGACGGCCTGCGCATTCCCACCACCCGCGTCCTGGACCGGCCGGGCTGGATCGACGCGGCCGCCACGTCGATGCGGTCGATGCTCGGCGCGGAGGAGTTCGCGTCCGCTCCGGTCGCCTCGGGTCTGGCCGCGAAGTTCGGCGGGGTGCAGGCCGGGGGACTGCTGGCCTTCCTCTCCACCGCCATCCTCGGTCAGTACGACCCCTTCACCCCGGATCCGGAAACCGGCGAACCGGGCGTGCTGATGGTGGTGACCCCGAACATCATCAACGTCGAACGCCAGCTCAGGGTGGTCCCGTCGGACTTCCGGCTGTGGGTCTGCCTGCACGAGGTGACCCATCGTGTGCAGTTCTCGGCCAATCCCTGGCTGCGCAATTACATGCAGGACAACGTCGCGGTCCTGACGTCGGAGACCGGGGAGTCGACGACCGAGATCGTCACGCGGCTGACCAAGTCGCTCAAGAGCGACGAGCCGCGGGAAAAGGGGATCCTGGGCGCGATGCAGATGCTGCAGAGCCCCGAGCAGTACCGGGCGTTCCAGCGGATGATGGTCCTGGGCACCCTGCTCGAGGGCCACGCCGATCACGTCATGGACGCCGTCGGCCCCGCACACGTCCCCACCGTGGTCGGTATCCGCGCCGCCTTCGACAAGCGGCGCAAGGCCCCGCAGAACCCGGTGCAGCGCATCATCCGCGCCCTCATCGGCATGGACGCCAAACTGGCGCAGTACATCCGGGGCAAGGCCTTCGTCGACGAGGTGGTGTCGACGGTCGGCATGGAGCGGTTCAACACCGTGTGGACCTCGCCGGAGACGATGCCGCTCCCGGAGGAGATCGACACCCCGCAGGCATGGATTCGACGAGTGTTGTGACCCGGGCGGTCGCGGACTTCGCGGCCACCCACCTCGACGGTCCGGCGACGCCGGTCTGCGTCGGACTCTCCGGAGGTCCCGATTCGCTCGCCCTGACCGCCTGCGCGGTGCGCGCGGGACTCGACGTCACCGCCCTCGTCGTCGATCACGGGCTCCAGCGTGGATCGGCGGCGGTCGCGGCCCGCGCCGCCGACGCCGCCCGGCGCCTCGGTGCGCAGGCCCGGGTGTTGCCCGTCGAGGTCGGTTCGCGCGGAGGACTCGAGGCCGCCGCGCGCGCGGCCCGCTACGAGGCCCTCGACGCCGCGCGGGAAGGTCGCCCAGTGCTGCTCGGCCACACCGCCGACGACCAGGCCGAAACGGTTCTCCTGGGGCTGGCCCGCGGATCGGGCGCCCGGTCGATCGCGGGGATGCGCCCGTGGCGCGAGCCGTGGGGGCGGCCGCTGCTCGGCGTGCGTCGGGTGCGGACTCTCGCCGTGTGCACCGAACTCGGGCTGGAGGTGCATCACGACCCGCACAACCGGGACCCTCGGTTCACCCGCGTGCGGCTGCGCTCGGAGGTGATCCCGCTGCTCGACGACGTCCTGCAGGGCGGGGTCGTCGACGCCCTCGGCCGGACCGCCGCGGCGCTGCAGGACGATCTCGACGCGCTCGACGGGTGGGCGGAGGCCGCAGCGAAGGTCGCGATCCGGCCGGACGGTCTGGATTGCGTGGCGCTCGACGACGCGCCCGCCGCGATCCGCACCCGGGTCGTCCGTCTCTGGCTGCGCGAGGTCGGGGCGACCGAGCCGACCCAGCGGGTGATCGCTGCGGTCGATCGGCTCGTGACCGGTTCGGGCGGCGGGCAGGTCGCGATCGGCGGCGACCCGGGCGTGCGGAGCGTCGTGGAGAGAAGCGGCCAAACGCTGACGGTCCGCCTCACCGAGAGGTGAGACGGACCGTCGAGACCGGGCTTGAGTGGCCCTACTTCTTCTTGGGTGCCTTGAAGGGCGAGTTGATCGTGTTGAAGTACTGGATCGCTGCGGTGATCAGGGTGCCGCCGCCGCCGAAGACGAGGCCGACCATGCCGCCGACCGCGGCCGCCGGGGCGACTCCGACGAGGCAGCCGACGACCGCCGCGGCGATTCCGGCGACGCAGCCGATGATGCCGCCGACGATCGCGCCCAGGATCGTGCCGACCAACGACGAGACGGTCATGCCCGTCTGCAGCTGCTGCTGGAAGCGAGCGAGCGCCTGATCGTCCCGCTCCTGCCGCGTCTCCGGCGCCGCCACCTGATGCCGTGCGATACCGCGCAGCTGCTCCACCTCGGCCGCGTCGACCTTGACCGAACGTGCGGCGTCACGCGACGGGATCAGCGTGACCTTGTTGCCGGCCTGACGCGCGTCGATCGGGAACTGACGGTCCTCCAGGCGGTATGCCAGCGGCATCCGGAAGAGCTCCTTGCCGGAGAAATCACGGATGGTCAGCGTTCCGTTGTCGGTGCTCGCCTTTGCGTTGTGGAGCGCGAGCGTCAGTGACGACGCATTCCAGGAAGCGTCATATGTCGGGGTCGCGGGCTGCTTCGGGGCCGCCTGGGCAACGCCGGAGAATGCCGTGATCGCAACTGCGGCAAGGGAAATGACTGCGAGGACCATGGTGCGCATGCGGGAACGCGGGATGGCCTCGCCCTGAGGATCAAGGTGCATCTGAGGGGGATCTTTCCGTGGAGGGGGGTTCCCCGAGGGGGATCGGGGAATCGGGTCGATGATTACACAGTGGTGCGCGCCGCGGTAACCGCGTCATCACCGAGCGATCACAACGTGCATTGAACCGATCCAGAAATGATGCGTTTCTGCGACGGGTGTGACTTCTGTTCTCGGTTCGATATGTAATCGATACCACAAACGATCTTCCGGTTACCCGATATTGATCCGTTCGTACTACGTGTGGAGGTGCCTTTCATGCCACGAAATCGCAACCCGTCGGTATCCGGCACGGCCGGGCATGACAAGCTGTAACGGTGCAGTCCGCAGACCCCTATGCCGCTGACATCGACGCTGTTCTGATCACACAGGAGCAGATCCGGCAGCGCACCGCCGAGCTCGCAGCGTCCGTCGCCTCCCGCTACGCCGACATCGAAGAGGACCTGGTCCTCGTCGGAGTGCTGAAGGGGGCGGTCATGTTCATGACCGACTTCGCCCGCGCACTGCCCATCCCGTCGCAGCTGGAGTTCATGGCGGTCTCGAGCTATGGCTCGTCGACCTCCTCGTCGGGTGTCGTGCGGATCCTCAAGGACCTCGACCGCGACATCGAGGGACGCGACGTGCTGATCGTCGAGGACATCATCGATTCCGGCCTCACGCTGTCGTGGCTGCTGAAGAACCTCGCCACCCGGTCCCCGCGCAGCCTCGAGGTGTGCACCCTGCTGCGCAAGCCCGAGGCCGTCAAGGCCCCGGTCCGCGTCGCCGACGTCGGGTTCGACATCCCCAACGAGTTCGTCGTCGGTTACGGCCTCGACTACGCCGAGCGCTACCGCGACCTGCCCTACATCGGCCGGCTCAAGCCGTCGGTGTACTCGAGCTGACGCTGCGCTCCTGCTCACGGCCGGGAACGGTTTCACCTGCGCGATCGTTGACCGGTAGCCTCAATGTGTACGTCGATGGGAAGGACATGGGAACGGCGTAGGCGCGCAGGAGGACCTCTCGCGTGCCGGCTCGGCCCCCACCAACTGGCATGAACCGTAAGACAGTCTTCCGCAACCTCGCCATCCTGGCGCTCGTCCTGCTCGCCCTGTGGGGCTGGAGCGTGATGAGCGACTCCGACCGCGAGTACCGGGGCGTCGACACCTCCGTCGCGCTGGAGCAGTTGGACAAGAAGAACACCAAGTTCATCAGCATCGACGACCGCGAACAGCAGCTGCGCATCGAGCTCAAGTCCCCGGTCAAGGTCGGCGACTCCGACGCGGACAAGATCAGCACCAAATACCCCGCGCAGGCCGGCGAGCAGATCTTCGACGCGGTCGAGAACACCGGTGCGCCATACACCACCAACGTCAACGAGCAGTCGATCCTGTGGCAGATCCTCATCTTCGTCCTGCCGATGATCCTGCTGTTCGGCCTGTTCTTCTTCGTGATGAGCCGCATGCAGGGCGGCGGCCGCGGCGGCGTGATGGGCTTCGGCAAGTCCCGCGCCAAGCAGCTGACCAAGGACATGCCCAAGACCACCTTCGCCGACGTCGCCGGCGCGGACGAGGCGGTCGAGGAGCTCTACGAGATCAAGGACTTCCTGCAGAACCCGTCGCGGTACCAGGCGCTCGGCGCCAAGATCCCCAAGGGCGTCCTCCTGTTCGGCCCGCCGGGAACCGGTAAGACCCTGCTCGCGCGTGCGGTCGCCGGTGAGGCCGGCGTCCCGTTCTTCACGATCTCGGGTTCGGACTTCGTGGAGATGTTCGTCGGCGTCGGCGCCTCGCGCGTCCGCGACCTGTTCGAGCAGGCCAAGAACAGCGCCCCGTGCATCATCTTCGTCGACGAGATCGACGCCGTCGGCCGTCAGCGCGGCGCCGGGCTCGGCGGCGGACACGACGAACGCGAGCAGACGCTGAACCAGCTGCTCGTCGAGATGGACGGCTTCGGCGACCGCTCCGGCATCATCGTCATCGCGGCCACCAACCGGCCCGACATCCTCGACCCCGCGCTGCTGCGCCCGGGCCGCTTCGACCGTCAGATCCCGGTGGGCAACCCGGACCTGGCCGGGCGTCGCGCAATCCTCAAGGTGCACGCCAAGGGCAAGCCGATCGGCCCCGACGCCGACCTCGACGGCCTGGCCAAGCGCACGCCCGGCATGTCCGGTGCCGACCTGGCCAATGTCATCAACGAGGCCGCGCTGCTGACCGCGCGCGAGAACAAGCAGGTCATCACCGCCGAGGCCCTGGAAGAGGCGGTCGACCGCGTGATCGGCGGCCCACGCCGCAAGAGCCGCATCATCAGCGAGCACGAGCGCAAGGTCGTCGCCTATCACGAGGGCGGTCACACGCTCGCCGCATGGGCGATGCCCGATCTCGACCCGATCTACAAGGTCACCATCCTCGCCCGCGGACGCACCGGCGGCCACGCGCTGGCCGTGCCCGAGCAGGACAAGGACCTGCTGACGCGGTCGGAGATGATCGCCCGCCTGGTGATGGCGATGGGCGGCCGCGCCGCCGAGGAACTGGTGTTCCACGAGCCGACGACCGGCGCGTCGTCGGACATCGACCAGGCCACCAAGATCGCGCGGGCCATGGTGACCGAGTACGGCATGAGCGCCAAGCTCGGGGCGGTGCGCTACGGCCAGGAGCAGGGCGACCCGTTCCTGGGCCGCTCGATGGGCACCCAGTCGGCGTACTCGGCCGAGATCGCCCGCGAGATCGACGACGAGGTCCGGCGACTCATCGAGGCCGCGCACACCGAGGCGTGGGCGATCCTCAACGAGTACCGCGACACCCTCGACGTGCTGGCCAGCCAGCTGCTCGAGAAGGAGACGCTGACGCGCAAGGATCTGGAGAAGATCTTCGTCGACGTCGAGAAGCGCCCCCGCATCACCGCGTTCAACGACTTCGGCGAGCGGACCCCCAGCGACAAGCCGCCGGTGAAGACCCCGGGCGAGCTCGCCGCCGAGCGCGGGGAGCCGTGGCCGCCGGAGGAGAAGAAGGTGGTCCCCGAGCCGGTGGGCGCCGGCGCACCGGCGACCGGCCAGTCGGGTCCGGAGCCGACCGGTCGGGTACCGCTCGGCAACCGACCCCAGTACGGTTCCCCGGAGCCGGACGCCCAGTACCCGTCGTATCCGCCCAAGGCCCCGAACCCCGGGTACGCGAACCCGCAGCAGCCGCCTCACCGGGCGTCGCCGTATCCGGGTGCGCCGTACCCGAACCCGGGTCACGCGACCCCGCCGCCCGGCGGCCCCTACACGGGCAGCACCCGCCCCGACTACGGCGCCCCGCGCGACTGGTCGGCACCCGGCTGGCCGCCCGAGCAGTCGCCCGCCGACCGCCCCGGCTCCCACGGGACCAACGGCTGGGGACACCGCGGGGACAACGGTCCGGGGAACGGGGGCCACGGCAACGGCGGTCCCGGAAATGGCGGCAGTGCCGGTGACGGCCAGAACGGACGAAACTCGTAAGGTTGACGGATGACGATCAGTGAGCGGCAGGACGCCGTAGTGGATGGGCACCGATCGCAGTTCGACCAGGCCCGTGCCGAAGCCGCCGTGCGTGAGTTGTTGCTTGCCGTCGGCGAGGACCCCGATCGCGAGGGGCTGCGTCGTACGCCGACGCGCGTGGCCAACGCCTACCGCGAGATGTTCGCCGGCCTCTACACCGACCCCGACGACGTCCTCGCCACCACCTTCGACGAGGACCACGACGAGTTGGTCCTGGTCAAGGACATCCCGATGTATTCCACGTGCGAGCACCACCTGGTCTCGTTCCACGGCGTCGCGCACGTGGGCTACATCCCGGGGGCGTCGGGACGGGTGACCGGCTTGTCCAAGCTCGCCCGACTCGTCGACCTCTACGCCAAGCGCCCGCAGGTGCAGGAGCGCCTGACCAGCCAGATCGCCGACGCGATCATGCGCCGGCTCGACCCGCGCGGCGTCATCGTCGTCATCGAGGCCGAGCACCTGTGCATGGCCATGCGCGGCATCCGCAAGCCGGGCGCCACCACGACGACCTCGGCCGTCCGCGGCATCTTCAAGTCCAGTGCGGTGTCCCGCGGCGAAGCCCTCGACCTCATCACCCGGTGAGTCCGGAGAACGTGGTCCCGGTCGGCGGTGGTGACCACCGGACGCTCGTCATGGGCGTCATCAACGTCACCGCCGACTCCTTCTCCGACGGCGGTCGCTACCTCGACACCGACGCCGCGGTGGCCCACGGGCTACGGCTCGTCGAGCAGGGCGCGGACCTCATCGACGTCGGCGGCGAATCGACCCGGCCCGGCGCGAGTCGCGTCGACCCGGAGGTCGAGGCCGCACGGGTCGCGCCCGTGATCCGTGCGCTCGCCGACCACGGCATCGTCGTCTCCGTCGACACCATGCGTGCGCGAGTCGCCGCCGCCGCGATCGAGGCCGGCGCGGCGATCGTCAACGACGTCTCGGGCGGACGCGCCGACGCCGACATGGCGAAGGTCGTCGCCGACGCCGGCGTGCCCTGGATTCTCATGCACTGGCGTCCGACCGGGGACAGCGACGACCGCCGGTTCACCCACCGCATCGGCGATGTCGGCGGATACCGCGACGTGGTCGCCGAGGTGAGTGGAGAACTGCTCGCGCAGGTCGACGCCGCGGTGTCCGCGGGGGTCGACCCCGATCGCCTGATCCTCGACCCCGGGCTCGGATTCGCCAAGACGGCCGAACACAACTGGGCGTTGCTGCATGCGTTGCCCACCTTCATCGGCCTGGGTTTCCCGGTCCTCGTCGGGGCGTCGCGCAAGCGGTTCCTCGGTACCCTGCTGGCCCGCGACGGCGAGGACCGGCCGCCGGCCGGACGCGACGTCGCCACCGCCGCGATCTCGGCGCTCACCGCCGCCGCCGGCGCCTGG
>NZ_BAOQ01000052.1 GCF_000344155.1 Gordonia paraffinivorans NBRC 108238 | reverse complement strand
CGAGTCTAGTGTCCGCCCCGCGCGCTCCCGTGTTGAGCGCCGGGTTGTCGGGGGTCCATGACATTCTTTTCGGTGTGAGTGGGCAGGAATCATCCCGAGGGGGACGCGCGATCGGATCCGGTGACGTCCTCGCCCGCGCACAGCGCTTTCCCCGTCTGCGGTACATGGGGTCCAAGTACCGGCTGCTGCCCCACCTCGAGCGCGTCTTCGCCGAGATCGGCGGCACGACGGCCGTCGACGCCTTCTCCGGGTCGGGGGTGGTGTCGTATCTGCTGAAGGCACAGGGATTCGAGGTCCTCAGCAACGACTTCCTGCATTTCCCGCACATCATCACCCGCGCCTCGGTGTCGAATTCCAGCGTCCGCCTCGAGCCCGAGCTGATCGAGCAGATCTGCGGGCCGGCGGCCGACGACCGCGACTACATCTCCCGGACCTTCGACGGCCTCTACTTCACCGCCGAGGACCGGGCCTTCCTGGACTCGGCGTGGTCCCACATCGACACCCTCCGCGGCTACCGGCGCGACCTCGCCATCGCGGCACTGGTCCTGTCGGCCGCGCGCAAGCAGCCGCGCGGGGTGTTCACCTTCACCGATTCGACGCGCTATGCCGACGGCCGGCGCGACCTCACCATGTCGCTGCGCGACCACTTCCGGTTACGCGCCGCCGCCGACTACAACGCCACGGTGTTCAGCAACGGCTGCAGCAACCGCAGCGTGCAGGGCGACGTCTTCGACCTCGAACTGCCCTGGTCGGCGCCGCCGGACCTGGTGTATCTCGACCCGCCGTACGCCCCTCCGGCCGACGACAACGACTACATCAAGCGCTATCACTTCCTCGAGGGCCTGTCGGCGTACTGGCGCGGCATGACCATCATGGAGAACACCAAGACCAAGAAGCTGCCGAAGCGCTTCACGCCGTTCGCCTACAAGCGGACCATCGAGGACGCGCTGCTGCGCACCTTCGAGCACTTCGAGGACGCCGGGGCGATCGTGCTGTCCTACTCATCGAACGCCCTGCCCGGCAAGGAGCGGATCGTCGACCTGCTGGGCAAGGTCAAGCCGTCGGTGGAGGTCATCGCCATCGACCACAAGTACAGTTTCGGTACGCACGCCGCGGCCACCCGCCGCGACGTCAGCGAGTACCTGTTCATCGGCCGGGACTGACACCACACGCATGAGTGACGCACCAGACTTCGACGACTACGTGAAGTCGTTGGGGCGCTTGACCTCTCACGTCGACCCCACCGCCTCGACACCGGAGGCCGAACGGATAGTCGAGGCCACCGCGCGCCTGGGCGAACTGCTCGACACCGACGTCCCAGGCCTGGCCGCCTGGGTCCGCGACAACCCCAACGACGTCCCGGTCCTCGGACTCGCGGTGGGGCTGTCGCAGGAGAAACTGAAGAACGCGCTCCGCGACCGCTTCGACACCAGCGGCTGGCACGGCCTCGCCCGCACCCAGCCGGTCGACCTGATCACCTGGCTCGACTCCGAGTTCGACCTCGTCCGCATGCTGCGGACCCAGATGGAACGCACCTACACCTTCGCCGACATCCTCGTCGCGCGTGCCGGGACCCGGGCGACGGCCACCCGCGCCGGGGCGTCGGGGCGACGGATCGAGGACGAGATCGAGGACATCGCACGCGATCTCGGTCTCGAGTACACGACGCGGTCCCGGTTCGCCGGGCGCAACGGCCGCACCGCTCCCGCCGATCTCATCGTCGGTGATCCCGCTTCCGCCGACATAGTCGTCGCGGCAAAGGGGTTCGACTCCACCGGGTCGAAGCTCACCGACGCGGTGCGCGAGATCGAGGAGATGGCCGAGGTCCGCCTGCCGACCCAGCTGGTGCTCGCGGTGATCGACGGGATCGGTTGGAAGTCGCGGCAATCCGACCTCCGCCGCATCCACCAGCTGTGGGTGAACCGTCAGATCGACGGCATGTACACCCTGGTGACGCTCGACCAATTCCGCGCCGACGTCGCCGATTTCGCCCGGCTGCGACGGCTCATCCCCTCCTGAGGGTCACTCGCCCAGCAGGGGCAATCGCACCCAGAACGTCGCCCCCTCGCCGGGCGCGGTGTCGACGCCGACCCGCCCGCCGTGGGCCTCGACCAGCGCGGCGACGATCGACAACCCCAGGCCGCTGCCCCCGCCCGAGCCCCGGTGCCGCGACTCGTCGCCGCGGTAGAACCGCTCGAAGACGTGCGCGGCCTCCTCCGCGGCCAGGCCGTTCCCGGTGTCGGCAACGGTGAGAACCGCCTCCGGACCCTCGGCAGCGCCGTCGTCGACCGCCACGACGACGGTCACGGACGCCTGCGGCGGGGTGTGGTTGATCGCGTTCGAGATGAGGTTGCGCAAGACCTGCAGGAGTCGCGGCGCGTCACCGGCCACCACCGGTGGGTGGTCGCTCGCGCTCACCTCCAGCCGGATGTCGCGGTCGGGAGCGGCGATGCGCGCGGAGGACACCGCGTCGGTCGCGAGCCCCAGCAGATCCACGGGTGCGGTGTCGAGGGGACGCTGCGCACCGAGCCGGGCGAGCATCAGCAGGTCCTCGACGAGGACGTTCATACGGTTCGCCTCGTCGTTGATACGCCGCATCGCATCCGGGACGTCGGGGACGCCGCCCTGCGAGTAGAGCTCGGCGAAACCCTTGATCGAGGTCAGCGGGGTGCGCAGCTCGTGGCTGGCGTCGGCGATGAAGCGGCGCATCTCCTCCTCGGACGCGCGGGCCTGCCGCTCGGAGGCCGCGGTGGTCGCGAAGGCCTGTTGGATCTGCCCCAGCATGGTGTTCAGGGACTCCGACAGGCTTCCGACCTCGGTGCCCGGCGCGGCCAGCGGCACGCGGCGGTCGAGGTCGCCGGCGGCGATGGCATGCGCGGTCTCCTCGACCCGGCGCAACGGCCGCAGACTCGTGCGGACCAGCAGATAACTGAGGACGGCGAGGAGGACGACGACCACGGCGCCGATCGCGAACTGCAGCCAGACCAGGCGGCTGATGGTCGCGTCGATGTCCGACATCGGGGTGGCGACGATCGACGAGCCGAAGCGATTGGATCGCTTGATCGCCCGCCACTGCGGACCGTCCCCGCCCACCGATCCGACGGTGACCGGGCCAACGTCGTCGCCGGTCAGCCCCGACACGTCCGGGGCGTGGTCGAACTGGTTGTAGACGTTGACCGACGCGGCCCCGCCGCCGATCTCCACGATCGACTCCACGTAGTAGGGCGACGGCGGACGGCGTGGTCCGGGCGGACCGGGCCGCGGCTCGGTCATCCGGCCCCGTGGATCGGCCCAGGTGCGGGAGGCGTTCACCAGTCCCTCGTCGGCGCGGGAGATGAGGTCCTGACGCATCGACGAGGTGACCGCGACCCCGGAGGCCAGCAGCCCGACCACGACGAGCGCGACCGTCAGCGCGACCAGGGAGATCCGGAGCGGAATCCCGCGCCGGCGCACCGGCTCCCGGCCGGGCGCGGCCCCGGGTGGCGTCCGGGCGTCTGGTTTCCCGGCGTCTGGTTCCCGGGCGGGTGGCGTCGTCATCTACTCGCGCGGCTCACGCATCACGTACCCGACGCCCCGGAGGGTGTGGATGAGGGGCTTCTCACCGTAGTCGAGCTTGCGCCGCAGGTACGAGACGTAGGACTCGACGACGTTCACGTCGCCGCCGAAGTCGTAGTTCCAGACGTGGTCGAGGATGCGGGGCTTGGACAGCACGGTGCCCGCGTTGACCATGAAGTAGCGCAGCAGGGTGAACTCGGTCGGCGACAGTTGGACCGGTCTGCCGGCCTTGAAGACCTCGTGGGTCTCGTCGTCGAGTTCGATGTCGGCGAAGGTGATCTTCGACGACGTCTTCGTCTCCTCGCCGAAGCCGCTGCGGCGCAGGAGCACCTGCAACCGAGCGACGACCTCCTCGAGGCTGAACGGTTTCGTGACGTAGTCGTCGCCGCCGATCGTGAGGCCGTTGACCTTGTCGGCGACCGAGTCGCGCGCCGAGAGAAAGAGCGCCGGGGCCTCGACTCCGTCGGCGCGCAGTCGTCGCAGCAGGCCGAAGCCGTCCATGCCGGGCATCATCACGTCGAGGATCAGAACGTCGGGCTTGCGGGTGCGGCACTTGTCGATGGCGCTCGGGCCGTCGGCCGCGGTGTCCACCTGGTATCCCTGGAATTTCAGCGACACCGACAGCAGTTCGCGGATGTTCTCCTCGTCGTCGACGACGAGGACCTTCGCCCCGCGCGGGGCGTCGTCACGGTCGGGTCCACTCACGCCCACCCACTCTTCCAGACGGCCCCGCGGCCTTCCTGGAAAGTGCCTGGGAGATCCCTGTGAACTCTGACCTGCTGTTATCGCGGGTGAGGCTACGCGTCCGGATCCCCGTACGCCGCGTCAATCGCGTCCGAGTCACGCCAGCGCCCGTAGGTCGGCCCCTGGGGCCAGCCCGCGGGCGAGTCCTGCCACTCCTCCTGCCGCCCCCACGGCAGAACGTCGATCAGCGCGAACGTGTGGGCGAGCTGTTCGACGCCGCGACCCGAGGTGTGCCAGGTCCGGTACACGGTGTCGCCGTCGCGGAGGAAGACGTTGACCGCGAACCCCTCGCCGGGGCCGGCACCGACGTCGGCGGAGAAGCTGGTGCCGGCCGATAGGTACCAGTCCATCCGGTTGCCGACCCGCTTCTTGTAGGCGAGTGCCTCGTCGATCGGTCCGTGCGTGATGATCACGAACCGGGCGTCATAATCGTCGAGGAATTCGAGCCGGTCGAACTGCGCGGTGAAGCCGGTGCAGCCCGAGCACTGCCACTTCTCGCCCGGGAACCACATGTGGTTGTAGACGATGAGCTGCGACCTGCCGTCGAAGACGTCGACGAGCCGAACCGGACCGTCGGGTCCGGTGAGGACGTGGTCGGGCATCTCGACCATCGGCAGCCGGCGTCGCTGCGCGGCGATCGCGTCGAGTTCTCGGGTGGCGGCCTTTTCCCGGACGCGCAGTTCGGCGAGTGCCGCAGCCCAGGTGTCGTGGTCGACGACGGGTGGGAGTGGAGTGCTCATCACGGGGTCCTCTCGTCGGGTGGTCCACTTCTCTGCAGGGACAGACCGCGAAGGCACCGCCGACTCATCGGCGTTCGCCGACCTCCTTCATGTACGGCGCGGAGTACTGGGTCTTGAATCCGACACCGCCGAGCCACTCCGCGAGCTCGTCGGCCCGGGCGTCGAGGGCTCGGCGCGCAGCCCGCGAGAGCGTCTCGAGGGGATGGACGGCGATCGAGCCGTCATCTCGCCGGTACCAACCGCCCACGATCCGCCCGTCCCACCACGCGGTCTGCCCGGCGTTGCCCACGGCGTCGAAGACGCGGGGTGCGTGGTCGCCGAGGTAGAAGGCGCGTTCCTTGTAGCCCATGATCGTCGGGTCGAGTTCGGGTAGCAGGACCGCGTGCGGTTCGACCGGAGCGTCGTCGTCGGAGTCGCCGGGAAGGTCGTCGGGCAGCACGTGCCCGACGCCGCCGCTCTGCAGCTCGACCTCGACGGTCCCCAGATCGGCCAGTGCGGCGCGAACGGCGGTCTTGGTGGAGCCGAGCCACCAGACCAGGTCGGTCTCGGTACCGGGACCGAAGGTCCGCAGCCAGCGTTCGATCAGCGCCCGGTGCCCGGCGTGCACGTCCGGGACCTCGAGGGTCTCACCGAGCCAGACCTTCATCGACGTCCACGCGGGCCTCGACAGATGCCAGTCCATACGGTTGGGCCCGCGCACGATCTCGCCCGAGGCGTCGAGCATGTTGAGCACGCGGGGCCCGAAGTGGCTCGTCCCGCCCCACGACCTGCCCTCGCCGAAGGTGATGGAACCGCTCAGCGCCGGCAGCCTCTCACGCAGTTCGGTCGAGGTGAGGGACTCCCCACCGGCGAGTTCGGCCAGCACCGCCTCGCGGGCGGTGTCGATCCACGCCTCGGGGTCGTCGACGTCGGGGCTGCGACGCAGATCCCGCAGCATGTTCCGCCGCTCCGACGCCGAGACCCGCGGGCCGAGGGCGCCGATGGCCTCGGCCAGGACGTCGCGCGGGAACGCGAACAGGGTCCGGCGCATCGCGAGGTGCTTGACGAGCGTCCGGTCGACGTAGAGGGCGGCGTCGAGATCGTCCCGGGTGAATCCGTCGACGCGCGCCCAGGCGGACAGATAGACGGTCGACGGCGTGGTGGAGTGCAATCCGACCATCGACCGCGCAGCCTCGACGACACCCGCCGCTCGCGAGTCCGGCGCCAGACGCGTGCGTCGGGCGAGTCTGGAACGACGCTGCGCGTCGGTGATCCGGGGACGTGGGGCCACCATGAACCGATCGTAGTGAGCAGATCGCGAAGACACGGGAAGGCGGATGCCGGAAACCGGCCGACCCCCATCGACCCGATTCCCGGCACCCGCCCGGATGCGTGTACGCCGACGACACACAGCCCCCGACGGGCAGTGCCTGAGAACACCTCCGCGTGTCCGGCGACCGACGCATCCGCACGCTCCCGACCCCCGTCAGGAAACGCATCCACAGGACACCGCATCGTCTGTCCGGAATCCAACAGGATCCGGATACGTGCGCGAAATTCCCAGGTAAACGGGGAAATGAACTCTCCGGTCCGGAATCCGGCAGTGCCGTACCCGGGCGACTTCCGGTCGGATGACCTGATCGTCTTTCCGGGTCCGGAGTGTCCATCGCCACCTTTTGCCGCAGGTGCTGGCCACCCGCGGGCGGGCGCGAGCATGATGATGCGGTCGATCGAGAAGGTGCGGGGGGGACACGATCGGCCGGGTCGCCTCGACGGGCGGCCGGCGGCGAACCCTCCTCGAGGCGTGGAGTCGGGTGGAGTGGATTTCGGTGAAGCGCTCGCGCGCCTGTTCGTCCAAGCCGGTCGCCCCACCCTCCGGGCCGCGTCCGCCCGCGCGAAGGTGTCCGCACAGCGCATCAGCGACTGGCGCAACGGTCGCCACCTGCCGCGCGACTTCGCGACCGTCGAGCCCTTGCTCGTCTGGCTGACCTCCCGCGCGGTCGCAGCCGGCGGCCCCGACGTCCTCACGGTCCCGCAGTGGCGCGAGCTGTGGGAGCAACATCTCTCCCGGGAGACGCCGGAGACGCCGGTGGCGGTGCGTCCCACCCGCCCGTATGCGGGCCTGGCCACCCTCACCGCCGACGACAGCGAGCTCTTCTTCGGCCGCGACGACCTCGTCTCCACCCTGGTCGACACGATCCTCGCCACCCGGGACGCACCCGTCCCCGAGTCCCGGCTCATCGTGGTCACCGGGGTCTCCGGCTCCGGCAAGTCGTCGCTGCTGCGCGCCGGTCTCGCCCGCGACCGCCGGCTCACCCCGCCCCGGTACGGCGAGATCACCGCCGACGGGCTCCGAATCGACGCCTCGGTCTGCCGATGCACCGCATCCGGCGCCGACGCCGGGCCACGCGCGTCCACCTGCGACTGCGGTTCCGATCCCGCCGCGGTGATCGTGATCGACCAGTTCGAGAACGTCTTCTCCCACGGCGACGACATGCGGCAGACGACGCTGCGCGCGGTCGAGGATCTCGCCGCCGACACCGTCGTCGTGGTCGGGGTGCGCGCCGACTTCTTCAGCAGGTGCGTCGAGTACCCGTTCCTCGCCCACGCCTGGCAACACCGCTGCGTGATCGTCTCCGAGATGACCCGCACCCAGCTCCGGGAGGTCATCACCGCCCCGGTGAAGCCGGCCGGCGGACGCATCGAGAGCGGTCTGGCCGACGTGATGATCACGGACCTCTACGAGGCGTCGACCGATGGCGATCGTGCCGGGCGGCTCCCGCTGCTCGCTCACGTCCTACAGGCGACGTGGGCGCGACGATCCGGGAACCGGATGACACTGTCCGGCTACCGCGCCACCGGAGGGATAGCCCGCGCCGTCGCCGACACCGCGGAATCGGCCTGGGAGGCCGTCGCCCCCGAGCACCACGACCTCGCCCGCGCACTCCTGGTCTCGCTCGTCCACGTGGGCCCGGCCGGCATCGCCCTGCGCGTGCCGATGTCGACCGCCACCATCGCCAACCGCTTCCCGCCCGAGGCCTCGACCGTCATCGACGCCTTCGCCCAGGCCCGGCTCCTGACCGTGTCCGCGGACTCGGTGATGCTGATCCACGATGTCGTGCTCACGGCGTGGCCGCGCCTGGCCGAGTGGATCGCCGACGACTCCGACACCCACGTGTGGTGGCAGCAGCTCGACGCGGACACGCAGGCCTGGCTGGACAACGGACGCAGCCGTTCGTTCCTCTACACCGGCCCGCGCCTGGACGACGCGAAGCGGCACCGGCGGGCGCTCCGCGGCCAGTACGTGCACCTGTTGAGCGCGGAGAACGACGTGTTCCTCGACTCCGCGGTCGCGATGGAACGACGCCGGCGGCTGCTGCAACTCGGCGCCGTCTCCGTGATCGTCGTCCTGGCCATCGCGGCGACGATCACGGCCGCCATCGGCTTCCGACAGGCCCATGACCTGCGCGAGCAGCGCAACTCCGCCGAGCGCCAGGCCCTCCTGTCGACCATCGACACCATGAAACGGTCGAACCCGTCGCTGGCCGCGCGCCTCCTGCTGGTCGCCCATCAGCTCTATCCCGAGGACGCGACGGTGGCCGCGGCCCTGCGCGGGGCTGCGACGAGCCCCCTCGCGACGCAGGTCACGGGCCACACCGGACCGGTCTACGACCTCGCGTTCGACCGGGCCGGCGACCTGCTGGCCTCGGCGAGCGGCGATCGGACCGTCCGCCTCTGGGAGCGCACCGGCGACGTCCCCGGCTACCGTCCCCTGGCGACGCTGACCGGGTTCGGCAACTACGTCACCTCCGCCGGTTTCCACCCCACGCTCCCGCTGCTGGCCGCGAGCAGCGGGGACGGATCGGTGCGTGTCTGGGACGTCTCCGAGCGGACGCGTCCACAACTGCGGACGACGGTCACCCCTGGTCGCGGGACCGTCTACATGGCGAGGTTCTCCGCCGACGGGCGGACGCTCGCCGCGTCGTCGGACGACGGCTCCATCACGGTCTTCGCGGTCGGGCCGGACGGAACCCTGCGACAGACCGCCGAGCTCCGCGGTCACGGCGCCGCCGCGCGCACCCTCTCGTTCAGCCACGACGGCCGCCTGCTCGCGAGCGGGGGCGACGACCGCACGGTACGACTGTGGACGACCGGCGAACAGCCCGTGCCCGTGGGCGAACCGCTGACGGGATTCCCCAGCATCACCCACGCGGTGTCTTTCGGCCCGGACGGCCGGTCGCTGGCCGTCACCGGAGACAGCCCCAACGCACAGCTGTGGGATGTCTCCGACCCCCGCGCGCCGCGCCCGCTGAGCACGTCTCTGCCCAACGCGACCGCCGGTTCCTGGTCCATCGGCTTCGATGCCACCGGATCGCAGATCGCCTCGGCACGCGCCGACAGCATGGTCCGGGTGTGGAACACCGCCAACCGCGCCGCGCCTACGATGCAGTGGGCCCTGCAGACCTCCGAACAGGGCTCGGTGCGCACCTTCTCCGCCGCCTTCGCGCCGGCCGGCGACCGCGTGGTGTCCGGCCGCTCCGACGGCGCCATCGACGTCTGGTCGCTGCCCGACCGCACGGTTCCCGACCGCGGCGGCACCATCAGCGGCATCGCCACCGACCCGGCGCGGCGCATCCTCACGACGGTCGGCTCCGACACCACCCTCAACGTGTGGACGCTCGACAGCCCGGAGATGACGTTGCGGTCGCGGACCCCGATCCAGCATCGGGTCAACGACCACCCCCGGGTCGCGGTGAACGAGCCCGGAACACTCGCCGCGACGGCCAACAAACAACGGCGGGCTCGTCGAACTGTGGGACATCGCCGACCCGGCCGCCCCGCGCGCCGCATCCCGGCTCCCGATCGGCACCCGCTACGCGTTCCCCCTGGCGTTCGCGCCGACCGACCTCGTCCGCAGCGCCGCCTTCAGCCCCGACGCCACCGTCGCGCTGTGGGATACCTCGGACCCGGCGGCACCGCGGCGTATCGGCGGGCCGCTGCGCGGACCGACCGACCTCGTCCGCAGCGCCGCCTTCAGCCCCGGCGCCACGCGACTCGCGGTGTCCTCCGACGACAAGCGCGTCTACCTGTACGACCTCGCCGCCGGCGACACCGAGCCGCACGCGGTCATCACCGACGACGCCCCGGTCGCGCAGGTGGCCTTCGCCGACGACGGCGAGGTCCTCGTCCTCGCCGCACGGGCGTTGTCGACGTGGCGGCTGCCCGCATCGGGCGCGGTTGCCGAACCCGAACAGATCACCCGCCACGACGACGTCTTCGCCACCACCCTGGCGATGTCGCCGAGCCGGGTGGCCGTGGGGACCGCCACCCACGAGCTGATCAGCTTCGCGCTCGGCGACGACGGCTCCCTCACCGACCGGGAGCAGGTGGACACGTTGCTCGACGCAACGGACTCGACCACCACCTGGCAACTGCCCGAGCGAATCCCGTCCGACGACGAACTCGTCGCCGGCGGCGACACCACCGGGAACGTGTACGTGCACAGCCTGGACCTGCAGGATGCGCGCGAATGGGTGTGCGCGAGCACGTCCCCGATGACCGATGCCCAGCGGGAGGCCTATCTGCCGCATGCCGATCTGCACGGCGACTGCGACGCCGACGTCACCGGAAGCTGAGCGGTTCCTCGCCCCAGGCCTCCCAGAGATCACCGTCGAGATTCGCCACGACCCGGTCCCGGGCATCGATGCGCAGCACCGGCCGGTGGCCGCTGTCGTAGGTCGGCCAGTCATCGCCGGCATCGGGCCTCCTGCCGTGAGCGAAGTCCGTCCACCGGCGGATCATCCGCTGCGACACGGCTTCTCCGTGCTTGCGCCCGCCGAGGAGGAAGGTGATGTCGCGCGGCGTCGCACCGAGATTTCCCCAGACATAGGGCACCTCGGTGGCGTGGGCGGCCCCCAGACCCAGGAGGCGGAACATCCTCGGACACCAGTCGTATCGGTAGACGTAGGTAGGCGCACGATGCGCGTGGGCGTCGGCCAGCCACAGCGTCGGCATCCGGAATGCGACGTCGCGGGCGACACCGAGCCCGGTGACCTTCGGTTTGAGCCCCGAGTAGGCCGAGAGGACCTGTGCGCGTTCGGGTAACACGACGTCGGGATACTCCGCGGCCATCGAGGCGAACATCCGCTCGATCTCCTCGGTGGTGATCGGCATGAGCGGGGACTTCATGTACTTGAACAGGTTGGCCTCGTCCCGGTTGGTCCCGATGATCAGCGGAACGGGCAGCGCACGCCCCGCCCGGTAGACGTCGAGGGGGTACTCGGGCAGCAGGTCGCCGTCGACGACCGGCGCGAAGGCGATGGTGCCGGGCCAGTCCGTGGGGACCCGGGAGAACAGGTCGGAGGTGAGCGCGGAACACCGTGCGCCGTCGAGTTTCTCGATGGCCTCGACCGCACGGGCGGGGTCGCCTGCATCGACGCCGAGCGATTCGAGCAGCAGACCCGCGACACGAGCGGCGCGTTCGGTGCCGTACATCGAGGTGACCGGTGAACTTTGGGCGATCGCGCGCCCGAACAGGCCTTCCGCGGCGGGCATCGCCAGCAGGGCGGTCACCAGTCCGGCGCCGGCCGATTCCCCGAAGACGGTGACGCGCCGGGGGTCTCCGCCGAAGCCCGCGATGTGGTCGCGCAACCATCCGAGTGCGGCGAGCACGTCACTGAGTCCGACATTGGACTCGAAGCGCGGGTCGATGGACGACAGGTCGGCGAAACCGTGCAGTCCGAGACGGTAGTTCAGCGTCACGACCACCACGTCGCCGGCGGACGCGAGGTTGGAGCCCTCGTAGAACGGCTGGCTGCCCGATCCCAGGACATAGGCCCCGCCGTGCAACCACACCATCACCGGCAGACCGTCGCCGGAGCCGGCCCGCGCCGACGCGCCCGGCGGCGTCCACACGTTGAGGAACAGGCAGTCCTCGTCCATCACGACGTCCGGCCCGAGCCGGACCGCGGGGTTGGGTTCCTGCGGGTTGACCGCCCCGAACGTCCGCGCGTCGACGGTCGCGTCGGGAGATCCGTTGGGCGTGAGCGGGACTGCCCGCCGCCAGCGCAGATCGCCCACCGGCGCCTCGGCGTAGCGGATGCCGCGCCAGATGTCGGAGCGTTCGCCGGCGACACCGCGATAGGTGCCCAGGGCGGTCCGCGCGAGCGGCGCGTCGCGGCGCGTGGCGGAGGCCGGGTTCTTCTCCCCGTCGACGGTCATGGTGGCGGGTTCGTCGTGCTCCATGCGTCCATCGTGCCCCGCGGCGTCGATCGATGGTGGGCGATCGGTGGTGGGCCACCGGTGGAGGCGTTCGACGAGGAGCCGTCCGTCGGCCTGCGATGGGTACAGTGCAGGCATGGAAATACTACGCAGCGTCGTAATCTTCGTGCACCTCATCGGCTTCGCCGTCACCTTCGGTGCGCTGGTATCGCAGGCGGTCAGCCGCGAGTTCCGATTCACCCGCGTGATGGAGTGGGGCGTGGTGATCTCGTTCGTCACCGGCCTGGCGCTCGCGGCGCCCTGGCCGGAGGGCATCGAGCTCAACTACCCGAAGATCATCATCAAGCTCGTGATCCTGCTCGTGCTGGGCGGCGTCCTGGGCATGGGCAATGCGCGTCAGCGTCGCACCGGCGAACCCGTGCCGCGCGGGTTGTTCTGGGTGGCGTGCGCACTGCCCCTGATCGCGGCGGGCCTCGCGGTCATCTGGTGACCTTCACCGTGCGACCTCGAACCGCTGGACGCACATCCGCGGTTCGGGGCGCACGGTCACCCGGTCGTGGTCGGTGCGCTCGGCGCGGACGCCGAACGCCCCTTTCACCACGACCACCCGGATCGACACCACCAGATCACCGTCCGGTGTCCGTGCGACGACCCGGCCGACCGAGGAATCCCGGACCTCCGAGGTGGCGGCCGACCGCCGGAGCTGCTCGACCAGACCCCGGGCGGACCCGGCCTCGGGCGAGTCCGGACACAACCGGGCCAGCGCGGACTCGACGCGACGGGTGTCGTCGGGCGTGTAGCTGAGCAGGTCGACCAGCGTCGTCCGCGCGAACTCGACGACCTCCGTCTCGTCGACGGGCCGGTCGTCCTCGGTCTGCGCGGCCCGGAGTGCGAGCACGAGCGAGCCGACCACCACACAGTTGAGGGCGACGACGCCGGCGACCGCGCCGAGAACTGCGAGCCTGGAGGGAGTGCGGGCGGCTCCTCCGAGTCGCGTCGGGCGTCGGAGTCGTCGAAGTGTCGTCTGCCCGTGACCCATCTCCGCTTCCCTGAGGACCCAGAGGTCTTCGTCGAGTCCGTCGTCCGTCGAGTCCTCGTCGAAAACCGGCCGACGAGCACTCACCGACTGATCGCGAGTGTAGGCGCGCCGACGGGCCGTCGGCGCCGTTCCGGCCGGACAGGCAACCCGTTCTGGCCGACCCGGCAGACAGAGAGGCCAGGTGGAGTACTCATCCCACCCGGCCTTCGTGGAGCCCCCTGTCAGGATTGAACTGACGACCGCTCGCTTACAAGGCGAGTGCTCTACCACTGAGCTAAGGAGGCGTGCGTGCGCGAGTATATCGACCCCGCGCCCGGGTTCTCCAAACGACCGTGAACCACCGGTCCGCGGCCCCGTTCGGGCGGTCACGCCGGGACGGCGGCCACCGCCTCGATCTCCACCAACTGCTCGTCGTAGGCGAGGACCGTGACGCCCATCAGGCTGCCGGCCGGCTTGTGATCGCCGAAGTAGTCGGTCACCACCTCCCACGCGACCACCAGGTCGGCCTGCAGACGCTCGGCGACGAAGACGGTGATCTTGGCGACGTCGGTCAGTGCGGCCCCGGCCTCGGCGAGCGCCGCCTCGAGGTTCACCAGGCACTGGCGCGTCTGTTCGGCGACGTTGCCGGGTGCGACCGTGGCCCCGTCGGAGTCGATCGGCGCCGCACCCGCGGTGAACACCAGGCTGCCGGGCGCGACCGTGGCGCTACGGGTGTGACCGTCTCGGGGACCGTTGATCCGCACTGCTGACATGTGGCGATCGTAGACCGGGCCCGGTCACACGCCGCGAGGCGTGAGGTGCCGGCCATCTGGGTAGCCCCCTGCGAGGATCGAACCCACGGCCGCCCACCGCGAGGCGATCGCCCACCGCCGGCCGGACACCAGGAAGGGAGACCTGAGTGCGCGAGTTCCTCCGCACCGCGTTGCGGCGGCTCACCGGCACCCGGCAGGCGACGATCGACACGATCGAGCCCGGCAGCATCATGGTGTCGCCGCGCAAACCGATCGAACCGTTCGACGTCGCGGCGATCACCGAGGTCCTCGACCTCGCCACCAAGATCGGTGCGGTGCTGCTCGACTCGGGCACCGGGGCCATCGACACCCAGACCCAGATCAAGTTCGTCGCGGGTGTCTACGGTCTCGAGGACGTCGACGTCGACGTCACCTACAACACCATCGTGGTCAGCGCACGGCGCGGCGCTACCCTGCCGCCGATCACCACCATGGAGCAGGTCTACTACCGCTCGATGGACTTCACCCGGCTCGCGCAGGTGGACCGGCTCGTCCGGCGTATCCGCGACTCCGGCATCAGCCCGTCGACCGCGCACCGCATGGTCGACGAGATCATCACCGCCCCACATCCGTATCCGCACTGGGTCGCGACGGTGGCGTGGGGCGCGATGGCGTCGGCCATCTCGGTCCTCCTCGGCGGCCAGTACCTGGTCGCCGCGCTCGCCTTCCTGACCACCGGGGCCACCGTGACACTCAACCGGAGGCTCAACCGGATCGGCACGCCCGCCTTCTTCCAGCAGTTCGCGGGCGGGTTCATCGCGGTGGTCCCGGCGACCCTGGTCTTCGGCGCGTCCGAGCGGCTGGGCGTGGAGATCGCGCCGTCGCAGGTCATCGCGGCCGGGATCGTCGTGCTGTTGTCCGGGCTGTCGCTGGTGGGGTCGGTGCAGGACGCCATCACCGGCGCCCCGATCACCGGCGTCGCGAGGTTCTTCGAGCTGCTCCTCATGACGGGCGGGATCATCGCCGGGGTCGGTGTCGCGATCCGGCTGCTCGAGGCCGCCGGCATCTTCCTGCCGACCATCACCACCTCGACGAGTTTCGAGGCCGTCGAACTCCCCGTCCGGGTGGTGGCGGGCGCGGCCGCGGCCTGCGCCTATGCCCTGGCCTCCTATGCGGAGAAACGCGCGCTCGGGGTCGCCTTCCTCGGCGGCCTGATCGGCACGGCGGTCGCGGCGTCGGCGACGTTCACCAGCGTCGGCGACGTCGTCGCGAACGGGCTGGCAGCAGCCTTCGTCGGCCTCGTCGGCGGCCTGCTCGCCCGGCGCGCTCTCACACCGCCGCTGGTCGTCGCGGTCGCCGGCATCACCCCGCTGCTCCCGGGTCTCGCGGTCTACCGCGGCCTGTACGGCATCCTCAGCGAGCAGACGCTCAGCGGTTTCACCTGGATGGCCAACGCCCTGGCGATCGGCTGCGCCCTCGCCGCCGGTGTCACCCTCGGCGAGTTCGTCGCCCGTTCTCTACGCCGGCCGCAGCTCCCGCCGAGGCCGGACTGGATCATCCGACGCCGCATGGCGATGCGGGAACGTCCCCTCCGCGAAAGCCGGAGATGGCCGCCCCCGTCCAACCGGAGGTGGCCGCCGCCACCGCGGCGACAGCCGCAGGACCAACCACCGCGGCGACAGCCGCAGGACCAGTCACCGCGACAACAGCCGCACGACCAGACACCGCGACAACCGCAGGACCCTGCGACCCGGCCGCAGGCGGGAGGACAGTCACCGTGGCGGCAGGACCGGACGCCGCGACCGCGGCCGCAGGACCCGCCGGGCCGGGGGCGGTGGCGGCAGCCGCCGGAGCCACCGGCAGATAGGCGCCCGGACGAGTTCTGACCACTGCCGGAGCACGGGTAGAATGAGAGGTCGGATGTGCCGTCTCGGCCACCCGAGCACGTAACACGACGGCCCCAGGCCGCACGCGACAGACCGCCCGTACGACGAGGGGATCACATGCCCGCCAAGACCACCGACATCGCCGACGAAGAACTGGAACCGGTAGCCGACGAGACCGCCAATTCCGCGCGCCGCGTCGTCGCCGCCTACGCCACCGACGCCGACGAATGCCGGATGCTGCTCGCCATGCTGGGGATCGCTCCGGGCGAGAACGCCTGATCAGGTGGCGCCGCGACCGGTTGAATCCGGGCCCGACCCCGTGACCGACACCGCGAGCGGGGAAAGGCCGCACAGGACTGCTCCGCACGACGGCGCAGAGTTCGTCGTCGTGGCCAACCGGCTGCCCGTCGACAAGGAGGTCCTCCCCGACGGCACGGTCAACTGGAAGCGCAGTCCCGGCGGTCTGGTGACCGCGCTCGAACCGATCCTGCGCGCCAACACCGGCGCCTGGGTCGGCTGGTCGGGTATCCCGGATTCGGATGACAATCCCGACATCGAGGGCATCGACATCCATGCGGTGCCGTTGTCCGCGCAGGAGATAGCCGAGTACTACGAGGGCTTCTCCAATGCCACGTTGTGGCCGCTGTACCACGACGTGATCGTCAAACCCGAGTACCACCGCGAATGGTGGAACACCTACGTCGAGGTGAACCGCAGGTTCGCCGAGGCCGCGTCGAAGGCGGCCGGCGAGGGCGCCATCGTCTGGGTGCAGGACTATCAGCTGCAGCTGGTCCCGAAGATGCTGCGGATGCTGCGGCCCGACGTCAAGATCGGGTTCTTCCTGCACATCCCGTTCCCACCGGTGGAACTGTTCATGCAGATGCCGTGGCGCACCGAGATCGTCGAGGGCCTGCTGGGCGCCGACCTGATCGGATTCCATCTGCCCGGCGGCGCCCAGAACTTCCTCTACCTCGCCCGACGCCTCGCCGGACAGGCCACGAGCAAGGGCACCGTGGGCGTGCGCTCACGGTTCGGCGTGGTGCAGGTCGGTTTCCGCACGGTCCGGGTGGGCGCGTTCCCGATCTCCATCGACTCCGGGGCGCTCGCCGCACTCGCGAAGACCAAGCGGATCCGCGACCGCGCCGCCGAGATCCGGCGCGAGCTCGGCAACCCGAAGACGATCATGCTCGGCGTCGACCGCCTCGACTACACCAAGGGCATCGACGTCCGGCTCAAGGCGATCTCGGAGCTGCTGGCCGAGGGTCGCCTCGACGCCTCCGAGACCGTGATGCTGCAGCTGGCCACCCCCAGCCGCGAACGCGTCGAGAGCTACAAGCAGATGCGGGCCGGCATCGAGCAGCTGGTGGGCAACATCAACGGCAACTACGCCACCGTCGGCCACCCGGTCGTGCAGTACCTGCACCGCCCGGTGCCACGCGAGGAGCTGATCGCCTTCTTCGTCGCCGCCGACGTCATGCTGGTGACCCCGCTGCGCGACGGCATGAACCTTGTGGCCAAGGAGTACGTGGCCTGCCGGACCGACCTCGGCGGAGCCCTGGTGCTCAGTGAGTTCACCGGCGCCGCAGCCGAACTGCGCTCGGCTTACCAGGCCAACCCGTACGACCTCGACGGCGTCAAGGACGCGATCGAGGCCGCGGTGAAGCAGAGCGAACACGAGGGCAGACGCCGGATGCGCGCGTTGCGTCGCCAGGTGCTCGCCCACGACGTCGACAAGTGGGCCCGCAGCTTCCTCGGCACGCTCAACGCGGAGTCGGAGACAGAGCTGTCGGCGAATCGCGGTGTCGAGCTGGTGGAGTCGGCCGCACCGGTGACCGAACTGCCCGAGCTCCGGCCGGCAACCGAGAGCGCGGTCCCCGCCGAGTCCCACGACACCGCCGAAAACGAATGAGCGCCACCGGGATCACTCCGGCACTGCGGGAGGCCCTGGCGGCGGCGACGCGTGCCCGTCGTCTCCTCCTGGCGTCCGATTACGACGGGTGTGTGTCACCGATCGTCTCGCGCCCGGAGGATGCGGTGCCGAACCCGGCGTCGATCGTCGCGCTGGAGAAGGCCGCCGCACTCCCGGACACCGAGGTCGCGCTGGTGTCGGGACGTGAGCTCGCCGTCCTCGCCGACCTGTCCGGACTCACCGCGCCGGTGACGCTCGTCGGCAGCCACGGCAGCGAGTTCGACACCGGTTTCGTGGTCGAGGTGACCGACGCCAAGCGGGCGCTGCTGGCCCGGATCGTCGACGAATTGCGTTCGATCGCAGCCCGTTTCCCGGGTTCGACGGTGGAGACGAAGCCTGCCGCCGCGGTGCTGCACGTCCGCAATGCGGATCCCGCCGACGCCGGAGCGGCTCTCGACGCCGCCCGGTCCGGTCCGGGGTCGTGGGAGGGTGTGCACAGCACCGCGGGCAAGGCCGTTCTCGAACTGGCGGTCATCGAGACCAGCAAGGGCCACGCGCTCGACATCCTGCGGGAGCGGCTGGACTGCGACGTCGTCATCTACCTCGGCGACGACGTGACCGACGAGAAGGCCTTCGCCCATCTGCGTCCCGATGCCGGAGATGTCGGGATCAAGGTCGGCGAGGGCGAGACCGCCGCCGCCCACCGCGTCGCCGACACCGATGACGTGGCCTCGGTGCTCGACTTCGTCGCGACCCGGCGTGCCGACGCCCTCGGCGCCGAAAGCCCTCAGGGTTGAGCGTCTCTCAGCGGATGGCGATACGCGCCGCGCGGTCGTCGTAGGGCAGCTCGCCCCGAACGGTGGCGGTCACCTCGTAGGACCTCAGGGCGATCGATCCGCGGTGGTTGTCGAGGAATGCGGTGTCGGCCGCGTCGCGCCCGGTTGCGATCCGGACGAACGACTGTCGCGGCGCGAGACGTGTCGCGTCGACGACCACCCATTCGTCGTCGATGATCGCCTCGGCCACCGCGTGGAAGTCCATGGGCGAACATCCCGGCGCATAGACCGCGACGAGCCGCGCGGGGATGTTCAGTGCGCGCAGGAGCGCGACCACCAGGTGCGCGTAGTCGCGGCACACGCCGGCACCGGCCAGCAGGGTGTCGGCCGCCCCGTCGATCGGGTCGCTCGCCCCCGGGATGTAGTTGAGCCGGTCCTCGACGAACGCCGCGACCTGGTTGAGCAGTTCGCCTTCGGGCAGCGACGTGTCGAACTGGCCGGCGGCGAACCCGAAGAACTTGTCGCACTCGGCATATCGGCTCGGCCGCAGGTATGTCGACCGATCGGTCGGGCCGACCGGGGCGGGATCGGCCGGGGTGAGCACCTCGGCGGTGTACTCGACCGTCAGAAGGC
Organism: Gordonia paraffinivorans NBRC 108238; assembly: GCF_000344155.1. GTDB lineage: Bacteria > Actinomycetota > Actinomycetes > Mycobacteriales > Mycobacteriaceae > Gordonia > Gordonia paraffinivorans. The sequence goes on along the minus strand of NZ_BAOQ01000052.1, from coordinate 7,758 downwards.
CGCGGTCGAGCTGCATGCGGTGGATGCGTGACCCGTGTTCGGCGAGGATCTCCTCGGGGGCCACGGTGCGGCCGTCGAGTTCGATCTTCAGCTCTTCCTGTACCTGCAGCCCGGGCAGCTTGGCCACGGTGATCTGCATCTCCAGCTCGGTGGGGTCGTCGATGCTCACCTCGAGTCGAGCGGACACATCGCGGGGCATCGTCATTCCCCCACCGTAGGGGAAGAACGACGGTAGAGCACATCGCCGCCGGGGCCACCGGCCGGCGCCGGATCACCGCCTCGACGGTCAGAGCGTCGCGACGGCCGCGATCGGATCGGCGTAGATGACGCTCAGCGCCACCACCACCGCGGCGCTTTCCTGTACGTGCACACCGAATCTCGACGGCGCGATCTCCAGCGGCCGGTCGAGCGTGGTCGACTCGTCGAAGGCCGCCTGCACCGGCGCGAGACCGTGTGGGTGGGCGGCGAAGGCGTCGCCGGCAACAACGATGGTGTCCGGGTTGATGACGTCACGGATGAGCGCGACGGCCTCGCCGAGCACCCGCGCGCGCTCGTCGACGATCTGCGCGGAGTCCGGATCGATGCCGAGACGCTCGGCGGCGGCCAGCGCCGCGTCGTCGCCGATGACGTTCTGCAGCCGGACGCGTGCGTGCCCGGGTGCGAGGACCGGCGCCGACACCGGCAGGTGGGCGATGGTGCCGGCACCGCGCTCGGGCACGTGCACCCGCCCCTCGAGAGTCATTGCCATACCGGCCGTTTCACGCGCGTAGAAGAACAGGCCGGTCCCGCTGGTGTCCCGGGCCCCGGTGAGCAGCAGTTCCGCGGCCGCCATCGCCTCGACGTGCTCGCACACCGACACCGGTGTGGCGAGGTGCTCGGCGAGCGTCGCACCGACCGGGAGCTGGCGCCAGCGGAGGACCTTGTGATCGACCACGCCGGTGTCGGCGTCGACCGCTCCGCCCACCGCGACCCCGCCCCACAGCAGCCGGCGGCCGCTGAAACGCCCGGCGAGCTCGGCGAGCTGCGCGGACAGATCATCGACCGCCTGCTGCTGGTCTCCGGTCGGGGTGAGCACCGTGTGGCTGTAGAGGGTCCGCCCGCCGAGGTCGGCGATGACGAGCACGGTACGGCGGGCCCCGATGTGCATTCCGGCCACGCACAGGGAATCCCGGTCGATGGTCAGCGGGTGCTTGGGCCTGCCAATCGTTTTCGGCGCGGCGAGGTCGGGCCGCTCGACGATCAGGCCGTGCGCGGCCAGGGCGTGGACCTGCCGGTTGATCGTCGCCGCCGACAGCCCCGTCGTCTCGGCGAGCTGGTCCCGGGTCACCGGCCCGCCGACCCGGATCGCATGCAGCACCGCGGCTGCCGGCGTCGACGTCAGTTGCAGCGCCGCCGGGATCACACCCCCTCGCATGCGAAGAATGTAGCAGCGCGACGCTGCCGGACACGGGTCGTCGGGTGGTCGGGCGGTGCGTCGTAAGGTGGGCGCATGAGCCCAGACACCAGCAACGACGCCACCGCACAAAGTCCTGACCAGCGTCCGATCGCCGTCGTCACCGGCGCGAGTTCCGGTATCGGCGCGGCCACCGCCCGGAAGCTGGCCGAGCAGGGGTATCACGTCGTCCTCGGCGCACGACGCCTCGACCGCGTGCAGGAGATCGCCGAGGAGATCGGCGGCACCGGCAGGCAGCTCGACGTCACCGACGACGACTCGGTCGCCGCATTCGTCGACGGACTCGACACGGTGAGCGTCCTGGTGAACAACGCCGGCGGCGCCAAGGGACTCGACCCGGTCGCGAACGCGGATCTCGACGACTGGCGGTGGATGTGGGAGACCAACGTCCTCGGCAGCCTGCGGATGACCAAGGCACTCATCCCGGCGCTCATCGCCTCCGGCGACGGTCTCATCGTGGCCATCACCTCGGTCGCCGCGCTCGAGGCCTACGACAACGGCGCCGGCTACACCTCTGCCAAGCACGCCCAGGCGATCACGCACCGCACGCTCCGCTACGAGCTGCTCGGGAAGCCGGTGCGGCTCACCGAGATCTGCCCCGGCATGGTGGAGACCGAGTTCTCGCTGGTGCGTTTCGACGGCGACGAGAAGCGCGCCGACGCCGTCTACGAGGGTCTGACCCCGCTGACCGCCGAGGATGTCGCCGAGGTGATCGGATTCGTCGCGTCGCGTCCGCCGCACGTGAATCTGGACCAGATCGTGCTCAAGCCCCGCGACCAGGCGTCGGCACGGCGCAACATCAAGACCGGCTAGCCCTAGCGCGGTGCCGGCGCGTCGGAGGTGGGTGCATCGCTGGGCGTCGCCGGCACCGACGAGTCGACGGCCTCACCCTTGACGGCCGACATGCTCTGCCAGGTCTCCCAGTCGAAGATCCAGTCGAAGATGTCGCCGTCGGCCTCCGACAGCGGGATCCGCGTGCCGGTCACCTCGACCGGGTCGCCGTAGATCGCGGTCCGGAAGTAGCGCTCGGCGTCGGCCTCGGACAGGTTGATGCACCCGTTGGTGACGTTGGCCGCGCCCTGGACGTTGACGGTCTCCGGGTTGGCGTGGATGAACTCGCCGTTGTTGGAGATGCGCACCGCCCAGCGTTCCCGGATGTTGAAGTAGCCTGCCGCCGGGTTGCTCATGAAGAACTCGTCGTACTTCTCGGTGACGACGTGGATGCCCGAGCGGGTGACGTTACGGTCGAGGTCTCCCTCTCCGTAGCTGCACGGCAACGCCATGAGCTCCGCACCGTCACGGATCACGACGATGCGGTGTGACGGCGCGTCGGCCTTCACCACCTGGGCGCGTCCGATCGTGAAATCGCTGGTGACGTCTGCGGCACCGTACGCCCCGCCGCCGTGGTCGAGTCCGTACAGCTTGGCGTCCATGTGCACCTTGGTGCCGGGAGCCCAGTATTCGCGCGGGCGCCAGTGGACCCGGGAGCCGTTGTCCTCGCCGAGCCAGGCCCACGACCCCTCGGTGGGCGGCGTGGTGGTGACGCTCAGCGCCCGCTCGACCGCATCCTTGTCCTCGACGGTCCCGTTGAACTTGAGGATGATCGGGGCGGCGATGCCGACCTCCTGGCCGTCGCCGATGTTGACCACGACGTTCAGCTGGCTCGCCGGCTCGAGGGTGGTGAAGCGCCCCTCCACCGGAACCACCTTGCCGTCGGTACCGACAGCGGTTCCGCTCCAGGTGTATTCGGTGCCGTAGCCGAGGGGTTCGGCGACCGTGAAGATCGTGCGGTCCTCGGACATGCGGCCGTTGACCACCCGCCCGCGCGGGTTGGTGAGTTTCACGTCCGGATTGAGAGTGCCGTTCTCTGCCTGTACCGACACCTCCGCAACAGGGTTCGGCGGCTCACCGTCGAGCGGCGGGGTGAAGACGAGCCGGACGTTCGGCTCGTCGGGCTTGCCGGCGTCCGAGCCGGAACGGGAGCCGGTACACGCCGCGACGGCGACCCCGAGCACGCCGACCCCGGCGGCGGCGAGCACGGCACGCCGGTTCACCGGTGTCCTGGGAGTCATCACCCGGTCAAGCCTACCGATGAATCGCTCGTCGTTCGCCGGGTGAAGGACCGCGGCGAGTTCCTCCGCGCGGGGCTCGACGGCGGCCCCACGCCGGTCGTCCCCGCCGCTCCCGGCGATACCGTCGATCCATGGCCACCTCCCACCGGCACGACGATCATCCCGAGCACCCACCGCACGAGCACCACCAGCACGAACACCCGACGCACTCCGACCTCGCGGCCGCGCTCGACCTCGACGCCGAACTGGTCGGCGACCATCTCGACGACGCCGCGACGCTCATCGTCGAGGCGCTCGGAGGCCCGCCTGCCCGGATCGTCGACCTGGGGGCGGGCACCGGTAGCGGGACCGAGGCCCTGGCACGCCGCTTCCCGGACGCGACGCTGCTCGCCGTCGACAGCTCACCGGCGATGACGGAGACCATCGACCGACGAGCGCGGGCGGCCGGCCTCACCGACCGGGTGACCACGGTTGTCGCCGATCTCGACCGAGGGCTCCCGCAGATGCGGCGACCCGACGTCATCTGGGCGGCGATGTCACTGCACCACATCGCCGATGCCGGTGCACTGCTCCGCTCCGCGGCCACGGCCCTGGGTTCCGAGGGCGTGCTCGTGATCGTCGAGATGGCCGGTCTGCCGCGATTCGCTCCGGACGACGACGCCGGATTGCGGGCGCTGGAGGATCGGTGCCACGCCGCCGCGGCGCGTGCCGGATGGGAGGCGCTCGCCGATTGGACCACGACGATCGGCGACGCCGGCCTGGAGATCGCGCGCGACCGCACGATCCGTGTCGAGCGTGCTGACCCCGCCGCACAGGTGTCTCGATACGCCGTGCACTGGTTCTCGCAGTTCCGTCACCGGCTCGACGAGCCCGCAGGGATGCTCTCGCGCGCCGATGTCGAGCTGCTCGATACGCTCATCGACTCGGCGCAGCCCTCGTCGCTGCATCGTCGAACCGACCTGCGACTCGTCGCGGAACGCCGGGTCTGGATCGTGCGGCCGATCCGGGCCGACGGAGGTGTCGAGTAGCCCGCGGCACCATCGGCAGGAGCGTCGCCCTGCAGCCCGCCGCCGGGTGCTCTCCCCTACTCCGGAAAGCCCTCCAGCACGGCGGCGGTCGACGAGAGACCCAGTCGTGTGGCGCCGGCCTCGATGAGTTCGGCGGCGGCCTCCGCAGTTCGGATGCCGCCGCTCGCCTTGACGCCGATGTGCGGGTTGACGGCCCCGCGCATGACGCGCACGGCGTCGACGCTCGCGCCGCCGGCGGGGTGGAAGCCGGTGGAGGTCTTCACCATGCCCGCGCCCGCCTGCTCGGCTCGGCGACACACCTCGGCGACCATGTCCGGCCCGCCGCGCTCGAGCAGCACCGCGGACTCGATGATGACCTTGAGCAGGGCCGCATCGCCGATCGCCTCGCGCACCGTGAGGATGTCGGAGAACACCTCGTCGTAGCGCCCGTCGACCGCGGCGCCGACGTCGATGACCATGTCGATCTCCTGAGCGCCGGAGTCCACGGCGAGTCGCGCCTCGGCTGCCTTGACCAGGGAATGGTGCTTGCCCGACGGGAATCCGACGACCACGCAGGTGCGCTGGTCGCCGGTGTCGATCGGCAGCATCGACGGCGACAGGCACACCGCGTACACACCCAGCCGGGCGGCCTCGGCGACGGTGGCCTCCGCATCGGCGCGGGTGGCCTCGGGCTTGAGGAGTGTGTGGTCGATGAGGGCGGCGACGTCTGCACGCCGTAGGTCGGTGTTCGTCACGATGACGAGCTTGGCACACTGACTGTCGTGACCGGCACGCAGACGACCCCCATCACCGACCAGCCTGAGCACCGTTACGTCCTGACGCTCGGATGCCCCGACCGACTGGGCATCGTGGCCCGCATCTCGAGCTTCCTCACCGAGGTCGGCGGCTGGATCACCGAGGCGGCCTACCACTCCGATGCGGACACCGGCTGGTTCTTCACCCGCCAGGCCATCCGCACCGACTCCGTCCCCTACACGGCGGACGAACTACGGGAGCGCTTCGCCACCGAGGTCGCCGATTGGCTCGGCCCGGAGACGGAGTGGAAGCTGACCGATTCGCGCGACACCAAGTCGATCGTGTTGTTGGTCAGCAAGGAGACCCACTGCCTCATCGACCTGTTGGGGCGTGCGCATCGCGGTGAGTTGCCGGCCACCATCAGCGCCGTCATCGGCAACCACGCCGAACTCGAAGATCTCGCGACCCGCTTCGGCATCCCGTTCCATCACGTGCCGTTTGCGCGGGACCGCAAGTCCGAGGCCTTTGCCGAGCTCGCCCGGGTCGTCGACGGCTTCGATCCCGACGCGGTCGTCCTGGCCCGGTTCATGCAGATCCTGCCGCCGAAGCTGTGCGAGGCGTGGGCCGGCCGCGCGATCAACATCCACCACAGCTTCCTGCCGAGCTTCGTCGGCGCCCGCCCGTATCACCAGGCATTCGCGCGCGGTGTGAAGCTGATCGGCGCCACCTGCCACTACGTCACCGCAGACCTCGACGCCGGCCCGATCATCGAACAGGACGTCATCCGCGTCGACCACAGCGATTCCGTCACCGACATGGTGCGCCAGGGACGCGACATCGAGACCCTGGTCCTGGCCCGGGGACTCCGCTGGCACCTGGAGGACCGGATTCTGGTGCATGGACGTCGAACGGTGATCTTCAACTAGCAAACACCGGCGGGGCCCGGTCACCGAGAATGGTGACCGGGCCCCGCCCGTTTCGACGTGCTCGCCGGATCTCACCGGCGACCGACCGGATGAGTCAGCTCAGGGCCTTCTCGTAGAACGACCACGAACGATGCAACTGGTCCTGCCAGTAACCCCAGGAATGCGTACCCGTCGGCGGCAGGTCGACAGTGGCCGGGATGTTCAACTCCCGCAACCGGTTCACGAGCTGCAGGGTGCACACCATCGTGCTGCCCTCGATGATCCCACCCACTGCGATCTGATCGACCAACTTGTCCTGCTTCTTCACGTAGGCCGGGTTGTCGTACTGTCCGGGCAGGCCCGTCGCATTCGAGATGTACAACTTGGTCCCGCGCAGCTTGTGCGCATTGATCACCGGATCATGCTTACGCCAGCCCGGACCGTTGTACGGCCCCCACATGTTCCGGGCATCACCCTTGCCGCGGACCTCGACCACCAACCGGATGTTGTTCTGGCCGAACGGATCGGCGACGGTCGGGCAGCCGCTGTAGGCACCGACCGCCTTGTACAGACCCGGATGCTCGATGGCCAGATTCAGCACGGAGGTTCCCGACGACGAGATTCCGCCGACCGCATTCTTGCCCGAGGTGTTGTACTTCGCATCGATGACCGGCGGCAACTCCTTGCCCAGGAACGTCGACCACTTGTGGACGCCGAGCACAGGATCGGGCTTCTCCCAATCGGTGTAGTAGCTGAACTGCCCCTGATTCGGGATCACCACATACAGGTTCTTGTTCTTCGTGAAGCGCACGATGTCGGTCTTGTCGAGCCAGTTGGCGCCGTCCTCACCGCCACCGGCACCGTTGAGCAGATACAGCACACCGCGCGGTTTCGACTCATCGGCCGGTTTGATGACCGTCAGCGGGATGTCCTTGTTCATCGCATCCGAGTGCACCACGATGTTGGTCACCCGCGCGGTCGACGACCCCGCATCCACAATATGCGGCTTCGCCGACGCCACACCCGTCGAGCCCACAACCGACGCGACGAGCCCGACACCCAACGCGACGGCGAGCCCGCACCTACGCCAACGGTTCATAACACAATCTCCTTGCAGCTTCACGCACCACCGACTCGTCGGACGAATCGTTACCGCGTGCACGTTACCGCGCTCACACTCACATGCAGACACAGACCGACGAAATCAGACACAGACCAACCACTCCGAGACGCAGAACCGCCTCACGACCAAGTCGCGAGGCGGTTCGGAGGGGATGCTCAGAACAGACTTCACTCGTCGCCGCTCGAGCCCGTGCCCGCGTAGGGGCCACCCTCGAACGAGCCGGTCGTGATCGTATCGAGGAAGGTGTCAAGAAAGCCGTCGTTCGAGCCGTTGCCGCCCTCGGGGGGTGTGAAAGGAAAGCCGCCCATATTCTTCTCCAATGCAGGGGGGATGATGCGAATGGAATCCACCCGCCGGGTCCTTCTGGCGGGTCGGTACCGAGAGTATGCTACTTCACCGCCCTCAGACACCGCGATCTTCGAGCTCGGCACGACTTTTCCGG
>NZ_BAOQ01000053.1 GCF_000344155.1 Gordonia paraffinivorans NBRC 108238 | reverse complement strand
AACGACCGCCTGCGTCCACTGGCCGCGTCGGTGACCCCGGAGAACTCGACCCCGACCACGCGCGGACGGCGATCGCCCGGTCCCTCGCCGTTGGATCGCGGGCTGAGCCCGGACGCCACGCCGGCGGCCTCGCCCCGGCCGGGCACCCCGGCGCCGGACGGATCGCGTTCGGGTGACGACGGGTCGTCCCGCCGCCGCCGCCCGCGCAGCACCGACCGGCACGCGCGTTCCGAGGACTCCGACGACGCGCAGATCAGCGTGCAGGAGTTGCTGAAGCGCAGTCGCTCCGAGCAGTGAGATCCGTTCGGGGCAGCAACGATCCGCGGTCCTGACGACGCGGCGGGGCTCAGTCCGCGTCGAGCCCGTTCTCGATGACGTAGCGGGTGAGTTCCACCCGGTTGCCGAGCTGCAGCTTCCGCAAGGTCGCCTGGACGTGGTTCTCGACGGTCCGATGACTGAGGGAGAGCCGCTTCGCGATCTGCTTGGCGCTCAGTCCTTTCGCGACCAGGCGCAGCACCTCGGTCTCCCGCTCGGTGAGTTTTGGCGCGGCGGGCGAGGATTCGGGCTCCTGCGACATCCGGCGGTACTCGCCGAGGACGAGTCCGGCGAGCCCGGGGGTGAACACCGCCTGCCCGGCCGCGGTGGCGCGCACCGCGGCGACCAGTTCGTCGCGCGACGCGGACTTCACGAGGTAGCCACTCGCCCCGGCCTTCACCGCGTCGAGGACGTCGTCACGCTCTCCGGAGGCGGACAGGACGAGGATGCGGGTCTGCGGGGACACCTCCAGCACCGCCGCGGTGGCCTCGGTTCCCGAGCCGTCGGGCAGTTGCATGTCCATGAGCACGACGTCGGGCGTGACCGCGGCCGCGCGACGCCCCGCGCTGCCGACCCCGTCGGCGGTGGCGACGACCTCGAATCCCTCGTCCTCGAGATCCCGGGCCACTGCGTCGCGCCAGATCGGGTGGTCGTCGACGACCATGACGCGCAGACGTGAGTCCCTGTCCCCCTTATCCCCCTTGCCCTTGTCCCCCATGCCCGTGTCGCCCATGGTCTTGTCCGGCGCCGAGTCTCCGTGCATGCTCCCTGCCCCTCCGTCCCCGTGTCCTCGCGTTCTGCGGTCCGTGCGTCTCTCGGTCCGTGCGTCTATCGGTCGGCGGCTCAGCCCCGACGACCCCCGCGCGGGACCGTGAACTCCCACTCGGTCCCGCCCCCGGGTTCGGTGTCGAGCACCGCGGTCCCGCCCAACGATTCGATTCTGCCGACAATCGAGGCGGCCACCCCGAGACGCCCCTGCGCCGCGGCCTCCGCGAGGCGCCCCTCCGGGATGCCGGAGCCGTCGTCGCGCACACTGACCACGACGTCGTCGGCGAGGTCCTCCACCAGCACATACGCCCGCGCTCCGGGACCGGCGTGGTGCCGGGTGTTGTCGAGCGCGTTGACGACGGCGGCGCGGATCTCGGACGCGATGTGGGCGGACACCATCACCGGTCCGGCGGGCGAGCTCACCGAGACCCGGTCGGCGGCCAGCGCCCGCAGCACGGCGGCGAGGTCGGTCTCGGCGGCACCGTCTGCGTCAGGGGCAGGGGCATCCACGTCGCCGGTGTCGGAGATCATCCGACGCAACTGCAGTTCCTGTTCTGCTGCGAGTGCCGCGAGTTCGGCTGTGGGCCCGCCGATCTCACGTCCGCGCCGCGTGATGAGGGCGAGGACCTGCAGCACGCCGTCGTGCACCTCGCGCGCCAGCCGTTCGCGTTCCTCGGCCCGCGCGGCGATACGGGCCGCCGCTGCGAGCTTCTCGTGGTTCCGGCGGGCCTGCAGCGCGGCCAGTCCCACGGCCATGCCGGTCACGACGATCACGATGATCGTGGCGTTGCGCCCGAAGTTGAGGTTCAGGTGGCCCTTCACGAAGGTGCTCGTCCCGCCCACGATCAGGCCCGCGATGATGCCGCCGACCGGACCGGAGAGGATCGCCACCGAGACGACGGCGTTCGTCGCCCAGAGGGTGGTGGGCCACGTCTGGTTGTTCCACGCCCAATCCCGGTCGGCGACAACGGAGGTCGACAACATCAGGGCACACACCAGGATCACCTCGGTGCCCACCCAGTACCAGTTGCGCGCGAACCCGACGAAGTATCCGACGCCGCTGACGAGGGTCCACAGGGTCAGCACCCCGAACAGGGTCCAGGCGGTCGCGCGGTGGTCCAGGTCGGGGTTCACCGCGATCTGAAATCCCAGCGAATACAGGTAGGACAGCAGGCGCAGGATCTGCGCGCCGCGCCACAGCGGGGTGACCGGGTCCGCGTCGACGTCGCGGGCGAGTCGCCCGGCCTCGGTGTCGCGCGTCTGGACCGACCGGATATCGGCACCCGCGGCCGAGACCCTCGGCCCGCGGAGCAGTCGCTCCCAGCGCGACGCCACGGTCATGGGCGTGGTCGCCCCTTTCGCTCGTCGGGACCGTCGTCGGCCTCACCGGGCGCGGTGTCGCCGCCGGTCTTCTCACCCGCTTCCTTCGCAGTGGCCAGCGCCTTGGCGGCGGCGTCCGGATCAGGGGCGTCCCAGACCGGCTCGGCCGGTTCGACCACCCCGACCCCGTCGACCGAGCCGAGGACCTTCCCTCCAGTCTCCTCGGGCGGGACCGCACCGCGCAAGTGGCGGACCGCGGTGTTGAGGAACGCGATGAGGGGCACCGCCAACAGTCCGCCGATGATGCCCGCCGAGACCATGCCCGCGGTGATGGCCAGGACCACCGCGACCGGATGCAGACGCACCGAGCGGCCCAGCAGGAACGGCTGCAGCACGTGGCTCTCCAGCTGCATCACGCCGACGACGATGGCCAGCGCGATGATCGCGGCGATCCAGCCCTTCGTGATCAGTGCGACGAACACGGCCAGCGTGCCGCTCAGGAGTGCACCGACGATCGGGATGAACGCGCCCAGGAACACCAGCGCGCCCAGCGGAAGCGCGAGCGGCACCTGCAGGATCGCGAGTCCGACGCCGATGCCGCAGGCGTCGACGAAGGCGACCACCACGGTGGCCCGCACGTAGCCGACCAGCGTGCCGAAGCCCGCGATGCCGGCGCGCCACACCCGATCCCGGCTTCCGGAGGGGATCACGCCGACCGTGAAACGCCAGATCTGCGCGCCGCCGTAGAGGAAGAAGATGACCAGGAAGACGGTCAGCAGGGCGCCGGTGATGATCTCGGTGGCGGTGGTGGCCGTGGCGAGCGCACCGCTGGTGACCTTGTCCTGGTTGTTCTGCAGGAACTTCAGCAGATCGCTGCCGACGTTCTGGACCTGCGACTGGTCGAAGTCGAGCGGCCCCTCGACCAGCCACTGCTTGGCCTGCTCGATGGTCTGCTCCACCTCCTCGACCAGTTGCGGGAGACCGCGCATGAACTCGCGGACCACGAAGGCCATGACGGCGGCGATGAGGCCCAGTCCCAGGACGATGTTGAGTAGGACGGCCAGCGAGCGGGGCACCCCGCGGCGGTCCATCGCGTCGACCACGGGCACCAGCATCGCCGAGATCAGGATGGCCAGGGCGACCGGCACGAGCACCTCGTCGAAGCGCAGGAACAGCCTGCCTGCGACGTAGGCGGCGGCCAGGAGCAGCAGGATGCGCCACGCCCATTCGGCGGCGGCCCGCACCTGCGGGTGGACCTTGGACCGGTCGAAGGACGCGAGATCGAGGACTTGCTGCGGCCGACCGGCCGGTTCGGCTTCTCTCACGAGTGCAACAGTAGACAGTGCGGGCCGACGTTGGCAGGCATCGACCGGCGCGATTACATGCCGCGATTCGGTCCACTGAACGGGCGCTTTTTCGGCGGGGACAGGTGGCTGCCCTAGGGTGTCACCTATGTCGGAGGATGTCGGTTCGCCAGGGCAGAAGGCGGTACGCCCGGCCTCACGTCCCCGCTTCTGGTGGGTCCGATGGATTCTCCTGGCCGTCGTGTTGGTCATCCTCGGCGTCGAGGTGGTCCTGATCTGGCCCGAGCTGAAGAAGGCCTGGCTGCGGATCGGCGACATCAAATGGCACTGGGTGCTCGCCTGCACGGTCGCCGCGATGCTCTCGATGGACAGCTTCGCCCAGGTCCAGCGCGCCCTGCTGAGGTCCGCCGGCGTGCCGGTCACCCAGTGGAAGTCGCTGTCGGTGATCCTGGCCGCGAACTCCCTGAGCCAGACGATGCCGGGCGGCCAGGTGCTCGCACCCGCCTTCACCTACCGGGAGACGCGCAAGTGGGGCGCGACGCCGGTCGTCGCGTCGTGGCAGGTGGTGATGTCCGGCCTGCTCGCCGGCGTCGGGCTCGCGGTGCTCGGTTTCGGCGGCGCCATGCTCGCCGGCGCCAAGACCAGCCCGTTCTCGGTGGTCTTCTCGGTGACCGGCTTCATTGCGGTCGCGGTCGTGCTGCAGTACCTCGCAAGCCACCCCGAGTCGCTGAAGAGCACGGGCATCCGCGTGCTCGGCTGGATCAACCAGATCCGCAACAAGCCCGACGACCACGGCACCGACAAACTCTTCGAGACGCTCGAGCAGCTGCGCGCGGTGCAGCTGACCAAGCGCGACACCTCGATCGCCTTCGGGTGGAGCCTGTTCAACTGGGTCGCCGACGTCGCCTGCCTGATGTTCGCGTGCTGGGCGGTCGACGCCCACCCGAGCATCTCCGGCCTGATGGTCGCCTACGCCGCCGGCAAGGCTGTGGGTACCGCGGTGCCGCTGCTCCCGGGCGGCATCGGCGTCGTCGACGCCGTGCTGGTGCCGGCCCTGACCAGCGCGGGGATGCCCGCGGCCGACGCCATCACCGCCGTGCTGATCTATCGCATCATCAGCTACGTGTTCGTCGCGGCCGTCGGCTGGGTCGTCATCGCGTTCATGTTCCGCAACCGCATCCGGCGTGACGACACCTTCATCGACGAGGTGGAACACGACCTCGCCGAGTCCCAGGGCGCCGAGTCCCAAGGCGCCGAGGCCCGGAGCGTCGAGTCCTCAGACGCCGGGACCGGGCATCCGCCGGACCCGTCACCGGCCGAACACGGCCGAGGGCAGGACACGGATCCACCGCCCGACCCGGTACGGTAGACGACCATGCCGAGCACCAACCCGACCGAAGCGGGCACCTCGCCGGCACGGGGGATCGCCACCGGTCCGGTGGCCGCCCTGTTCGACGCGGTCGCCATCCTGATCTTCGTGGTGATCGGGCGGGCCAGCCACGAGGAGGGTTACGCGCCGGTCGCCTTCCTGCACACCTTGTGGCCGTTCCTCGTCGGCTGCGCGGCAGGGTGGTCGATCACCTACGTCTACGCCCACGTCCGTTCGGCCGACTTCTTCGACCACGACTTCCGTCCCGACCGCGTCGTGCCGGTGGGAATCGTCATCTGGGTCTGCACGGTGGCCGTCGCGATGGTGCTGCGATTCATCCTCAGCCAGGGTGTGGCGGCCAGTTTCGTGATCGTGGCGACGGTGGTGCTCGGACTGCTGCTGCTCGGCTGGCGCGCGATCTTCGCGCTCCTCGGCCGGCGCGCCGCCGCCTGAGCCGGCCCGGGACCGGTTCGCATACCGATCCCGGGGACCCGACTACTTGATGGTGAAGTACTTCTGGGCCACCTGCAGCGCGGCGGTGCCCGACTTCTCGCCCTCGGTGTAGATGACGATGACCTTGCCGCCCTGGATGCCGACGAACCACCCCGGACCCTGCGGCCCGTTGGTCCCGACAAGCGCCTTCAGGCCGGGTGCCCGCGTGAGGTCGCTGGCGTCGCCGGTCGTCGCGGTCGCGGTCATCGCCTTGAGGATCGGGGCGACCAGAGCGGGTTCGAGAGCGCCGAGTTCCCCGCCCGTCACCTTGGTGGGGACGTTCTTGAGGACGAACGGCGGCACCGACGACGGATCGCCGGCCGCGGCGCGAGCCAGCGCGACGCCGAGCGCACCCATGTTCGCCATCGACATGTTCGTCTGGTTCGGCCGGTACCCGATGGTGGTGATGCCGGGCTGGTCGGCGGTCGGGACGCTCGCGCCCGGGACGGTGAACTGGACGCCGAGCCCGAGCTTGTCGAGCAGGGTCTCGGCCCGCTCGGGCTGCGACTCGGAGAGCCGGCCGATCGCGTCGAAGACGGGATCCAGCGTCTTGCCCACGGGGTAGGGCTTGTCGATGTCGATCTCGCGGTCGGCGGCGTAGGTGTTCTGCGCCATGCCCAGGATCGCGCCGGTCTGCGCGTCGAGCGCGAGGATGGTCGCCGGCTGCCCGACCTCGACCGCGGCGTCGCCGAGGGTCAGCTGGACACCCTGGTCCACGGTGGACAGCACGTCGGGTCCGGGCGGCCCCTGCTCGCCGGCCAGCTTCCGCGGACGGTCGCCGGGGTTGACCAGTTGGACCTGCCAGCCGGCGGTGGCGTCCCGGATGGCCTGCCAGTAGTTGGTCAGCCCGTCCTCGAGCGGCGACGACAGCCGGCGATCGGCCATCACGAGGCGCTCGGTCCGCTTGACGCTCACGCCGGTGATCTTGGCGGGGTCGCCGGCGAGGACCTGCAGGTCGGGCTCGCGCAGGGCGACCGCGACGACCGGCTTGCCGGGGTTCGCGGCGAGCTCGGCGGAGATGACGTCGGCCGTGATGAGGGGGGCGATCGGGGCGATGACTCCCGCGACGGCACGCACGGTGGCGGGGAGGTCGCGGGCTCGTGCAGGGTCGATGACGATCTCATGGATCGGCTCGAGGTGCATGAAGACCTTGCCGGAACGGCTGCGCACCGACGGCGCGGGCGTGGCGTCGGTGCGGATCTCGCGGAGGTGGCCGCCGGCGGTCAGACCGGGATGCAGGATCGCGGGATCCCAGGTGACCTTCCAGCCCGACGACAGCTTGCGGGCGGTGCCCTCGCTGCTGGCCTCGAACTCGCGGTCCTTGCCCCAGGTCCACTTGGTGGTCACCTCGAAGGTGGCGGTGCCGTCGCTGTACTCGACCGGGTTGTCCACATCGACGTCGACCTGCTGCGCGGACATCGCGCGCAGCGTGGTGGTCAGGGTCTCACCCGCCTGACCGGGCGCGGTGGTGTGGTTCGCGGCGCCGCCGGCGTCCTGACGGCTCAGCGCGGTGGCGAATGCATCGATGGCGGCGGCTGCACCGGTGTTCGACGAATCGGTGAGCGCGCAGGAGCTCACGACGACGGCACAGGTGACCGCGGCACAAGCGGCTGACGTTGCTCGCTTGACCCAGATCTTCATGAACTCAATTTTCACTGTTGTAACACCCGAAATCGACTTCGCCAGCTTCCATTCGGGAATCAAGCCGGTCACGAACACATATCGGCATGTGATCCGGAACCCCACCGATCAACCTCGTGACCGACAGCACCCCCGCGACTCGTCGGCCCGCCCCGGCTCGCGCCGCGGCTCGCCCTTCCGAATATAAGCCAAACCGGACGCGGCCCGGCCTTCTACCTCCTGCGATCATGGGGTCATGGCTTACACCGTGCTCCGGGCCGGCGACCGTTTCGTGACGACGACCGACTGGCTGACCTCGCGGCACAGCTTCTCCTTCGGAGACCACTACGACCCGGACAACACCCACTTCGGCGCGTTGCTCGCCGTCAACGACGAGATCGTCTCTCCGGGTGAGGGTTTCGATCTTCATCACCACCAGGAGAGCGAGATCGTGACCTGGGTGGCGTCGGGGACGCTCGTCCACCGGGACTCGGCGGGACACTCCGGCGTGCTGTACCCGGGCCTCGTCCAGCGGATGAGTGCGGGCACCGGCGTCGACCACTCGGAGCGCAACGACCCGTGGCCCGGCCTCCCGGGCTCGGGCACGGAACCGGTCCGCTACGTCCAGATGGTGCTGATGCCCGACCGCCATGGGCTCGCCCCGGAGCACGAGCAGGCCGATGTCTCGGACCGACTGGCCACCGGGGACCTCGTCCCCGTCGCCTCGGGGGACCCGGGCCGCGGCGCCGCCCTCTCCATCGCCAACGCGGGCGCCACGCTCTTCGCCTGCCGGCCCGGCGCCGGAACGACCGTCGCGATACCGACCGCGCGGTTCGTCCACGTGTTCGTCGTCGACGGCGAGGCCGAGATGTGCGTCGACGGCGAGACCGCGTCGCTCGGCGCCGGCGACGCGGTTCGAGCGGTCGACGCCGGAGCGCTCACCCTGTCGACGGCGTCAGGCGCCGAGGTCCTGGTGTGGGCGATGGAGACGGGCCTGGGCGGCCCCGCGGCGTAGCCCCCGCCTACTCCCCGGCGCGCGACAGCGCGTGCAGGTCCTTGGCCGTCGGCGACTTCTCGACGGTGTCGGGGTCCGGGTATGTGCCGAGTAGGCGGTCGACGGTGCCGGCGGTGGTGACGGCGAACCAGTAGTGCTCGTTGCGATAGTGATGGAACCGGTGGTTGCGCCACAGCGCCCGGTAGAACGCATGCCGCGGGCGGTAGTCGGAATGGATGAGGTAGTGCGTCCACTCGTAGACGAGTCCGATCGCGGGGAGCACCACGAGGAACGTCAGACCGCGTTCGACGCTGGTGAAGACGACCAGTCCCACGACGAGCGCGGCGGCGATCACCATGAGCAGCACCTGCCAGGGGATGAAGATCAGCGGGATGTCGCGGGGGTCGCGATGGTGTTCGCGGTGCTTGCGGGCGACCAGCGGGTCGACGACCAGCGGCCCGAGGCGCCTGGGGCGCCAGTGCAGCACGAACACGTGGATCAGCCACTCCACCAGCGGGAAGCTCGCGATCATCACGACCGGAACCAGCAGGTCGGCGAGCCCCCACCCGCCGACCAGGATCCGCGCGACCAGCGCCGACAGCAGGAAGACCCCCATGATCCAGGGCGACGGGTGCCGGGCGAACTCGGCGAGCGCGGCGCGCAACGACGCCGAGCGACGTAGCCGCATCCGTCGTTCGTCGGCCGCGACCCGGCGCCGGGCCCTGGTGTCGATCTCATCGGCGGACATCAGTCACCATCTCCCGAATCGGTACTGCCGGAATCGTTTTCGCTTCCTGTCACCCCGGCCCCGGCGGCCCCGGCCCCGTCCCGCCCGGCGTCGGCGAGTGCGCGACAGAGGTCGAGCAGCGCGGCGGTGGCAGGTTCGAGGAGTGTCCGGGCCGCGCCTTCGGCCCGCTCCGGGTCGCCGGTGCGCAGGGCGTCGACGAGTGCGCGATAGCCGTCGATGTTCCCGACCTCGGGTTCGAGCACGGCACCGAGCGCGGGCAGCGCGGGTTCGTAGGCGGCGCGCAGCGAGTTGTACATGAGCCGGAACGCGATCGAGTCGGCCGCGTCGACGACCGCGCTCCAGAACTCGAGCGCGACGACCTGCTGTCCGACGGGGTCGGGTTCGGCGGCCAGATCGTCGACGATCGAGGCCAGGAGGGCGAGGCCGTCGTCGGTGATCCGCTGTGCGGCGAGCCCGGCGACGTGAGGGCCGACCGCGGCGCGGGCCTCGACAATGGACCGCGCGACATCCGGCGCGAGCTCGCCGTTGCGGATCAGCAGACGCGGCAGCAGGTCGAGTCCGCCGGATCGCGCGACATCCCGGACCCGGGCGCCGTCACCCTGGCGGATGGTGACGAGCCCGGCGGCCGCGACCCGCTTGAGCGCCTCGCGCACCGTCGGGCGGGACACCCCGAGCATCCGGGCGAGCTCCCGCTCGCTGGGCAGCGTGTGGCCCGCAGGCAGGTCGCCCGACAGGACTCCCTCGACGATCTGCTCGAAGACGGCCTCGGGCGCGCTCTGCTGGGATATCGGCTCGAACGGCATGCCTGTGACCGTAGACACATCAGGCCAGGTGGTCAAGTGGTCAGACCAATTGACTGATCCCTGACCCGTGGCACCCCACCGCGCCGTCCGTCAGCGCAGTCGATCGAGCAGCCGCAACCACACCTCGCTCACGGTCGGATACGACGCCACGGCATGCCAGAGCCGCGACACCGGCACCTCGCCGACGATCGCGACGGTCGCCGAATGGACGAGTTCCGCGGTCTGCGCGCCGACGAAGGTCGCACCGACCAGGACGTCGCGCGCGGCGTCGACGACGAGATTCGCGTGCCCCGGACGATCGGGGTCGAGCAGGTACGAGCCGGCCACCGCGATGTCGTCGTCGACGACGCGCACGTCGAGACCGGCCTTCTCCGCGTCGGCGCGGGTCATCCCCACCGAGGCGATCTCCGGCCGGGTGAACACCACCTGCGGCACGGCGCCGTGATCGGAGCTCGCGGCGTATCGCGGGTCGTCGAGATCGCGCCCCTCGGCGCGCGCCGCGATGACGTCGCCCGCGACCCGAGCCTGGTACTTGCCCATGTGGGTGAGGGCGTTGCGCCCGTTGACGTCGCCGACCGCGTAGAGCCACGGGTGGCCGGGCACGGTCAGCCGGTCGTCGACACCCAGCGGGCCACGCGCGGGCAGCCCGAGCACGTCGAGCCCGATGTCGGTCGTCGCCGGCGCCCTGCCCGCCGCCACGAGGATCTCGTCGACGACGAGCTCGCCGGCACCGTCGCCGCCGAGCCGCACCGTCGCCGGTCCACCGTGGAGCCGGCCGTATCCCGTCGCCTCCGCGCCGGGGCGGTCCACGGACTCGATCGTCGTGTTCATCCGGATGTCGGCGCCCCGCTCGCGCAATGCCGCGGCGACCCGCTCCCCGGCGAAGGGTTCCATCCGCGGCAGCAATCGCTCTCCCCGGACCGCCATCACGAGCTCGCGCACGCCGAGATCGAGCAGCCAGGTCGCCGCCTCGCAGGCCACGACGCCCCCGCCGAGCACCAGTGACCGCTGCGGGACCTCGACGAGGTTCGTGGCATCCCGCGACGTCCACGGCAGCGCCTCGCGCAGGCCGGGTATCGGTGGGATCGACGCGGTGCTCCCGGTGGCGACGACCACCGCCTCCCGCGCGGTCAGGACGCGGTCGCCGACGGCCACCCGTTTCTCCCCCGCGATCCGGCCGTGGCCGCGGATCACCTCGATGCCCGCACCGGTCGCCCACCGGACCTGCCCCGCGTCGTCGTGGGTGGCGCCGGAGGACCCGCGGCGCCCGGTCACCGTGTCGCGCCAGCCGAGGACGGCGCCCGGGTCCGGCCCCGGCGCGGTGAGGCGATCGCGGGAGCCCGGCAGGGCGCGCGCCGCGTCGAGCGCGGCACCCGGTCCCAGGAGCGCCTTGCTGGGCATGCAGGCCCAGTACGAGCACTCGCCGCCCATCAACTCGTGTTCCACGATCGCGGCGGTCCGGTCGCTGCCCCTGATCGCGTAGTCCGCGACGTTCTCGCCGACCGGTCCGCCGCCGATCACGACGACGTCATAGGTGTCTTCTCCCGCCATGGATCCACGGTAGGGACAGTGCCGGACGGCCGTTGCGGTTTCGCGTCACACCGCCCGGCCGGCGGTTACGCCCTGATCGAACGCGGCTGACGGATCGGGGGTGACGGTGACAGGATGGAACGCGTGACTGCTTCGCACACCGACCTCAAGTCCGGCCTCGACCTCGAGTGGGTCGACGATTCCGTCCGCGTCCAGGACGACCTGTTCGCACACGTCAACGGCAAGTGGCTCGAGTCGCACGTCATCCCCGAGGACCGTTCCGTCGACGGCGCCTTCCACGTGCTGCGCGACAACTCCGAGGAGAACGTCCGCGACATCATCACCGAGTGCGCCGCGTCGAACCCGGAGAGCGGGACGGACGAACAGAAGATCGGCGACCTCTACGCCTCCTTCATGGACACCGACCACATCGAGGCGCTCGGCATCGGGCCGATCACCGGCGAGCTGGAGAAGATTGCCGCCATCGACTCGGTCGACGCACTCGCGCGCCGCATCGGACGCCTGCAGCGCCACGGCGCCGGCGGCCTCTTCGGCTACTACGTCGACACCGACGCCAGGCGGTCCGACCGCTACCTGGTGCACGTCACCCAGTCCGGGCTCGGCCTGCCCGACGAGTCGTACTACCGGGAGGACAAGCACGCCGCCACGCGTGACGCCTATGTCGCGCACGTGGAGCGCATGTTCGCCCTCGCCGGGTTCGACGACGCCGCCGCGCGCGCCGCGGTGATCCTCGACCTCGAGACCGCGATCGCCGCCCAGCACTGGGACGTCGTGCGCCGGCGCGACGCCGAGCTCACCTACAACCTGATGTCCCTCGACGAGTTCTCCTCCACCGCAGACGGTTTCCCGATCGGCGAGTGGCTGGGCGGGCTGGGCACCACCGGCGAGCCCACCTTCGCCGAGGTCGTCGTCGCGCAGCCGTCCTTCGTGTCCGGCGCGGCGTCGCTGATCGCCTCGCGTCCGCTGGAGGAGTGGAAGACCTGGTTGACGTGGCGTCTGCTGCGGTCGGCCGCCCCGTACCTGTCGTCGGCCTTCGTCGACGAGAACTTCGACTTCTACGGCCGCACGCTGACGGGCGCGGAGACCATCCGCGACCGCTGGAAGCGTGGCGTGGCGTTCGTCGAGGACGCGATGGGCTTCGCCGTCGGCAAGCTGTACGTGGCCAAGCACTTCCCGCCGGAGGCCAAGGCCCGGATGGACGAGCTGATCGCCAACCTCGTCGAGGCCTACCGCCGCAACATCTCCGAGCTGCCGTGGATGACCCCCGAGACCCGGGAGAAGGCACTGGCCAAGCTCGACAAGTTCAACCCGAAGATCGGCTACCCGGCCCACTGGCGCGATTACAGCGCGCTGACCGTCGACCGGGGCGACCTCATCGGGAACGTCGCCCGCGCCTCGTCGTTCGAGCAGGACCGCGAGTTCGGCAAGATCGGCAAGCCCGTCGACCGCGACGAGTGGTTCATGACCCCGCAGACGGTCAACGCCTACTACAACCCGGGCATGAACGAGATCGTGTTCCCGGCCGCCATCCTGCAGCCGCCGTTCTTCGACCCGGAGGCCGACGACGCGGCCAACTACGGCGGCATCGGCGCGGTCATCGGCCACGAGATCGGCCACGGTTTCGACGACCAGGGCTCCAAGTACGACGGCGACGGCAACCTCGTGAACTGGTGGACCGACGACGACCGGACCGAGTTCTCCAAGCGCACACGTAAACTCATCGAGCAGTACAACGAGTTCACCCCGACCGGGCTCGACCCCGAGCACAAGGTCAACGGCGAGTTCACCATCGGCGAGAACATCGGCGACCTGGGCGGCCTGTCGATCGCGCTGAAGGCCTACCAGATCGCCACCGAGGGCGCCGGGAGCGCAGCGAGCGGGCCCCATGCCGAGGGCGCCGGGAGCGCAGCGAGCGGGCCCCATGCCGAGGGCGCCGGGAGCGCAGCGAGCGGGCCCCATGCCGAGGGCGCCGGGAGCGCAGCGAGCGGGCCCGATGCCGACGGAACGGAGCCGCCGGTGATCGACGGGCTCACGGGCGTGCAGCGGGTGTTCTTCAGCTGGGCGCAGATCTGGCGGACCAAGACCCGTGACGCCGAGGCGATCCGGCGCCTGTCGATCGATCCGCACTCGCCGCCGGAGTTCCGCTGCAACGGCGTCGTCCGCAACATCGACGCCTTCTACGAGGCGTTCGACGTCAAGCCGGGCGACGCGCTGTACCTCGACGAGGACCAGCGGGTCCGGATCTGGTGAACGGGACGACCGGCGCCGGCGGGTCGGCAGACGACGCCCCGGCGCCGGAGTCTCCGGCCCCCACGGCCCAGAAGACCCCCATAACACAGACCCCCACATCACAGACCCCCGCAACGCGGACCCCGGCACCACGGCCGGGTCCCGAGCGACAGCGGGATCCGCGCACCCCGCCGGCGGCGGTCGGCCGCCGGGACCTGACCGTCGCGCTGCTGCGCCCGATCGGCATCGCGATAGTGTTGCTCGCCTGCTACTTCCTGCTGCCGATCGACTAGGCGAGCAGCCTCAACACGGTCGGGCTCGTCCTCGGCGCGATCCTGCTGGGGTCGTTCTGCGTGTGGGAGGTGCGCAAGTTCACCCGCTCCGTGCATCCCGGCGCGGCCGCGATGGAGATGCTGGTGGCCCTGGCGTCGTTCTACATCGTCGCCTTCGCGACGACGTACTTCCTGTTCTCCGAATACGCCTCGGGCAGCTTCAACGAGCGGCTCACCCGGGTCGACGCACTCTACTTCTGTCTCACGGTCTTCACCACGACCGGTTTCGGCGACATCGCCGCTGTTTCGCAGGGCGCGCGGATCGCCGTGTCGCTGCAAATGGGGAGCACGCTGGTGCTGGTCGGGCTGGGGCTGAGGTTCCTCAACCTGCTGGTCAACCAGCGACGCCAGGCCACCCGCGGGTGACCTGGCGTCGCCGAGAGACCACAGGGTCCGGCCCTGCTCCGGGTGTTGCACCCGGCCGGACCCCGGTGGTCATGGTCCGTCGCTCATCGGCATCTCATCAGTAGTCGTCGTCCCCGTAGACGACCATGCCGCGGATGTTGTTGCCCGCCAGCATGTCGTCGTATGCCTCGTTGATCTGGTCGAGCCGGTAGGTCTTGGTGACCAGATCGTCGAGGTTCAGCTTGCCCGCGCGGTATTCGTTGAGCAGCGAGGGCACCTGCGTGCGCGGGCTCGCGCCGCCGAAGATCGCGCCCTGGACCCGCTTCTGCATGAGGGTCAGGTCAAAGAGGTTCATCTGCGCGTCCATCGCCGCGAAGTTGCCCATGCCCACGACGACGACCTGGCCGCCCTTGCCGGTGAGGGCGAGCGCCGGGGCGATCATCGACCCGTCGATCTCGCCGACGGTGAGGATCGTCGTGTTGGCCATCCGCCCCCACGTGATGTCGCCGAGCACCTCGAGCGCCTCCTCCATCGAGGAGAAGGTGTGCGTCGCGCCCATCTTCTCGGCCATCTGCAGCTTGAAGGGCACTGGATCGACGGCGATGACATGGCGGGCACCGGCCGCCGCGGCACCCTGGACCGCGTTGATGCCGACGCCGCCGATGCCGACCACGACCACGGTGTCGCCGGCATGCGTCCCGCCGATCTCGACCGCCGAGCCCCAGCCGGTCGCGACGCCGCAGCCGAGCAGCGCCGCGGTCTGCAGCGGGATGTCGTCCTCGATCTTCACCAGCGAGGCCTGGTTGACGGTGATGTACGGAGCGAACGTCCCGAGCATGCACATCTGCACGAGGGGCAGACCGTCGTGGGTGTGCGCCCGGTGGGTGTCGTCGGCGATCGAGAGTCCGGTGAGGAGTCTGGCGCCCTCGTCGCAGATGTTCTGCTGGCCCCGCGAGCAGGGTTCGCAGGTGCCGCAGGCCGGGATGAACGCGGTGACGACGTGGTCACCCTCCTTCAGGCGGGTGACGCCCGGACCGACCTTGGTCACGACGCCCGCACCCTCGTGACCGCCGAGCACCGGCATGGGTGCGGGGCTGTCGCCGGTGCGAAGGTGATGGTCGCTGTGGCACAGACCCGAACTGACCAGCCTCACCTGGACCTCGCCGGGTACCGGATCGCCGAGTTCGAACTCCTCGATCTTCCATTCCTCACCCGGATTCCGGAGAATTGCACCCTTGGTCTTCACATGTGCTCCTTGCTCGTGCGCCCTGGAACGTGCGTCAGATATCGCCGACTACTTATGCGACGTAAGTCACATGCTGGCCCACCGACGACGTCGTTCGCAGGCGAATCACGCAATCCGTGTCACGTGATCGGCCCGATCCCATCCGCCCCGCCACGGGCGCCGAATCCGGTGCATGCGACCGTCCTCGAGCCCTTCCACGGATTCCGGTAAGACGACGTGGAACGATGACCCCATGTCGGACAAGACCGTTTCGCGTCCCCGCCCCACCCCGAAGCTGCGCTGGCTGATCCCGGCACTCCTGCTGCTGGGGTGGCTGATCATCGGCGGCGTCACCGGCCCGTTCGCCGGCAAGCTCGCGGGCATCTCGAGCAACGACAACAGCACGTTCCTCCCCGCGTCGGCGGAGTCGACGCAGGTGCAGAAGCTGCTCGCCGACTTCCAGGACACCGACGAGATCCCCGCCATCGTGATCGCCGAGCGGCCGAGCGGGATCACGCCCGGCGACCTGCAGTTCCTACAGTCCACGACCTCCGGGTTGGCCGGGACCCCCGGATTCGGGGACGCGGTCTCGCCCCCGATCCCGTCGGCCGACCGTCAGGCCGCCGAGGTCTTCGTCCCGGTGTCCTCCTCCGACGACCCGGCCGAGACCGTGGAGACCCTGCGGGACAAGCTCGCGAACGCCCCGGACGGCCTGACCGTCAAGGTCACCGGTCCGGCCGGGCAGGTGGCCGACCTGGGCGAGGCCTTCGCCGGCATCGACGGCCTGCTGCTACTCGTCGCGGGCGCGGTCGTCATCCTCATCCTGATCGTCGTCTACCGCAGCCCGATCCTGCCGTTCGTCGTCATCATCTCCGCGGTGTTCGCGCTCGGTCTCGCGTCGGGCCTGGTCTACTTCCTCACCAAGCAGGGCGTCCTCGACCTCAACGGCCAGAGCCAGGGCATCCTGTTCATCCTCGTCTTCGGCGCCGCCACCGACTACGCGTTGCTGCTGGTCTCCCGCTTCCGGGAGGAGCTGCTCACCACCGAGGACAAGTACGCGGCGATCCGGCAGGCCTGGCGCGCGACGATCGAGCCGATCGCGGCGTCGGCCGGCACCGTCATCGCCGGTGTCCTGTGTCTGCTGCTCAGTGACCTGAACTCCAACAAGAGCCTCGGTCCGATCGCGGCCATCGGCATCGTCGCCTCCTTCCTGGCGTCGATGACCTTCCTGCCGGCGGCGCTCACCCTGCTCGGCCGCACCGCGTTCTGGCCGCTGCGTCCGGCGTATGCGCCCGACACCGATCCGGACACCGGCACCGCCCATCGCCTGTGGAAGCGGATCGCCGACGTGGTCGCGTCCAAGCCGCGCGCCATCTGGGTCGGCACCCTCGTGGTGTTGCTCATCGGCGCCGCGTTCGCCCCGGCGTTCAAGGCCGACGGCATCGCGTCGAGCGACTTCTTCATGGGCACCGTGGAGTCGGTCGAGGGTGCGGAGATCCAGGCGAGGCACTTCGACGCCGGCAGCGGCACCCCGACCTACGTCATCGCCGACCAGGGCGCCGGCACCGCCGTTCTCGACGCCGTCCGCGCCACCGACGGCGTGGCGTCGGCGCAGTTCATGGAGGAGAACGGGGCGCCGATGGTGCGCGACGGCAAGGTCGCGATCTCCGCGACCCTGACCGACAACGCCGAGTCGCTGGCCGCCCAGGACACCGTCGCCGACATCCGCTCCGCGGTCCACGACATCCCGGACGCGGACGCACTGGTCGGCGGCACGAGCGCCATCGACCTCGACACCCGCGAGACCGCGATCCACGACCGGAACCTGATCATCCCGATCGTCCTGATCGTCGTGTTCGTCGTGCTGGTGGCCCTGCTGCGCAGCATCGTCGCGCCCCTGATCCTGCTGGCGTCGACGGTGCTGTCCTTCGCCACGACCCTGGGCGTGGCGGCGCTGCTGTTCAACGGCCCGTTCGGCTTCCCGGGCGCCGACCCGGTGGTCCCGCTGTTCGCATTCGTGTTCCTCGTCGCGCTGGGCATCGACTACAACATCTTCCTCATGACGCGCGTGCGGGAGGAGGCGCTGCGCAGCGGCACGCGGATCGGCATGATCCGCGGTCTCACCGCGACCGGCGGCGTCATCACCTCCGCCGGCGTCGTGCTGGCGGCGACGTTCGCGGCCCTGGCCGTGATCCCGCTGATGTTCCTGGTGCAGGTGGCCTTCCTCGTCGCCTTCGGCGTCCTCATCGACACGCTCATCGTGCGCACGTTGCTGGTCCCCGCCCTCACCCTCGACATCGGACCCAGGATCTGGTGGCCGAGTGCGCTCGCGAAGAAGGACGACGCCACCGCCGATTCGTCGGCGGCCTGATCGGCCCGGCCCTCGATCCCGTGCCATAAGTTCAGTTCCGCCAAGAGAATATTCAGCGAAGTTGATGCCCGCGCGGCGGGAAAGCGTTAGCGTCGGGTATTCCCATCTCTTCGTCGGTTGGCTGGTGATCAAATGACCCTGATCGAGCACAAGGAGTCTCACCGCGAGGACTTCTCGTCGTTGCGGCGGGGAGGTCTCAACTGGGACTCATTTCCGTTGCGTCTCTTCATCAAAGGCAACTCTCGCTTCTGGGATCCGATAGCGATCGACTTCTCGCGCGACGCCCAGGACTGGGAGGAACTCAACGACGAGCAGCGCCGCAGCGCAACGTATCTCGTCAGCCAGTTCATCGCCGGCGAGGAGGCGGTGACCCAGGACATCCAACCCTTCATGAAGGCGATGGCGGCCGAGGGACGCTTCGGCGACGAGATGTACCTGTCGCAGTTCTGTTTCGAAGAGGCCAAGCACACGCAGGTGTTCCGCATATGGATGGACACCGTGGGGCTCACCGGGGACCTGCAGTCCTTCGTCGCCGACAACCCCTACTACCGACGCCTCTTCTACGAGGAGCTGCCCGAGTCGCTCCACGCCCTCGACCACGACCCGTCGCCGCGCAACCAGATCCGTGCGAGCGTCACCTACAACCACGTGATCGAGGGCAGCCTCGCCCTCACCGGCTACCACGCCTGGCAGAAGGTCTGCTCCCGCTTCGGCATCTTCCCGGGGATGCAGACGCTGATCCGCTTCATCAGCGACGACGAGCGGCGGCACATGGCGTGGGGCACCTTCACGTGCCGTCGCCACGTCGCCGCCGACGACTCCCTGTGGGAGACCGTGGGCGAGCGGATGAACGAGCTGCTGCCGCTGGCCCTGGGCATGATCGACTGGGTCAACGAGCAGTTCGACGAGCAGCCATTCGGGCTCGACAACAACGAGTTCCTCGAGTACGCCGCCGACCGGGCCCAGCGTCGCGTCTCGGCGATCGAGTCCGCGCGCGGCCGCTCGGTCGCCGAGATCGACGTCGACTACTCGCCTGAGGTCCTCGAGGACGCCATGGGCGAGGACGACGCCGTCCGGCTGCAGACGTAGGAGCGAGACCTCCGGCGGGTCGGATCGGTCACCGCCCGTCCAGCTCCACCAGCCGGTCGCTGCGCGCTTCGACGATCCGGCGCTGGTGGCTGACCAGCACCATCCCGGCGCCGTCGTCGACGAGTTGCTGCAGCAGCGCGATCACCGCACGCGTCGAGATCGGGTCGAGCATCGCGGTCGGCTCGTCGGCGAGGACGAATCGCGGCTTCTGCACCAGCAGTCGTCCCAGGCAGGCGCGCTGCAGCTGACCGTCGGACACCTGCGACGGCCGACGGTCGAGCAGCGCGGGGTCGAGGCCGACGCGATCGGCGATCGCCTCGACGTCGCAGCCGGCGCCGGCGATCGCCGCGGGTTCACCGACGATGCGCCGCAGCGTCCACCGCGGGTTGCTCACCAGCCGGGGGTGCTGGGACAGCAGGCCGATGTCACCGGGCCGATACCCGAAACCCACATGCTCGACCCTGCCCGCCGCCGGTGCGGCGAGTCCGGCGAGGATGCGCAGCAGCGTGGTCTTGCCGCTCCCGGACCGGCCGACCACGCCGACGACGGTCCCGGCGTCGACGCGGATGTCCACGCCGGAGAACACCTCGGTGTCCCCGTGGCGTGCGGCGAGTCCCCGTCCGGCGAGCGCGACCCTCATGCGACCGGCTCGAAGAAGGCGCCGGTGTACTCGTCGCCGG
Organism: Gordonia paraffinivorans NBRC 108238; assembly: GCF_000344155.1. Classification (GTDB taxonomy): domain Bacteria; phylum Actinomycetota; class Actinomycetes; order Mycobacteriales; family Mycobacteriaceae; genus Gordonia; species Gordonia paraffinivorans. Next base: position 6,853 of record NZ_BAOQ01000053.1, on the reverse strand, counting down.
AATCCCTGAGCGCGGCGACCGGCCCCCGGTCGACGATCCGTCCGGCCCGCATGACGGCGATCGAGTCACAACCACCGGTCAGCGCGTCGATGTCGTGGGTGATCACGAGGACGGCCACACCGCGACTCGCGGTGTCGGCGAGCAGAGCCCAGATCGACGAGCCGAGCTCGGGATCGAGAGCCGAGGTCGGTTCGTCGGCCACCAGTACGAGCGGGTCGCCGGCCAGCGCTGCGGCGATCGCGGCCCGCTGGGCCATCCCACCGGACAGCTCGTGCGGATACAGCTGCAGCGCGGCCGGGTCCAGGTGCACGGTCCGGCACAGCTCCACCGCGTCGCGTGTTCCGCCGAGCACGCCGATCACCTCCTCGAGCTGCGCTCCGATCGTCCGGACGGGGGTGAACGACGTGGCCGCCGACTGCGGCACCAGCCCGACGCTCTTCCCGCGCAGTCCCCGCCACCGCGGGTCCCGCCCGGCGATCTGCTCGCCATCCAGCTGCTCGCCGTCCAGCCACAGCCGGCCGGTTACCGCCGCCCCGGCGGGTAGCAACCCGCACAACGCGGCTGCGACCATCGATTTCCCGCACCCCGATTCCCCGATCAGCACCGACACCGCGCCGGCGGGCACGTCGAGCGTCACGTCGTCGAGGACACGCGCCCGCGGAGCACGCCGGCCCCGTCCGATCGCGATGTCGACGCTCACCCCGTCCAGCCGGGCGCTCACCACCACACCTCCCCGGCAGGCGGGGTCGACGCCCGGCGCAGCGCGGAGGCGGCGGCCGCGCATGCGAGCGCCGTGACCATCAGCGCCGCACCCGGCACGACCAGGGTCCACCACGCGCCGGTGAGCACATCGCCGCGCGCCTGTCCGAGCAGCGTCCCCAGGCTCGCCTCGTCCGGGGACAGGCCGACGCCGAGGAAGGACAGCGTCGTCTCGTGCCACACCGCGTGCGGCAGCAGCACGGTCATGGCCACCAGGACCTGCCCGCCGACGGCCGGCCCCAGGTGGCGGGTCGCGATGAAGGTGCGCGACGCCCCGGCCAGGCGCGCCGCTTCCACCCAGCCGGCGGTGCGCGCCTCGAGCAGTTCCGCCCGCACCACCCGGGCGACGGCGGGCCAGTGCGTGAGCGCGATCGACGCGATGATCGCGACCGGCTCGCCGCGCCACATCGCGGCGATGACCACCCCGACGACGAGATGCGGCAGGGCGTTGACCCCGTCCACGACGCGCATCACGACGGCGTCCACCCATCCGCCGGCCGTCACCGATGCGACGCCGACGACCACGCCGAGAACGGTCGCCAGGACCGCGCATGCGAGGGCGATCAGCAGGGAGATCCGCAGGCCCTCCGCCGTGCGGACCCCCAGGTCGTAGCCGGAGTGGTCGGTTCCCAGCAGGGTGCCCGCGCCGGGAGCCCGCAGGGCCCGGCCGAAGTCGGCGGCCTGCTCGCCCGCGAGCATCGGCCAGCCGAGCGCGACGGCCGCAACGACCACCAGCACCGCCCACGGCAGCAACCGTCCGGCCCGCCCGAAGGCCGCCCCGGTGCCGCCGGCCGCGCCGATCGTCGCGGTCACGCGCGCAGTCCGATCCGCGGGTCGATCCACACCGCCGCGGCATCCGAGACCGCCGACCCGATCAGGACCAGGACCGCCGAGCCGACCGCGAGCGGGGCGAGCAACGAGAAGTCCAGCGCCACCGCCGAATCCACGAGCGCCTCGGCGAGACCGGGCCAGCCGAACACGCTCTCCACGATCGCCGCACCGGCGACGAGTTCGGGCAGCCGCGTTCCCAGGAGGGCCAGGGTGGGCAGCACCGAGACCGGGACCACGTGCCCCCGCAGCAGCGCCCAACCGCCGATCCCGCGGGCGCGGGCACCCCGCACGGCCTCGGAGGCCGCGGCGTCGACGACGGCGGCCCGCATCGTCAGCAACAGCCACGGGATCATCGAGATGGTCAGCGCCAGACAGGGCAGCACCCCGTGGGTGAACAGCCCCGCCACGGTGTACGCGTCGCCCGGGCGCCGGGCGCCCGCTGCGGGGAGCCATCCGAGCCCCACCGCGAAGACGCTCACGAGCACCAGCGAGACGACGAACGGCGGTGTGGCGGCGAGCATCGCGGCCACACCCGTGCACACCCGGTCGAGCAGGCCGCCACGGCGCATGCCGGTGAGAGCGCCGACAACGATCGCGATCACCGTGGCGAACAGCAGCGCGAGCAACGACATCCCCAGTGTGAACGGCAGACGGTCGACGATCACGTCCGTCACCGGTCGGCTCTGCGTGGACGACCATCCGGCGTCGCCGGAGAAGACGTCGCCCCACCACCGCCACCACGCGCCGAACCAGTGACCGTCGAGACCGTAGGCCTGCGTCACCGCCTCACGCTGCGACGCCGTCGCCGACTGGTAGTCGTCGCCGAGGTGCTCGGTCAACGGGTCGAACGGCGACGCGGCCGCGACCGCGAACACCCCGAGAGAGACCAGCACGACGGTCGGGATCATCATCAGCAGCCGACGCCCCAGGAGTCCGACGACGCGTCGCCCCCGCGTGCGGCGGGGGACGCTCCCGGGATCCGACGAACAACACTGCGCTGCAACCTCTTCGCCAGGCGATTGCGTGTTCGGGGCCAGCTGCGTGGTCACGTCAGGCCTCCGGCGACCAGGACGGGAGGTTCCACCACGGCCCCCAGATCACCCCGTGCGAGTGGGGCTCGAGGATCGGCGCGTCATGCGTCCAGCCGGCACTGCGGGCGACGTAGGTGTGATGGACGAAGGCGAGGAATACCTGGGACGGCTCTGCGGAGTAGATCTGCTGGATGCGGCGATAGCGTTCGTCGTTTCGCGGTCCGGGAGCGGATTCCCGTGCGGCGTCGAGCATCTCGTCGAGTCCGGGGGCGGTGAAGTCACCGGGGTTGGAGTACGGCGAGGAGCCGGGCACCCGGGTGTGGAGGGCGTCGTAGACCTGTGAGTCGATGCTGTACGGCATCTCGCCGCCGCCGAGCAGGGCACCGGCGGTTGCCAGCTTCGTCTCGATCTCGTCCCAGCTGGTGCCGCGGGTCAGCACCTCGACGCCGATCTTCTTCATCGCCGCGGCGAAGGCCACCGCGAGGTCGCGGCGGAGCGTGTCGCCGGCGTTGTACAGCAACGGAAACGAGGCGCGGACCCCGTTGCGGACCCGGATTCCGTCCTCACCGGGCCGCCAGCCGGCCGCGTCCAGGACGCGCTGTGCGGCATCCCGGTCGTACGGGAACTGCGCCGATTCGTCGTAGGCGTCCCCGTATGCGCGGGAGATCGGTGTGCTCGCCGGTTCCCCGTCGCCGTCGAGCACGTCTTCCAACAACGCCTTTCGGTCGATCCCCAGGTTCATCGCGCGGCGTGCCGCCGGATCGGCGGTGAAGTCGTTGCGGGCCGGCAGCGAGACGCCTCGCCAGTCGGCAGAGGCCACGTCCACGACGTCCAGGTCGTCGCGTCCCTCGAAGCCGGCGGCGAGGCGCGGCGGCAGGCTCGCCCCGTCGACCTCCCCGGTCTGCAGGAGCTGCGCCCGGCTGTTGTCATCGGGCACATGCGTGTACACGACGCGTCGCATCGCCGGCGTCCCGTCGCGATGGTCTTCGCGAGCGACGAGGATCGCCTGGTCGGGATCGAGCGAGTCCAGGCGGTACGGCCCGGTTCCGACCGGGTCGGTGTTGAGCGCCCACTGTGCGGCGGGGATCCGCTCCACGCGCTCGGCGGGGACGATACCCAGGAGCAGATACGGAGACGGGTCGGCATCGGTGGCCATGGTCACCGTGACCGATTGCGGCCCATCGGCTTTCATCTCGACGATCGGGGCGAGATAGGTGGAGACCGCCGACGCGACCGCCGGGTCGACGGCCGCACGATAGGTGGCGACCACGTCGGCGGAGTCGAACGGCGTGCCGTCGGAGAAGGTCACTCCGGTCTTGAGCGCGACCCGCCACACCCGGGGTGCGATGCGTTCCGGCCTCGACGCCGCCAGTGCCGGCACGAGGTCGGGCAAGCGCTCGTCGGAGTCGGTGCCGGGTGCCAGGAGACCCTCGTAGATCGGCGACACCCCCAGTCGGCCGTAGCCGAGCAGCGGATTGAACTCGCCCGGCGCCTGCGCCTCGGCGAGGACGATCCGATCCGTTGGCCCGCGGCCGGGGCCGGCGTCTCCCGAACAGGCGGCGAGACCGCCGAGGGCGACGGCGGCGGCGAGCGCGGCGACGAGCACCCGCCGTCCGCGGCGGTCGGACCGGCGGCCAATACGTGTCGTCACAGACACATGTTCGCGCAGACACACGTCCGCCGCCACTCCACCACCGATGCGACCGCCCGCTGGTGTATATCGAGAGGGTGGGACACGCAGAGAGGCACGCCGCGGCCGACTTCGACGCGGACTCGTGGGCTGCGCGTTTCACCCTGCTCAGCGACCCGACCCGACTGAGGATCGTGGCCGAGATGCATGCGCACCCGGGATCGACGGTGGCCGAGCTGGCCTCGGCCATCGGCATCACCGAGAACGCGGCGTCCCAGTCGATCCGCGCCCTTCGCGACCAGGGTTGGGTGCGGTCGGAGAAGGTCGGCCGCCGGGTCCACTACGAGGTCGTCGGCGACGCCATCGTGCACCGCATCCTCCACGACATCATCGGCGTCGGGCACATCACCCGAGGTCAGGGACACGATCACGCACACCCGTGACAACGGATTAGAACACGTTCTACTCTGTTCGCGTGGATGTGAGCTACGAAGCGACCAAACGGGAACTACCGACCGACCAGGGAACCCTGCGCTACCACGAGGCGGGCGACGCCGACGCGCCGCCGCTGATCCTGCTGCACGGTTCGGGCCCGGGCGTCACCGGCTGGCGGAACTACCGCGGCAACCTCGGTCACTTCGCGCAGACCCACCACTGCTACGTCCTCGAGTTCCCCGGCTTCGGCGTGAGCGACCCCGTGGAAGGGCATCCGGTCCTGACCGCGGGCGGCTCGGTCATCCGTTTCATGGACGCCCTCGGCATCGACAAAGCCGCCATGATCGGAAACTCGATGGGCGGCGTCGTCGGCGTCAACCTCGCCATCAAGAAGCCCGACCGTGTGGAGAAGCTCGTCACCATCGGCGGCGTCGGGCCGAACCTGTTCAGCCCCAGCCCGAGTGAGGGCCTGCGTCTCCTGCAGGAGTTCACCGACGCCCCCGACAAGGACAAGCTCGTCCGGTGGCTGAACTCGATGGTCTACGACCGGTCGCTGATCACCGACGAGCTCATCGAGGAGCGATGGCAGGCGGCGATCAACCCCGACGCCCAGAAGACCGCCCAGATGATGTACGGCTCCGCGGCTTTCGAGATGCAACAGAAGTTCATGGCCGCCTCCGACACCCCGCCGTACTGGGCGAGCATGCACAAGGTCGCGTGCCCGACGATGCTCACCTGGGGCCGCGACGACCGCGTGAGCCCGCCGGACATGGCGCTGGTCCCGATGCGCCTCATCCCCGACGCCGAGTTGCACATCTTCCCCAAGTGCGGGCACTGGGTGATGATCGAGGCCAAGGACGCCTTCGAGGCGGCGGTCACCTCGTTCCTCACACGCTGAGTTCCGCGCTGCGACTGCGGGTGTCGACGCCCGGCCCAACGGCAGGTGCCCGCGGGCGGGTGCGGAGACGCCGGGTCGGACGCCACGCTCCACCACCCTGCGGGGTCTCCTGATGTGCACTCGAGCATCGGGCGGGGAGACCGGCCGCCGATAATCGATTGCCCGCGGTGTCGTTCCGGTGGCATAGTTCTCGCTCGGCACGAGACAAGCAGGCCCGAGCGGGCTACCGCACGGCGTTCCTGCGCGTCGGACACTCGTGTCTCCCAATGGTTCACACATGGTAAGGGCCACGGCCCCCAGGTTCGAGTCCTGACCGGCGCCGCTCCCGGGACACCCGGGCGCGGTCGGTCCTGCGGTCGACGCCGCCGGTCCTCGTGACCGCGACGATCGACCCCACCGGCCGGGCCGCCCGCGAGCGGCGCCGCCGTGCCATGAGCCCCGGGATCACCTGACGACAGGCATTGCGGCGCAATGGGAAGGAGGATCGCGATGCTGTTCTTCACCACGATCACGGTCCTGCCGGGACACGTCGTGCTGGCCTATCGCGGTGACACGGTGACGACCCTGGAGCCGGGCCGTCACCTCGTCCGCACCCCGCATTCGGCACGGAGCATCGACATGCGTGAGCGACTCGTCCCGGTCGCGACTCAGGAGGTGCTCACGGCCGACGCGATGTCGGTCCGTGTCTCGATGTCGTTGCGCATCCGCGTCACCGACCCGGTCGCATTCGTCGACCGGGCCGAGGACCCGGTCGCCTCGGTCTATCTGGCGGCTCAGCTCGCACTGCGCGAGACGTGCGCGTCCGTCACCGCCGACGACCTGATCCGCCGCGGCGACACGCTCGACGTCGAGGCGATCCAATCGGCGGCCGCCGATGTCGGCGCCCGCCTCGGCCTCGTCGTGCTCGGCGTCGTGATCCGCGACGTCATCCTGCCGGCCGAGGTCCGCAGCGCCGCACTCGAACTGGTCACCGCGAAGACGCGCGGCCTGGCGAAACTCGAGGCAGCCCGCGCCGAGACGGCGTCCCTGCGCGCACTCGCCAACGCAGGTCGTCTGCTCGATGCCCATCCGGCGCTCGCGCAGCTGCGCCTCGTCGAGTCGGTCCCGCACGGCGCACGCGTCGTGCTCAGCGTCGGCGGCGCCGAGGTGTCGCAGGCCGACTGAGCGCGCGCTCACGACCCTGTCCTTCCACCTTCGAAACGGATGGTGGAAGGACAGGACAGCCCCTCTGACGGCGCTCATCGAAGTTCCCCAGTGATGCTCACCTAA
>NZ_BAOQ01000054.1 GCF_000344155.1 Gordonia paraffinivorans NBRC 108238 | reverse complement strand
CCCCTTAAGAAGGCGGCAGCCAATCACATCCATGTCGCACTCTCCAGTCCGTGCATCGAACTCTGGTTCTTCCTTCACTACGAGAATCAAACAGCATTCCTTCACCGTCACGACGCCCAGGCTAAGTCAAAGAAATGTATGGGGTGCGATAAGCATCTAAGCCAGGATGCTTTGACGTTCTTGCTTGACAGCTATGAATCCGCCGCAAATAGAGCAAGGGCCCTAGCACGGAAGCACGTTGGTGACATGTCCCCCGTTCCTTGGAATCCGTATAGCAATATGTGGGAACTAATCGAGACAATACGCAGAGGCAGGGGCATCGATAACACCGGAAGACCTTTCAATGAATCTAGCTAGCCATACCGGTGACAGATTGACTCGCAACGCATACGGTGTACGGGAGGCCCCTGTTCGGCGGACCACGTAGTAGCTCTACGCCCGAGGGCACCCTCCTAGGGCTTCGATGGCAGCGATTGGAGTCGAACGATCTTGCCGTTGCGGCCAGCACGGGCGCGTGTACCAAGCTGTGATTCCTAAATTTGCTGCACTCGTGATCTCACAGCACCGACCGGTAGCGCGACCCGTTGTCGGACATGGAACCGCTCCACGGCATCACCGCGCGCAGCCCACTAGTTCACGGCTCAACTCCTGATCCGACCGCCAGCGATTCATCGTCGTGGACCTCGGCACGACGCGTGAATGATCACCTGAGAACGGCGCGCACGAAGGCATGCCCACACAATTCGTTGCGGGTCGGTGCGGCACGTTGCCCGCGCGGCCCGATGATTGCTACGACGCCACGTGCGGCTTACGATTCTCCATCCACCGTCGTCGGGGTATTCCCTGTTCCCTGCCATCGACGTGGAACCACGCCCCGGATTGGGGAGCCCGTAGCCGCGGATCACCGCGCCAAGACAGGTGTATATCGCCGCGTAAAGAGCTGAAGGTGTCCTCTGGGCTACGCCGTGATGACTCGAACGATCACTCGCCCCTGCCACGCCCCAGCTGCAGTACCGGAGGCCCAGCTTTTAGCGGTCGGCCAGGACACGATGCAGTGTGCGCGGCCCAGGCACGCTACCACAGTTGTCGACGATGCGTCGGGCCCGCACCAGTCGGCTCCTCGGAGTCAGATTTGCTAGCGTGAACCACCCAGGGTTTTCCGATGCCATCGCAGCGCTGCGTGGCCGCGGAAGACTTCCGCTGCCTGAGTCACCAACCAGGCGATTCGCCGCATTCGCTCGATCAACGCAGCCGGGTATTTACCTAGCACGGTGGCAATTTGGCGTACGTGGACCTCGTCGGACGCCCTGGTGGCGTATGGGGACTGAGCAGCGATGGCAATACTCAAGATCCGTCGCTAGGAGATTCATGATTCCACACCGCGCCCAGCGCGAACCCCGGCCATGAACCCGCGAGTCTCAGCGGGCGGCGCCGAGCGCCTTGTCCCACACGTCGGCACCGCGCATCTCACCCGGGCCGACCATGTCGGCGAAGACGATGGTCCCCTCGCGGTTCACCAGGAAGGTGCCGCGATTGGCGTAGCCGCGTTCCTCGTTGAACACCCCGTAGGCCCGGGCGACCTCCCCGTGCGGCCAGAAGTCCGACAGCAGCGGGAACAGGAACCCCTGAGCCGACGCCCACACCTTGTGCGTGGGCGACGGCCCGACGGAGATCGTCACGGTGGTGACGTCGTCGTTGAAGAACTGCGGCTGCTGGTCGCGGATGTAGCCCAGCTCGCCCTGGCAGGTGCCGGTGAAGGCGAGCGGGTAGAACACCACGAGCACGTTGTGATCGGCGCGCAGCGACGACAGGGAAACGAGCTGGTTGTTCTGGTCCCGCAACTCGAAGTCAGGGGCGCGGTCGCCGACCTTCAGCGGGCCTGCGGGCACGGCATCGCTCATGCCTTCTTGCCCGCGCGCGCCTTGGGCTGCACGAGTCGTGCCGCCGACCAGTCTCCGAGGCTGATCGCCGAGGTCTGGGTCAGACCGGCGGTCGGGGCGGCCTCGGCGATCTCGCTCGGGTCGACATATCCGGGGCGGCCGGTCTTCGGCGAGAGAACCCAGATGTAACCGTCCTCGGCGAGCGGGCCGATGGCGTCCATCAGCGCGTCCACGAGGTCCCCGTCCCCGTCGCGCCACCAGAGGACGACCACGTCGATGACGTCGTCGGCGTCCTCGTCGAGCATCTCGCCGTCGATCGCGTCCTCGATGTCAGCCCGGAGGTCGTCGTCGGTGTCCTCATCCCAGCCGAGTTCCTGCACGACCAATCCGGCCTTCAGGCCCAGTTTCTGGGCATTGCTGCCGGTACCGTCTGTGGCGGCTACCACCGCGCGTGACCTCCTGAGGGTGATGGGACGTTGGGTTCGTCGCCGGTTGGTGCGTCGTCGTGTCCGTCACCGGACGCCAACTCGCCTGTCAGCATAGGCAACAGCCTAAAGCCTCACATTACGAGGCGACCCACGTCAGGGATTTCGGGCGTTTCCCCGCCCCGAATCCGCGCTGCGATCGACGCACCCGCGGCGGCTCAGCGCCCCGCGGTCGTCGGCACGGGCGCGCTCGTGCCCGGGGGCCGGTTCGGCGCCTGCGACCGCGGTGTGGCCGACGAGGCGGCCGGCAACGGCGTGTAGGCGGCGCACGCCTCGAGCAGTCGCTGCTTGTCGCGCGTCCACTGCCCGGCCACCGGGTTGAGTTCGGCGCGCTGCTGCCTGCGGATCGCGTTCTCCAGCCGCGCGGTCGTCTCCAGGAAGGTGCGCGCCGGTGTGGCGACATCGCGCGGCGCGGTCTCGGTGATCTTCGGCCGGATCTGGTCTGCGCCGGCGATCAGGCTCGCGCGCGCCTTCTCGTCGAGATCCCCCACCGCCGGATACGAGTGAGTGGCGTTGAGGCGGTCGACGAAGGCGTTGTACCCGTGCACCATCACGACCATCGACGACATCGATTCCCGGCACAGTTCGACGCCCTCGGCGCGGACGGCCGCAGCGGCCGAGGCCGACAACTCCGAGCGGTAGGCGGCCACCTCTCCCGGCGCCGGCGAGCCGGAACCGGAGACCGTGGACGAACACGCCGCCAGCACCATCCCCCCGAATGCGATGCCGATCGTCACGCGCGTGCGAGCCCCCCGATATCCCCCTCGGCCGGGCGCGACCTCCCATGTGCCCAGCATGATCCCCCCTACTCGTCAGTAGCCCCGAGCGGACGCCGCGACAGGCGTCGCGGTCGGGTCAGCTTACAGAGATGTACCCGGTGCCAACAGAACTCACATGGGGCACGATGTGGAGTGACACCGCACGACAAAGGAGTGGCGGTGTCGTACACCATGCAGCCGGACCACCACCCCGGGTCCGGCCTGTCAGAGGGAGTAGGCATAACCGTGACCGACCAGATGGACCGTGCGCCGCAGGACACCATTCCCAGCGAACACGCCGGCTCCGCCACCTCGTTCCCCCGCGCCACGACGAGCGGACAGCGCGTCCGCGTCATCCGCGAGGGCGTCGCGTCGTATCTACCCGACATCGACCCCGAGGAGACCACCGAATGGCTGGACTCCTTCGACGCCCTCCTCGAGAACGCCGGCCCGGGTCGCGCGCGCTATCTGCTGCTGCGGATGCTCGAGCGCGCCGCCGAGAAACGAGTGTCGATCCCCGCGCTCACATCGACCGACTACGTCAACACCATCCCCACCGAGGCCGAGCCGTGGTTCCCCGGTGACGAGGAGGTCGAGCGGCGCTTCCGTCAGATGATCCGGTGGAACGCCGCGATCATGGTCCACCGTGCACAGCGGCCGGGAGTCGGTGTGGGCGGCCACATCTCGACCTACGCCTCGTCGGCGTCGCTGTACGAGGTGGGCTTCAACCACTTCTTCCGCGGCAAGAACCATTCCGGCGGCGGCGACCACATCTTCATCCAGGGCCACGCGTCCCCCGGCATCTACGCCCGGGCCTTCCTCGAGGGCCGCATCGACGAGGCCCGGCTCGACGGCTTCCGCCAGGAACGCAGCCACGCCGGCATGGGCGGCGGCCTGCCGTCGTACCCGCACCCGCGCCTGATGCCCGACTTCTGGGAGTTCCCCACCGTCTCGATGGGCCTCGGCCCGATGAACGCGATCTACCAGGCGCGCTTCAACCACTACCTGCACGACCGCGGCATCAAGGACACCTCCGACCAGCACGTCTGGGCCTTCCTCGGCGACGGCGAGATGGACGAGCCGGAGTCGCGCGCGTTCGCCAGCTTCGCCGCGACCGAGGGCCTCGACAACCTCACCTTCGTCGTCAACTGCAACCTGCAGCGTCTCGACGGGCCGGTCCGCGGCAACGGCAAGATCATCCAGGAGCTGGAGTCGTTCTTCCGCGGTGCCGGCTGGAACGTCATCAAGGTGATCTGGGGTCGCGAGTGGGATGCGTTGTTCCACGCCGACCGCGACGGCGCCCTGGTGAACCTGATGAACACCACGCCCGACGGCGACTTCCAGACCTACAAGGCCAACGACGGCGCCTTCGTCCGCGAGCACTTCTTCAATCGCGACCCGCGCACCAAGGAACTCGTCAAGAACCTCACCGACGAGGAGATCTGGAACCTCAAGCGCGGCGGTCACGACTACCGCAAGATCTACGCCGCCTACGCCGCCGCGATGGCCCACAAGGGACAGCCGACGGTCATCCTCGCGCACACGATCAAGGGCTACACGCTCGGCAAGCACTTCGAGGGACGCAACGCGACCCACCAGATGAAGAAGCTGACCCTCGAGGACCTCAAGGCCTTCCGCGACAGCACCCGCATCCCCATCAGCGACGCGGAACTCGAGAAGGACCCGTACCTGCCGCCGTACTACCACCCCGGCAAGGACGCCCCGGAGATCGAGTACATGCTCGACCGCCGCAAGACGCTCGGCGGCTTCCTGCCGAGCCGGCGCACCGCCACCACCAAGGTGTTGCGGCCGGACACCTCCTCGGCGATCAAGACCACCGCGAAGGGATCGGGCAAGCAGCAGGTCGCGACCACCATGGCACTGGTGCGCATCTTCAAGGATCTGTTGCGCGACAAGGAGATCGGCAAGCGGATCGTGCCGATCATCCCCGACGAGGCCCGCACCTTCGGCATGGACTCGTGGTTCCCGACGCTGAAAATCTACAACCGCAACGGACAGCTGTACACGTCGGTCGACGCCGATCTGATGCTCGCCTACAAGGAGGCCGTCGACGGCCAGATCCTGCACGAGGGCATCAACGAGGCGGGTTCGGCGGCGAGCTTCGCCGCGGTCGGCACCTCGTACTCGACGCACGACGAGCCGATGATCCCGCTGTACATCTTCTATTCGATGTTCGGCTTCCAGCGCACCGGCGACAGCTTCTGGGCCGCCGCCGACCAGATGGCCCGCGGTTTCGTCGTCGGCGCCACCGCCGGACGCACCACGCTCACCGGTGAGGGCCTGCAGCACGCCGACGGCCATTCCCCGTTGCTCGCGGCCACCAATCCGGCGGTCGTCGCCTACGACCCGGCGTTCGCCTACGAGCTCGCCCACATCGTCGACGACGGTCTGCGACGGATGTACGGAGAGGATCCGGAGGACGTCTTCTACTACCTCACCGTCTACAACGAGCCCTACCATCAGCCGCCGATGCCGGAAGGCCTCGACCCGAAGGGCATCGTCAAGGGCGGCTACCTGTACAAGGCCGCGCCGGAGGGCACGCAGTTCCCGGCGAACATCCTGGTCTCGGGTGTGACGATGCCCGACGCGCTGCGCGCACAGGAGCTCCTGGCGCAGGAGTGGAACGTGGGCGCGAACGTCTACTCGATCACCTCGTGGAGCGAGCTCGCCCGCGACGGCATCCGCGCCGACCGGGCGGCCGTCCGCGATCCGGGCGGCGCCTCGTCCACGCCGTACCTGACCGAGCTCCTCGCCGATGCAGCCGGACCGTTCGTCGGCGTCAGCGACTACATGCGCGGGGTCCAGGAACAGATCCGCGCCTACCTGCCCGGCACGTACCTGACCCTGGGCACCGACGGGTTCGGCTTCTCCGACACCCGCCCGGCCGCCCGCCGGTTCTTCAACGTCGACGCCGAGTCGATCGTCGTCGCGGTGCTGCTCACGCTCGCCCGCGACGGTCACATCGACCTGTCGGTGGCCGACCAGGCGGCCAAGAAGTACCGGGTCGACGACGTCGCGGCGGCCCCGGAACAGACCAGCGATCCCGGCGTGGCCTGATCGATCACGCCGCGTCGGACACGACGGGGACTAGATTGAGATCGTGTCCGACGCGCGCGTGAATCAGCCCAAGACCCCACCGGCTGACGTGTTCGGTGAGCGGGGGGCGCGTGTCCCGGCCCCCGCCACCGTGCACGACGCGCTGCCCGACACCCTGCTCCGGCGGGTCAAGCAGTACAGCGGGCGCCTGGCCACCGAGGCGGTCCACTCCATGCAGGAGCAGCTGCCGTACTTCGGGGATCTCGACGCCGCGCAGCGCGCCAGCGTGCAACTGGTCGTGCAGACCGCGGTGGTGAACTTCGTCGAGTGGATCCAGGACCCCGAGGGCAACGTCAAGTTCACCGTCCAGGCGTTCCAGGTGGTCCCGCAGGACCTGGCGCGACGGATCTCGCTGCTGCAGACGGTGGAGATGGTCCGCGTGGCGATGGAGTTCTTCGAGAAGTGGCTGCCGCTGCTCGCCCGCAACGACGAGCAGCTACGGGCGCTCACCGAGGCGGTCCTGCGCTACGGCCGCGAGATCGGGTTCGCCGCGGCGGCGATCTACGCGTCGGCCGCCGAGTCCCGCGGCGCCTGGGACTCCCGGCTCGAGGCGCTGGTCGTCGACGCCGTGGTCCGTGGCGACACCGGACCACAGCTGCTGTCCCGCGCCGCGGCGCTGAACTGGGATTCCGACGCGCCGGCCACCGTCTTCGTCGGCACCCCGCCGCCCGAACAGAACGTCTCGGTGCCGCTGGCCATCCACAACACCGCCCGCCAGTACGACCGGTCGGCGCTGTCGGTGGTCCAGGGCTCGTTGCTGGTCGCGATCGTCAGCGGCCCGATCCGCCCCACGGAAGCCTTCATCGCCGCACTCCTCGAGCACTTCGCCGAGGGACCGGTCGTCATCGGCCCGACGATGCCGAACCTCGGGAGCGCACATACGAGCGCCGCCGAGGCCATGGCCGCGATCGAGGCGGTGGCGGGCTGGCCGAACGCGCCGCGCCCGGTCCACAGCCTCGAACTGTTACCCGAACGGGCACTCAACGGAGACGAATCCGCGATGGCCGCGCTGGTCGAATCGCTCGTCGTGCCGCTCTCGGAGGGAGGCCCCACCCTCACCACGACCATCGAGGCGTATCTGGACTCGGGCGGCTCGGTCGAGTCCTGCGCCCGCGTTCTGTACATCCATCCAAATACCGTCCGCTACAGACTGAAGAAAATTGCGGAAATCACAGGCCGGGATCCGACGAACCCACGCGACGCCTACGTTCTGCGGATCGCCATGACGGTTGGGCGTTTGACACACTTACGGCACAAAACGCCAACTTCTGCAACATGAGTCACACCCGCCACATGTCCGATTCGTTGTTTTGCCTGATAGACGGCGCGATGACACGGTTCTGTAACGAATCTCGGACCGATTACGAAGGGGGTGCCAGTACGGTCTTTTTTGTGGGAACCCTACAAAAGGGCCTCTGAAGGTTCATGGTTCTCTACACCCACATCGGAGGCCGAAACGGTGTTCTCTGGTCACGTGCTTTCGTTGCTTGCTCCCGGCCAGGGATCCCAGACACCCGGAATGCTGACGCCGTGGCTCGATCTGCCCGGTGCCCGTGACCAGATCGCGACGTGGTCCAAGCTCACCCAGCTGGACCTCGAACGCCTTGGCACCACGGCCACCGCGGAGGAGATCACCGACACCGCCGTCACGCAGCCGCTGGTCGTCGTCTCCGCCCTGCTCGCCTTCGACGAGGTCCGCAAGCGAAACGGCGATCTGCCCGCGGACGCGGTCGTCGCCGGTCATTCGGTCGGCGAGCTCGCCGCCGCGGCGATCACCGGCGTCATCTCGGCCGACGAGGCCGTCACCCTCGCCGCGATCCGCGGCGCGGAGATGGCCAAGGCCTGCGCGATCGAACCCACCACGATGGCCGCGGTCCTCGGCGGCGACGAGGCAGCGGTGCTCGCGCGTCTGGAAGAGCTCGATCTCGTCCCGGCCAACCGCAACGCCGTCGGCCAGATCGTCGCGGCCGGTGCCGTCGACAAGATCGACGAGCTCATCGCGAACCCGCCGGAGAAGGCACGCATCCGCAAGCTCGCGGTCGCCGGCGCGTTCCACACGCACTTCATGGCCCCGGCCCAGGACGCCGTCGCCGCGGCCGCCGCGAAGATCACCCCGGCAGACCCGGACCGCACGCTGTTGTCGAACTCCGACGGCCTGCCCGTCACGGACGGCGCCGATGCACTGACCAAGCTGGTGGGCCAGGTGACCAAGCCGGTCCGCTGGGATCTGTGCTCGGCGTACCTGCGCGAACACGGCGCCACCGCCGTGGTGGAGCTGCCCCCGGCGGGGACCCTCGTCGGAATCGCCAAGCGCGAGCTCAAGGGCACCCCGTCGCTGGCCCTCAAGGAGCCCGGCGACATCGAGAAGATCAACGAACTTGGATAGCGGTCGCGGATAGGTCCGCGACCCCCGGAACACCAGCCGTCTCGCGCGCCGGTGTGTCCAAGCGCGCGGCCGCTCTCGGTCCGCTGCGCTCCGGAAATTCTCATCATTCGGAAAACGAAAGGGAACCACACAGTGGCTGCCACCCAGGAACAACTCATTGCCGGCATCGCGGAGATCATCGAGGAAGTCACCGGCATCGAGCCGTCCGAGGTGACCCTCGAGAAGTCGTTCGTCGACGACCTGGACATCGACTCGCTGTCGATGGTCGAGATCGCCGTCCAGACCGAGGACAAGTACGGCGTGAAGATCCCGGACGAGGATCTGGCCGGCCTGCGCACCGTCGGTGACGCCGTCGCCTACATCCAGAAGCTCGAGGCCGAGAACCCCGAGGCTGCTGCAGCCATCAAGGCCCAGGTCGAGGCAGACCAGAACTGATGAGCTCCCCCTCCCTCCGCGATTACTCGACGCTGGGTGGGAACTTCCCGAGCGTGGTCGTCACCTCGATGGTGGCGACCACCTCGCTCGGCGAGGATCTCGACTCGACGTGGAAGAACCTGCTTGCGGGTGAGTCGGGCATCCGCGAGCTGACCGACGACTTCATCACGAAGTACAACCTGCCGGTGCGCATCGGCGGTCGCCTGGTCCAGGACCCGGCCACCGAGGTCAGTCGAGTCGAGGCACGCCGCATGGCCTACGTCGAGCGCATCGCTCATGTCATGAGCAAGCGCCTGTGGGCCCAGGCCGGTGAACCGGAGGTCGACAAGGACCGTCTGGCCGTGGTCATCGGCACCGGCCAGGGTGGCGCCGACGCGATGGTCGACGCCGTCCAGGCCATGGAGACCACCGGCAACTACCGCAAGGTCTCGCCGCTCGCCGTCTCGATGGCCATGCCCAACGGGCCCGCCGCGGTCGTCGGCCTCAACGTCGGTGCACGCGCCGGCGTCATCACCCCGGTCTCGGCCTGCTCGTCGGGCGCCGAGGCGATCGCCCACGCGTGGCGCCACATCGTCATGGGTGACGCCGACATGGTCGTCACCGGTGGCGTCGAGGGCCACATCGACGCCGTGCCGATCGCCGCGTTCTCGATGATGCGCGCGATGAGCACCCGCAACGACGACCCGAAGGCCGCCTCGCGTCCGTTCGACAAGGACCGCGACGGCTTCGTCTTCGGCGAGGGCTCGGCCATGATGATCCTCGAGCGCGAGGAGCATGCCCGGGCACGCGGTGCGCACATCCACGCACGTCTGCTGGGCGCCGGCATCACCTCGGACGGCTTCCACCTGGTGGCACCGGATCCGAGCGGCCAGGGCAACGCCCGCGCCATGACCCGTGCCCTGCAGACCGCCGGTCTGCAGAAGTCCGACATCACCCACATCAACGCACATGCGACGTCGACCCCGATCGGCGACACGGCAGAGGCGGCCGGCATCATCGCCGCCATCGGTCAGCATGCCGCGGTGTACGCGCCGAAGTCCGCTCTCGGACACTCGATCGGTGCGGTGGGTGCGCTCGAGTCGGTCCTCACGGTCAAGAGCGTCGAGGAAGGCGTCATCCCGCCGACCCTGAACCTGGAGAACCAGGATCCGGAGTGCGACATCGATGTGGTCCACGGCGAACCCCGCTTCGGCCAGATCGACTACGCGATCAACAACTCGTTCGGCTTCGGTGGGCACAACGTGGCGCTCGCCTTCGGCCGCTACTGAGATCGGGTACGGCTCGCCCGTTCCCGTCAGTACGTCCGAGACGCAACACGTTCCGACACCCAGGAGACCGCTGATGACGACATTGGCCCCCATCGCCGACACCGACGAAGCCGTCGATCCCCGCGACCCCTTGTTGCGGCTGACGAACTTCTTCGACGAAGGCACCATGTCGTTGCTGCATCCGCGCGACAAGTCCAGTGTCCAGGCCGCTGTCGGCCTGGTCAACGGCGTGCGGACGGTCTGCTACTGCACCGATGGCACCGTGATGGGCGGTGCCATGGGTGTCGTCGGGTGTGCGCACATCGTCAACGCCATCGACACCGCGATCACCGAGCAGGCGCCGGTGGTCGGCATCTGGCATTCGGGCGGCGCCCGTCTCGCCGAGGGTGTCGAGGCGTTGCACGCCGTGGGCCTGGTCTTCGAGGCGATGGTCCGGGCCTCCGGATACGTCCCGCAGATCTCGGTGGTCGTCGGCTTCGCGGCCGGCGGCGCCGCCTACGGCCCGGCCCTCACCGACGTCGTCATCATGGCGCCGGAGGGTCGCGTCTTCGTCACCGGACCGGACGTCGTCCGCAGCGTGACCGGCGAGGACGTGGACATGGAGTCGCTCGGCGGACCCGCCACCCACGGCAAGAAGTCCGGTGTCTGCCACATCGTGGCCGACTCCGAGGCCGACGCCTACTGGCGCGCACGCCGACTCGTGTCGACGTTCACCCAGCAGGGGCACTTCAACCACGAGCTCGCCGCGGCCGGTGACACCGACCTCAAGGCGCTGCTCCCCGAGTCGCCGCGACGTGCCTACGACGTGCACCCCGTCGTCGAGGGGCTCCTCGACACCGCCCTCGCGGCCGACGGCGAGACCGAGGTCTCGAGTTTCGAAGAGCTGCAGAAGAAGTGGGCCCCGAACATCGTCATCGGGTTCGGCCGCCTGTCCGGTCGCAGCGTCGGCGTCATCGCCAACAACCCGCTGCGCATGGGCGGCTGCCTCAACTCCGAGAGCGCCGAGAAGGCCTCTCGATTCGTGCGTCTCTGCGACGCGTTCGGCATCCCGCTGATCGTCATCACCGACGTCCCCGGCTACCTGCCCGGCGTCGCCCAGGAGTGGAATGGCGTCGTGCGACGCGGCGCCTACATCGCGATGAACTCGCGTGCACTCGGCGCGACCGCGGTCTTCGCCTGGCCCGGCTCCGAGGTCGCCGTCATGGGCGCCAAGGCGGCAGTCGGCATCCTGCACAAGAAGGCCCTCGCCGCGGCCCCCGACGACGAGCGGGAGGCGCTGCACGAGCGTCTCGCCGCCGAGCACGAGGCCATCGCCGGCGGTGTCGGCCGCGCCCAGTCGATCGGCGTCGTCGACGAGGTCATCGATCCGGCCCGCACCCGCAGCATCATCGCCGAGGCGCTCGCCGCCGCACCCGCGCGACGCGGCCGTCACAAGAACATCCCGCTCTGATTTCCTGACGCGACTCACGAAGAGCGCCACCGGTGTACACCGGTGGCGTTCTTCGTAACCAGATGGTGCCCGACCCGCAGGTCAGAACTGCGTCCACAGGGTCAGCGGACGCTTGTGTGTCTTGTTGAACGACACCCACACCCGGCCGTTCGGGTGAGCGGCCGCCTCGTTGACCATCCCCTGCGCCATGGACCGCGCCACATATCCCTTGCCGGGAACGTAGAACTTCTCGAACCGCGAATCGGCGTCGGGTTTGACGTAGTAGTACGGAATCAACTCGGGCGTATCGAGGATGGAGGTCACCCCACTCGCGGCGATCTGCTTGGTCTCGGCCGGCGTGAACCCGACGAACACCCTTGTCGAAGTCTCTCTGACCTCGGCTGCCGAGGCATCGGCGGCCCCAGCGAACACCAGTCCGGTCGCGGCAACTGCTGCAGCCACCGATGCCATCACACGCTTCTTCATTGCTGATCCCCCCCGATCCGATTGAACGTCGATTCAACATAGCAAAGTTAACGTGTTCGATGACAATCCGAGATGACGGTCACAGACCGACCCGTCCTAACAGTGCGGACGCCAAACGGCATCAGGCCGGGTCCGCAGGATCTGCGGCCCCGGCCTGTCGCCATCTACGTCTTCTGTGTTCCGGCGGTCAGCCCACGCGCTGTTGCAACCAGGTGACCTCGGCGCCGGCCCCGCCCATGCGGTAGGGCTCGAGCGCCTCGTCCCAGGCGGTGCCCAGTGCGGCTTCGAGTTCGCTTGCCAGACCGGCGCTGTCGGGCTGCGCCTCGATCATCGCGCGGAGCTGGTTCTCGGCGACGATCACGTCTCCGTTGGCGCTGGTCGAGCCGCGCCAGAGCCCGAGACCGGGAACGTAGCTGAACCGCTCCCCGTCGACTCCCTCGCTCGGGTTCTCGGTCACCTCGAATCGAAGTGCCGACCACTCGCGCAGAGCGGTCACCAGGCGCGCAGCGGTACCGACCGGTCCTGCCCAGTCGACAGTCGCACGCTGCATACCCGGCTCGGCTTCCTGTGCCGACCATTTCAGGTTCGCGCGCGCATTCAGGGTCGACGACAGGGCCCACTCCACGTGCGGGCACAGCGCCACCGGCGCCGAGTGGATGTACACCACTCCCGTTGTCATGTCCGCAAACTGGTTCAGATTGCGCACCTCTTCACCTCCGTTGTCGACGAGGAACGTCTTCCCCAACACACCTCGCGACTCCGGATATCACACTCGTGGGATTTATTGTGCCCCATGAGACACGTGTTGCGCTAGTTTCTTCTGCGAGACAGGTTCATTTCTGTGACGAGAGTCCACTGACGACGACGTCGTTGAACTCGCTCCACAGGGGCTTGGCCCACGGGCCGAAAGGCCGGTCGGTGAGCACCACGCACGACGCCTCGAGTTCGGGATCGACCCAGAGGAAGGTCCCGGCCTGGCCGAAGTGCCCGAACGTGCGCGGCGAGTTCGATGCGCCGGTCCAGTGCGGCGCCTTGTGCGACCGGATCTCGAAGCCGAGCCCCCAGTCGTTGGGCTTGTGCTTGCCGTAGCCCGGGACGAACCCGTCGAGCCCCGGGAACTGCACCCTCGTGGCGTTCGCCAGCGTCTCCGGCGCGAGGAGTCGCGGCGCCAACAGCTCCGAGGCGAACCGTGCGAGGTCGGCGACGCTCGACCGCGCGCCGTGACCGGCCGGCCCCCACAGGACCGTCGACGTCATGCCGAGCGGCGCACACACCGCCTCGGCGAGGTAATCGGCGAACGCTATCCCGGTCGCCTCTTCGACGGTCTCGGCGATGATCTCGAAACCCGCGCTGGAGTAGATGCGCCTCTCCCCCACGCCGGCCTCGACCTCGCGCTTGTCGAAGGCGAGGCCCGAGGCGTGCGCCAGGAGATGTGCGACGGTGGCCCCGGGAGGCCCCGCCGGGTCGTCGAGGGTGATCGCCTCCTCCTCGACGGCCACCAGAACCGCTTCTGCGACGAGGAGTTTGGTGACCGACGCGAGTTCGTAGACGCGAACGGGGTCGCCGAATCCCTCGGCGACCCCGTCGCGGGTGATGATCGCCGCCGACACGTGGTCGACGGGCCATTCCGTCAGAGAATCCAGGACCGACACATCGGTCACGTTACCCGGGGGCCACGTTCTCGACCGATGCGCGGCCGACGATCACCAGTCTTCTTCGGTGTAGCGGATCACGCCGCGGATGTTGCGGCCGTCGAGCATGTCCTGGTAGCCCTCGTTGATCTGCTCGAGGCGGTACTGGCGGGTGATCATGTCCTCGATGTTCAGCTTGCCGGCCCGGTACATCGACAGCAGCAGCGGGATGTCGAGCTTGGGGTTGGCGCCGCCGAAGATGGAGCCCTGCAGGTTCTTCTGCAGCAGCGTCAGCATCGCCAGGTTGAGGGTCACCTCGCTGTCGAGCATGTTGCCCATGCCGGTCAGCACGCAGGTGCCGGCCTTTGCGGTGATGCCCATCCAGGTGTCGACGTCCTTGCCGTGCACCTCGCCGACGGTGACGATCACCTTGTGGCACATGTGGCCGTAGGTCACCTCGGCGATCTTCATCGCCGCCTCCTCCACCGAGGCGAAGGCCGCGGTGGCGCCGAACTTCAGCGCCTGCTCACGCTTCCACGGCACCGGGTCGATGGCGAAGACGTTACGGGCGCCGGAGATCACGGCACCCTGCAGCGCCGCGGTGCCCACACCGCCGACGCCGACGATGGCGACGTCCTCGCCCGGCCGCACGTCGCCGCTGCGCACCGACGACCCGTAACCGGTGGGGACGCCACAGCCGCACAGCGCGGCGACCTCGAACGGGATGTCCTTGTCGATCTTCACCACCGACGCCTCGTGGACGACCATGTACGGGGCGAAGGTGCCGAGGAGGGTCATCGGGTAGACGTTCTCGCCCGCCGCGGTGTGGATGCGGAAGGTGTTGTCCGACACGGCCTCGCCCTGCAGGAGCATGGCACCGAAGTCGCACAGGTTGGCCAGGCCCGACTTACACGACGGGCACTTGCCACAGGACGGGATGAACGACAGGACGACGTGGTCGCCGACCTCGAAATCGGTGACGCCCTCGCCGACCTGCTCGATGACGCCGGCACCCTCGTGCCCGCCGAGGATCGGGAAGCCTGCCATCGGGATGCCGCCGGTCACCAGGTGGTGATCGGAGTGGCACATGCCGGCGGCTTCCATCCGGATCTTGACCTCGTGCGCCTTCGGGTCGCCGATCTCGATCTCCTCGATGACCCACGGCGTGTTGTTCTCGCGCAGCAGCGCGCCCTTTGTCTTCACTGCTCTCCTCCGTTCGCCCCGTGAACGTCTCGTCCCGGGAGTCTTCGCCGCGACGTCGCGTCGCGTGTGACTGTAGTCACTCAATCACAAAATTGAAACGTGTTCTAGTCCGTAGTCCCGGCGTGATCGTGCCCCGGAAAACACCCCGACCTGGGCACGCGCGGACACGCACCAGGCCGGGGCATGTGAGCCTGTCGACGCGGGCCGAAGCCCCCGTGAGATGCCCGCGATCAGTCGGCCAGACCGGCGTCCTTGCTGCCGAACTGGGCGCGCAGCTTGGGCTTGACGACCTTGCCGCCGGCGTTGCGCGGCAGCTCGTCGACGATGACCAGGTCCTTGGGGTGCTTGTAGCGGGCCAGGTTCTCGTTGAGGTACGGCTCGAGCTCTTCGAGGGTGAGGTCCTCGACGCCCGGGGCCAGGACGACCACCGCGACCGGCACCTCGCCCCACTTCGGGTCGGCACGGCCGATGATCGCGGCCTCGGCGATCTTCTCGTGGCCGAACAGCGCATTCTCGACCTCGGCGCAGTAGATGTTCTCGCCGCCCGAGATGATCATGTCCTTCGCACGGTCGACGACGTAGAGGAAGCCCTCCTCGTCCTGCCGGACCAGGTCGCCGGAGTGGAACCAGCCACCGGCGAACGCATCCGCGGTGCCCTGGGGGTTCTGCCAGTAGCCCTTCATCATCGTCGGGCCGCGGTAGACGATCTCGCCGACCTCGCCGGGCTGCACGTCGTTGCCCTCGGGGTCGACGACGCGGGCGGTGACGGCCGGGACGACCTTGCCGATGGAGCCCAGCTTGCGCAGTGCGTCCTTGCCGTCGAGGGAGCAGGTGATCGGCGACATCTCGGTCTGGCCGAAGACGGCGACGTTCAGCGCATCCGGGAAGGCCTCGTTCATCGCCTTCAGCACGGTGTCCGACGCGGGGGCGGCACCCCAGCTGATGACGCGCAGCTTCAGGTCACGCGGGCGCGCCTTCTGTGCGGCACACACGGCCTGCCACTGGGCGGGCACCAGGAAGATCGAGGTGGTGCCCTCCTCCTCGAGGGAGTCGAGCAGGGCGTCGGGATCGAAGGCGCCGAGCGGATGGATCACCGACAGCGCCCCCATGTAGGACATCGGCGCCAGCGCGCCGAAACCGGCGATGTGGAACAGCGGCGCCACGAACGAGGTGATGTCGTCGGGTCGGGTCTGCAGGACGTAGAAGCAGGTGACCGCCTGCGCCTGCATGTTGGTGTGGGTGAGCATGGCGCCCTTGGGCTTTCCGGTGGTGCCCGAGGTGTACATGATCAGCGCGACGGTGTCCTCGGGGACGTCGATCTCCGGCAGATCCGAGGAGTCCTCGGCGACCAGGTCCTCGTAGGCGAGGTGATTCTCGTTCTGCGTCTCGCCGATGACGATGATGTGCTCGAGCGCGCCCGTCTGCGCGGCGACGGCGTCCACGAGCGGGGCGAGCATGGTCTCGGTGACGACGACCTTGGCGCCGGAGTCCTGCACGAGGAATGCGACCTCGGCCGGGCTCATGCGGAAGTTGACCGGCACCGCGATCGCGCCGATCAGGTTGGCACCCAGGACCGCCTCGACGTACTCGCTGCGGTTGAGCAGGACGACCAGGACCCGGTCGCCGAACTTGACGCCTCGACGGCTCAGGGCGGCCGCGAATCCGCGGATGCGCTCGTCGAGTTCCTTCCAGGTGGTCAGCTTGCCCATGAACTTCAGGGCCGGGCCGTCCGGGTTCATGAAGGCATGGCGCTTGATCTGGTTGTTCCAGTGGTTACGACGCGAACGCAGCGGCTCGGTGGTGAGATCGCTGGTGATGTCGACGGTCGCAGTCATACGATCGCTCCTTGGTGTCAGTCGTGACGAAGGTCGGGACGGAAACGTTCTGAGGGGAAGCACTTCTCGGCTGTGCGCCGACGCGCCGGGATCACCCGGCGGAGCTCACTTCTTGGCGCCGGCGAAGGCGGCGATGGCCGCCTGGAACTCGGGCGACTGCAGCAGTTCTGTCTGGCCCTCGAGCTCGCGTTCGATCGCGGCCTCGAACCCGGACATCGTGTGGGCGTCGAGGGCCGACTTCGTCAGCCGCAGCGCCGCGCGGCTCTTCCCGGCCAGCTTGCCCGCGACCGTGTCGACGGCGGCGTCGAGGGCGGCGCGATCGTCGTAGACGCCGTTGATCAGTCCGGCCGAGAGCGCCTCCGGCGCCCGCAGCTTCTCGCCGAGCAGGGCCAGTTCGTTGGCGCGGACACGACCCATCGCCGTGGCGAACAGCATGGACGCCCCGCCGTCGGGCATGAGTCCGATGTTGACGAACGCGAGCAGGAAGTACGAGCGCTCGGTGGCATAGATCAGGTCGGCGGCGAGTGCGAGCGAGGCGCCGATGCCGGCGGCCGGCCCGTCGACCGAGGCGATGACCGGGACGGGAGCCGAGCGGACGGCGCGGGCGAGTTCCGAACCGGCGGAGATGATCCCGCGGGCCTGGCCGGCGTCGAGACCGGATGCGCCGTTCGCGGTGGACTGCCGGTTGATCGAGACCACGTCGGCGCCGGCGCTGAAGCTGCCGCCCTCGCCGTCGAGGACGATCACGCGGACGTCGTCGCGCTGCGACCATTCCTCCATCGCGGCCTTGATGCCGTAGTTCGCCTCGGTGTCGAGGGCGTTCATCTTCTCGGGGCGGCAGATGGTGAGCCGCGCGACCCCGCGGTCGTCGACCGAGGTCCGGATTGCGCCCTGGCTGATCTGGTCGTCGCTCACTGCTCTCCCCACTCGAGACGTGCCGATTGACACAACTTGCCATTTCTGTGCCAGACCTAGACTACTACCACAGTGCGATATAGATCACGAGAATCTTCGTTAACTTAGTCCGGTCACACATCCCGACGTGCTGGGCTTTCCGGCGTCGTCGGCGAAAAGTGCGTCGTGAACGTCGTATCCGTCTAGGCTGAGGCGCCATGACCGCACGCCCCGGGACGTCTGACCAGGTGGCGCCGGGTCCGGCGCCGGCCACCCCGCGGCGCCGCCGGCCCGCCGACCGTCGGCGCCTCATCGTCGACGCCGCGGCCAAGGCGTTCAGCGACGGCGGCTATCACGCGGTCCGACTCGAGGACATCGCCGACGCGGTGGGCATCTCCGCCCCCGCGCTGTATCGGCACTTCCCCAACAAGTACGCGCTCTTCGCCGAGACGACCGCCGTCCTGGCCGCGTCGTTGCGCGCTGCGCTCGATGCCGTGCCGGAAGGCGGAGACGGCGAGCTCCGCACCCTGCTCGAGGCGATGACCCTCGCCTCGTTCGAGAACCGGCGCACGGGCGGTCTCTACCGCTGGGAGTCCCGCTACCTCGAGCCGGAGGACCGGGCGATCGTCCTCGACGTGGTGGTCCATCAGCACCGCCGGGTACGCGCCGCGGCGCGGCGCCTGCGCCCCGACCTCGGCGAGGTGGACGCGAACCTCGTCGTCGCGGCGATGACGAGTGTCGCGGCCAGCCCGACGACCCACCGCGCCTCCCTGCCCGCGCGCGAGGTGACGACGCTGATCCCCGACGCCGCGATCGACCTGCTCGACGCCGCGCTGCCCGAACCCGCGGCGCCGAGGGAGCCGGCCGGGCACGGTCTCGTGCCGTCGGCCAAGCGGGAGGCCATCCTCACCGAGGCGGTGATCCTGTTCGCCGACAGGGGGTTTCGGGATGTCACCATCGAGGACATCGCCCATGCCGCAGATCTCCCGGCGTCGGGCGTCTACCGGCACTTCCCCAGCAAGGTCGCGATCCTCGAGGCCGCGTTCCGGCGTGCCACCGACCGGGTGACCACCGCGACCTCCGACGCGCTCGCGTCGTCGACGACCCCGCGTGAGGCCATCATGGCCATGGTTCACCGCTACGTGCAGTTGAGTTGCAGCTCAACCGAACTGATCAGCGTCTACGAGACCGAGATCGGACACGTGACGCCCGGGGCGCGTGCGGAGCTCCGCGGCCAGCAACGGATCACCGTCGAGGAGTGGGCGACGTGGGTCGGCCGGGAACGTCGGGACCTTCCCCTGACCCATGCACGCTTCCTGGTCCACGCCGCGCTGAACGTCGTGACCGACCTGTCGCGGCTGAAACCGCAACCGGCACCGGAGCGCATCGAGGCGTTGTCGACGCGAATCCTGCTGGGCGACAACTCCTGAACCCGCACCGACCCGCGGGCCGCAGCGAGACCAACCGGACGAGGCGTGCGAGATCCCGTGTCCTCCGAGGTCACACGACCTCGAAGTCACTCAGGAGCCACCGGCCGTTCTGCTCTTCGAGTGTGACCCTGACGCGGGTCTGGTACCCGACGCCCTCTGGGAACTGCTGCGCGGTGTCCGGGGACCTCAGGGTCTGATCCAGCGTCACCAGGACGACGGCCTTGTCGCCGTCGACGGACATCAGCCCCGCGTTCTCGGCCTTCGCCGACGACACCGCCTTCGCCTCGGCCGAGCCGCGGCGCGCGTCCTGAGAGGCCTCGACGTAGGACTTGGTGAACTCCGGGGTCGAGATCTCCCGGATGCGGCGATCGAGGTCGGAGTAGTCGGCCGAGTCGTAGGTCGACAGTTCGGCGGCGTACTTGCGCGCGGTGTCGAGGATCTCCGAGTCGACGGAGGTGACCGCGGCGTCGGCGCGACGGTCCGCGTCGACGTAGGCGAGGGCCAGGACTGCCGTCGACGCGGCCAGGAGCGCGACGGCGGCGACGAGGGCGATGACCGCCCAGGGCTTCGCGCCCAACCGCGTCGCCCAGCCCGTCCACCGGGAGCCGCGCTCGCGCCGGGCGTCATCCGGGTCGATCTTGCGCGGCGTCCGGTCGTCGCCGGCGGCGGTCTCGCGGGGCTCGTCACCGGTGTCGGTCCGCCTGGTCTTGGCGGCCTTCGCCTCGGCCTCGGCCCGGAGCTTCTCCCGGGCGGCACGGTTGGCCTGCAGGAACTCGTCCCGCTCGAGCGGGGTCACGTCGTCCTCGACGGCGGGCGGCGCCGCGTCGGCGTCGGAGGCGTCAGAGGTGGAACGGGACTTCGACATGGGTTCAATGTAGCGATGCGCCCGACGGCGCCGTGACCCCCGTCACGGCAGCGGCACCCGGTCGCTCGCCGGTCAGAGGCTGCCGAGGTCGAGTGACAGCCATTGCCTGGGCTCGAGGTACACCTTTGTCTGGGGCCCGTGGTCGCGCTCGGCCATCTCGAGGTAGGGCTCCACCGCCTCGGCGGGCAGGTAGCGGGAGGCCATGGTTCGCAGGTCTTCTCGCGTACCGGCCGTCATGTCCACGGCGTCGCCGGAGACGGAGACGTACATGATCTTCGGGCTGACCGAGTCGACCATGAGGGTGAATCGCCCCGCGGCCCGGATCAGATTCAGCTTGCGGGACTCGGTGCCCGTGAGCAGCCAGGGCCGCCCGCCGGGCGTGTAGTGGTACCAGATCGGGACGGTCAACGGCGCGCGGCCGGGTCCGGCCTCCACCGACAGCGCCGCGACGTGAGGTTCGGACAGAAACGCTTCTCGTTCGCTCTTGCTGAGTGCCATCTTCCGACGGTAAGCCCGGGCACCGACGGCGTGGGGAGCTTCAGCGGTTCCTACTTCCAGGGTTCGAGCACCTCGGTGGCGCGTTCGGCGAGCACCGCCTGCCAGAACGGACCGAAACTCACCCGTGCCACGCCGCATTCGGCGAGCGCGGCCTTGTCGTGCTGCGTCGGATGCGCGACCGCGTTGATCGGCAGCGGCAGGCCGTCGGCAAGACGCCTGTGGGTCGCGGTGTCGTGGAGCCCCACCGGGTAGAGCACGTCGGCCCCGGCATCGGCGCACAGGGTCAGCCGGGCGATGGCACGCTCGACGCGGTCGGCCTCGTCGCCGACCTGCTTCAGGAACAGGTCGGTGCGCGCGTTGACGACGACGTGGACGTCGGTGGCGTCCGACGCGGCGCGCAGCGCTCCGACGAGATCGGCATGCTCCTGCGGCTCGCGGAGCCGGCCGCCCTCGCTGTGGACGGTGTCCTCGATGTTCAGGCCGACGGCACCGGCGTCGAGCAGGCCCTCGATGAGGCGTCGCGGGTCCTCGCCGTAACCGGATTCGATGTCGACGGAGACCGGGACGTCGACCGTCGCGGTGATCTGCGCGACGCGGGCGGTCAGTTCGTCGAAGGTGATGCCCTCGTTGTCGGGTTTGCCGATCGAGTCCGACACCGGGTGGCTGCCGACGGTGAGAGCGGGGAACCCGGCGGACACCGCCAGATTCGCCGACCACGCGTCCCACACCGTCGGCAAGATCACCGGATCTCCGGGCCTGTGCAGTTCGAGCAGTGTCGCGGCCTTGGCGGCGAGTTCGGTCATATCCCTACAACTACGCCGTCCGACCGCCGGTTTCCGGGAGTTGGCCGAACAGGCCCGGCGGCAATCACTTCCGCCAGAAGAGATGGTGGGTGACCCCGCTGGGACTCGGGATCACCTCGTGCTCGAAGCGGTCGTCCAGTTCATCGGGCGACTCCCACAGCCCCAGTCCGGTGCCGTAGGTGACAGGTGCGACCGCGATGTGCAGGGTGTCGAGGAGGCCGGCGTCGAGGAACTGCCGCACCGTGCTCACTCCCCCGCCGATGCGTACGTCCTTGCCGCCGGCCGCGGCCTTCGCCATCTCCGCGGCCTCCGCCAGTGTGGCGTCGATGAAATGGAACGTGGTGTCTGCCAGCGTGAACGACGGTCGCAGGTGATGCGTGAGCACGAAGACCGGCGTGTGGAAGGGCGGTTCGTCGCCCCACCACCCCTTCCATTCGTGGTCGGCCCACGGGCCCCGCTGGTGACCGAACTTGTTGCGGCCCATGATCTCCGCACCGATGTTGTGCGAGAAGTCACGGGTGAAGTAATTGTCGAGTCCGCGGGTCCCGCCGGGATCGGTGCGGTTGGGCCAGTCGGCGGTGGCACCCGCCCAGGACATCAGCTCCCACGGATCGACCACATCCCCGAACGGCCGCTCGAAGGTCTGATTCTCACCGGCACCGATCCCGTCCTGCGAGACTGCGAAGTTCTGCACCCTGAGTAGCTGCGGCATGGCTCTCCGTCCTCGTTGTCACCCACTACACCAGGACAGACCGCACGCCGCGGCGAAAGTCATCGGTGCGGCGTCCGATCAGGCCAGCGCAGCCTTCACGACGTCGGCGAAGGGGGTCGACGACCGCCCGATCAACTTCTGCAGGTCGCCGGACTCGGTGTCGAGCTCTCCGCGCGCGATGCCGGCGTCGGAACCGGCGAGCACCGCCGCGAACTGTTCGGGCACCCCGTTGTCGGCGAGCACCTTCGCATACTCGGCCTCGGGCAAGTTCTTGTACTCGACGGTCTTGCCGGCGACCTCGCCGATGATCCGCGCGAGGTCGGCGTAGGTGAGACGCTCGTCGCCGCCGAGTTCGTAGACCCTGCCGCCCTGGCCCTCCTCCGAGGTCAGGACCGCCGCGGCCGCCGCGGCGTAGTCGGCGCGCGCCGCACCGGCGACCCTGCCGTCGCCGGCCGCGCCGATCAGGGTGCCCGTCGCCGCCGCCTGGCCGATCGCCTGGGCGTAGTTCTCCCAGTACCAGCCGTTGCGCAGGAACACCGCGGGGATCGGCGAGGAGGCCAGCCGCTGCTCGGTGGCGAGATGCTCGGGCGCGAGGCCGATTCCACTGGTGTCCGCCTTCAGGAGGCTCGCGTACGCGATGAGCTTCACGCCGTCCGCCTCGGCGGCCTCGATCACGTTGGTGTGCTGGGGAACCCGGCGTCCGACCTCCGACCCGGAGATCAGCAGCAGCTTGTCGACCCCCTCGAATGCGGTGCGCAGCGCGGTGGGGTCCTCGTAGGCGGCGACGCGGACCTGCACGCCCTTGGCCGCGAGATCGGCCGCCTTCGCCTCGTCGCGCACCACCGCCACGATGTCGCCGGGCGCGACACCCCGTTCGAGCAGTTCCCCGATCACCAGGCCGCCGAGCTGCCCCGTCGCACCAGTCACCGCAATCGTCATCTTCAGATCTCCGTTCTCGTCGACGCTGACTTCCCCACCAGTATGCACTTACTTTTCGTAAGTGCAACACATTCGATTAGCGAGGTTGCTAATCTCGAGGAATGCCCGACAGCAGTGACCAGTCCCTCGAAGCGGACGTCTTCGCCCGCGACTGCTCCTCGCGGACGACGCTGCAGAACGTCACCGGCCGGTGGGGCAGCCTCGTTCTGATCGCGTTGGGCGAGAGCAACTATCGGTTCGGCGAGCTCCGACGCCGCGTCGACGGCGTGAGTGAGCGCATGCTGTCGCAGACCCTGCAGAACCTCGAGCGCGACGGCATGCTCGTGCGCACCGTCCACGAGGTGATCCCCCCGAAGGTCGAATACCACCTCACCCCACTCGGCCGGCAGGTCGCCAACCAGTTGCAGGGGCTCATCGATCTGGTGCAGCACAACATGCCGGCAGTACGTGAAGCGCAGGCGGAGTACGACGCGCGACAGGGGGAACGAGCCTGATCCGAGCGCAAACCCACCCGCAGGCGGCGAGGCGGGTGGCGGAATGCGGAAAGGTGATGGATACACGCGGTGATGCAGAAGAGCCCGCCTCCTGCTCTCGCAGGGGACGGGCTCTGTTCTGCTCCCCCAACTGGACTCGAACCAGTAAACCGGGTCTTTTCGATTGTGGTGGTTGACCAGCGGGTTGTTGGTTTTACCTGCGGTCACGCCTGACAGTACACGTGAATCACGCGGAAGTCCACGGAACATTGTGTAGATTCATCTGGCACGGTTCTGGCACGAAGGGCTGCACATGGCGAGGGGTAGGCGAGGGTTCGGCAACATCCGCAAGCTGCCGAGCGGGCGGTATCAGGCGCGCTACACCGGCCCGGACGGCGCCGAGCACAAGGCCCCGACGACGTTCGCGGCACGGATAGATGCTGAGGCGTTCCTCACTGACCGGCGCCGGGAGATCGACCGTGGACTGTGGAACCCGCACAGCGCGGACACCACCGAAACCCCCATGTTCGGGCCGTTCGCGGATGAGTGGCTGCGGACTCGCCTGGTCCGCGGCCGGCCGTTGAAGATCCGCACCCGAGACCACTACCGCAAACTCTTAGACCTGTACATCCTGCCGACGTTCGGCGCGATGCACCTCGACGAGATCACACCGGCTGCGGTCCGGAAGTGGCATGCTGACCTGCTTCCCGATGCGCCAACAATGCGGGCGCACAGCTACAGCCTGCTGCGAACGATCATGTCGAGCGCCTACAGCGCGGAACTTATCGAGTCCAATCCCTGTCGCGTGGAAGGCGCCGGCACGTCGCGACGGCGGTCACGGACAGTGCCTGCGACCGTTGAGGAGCTCGCGACAATCGTCGACGCGATGCCGCCTCAATATCAATTCCTCACGCTGCTCGCCGGGTGGTGCGCACTTCGATTCGGTGAGCTCGCTGAACTTCGACGACGTGATGTCACGCTCGAGTACGAGGTGGACGGCACGGGACGTCGCCGCCTTGTCGGTGGGTTCGTATCGGTGTCTCGAGGTGCCGTGTGGGACGCCAGCAGGAAGGCTTACGTTCAACAAGACTCCGCTAAGAGTGAGGCCGGGACTCGCGATGTTCACATCCCGCCGCATGTGCTGGGGGCCGCTGAACGGCACCTGACCGAGTTCACCGGCCCGACGGCTGATGCGCTGTTGTTCCCTGCGCCAGAGGGTGGGTACCTCACGCCGACGGCTCTGTATAGGCATTTCTATCCTGCACGTGAAGCGGCCGGGCGTAAGGATCTGCGGTTCCATGATCTACGCCATACGGGGGCCGTCTTGGCTGCCGCGACTGGTGCCACGCTCGCGGAATTGCAACAGCGGCTGGGGCATTCGACGGTGTCGGCGGCGATGCGTTACCAGCACGCGGCGAAGGGACGGGACCGAAAAATCGCCGAGGGACTGTCCCGATTGGTTGATCGCGACACGCCGACGCGCGGCGAATGACGCGGAAGATTTGCGGGTACAGTCCGATTCAGCGGAGCATACTTCCGCTAGACAATCGAACACAGCCAGCTAGACGGTCTTGACTCGCGCGATGCCTGTTGTATGACTGTTTAACGACGTTGTGGCCGGGCCGCGATGGCCCACCGTCTTCGAGCGACTCGGGGAACGTCGAGCCGAATCACCAGAAGGATTGGTGATGAATGCTCGTGTTCCCCGTTTTCGTTTCTTCGGGAGACCAACACAATGTCACGACCCGCCACACCGCGTCGCTGGGCATCACTCCAGGAAGTCGCCGAGTATCTCGGCGTCACCGATCGCACAATCCGCCAGATGATCGCGGACGGCCGCCTTCGCGGTTACCGCAACGGGCGCAAACTGATTCGCATCGACCTCAACGAGGTGGACGCCGCGATGCGTCCGATGGGCGGTGCGCGATGAGGCACACCGACTACTCGCATTTCGACGCCCTCGAAGATCTTGGCCTGTCCGACCACCAGTCCGACGCGATCGGGGGTGATGTCTGATGGCCTCGACAAAAGCCGCCGCCCCCGGACGACAGGCCGAGGGCGGACGAGAGAACACAGCAGCCGAGCACGTTCTCAACCCCGAGTATATCGACCTTGAGCAGTACCTCGACGCCGCCGACAGGCTGATGTTGGCCGCGGTTCGTAGTGGTGGGCGTTTCGTGCTTGCTGTGCGCTGCCTGGTCTGCGGAAAACCATTGACGAGCAGGCGGTCCCGCGCACTCGGGGTGGGTCCCGGCTGCCGCCGTAAGGGCGGTGATCGTCGATGACACTCAGCTATACCGAGGCCCTGGACCTGCGGTACCGACTCGCGGGCATCGAGCTCCCCGAGACCGTCGACCGCGCGCAACTGAACGCTCTGCTGACCGCGGGTGTCCGCGCCGTCCTCGAGCAGGAGCTCGACGCCCTCGAGGACCGTCGACGGGCCCCGAAGGACGCCGCGCTCGCCATCTCGCAAGCCTGTGACTGGAAAGCGGTGGCGAAGCGTGTCCGAGACCGCGACGAGGCGATCAAGTCCGGCAAGTACATCGAGCGGGTGAGCGCATGAGCGACGCCAACGAACGAACCCTGCTCGACGGAATCGTCAGCGCTGCAGGTTGCGTCC
>NZ_BAOQ01000055.1 GCF_000344155.1 Gordonia paraffinivorans NBRC 108238 | reverse complement strand
TGACCTAGGTGCATTCACTAGTTACGACGCCGGGTTCAGCCATCTCCGCGCTCATCGAGCGCTATGCGTTGAAATCAGTCAGCTCCTTGACGTCGCCGTGAAGAACATTAATCACGTCCCGAGGTCGGTCGGTGCTGACGTCACCGGCATGCCGCTTTATACCCACGCGCACTACCGGCGAGAGGAAGTCCTTGCGGCGATCGGCTTCGCCAACCTGGAGCGCAAAGCCCGTGGCCAGGCCGGCGGGGTCACCTGGCACGAGAACACAGGCGCGCTGTTCGTAACCCTCCACAAGAATGATCGCGAGTTCAGCCCGACGACGATGTACCGGGATTTCCCTATCTCGCGAGAGCTGTTCCATTGGGAGTCGCCAAACAACACCGCGGAGGACTCCGAGATGGGTCGTCGCTACATCGAGCAGCGCACCAACGGTTGCGAAGTCCTCCTGTTCGTCAGGGAGCGCACCGATGGAGACTTCGGTGCGGAACCTTACATGTTCCTCGGCAACGTCGACTACGTCAGTCATCGAGGCGAACGTCCTATCGCAATCACCTGGAAACTTCGGCGGCCAATGCCAATTGATCTGTTTGAGAGTGGCGCTGTCGTCGCGAGCCGATGAGCCCCATCGATAAACTCGTCGAGGCTGTCTCCGACGCCAAGACTGACTCCCCTCTGACCCGCTCTACTCCCGAAATCCAGCACGCCTTGGACATGCATCGACTGGTCGGATCGATGGGCGAAATCGGGGCCTGTGGCGACGACGTTCCATAAAGACATTCTTCACGCTTCTGCACGGAACGTCCTAGACCGGCCAACGCTGGGACAACCGTGAACAGTTGGGGGATCAGAATGTCACCTGGGTCGAACGGGCTACCACGCCGGCGCCACAAACCCGCCTTGGGGCCGGTTGAGCCCGTCCGATTAAGGCGAGGTTTGACTCGAGGGCGTCCTTAGACGGGCACTCTCTCGACCCCGAGAGCGCACCTAGGCGCTCACCGCCACGAGCCCTGACTCAAGAGCGCGGAGAAGCGAGGCAGATCCAGCACCATCCGCGTACTCGATGTGGGCGGAATCTGCGCTATCCGTGATGAACCCGGTCGCAGCGTGCGTCGCCCGTCTGGTCGCTAGGACTATCAGGTCGGCATTCCGCGCGTGTTGCCGCAGTGCAGGATTGCCTACCTTGTCGGACGACACCCGAACTCTGTCTGAGGGCCACTGCTGAGCAGCGGTCTTCACCACACGCGCCAAGCTCCGTTCATCCAAACTGTAAACGAGAACCTCAACGGCGGATCGTTCCGACATTGCGGTTTTCTCAGCAACCTCTTCCTTGATATCCCAGTCCAGGGGCAGGTCGACGTCGCCGGCGATCAAGGAACCAAGATGCCGCAACGCAGGCGACAATCGATGTCGCATGGAATGCAGTGGGGACAATAGCGCTGCGACGAACGACTGACGGACTCCGGGTTCGCCAATCGGACCGCAGGCAACTACGTCCGCGATGTCTAGAACGCGTTCGGCTGTGCTCGCTGCGACCCACTGAGTGGCGTACGACCTCAGATCATTGAGCATCTCGTCATAAGCCGCCGCTGCTGGTGACCCACGTAGGAAGATGGCCAGAAGCGAACACATAGCACCGAGATCATTTGGCGCGAAACGCTCACTAATCAAGTAGTGGCGAAGTAGCGCCGCGGCAGTTCTCCACGCTGGTTGCCGCACGTCGTCGGTATCGATTATTGCCGCAACACCCGAAAGCAGTGCGTCCGTGGCCATCGCGGGAAGACTGTCGATTTGCTCTGCGAGTTGCCTGTCTACCGTCGCGGCCGGTGCCCAGAACTGGACTGTCTCCAAATCGAGGGTTGGCACCTGACCTTCACTCGACGACGCGAGTCTTGCCACCCAGTCCACCCACGAGGTGAGCGTTACCTCGCCCAGTACCGTGGTGTCACCAGCAGCGGGACTCTGCGAGGTGTTCGGAACCTCAGCCGCCGATACAATGGTGCTGCTCTTCCCGTTATCTTCGCCACTCAAGACGATCCCGAGAATCTCGGAATCGGCGACTTCTGACTCCGCGAGTTGCCTTGCCAAGTGAGCATCCTCGCGAGCCACCGCTACGACACTCGCGACTGCGATCGCATCGGGATCCGACGCATACTTCAGTCGCGGCTCCACCAGCATCGCTATGTCCGGATTCGCTACGGACACCTTACGGACAGACTCTCCTACACGGTCACTGGACAACGGCAGGTCGAGGTTAATTCTTGCCCATGCTCCAAGTACCGCCTCGGAAACCAGAAGAGGAGGTTCCGAGTAGACGATTGTTGACAGCGACTTGTGGTTCAGAATCGAAGCATCCAGCCCGAGGCGACTCCACCGCCGAATATCGAGATATGCAAGATTTTCATGGGACAATCCACCTGTAGCCTCGATCTCTTTCAGGAGTTTCGCCGATGCTTCAACCGCGCCATTTGCGAGTGCGAGATCGAATTCTCGCAGCATGCGGCCAACAGGCCGAGGGAGGCTGGGCTTTCGCAGCGGAATATCCCGCAGTAACACCACCATCCGGTGAATCGCCCTGTATGCCGGTACCGCTCGTTCCTCCGGTGGACGGACTATATACGTACTCGACGGACCTACGAGGTCAAGTACCGCCGAATCGACAGGATCATCTTCCCGCAGGGACGCAACACGACCGTCAAAACGAACCCAGTTGTGGGCTAACGAGGCCTCGATCAACGGGCGAACTCGCCCAGCGTGGGAGGTATCCCAACAAATGACGTAATAGCAAGCAGCAGGCCAACCTTCCTCCCGCCGCGGAAGGACAAGGGGGCACTCACTGCGCTGTCGAAGTGCGTCCACGAACGGAGTCAATTTGCTGGCCGACGGATGCCCAGGAGTCGCATCTGGCCACACAGTGTTTGGCCATCCGAAGAACCTTTTCAGGAACTCCTCACCAGAAATTGCCCTCATGCCTGGCTACCGATCCATCGAGTCCGGACTTCGAGTCGCTGCCTCGCAGCATCGCCGGTACCGACCTCGAAATCCATGGCTTCTTCATTCAGTTGTGTTCCATTCCAAGTGAAGTTCATGGAACCTTTTAGCACCCAGTCCCAACCGATCATTATCTTTTCATGCAGTTCCGGACTTGAATACACAGATAGATTGCTGCGGTCGCAGGAGTTGGTGAGGCGGTCCGCAAAGACCCAGTTGTGCGGAACGTCTCGAACCGCGACATGAACCTTCGTACCTCTCCGTGAGAGTAGACCCAAGACGTCGCTGAGCGTCAGTGACGACCGAGACTCCGAACCAACAACTGGATCGAACTCGTGAGCAGTGTTGTCTATCACCGGGATATCAGTGACCCACCCGGACACTAACCACAACTCCGGACTCGGCGAACACAACTCCGACAGAAGAACCGTGGAAAGAACATCAGTAATCGCCAGACCGTTGCGCGGTCGCGTTCGGATCGAGCGTCTTCCACTCATTGCTGCGTCTCCGCAATCGTGAACTGTGCGTGCATGAAGCCATTTGTTTGCCGAATACTTACCAATCGTGCATAAATTCGGAGACCGCTACTTTCCAGTGGCGTAATCAGAGCCTGTCGCATACACTCGGCCAGCATTCTTCGTTCCATATATGGCGCCGTGAGTTCAACTCGACCCCGCTCTTGGACTGCGCTGACGAAATCCTCTTGCCATCCGGAATCCCTGACATCAATCGAAACAACCGACTCCTGGATAGCAAGAAAGAGGACCAGTCGTTCAACGACAACATTGTCTCGAAACGGATGCCAATGCTCGAGTTGCGCATTCCGCGCCTGGTG
Source organism: Gordonia paraffinivorans NBRC 108238 (assembly GCF_000344155.1). Taxonomy (GTDB): domain Bacteria; phylum Actinomycetota; class Actinomycetes; order Mycobacteriales; family Mycobacteriaceae; genus Gordonia; species Gordonia paraffinivorans. Next base: position 20,887 of record NZ_BAOQ01000055.1, on the reverse strand, counting down.
TCCCCGGAGCCACAACAACGAGTACACTGCGTCGGAGGACAAGGGCGCCAACTCAACTCCGAGGGTTCCCCGTACAGCGTGGAACAGTATTGCGCGCGAATCGATCTCCACGCCTAGGAGCATCTCGCTTTCGATCCACGCGTTGACGATATCCGAAAGCACCCGATCAATCTGGTGCGTGGATCCAGGGCGCAACAATCTCGTAGCCAGAGTGGATACGAAGAGGTGGCCGGGAGGACCGTTGACCTGTTCCCAGGAGCGGAGCAAGTCGCTGAGCGCATCGTCCATCTGCACGATTTCTTCGGCATTGCGGAATCGATGCACCGCATCTGCAATCGGTGTATTGCCCCCTTGGATCTGCGAAACGACAGACCGCATCGCCAAGTCGACATCTTCTGCCTCTGTTGGCGAGCACATTCGCGCAACAGTATCCCAGAATTTTCGCGGGTCAGAAACGTATCGGCGATGCAGTGCTTCGACGTGCCCGAGACCTCCTGGAGCGGTCTCAGAAGCGATGATCCGGTAGGAGTGCGTGTCTTCGTTCAGTTCGACGTCTACAGTCAGATCCCTCTCGTCTGCGTCGGGGAACCACTCCTCGACTGCTGCAAGAACGGCGTTGCCAAGAGTATCGACGAATACCCGATCTAATAGGTCCGCAGTGCTCGATTCAAGCGTTTCAGACGCCAGCAGTCCGACGTGCTCTTCAACAACCTCCCTGACTGTCGGATGCTTTGAAAGCGTCTGCAGATCGGCCAGGACCCGCGCCGGACCACTCTGCGAATCCGATACATCGTCAGTTCGATAGGCCATCGACAAGAAGTCCGCCAGTTGATCTGCCCAGCGACCGGTTGCCAGTTCTCGAGTGATGTCTTGCGGGTCCTCCCCTTTCAGCCCCGCAGACACGAACGCGTTCAAGACGACCTCGCACAACCACTGGCGCTGAAAGACATTCGCGATGTCATCCAGTCGAGGGTCTTCGATCACACGCCGCTTGAAGGCCAGCGTTCTCCATTCAGGTGAGCCTGCGAAGCCCGGAATGAGAGCCTCACGATCACGCACGAGTTGACCCGAGATGACCATCGCATCGACATCCAACTCGTATCCGAGAGCGGCAGGACTCCCGTCGTGGGTGTACCGGACATGGATGGGCTTTCGCGTTCCATCTGTAAGAAGAAGTTCTCCGTCCGACCCGACAGTCATTCGTCGAACTGTCAGAGGATTGCCGGCAGCGTGGAGTCCGAAACCACAGGTCTCGACGAATCGTGTCCAAGCCGAAGGCGTAGGAACATCAACTGCGACCAAAGACGCAACGTCAAAGTCGAAGAAAGACTTCCACACCGGATAGGAATTCGAAGTATCCGCTACGTTTGGCGGAGGTTCCTCCAACCGGATCGCCAGTGGTCGTACAACACGGCAACTCTGGCCATCGTCTGTTGCCCACCACCCCAGGCTGTGACCCCGTTCCACGAAAGTGGTGAGTTCGAGTCGATCGCCATCCCGGGGAACAGGCAACCACGTCCGAGCTTTCGCATTCGCGTAGCCGTATCGACGACTAACCCTTCCCGGTACGGCCTCACGGAGCGTCTGCAGAATCGGAAGGGCCGGCGTGGTATCGCTTACGGGGGCGGGCAGGACCAACTCCACATCTGGAGTGTTCAGAGGAGCGAACATCGACTGTGTCATGAATTCCGGCAGTGGCGTGCGTGCCATCGCACCTGGGTCTGCGTCCCCCGGCAACGCATGCCAACGTGATTCCAGGCGTCGCAATGCGGTTGGAACGACCGACAGCATTACAGACCGAGGTTCCTCCCAGAGTGCGGCCTGGACCTCATCTTCGGACAATACCAACGCCCACCGAAGATGCTCCGCCAGATCTCGTTGAGTGTCGACGTCGTCAACGAGTCGTGACAGGAGATCGGTGACTTCACTTACTCCACCATCGGAAGCACCCGTCGTGGGTGGCGACAACAACGCACGCGCGTCCCGTCCCGTACGGTCTGCCAACCAGTCGAGCAGACTGTGCGTTGCCTGCATCTTCACAACGAATCGATTCGCCACCGGAAGCGATCGTGCATCGATCTCCGGATCGAGAAGCCTCTCATAGGTTTGATAACTCACCCGATCGCGGCCGTAGTCCGAGAGCACCACGACAGTGATCGGACGCATTTCAAGTTGACGACCGGCACGCCCCCGCCGCTGAAGGAATGATGCTTGGTCACGTGGAGCCTTGTGCTGGACGACCAAACCTACTCGCGGATCATTGAAACCAACTTCCAGAGATGAGGTGGCAGTGACGATATCTGCCATCACGTCGACGCCCACATCTTGAGAGGAAGTCCTCGCAACCTGCAACGGACGGTCCATTCGGCGCAGCCTTGAAGGCAAGTCCCACGACTGCCCATCCTGATACCGGGCGGTACTTTGCGGCGATTCGGGTTTGCGGAGTTCGGCCAACGCCTTGCCTCTGGCACGACCACTCGCAAGAGCGCCCTCGGCATCCCGCAAATTATCGTACAGGCGATTCACAACGTCGAGGTTATCGGTGAAGGCGAAGCCCACGGATCCGAAGATTCCCGGTCTAAGGTCCAAGCAGCGACCGAGTAACATCAATGTCTGGATTGTCGTCGAAAGCAGCGAAGTCCCGGAAACTGGATCCCCGCGTAGCACAATTCCATATTCCCGGCTGATCGGTAGAAGTTCGTTCTCTTCCGGAGCGATGACTTCGACGTTGCTACGGTCTACTCCAGTCAGATCACTGAAGAATTCGCCTGCATTTCGCAGCGTTGCTGACAGACCGACCATGACTGGGCTCATCGAGCGTCCACGCCGATTGGCGTGGCGCCATCGCCGCAGCATCAACGCAACTTGCGCGCCGTGGACCCCGACATATGTATGAACCTCGTCGAGAAGAAGCAGACGAGTACCATTCCAACCGCGCCAACCGAGCATGCGCCCCAGTTTGTGACTCGTGGCCTGCTGGCTGAGCATCTCGGTCGAGGTGAACAGGATGTCGGGCGGATCTTCGACCATGGAGGTCCGGGTGAGGGCAATCGAACCCGGGGCGGTCGTGTAGCCGCATTTCACACATCCCAACTGTTCATTGCCACGCCTCATGTCGCGTTCTGACCAGACCAGCTTGCCCATACAGCTGTCATCAGGACACGAAAAGTACGGGCACTCCAGGCCCTTACCGTGAGCCTGCCACCTGGACCATCTGTTGGACACGATCCCAGTCGCGTCCCACGGTGTGTCGCCATACAGGACACCGATCCGGATAGGACGGCCCTCGACGTCCCCCACCACCCACAGTCGTGTGACGGTCTTCAACGCCTCCCGTGCCTGGTCTCTCAGCAGTTCATTCCGAGGGTACAGCGCGATTGTGTGCGGCCCGACCCTCTGTTCGCCGATCGTGGCAGCGATATCCAGCAACGCCGGAAGGTAGAAGGCCAACGTCTTCCCAGAACCGGTTCCTGCCGTCACGATTCGCGCAGACGCCCTCGGATTCGAGAGCGCTCCCAACACCGAACGCGTAGCTCGAACCTGGAAATCCGCCAATTTCGATCCACGAACGATTCGCGCAAACAGATCTACGAGTTCAGAGTTCCAGGCCGGCACGTCCTTCAGCATTTCGACTGCGTCATCGACCGCCACAGACCGCCTCGGGTAGCGCCGAGGAGCCACTCTCAGACGGTAATCGGCAACCAACGGCGCCGAGTTTCGCCACCAGTAGGGCACAGACTCATCTCGAGGAGGCCACAACTGGCGGAGCAGCCTCAGCAACCTCAGGGTCTCCCCCAGTCGCGTCCTGTACCGCGGAGTAGGCGCAGGGACTCGCCACAGCAGACAACGATCGATGAGCGCGTCAAGGTACGCCTCGACCGTATGCAACTCCCGTTCCCCTGATCGTACGTCAGCAGCAAGTTGTTCCTCGATCGCCAACTCGACGTCAGTCTGACTCAAGAATCCGTCGACGACGCCCCAGGACAACAGACGCAACTCCCGGTCCTCGAGCCGGTCCAACAGTTCGGGAATGCCCGGCCAATCACCCGCGGTCACGAGATCACCAAATAGATCTGGGTAGAAAGACCTTGGTCATCGCGAAGAACCCGAATATCGTCATCGGTCAGATCAAGCAGACGTGCGCGACCGTCGGAAAACTTCCGCAACACATGATCGATATCAGAATCACCGACAGCACTCAGTTCGTCGCGGATGTAATCGAGATCCCGTACAAAGTCGAGCACAGTCGGCACTTCTAGGCGCTGGGAGGACGCAAGCATTTCGAGGCGCCTCAACTTCTCCTGTACACGACCGCGAACAGATACATTCAACAGAGGGATCAGGGTCTTCGGCACGGTGTTCAGCCTCGATCGAGCCCAACCGTTCCATGCTGCAACATCGGCAGCTCGAATCCTGCTTTCCAACTCGGAAACATCTGATCCACGATTCTGAACGAATCTCGCGCTCGGCAAACCACTCTCGTCAACCTTTCCTTTAAGCTTTGCCAGTGGTGCGTCGATCTTCTCTAACCGATCGACTGGAACACCGGCGTCGGCCAACGTCCTGTGGACCAACACCGCGGACTGAAGAGAACCGAGATCGCCCTGCAACTTCGTCAACGCTGTGTCGAGTCTCTTCAAGTCTTGAGATTCACCCAGGCTGTCGGCCCGCAACCGCGCGAGATTCGCTAACCTCCGTGCACGATCAAGGAGAGATTCGTGTTGTCGTTCACCGCTCATTCGCTTCAGCCTCCTTCACGAGGACCTCCCAAACACGAATCACATCTTTCAATCGATCGTGAACGGTTGAGTCATCTGCCGCCGACTCAACCTCGGCATATCCCAAACCGGCATCGACCCACTGAGAACTGAAATCTAGGTAGTCGGCGATATCTTTCAGTTGGACACCCCAAATTTTACCCACATTGCCGATCCTCACCCATTTTTCAGAATTTTCGGAAATTTCAAGAATCTTTTCAACTTCGCGGATGGTCTTATCCTCGAAGTTTCCAGCGACCTCATTCTTCTCAACTACTAACGGTATGCTTTGGGCTCGCACATAGCCCAAGTCCTTGCCAATACGAACGACGTCGTTAAGAGCATTCACCGATTCTCGGATCGAGTCCTGCGCTGGAAGTTGACTGCGTATGCGTTCGACTAATGCGCGCCAGTGATCCAGTTGGACGCCCGCAAACTGTATCAAGTTCCCTAGTTTTCGATCAGCATGAGAACACCACGAAGGAACGCTCAAGGTTTCGTCCGAAAATGCGATTTTACACGCCTTCCTGACAATTCTAAGGAACCGGTCCACGTCGACAGCGTGGACCGAACCGCTCGATCCCTGTGCTGGACCTACAGCGCGTAGTAGTCGATCAATAGCCTTCCTACGTTCGTCGACATATGCATCGTACGCACGCAACCATGCATCAGCACGTGATGAACGATCAGGTCGATCAACGCTCGCATTCGCGAGCGATGCATTCATGAGTTCCAGATCTGAGGGCTTGTCTGGCAGCAGCCCGCATGCGACAGCTCCTCTGATGAGAGACGCCGATGCCTGCACGAGCGAGGGTTCGTCGAACTCGAGGTAAGCCAGGATTCTCGACTTCGCCTCGGGCACACACCGTGTCAGTTCCGCGTCGAGACGCGATAATGCGTCACCAGAGCGGTGCCAGTACCCAGCCTTGATGAGAACAAGACCTCGAAACATAACACCCGTCCGTGCATCGCGCGAGAACCGGACGATAGGTGAGGCCTTAGGAAGATTCTCATTCGCTCCCTCAATCGACACGCTGTGAGCGCCTTTACGGATTGCCGCATTGATCGTCTGTGCGTCGGGTTCTTTGATAATCGGATCAAACCACTCAAGTCGGAGCAACAACGCGTCACGGACGATACTCCTCAGATCTTGAGCCAGACTCTGCACCAACGGTTTACCAGAGACCCAGGAATCAATATCGTCAAGATTTCTTTGCACCGACGCTGGAATATCACTAGGGCCGACTACTTCAACCTCGTTGCTGGGCTCGTCTTCGCCGGTATCAACGAGAATGCTGCCGGAAATATCCGGTTGCCCGAATGCCTTCAAAATGTTGCCATCGACAGCACTCCGCCCTACATTTCCCCAAAACGTTAAGAGTGTTTCGACACGCCCAGACTGTTCGCTTCCATATTCTTTCTCTATCTTTTCCTTAATGTATATTGGAAGTGCTGGGAGGCCATTCTTTGCCGATTCCTCCCGGAGGAAGGCGGGGGGAGGGTAGTCTCCCTCCAGCAGTCTTGCATGCGCGTCGTTCAACCCATCGCGGACAACCCTACTTAACACCCGGCGTGGATTGAATATCAGGTCATGGTTAACCAGATCTCCACATGCATTTATGGCCCGATTTAAAGCAGCACGGTTGTAAGGATACAGTCCATACTCCTGGCCCGAAACACCGAAGGTCGCATGACAATCAGCGCGATACTCACAACTCAGACATGCATTGCGAACCGGCAAGGAAGAGCCCTCCAATTCTTCTCTACCGACACGCGCAGCGTTCAAGTATCTTCCAACGAAATCAACAAGCATTTGGTCATCGGAACCGTCGCCCTTCAGTTGCATGTCAACAACATACGTTGGTGACGATCCTTCAGCACGAGTCCGAAATGTATCGGGAAGGGCTTGATAATATCCAGTAGTCACCGCAAGCATTGTGCGGACCGAGGCGAGTCGCTCCTCACCTTGTATGACACCGACCTCGACGATGGCGTCAAGAAGATCTCGACGCACTCCCTGAATTAGCGCGATGTCCTCGATCAGCAGTATTATTTCATGGCCAACGAGATTTTCGCGCAACTTTTTGAATGCCGACGACACATCACCAACGTTCAGGTTGGCAGCTTTAGTTACTGCGGTATCAAGCACCTTATTGAGCAGACGCACTGCCTCGCTCTGAAGACTCGGATTACTCGCAACCCGCCTGAAGACCTTCTGAGTCGCTTCGGCTGCCCGGTTTATATCCTGATAATCGCCGATATCGACGGGTAGTTCGGCGGCAGTAAATTGGAGCGGCACTTCCGGTTCATTCTGGTCCCGGCCGAATAGTGAAAACCGCGCTCGACGTTTGATGAAAGAACCCTCACGCAATAAGTGGTCCCGGAACAGCGGATCTAGGAAGAATAAACGCAATCCGTTATCGCCTACGAGGACCTTGGAGGCTGGCGTATCAGGTTCCAGGGTGCGAAGCGCCTCGGCCAACTCACCGAGTAAGCGCTGTTCCATCTCGCTGAGTGAAATACCACTTCCTAGGTATGACAAGCGGTTCCGGAGTTCGTCGAACTCGGGTCCGTGCTGATCGACCAGCAACTTCTCGATCACATCTTTGAGACTCGTCTCTGTCTTCTGAAGATATATGACATGCCTGGTCGGAGTTCTCGCTATATTCGCACCAATCCAGCGAACTAGATGCGACTTTCCAGTTCCCGACTCACCGATCACGCTCGCGACGAGTACACCATTTGCGGTCGGGCTTTCTAAGAACTCGTCGAGCACTTCCTGCTCAGTAATGGATTGGTCGAATCCAGAGTCAGCACCTGATGCCATACGCCGGCGGACAATTCTTAGCGGAGAATGTGTTGCCAGGAGCACTCTGTCCGACGGAGTTGCAGCCTCTGTTGGAATTGTTGCCGTTACTGCATGCGGTGTCCAGCATGCGAACTTGGTCTGGATTGCCATTCTTATTCCTCGATGATAGTGACCGCGGACACGAACCGATCGTTACCATAATCTCTTGCGTCCGGGAGCGCTAATACGCCTGAAGGGTCTGCCTGATAGGTCATTGAAAGAAGTCCGCGTTCTTCCGCACAAGAGAGGGCCAATCCCAGTGCTCGCAGTTCGTCACTACTGTCTTCGGGAATCTCGTCGACAACAGCACTCGAGTGGCCAGGGAGGACAGGCAACTCACGCCTCAAGAACTCGAGCAATACACTTATCGAGATCGATGATCCGACCGGTAAAGCCTCGCCAATCGGATTCCTTATTACGTCGATCACTGCTTCCGTCGGATCTGGCACGACTTTTTCGCCAGTTGTCTTCTTCTTCGACCCTTCGACCACGACTGCCGGTGCGGGGCGACCAAGGCCCAGTGCCTTCGTCCAGTGCATAAACGCATTCCAACGCGTGTCGTTAACAAACACTTGTTTCAACTGTGTCTTCTCGACATCTTGCCAATCCAATGGCGCAAAGGGTGAACGACGGAGCAGCCAGATCAATCCATCGCGGAGGTCGGGTGCTCCTGAGAACTCAGGACCGAAGTCGGAGGGCGGGGATGTGAGACGATACCGGAGTACGCGCAGAAATGACCCTGGGCCATTGTCATCAATCGTTGGCTTCAGGAAGTCTCCGTCACGTGTCAGTAGTTCTAATTCTAGCAAGGCCTTCAACGCGCGGTTGACGTGTCCGCCGTTTCCCGGAGTCGATTTGCGGATCGCTACTGGCACCACCAAGTCCAGCACATCGTCACTTGTTACATCGTCACGGCGCGCTACCGTATCGAACACTATCCACATTGCCTGGGGAAGACACAAGCTAGGACTTGGATTAAGAATTTCCATCTATAAACTCCGCATGAGTGCTTCGATCGAGATACTCGGAATTATATCTCGCAGGAACTGGCCTGGTCGGTCTGGATCGACAATGTCGTAAGGGCCGACGACGTATGTAGTAAGTTCGAGTGATAGTCGGTGATGAATATCTTCCGGCAACTGTCTGGTCGCGACGATGCTTACGATTGGTCCTTCATAGGTTTCCACCAGAGGAATATATGCACTGGGATCATCAATGATGATCGGGCAATTGGGTACAGCGCGCTGCAGTCTTTCAGCCTCAGATCTATTGAGTCCCGAATAGATACTGAGTCCATGCTGGGCGAGCTTCACGAGCAACTGCTGACAATCAGCCCCGGATGGAATCCGGATAAAGAGTGCTGGTTGGTTTCCCCTCCACTCTCTCAAACTCTCAGATTCCTCTTTTGCGAACGGGAGGAGAGGGCATGGTTCGGGCGTGCTCACGCCTGGCGATAGATCCGGTGATCGCCGGCACGCCGGGCAACCTCGACAAACCGGCTGAGTGGTCAGCTGCGCACCTGAGGGGTTTTCTAGTCGGTATCGATAGTGGCGCGAAATGATGCGTCCTGCGCACTCGTCGCCTCGAATGAGGTTCCTCATCGAGGCCAAGGCTTGGCGTTGAGATGAATGTACCTGGTGGCGCGCCTCATCCATCGCGGCACTCCATCCGATCTCGTCTTGGCAGTCACCTCGCAGAAGTTCGACTTCCAGCAGGTCATGAAGGTCTTCGTAGAACGCCTCGCGCTCCACATCAGTACATCCAGCGGCGACGACCGACTCGGTCCAGGTAGGGGGATGCAGTCGGATGATTCCAGCCTGAGCCATAAGAGTAAGAGTCTTCACGTTCCACTGGGCACTCTGCTTGTATCCTTCGTTCATATGGACGGGTATCGCACTCTTCTGAACCCGGTAACGAGACGGACCGACCTGCTTGCCACTACTCAGCAACTGCCGCCAGCGGTTCCATCCGAGTTCGTTTCCGATGGTCGTCGGCCTGTTTATCCCGTCGGCGACACTCTCGTCGGATGGCGTTGTACAGAGGTACGCGACCGATGGACGTCCATCGCGACCTGCACGGCCGACTTCCTGGTAATACCGATCGATGCTCTCAGGCATGCACGCGTGCAACACGGTGCGCACGTTGGGCATGTCAACACCCAGTCCGAACGCCGACGTTCCAACTACTACGTCAAGTTTCGTAGTGATTCGCTGTCCGCTCACGGTGTATCCACGCCAGGCCTCCATAACGCCTCGGCGCTCTGATTCAGAAGATTCTCCCGTAATGCAACCAACTCGGAGGATGCCTTCGCTCCGCAGCGCATTTGCCCATTCTTTCGCATCGTCGACCTTGGTCGTGTACAGGACTAATGGTCGGGGGAGATTTGTAGTAGCCGACAAGATTTTGGCCGCACGATCGTTGTCTGGGCAGGATTCAAGGAAGATAGCAGGTTCGGGTCGCAACTCAGAGCCCCAGACCAAGTCTGGTGAACGGTGGCCGAAGGTAAAGAGTCGAGACAATACGTCCAGCGCTTGTTGTGCAAGGGTGGCGCTGAGAAGAAGTACCGTGGGTTTAGATTCTGCTGGTGACAAGTCATATGCGTCCCCGATCAGGCCGGCCATCGTCTGAAACTCAGGGCGGAAATCGACGCCCCACTGACTGACGAGATGTGCTTCGTCGATGACGATCTGCTGGAGGTGACCCGCACGCGCGCAATCGAGCAACGCACTCGCCAGTCCCGACACGAGTGCCTCAGGCGAGGTGTAAATGATGCGCTGCCGTCCGGTTCGCATGTGCTGGCGCATTGCCTGCTTGAGTCCGTCGTCCAGTGATCCTATGTAGGCGAATCTGTCCACCGGACTGAGGTCCAAATTGTCGGCCCGTGCTGCTTCGGCGGTGCGGCGCTCCATGTCTAGAGCGAGAACGACCGTAGGTACCACAACGACGGTTACTCCATGCGTTGACAGGAGCATCTTGCTCCACGCAACGGCGGTCTTTCCACGGCCTGTCGGGAGCGCGACCGTCAAGGCACCACCGGACTTCAAGACTGCTGCTCGCGCTGCTTGACGTTGCGTTTCGCCCCGATAGCAATCGTAATGATGTGTCGCTTTCCAGAACGGGTCGGCAGGGAGCAACGGCGGGCCCTCAGGTGGTACTTCTCTATAAACCGCTCTGACTTGTTCTGCTGCCAATCGGTTGCTCTCGGCGCCATCGCTGCCGGCAGGTGGATGCCAGTCAAACGCTCGAATACCTAATCGGTCGTCTGCGCGTAACGACACGGCACACTGAGCCACTTGCCACTCGTCAACAGTCGGGAAATTGCGCGAAGACGGCACCGCGACTTCTGGATCGCCACCGTAGGTAGCACGCGAGGTGAGCAAGACTTGACGTGTCAGGGCAGCAATGTCCCGCCAACCGGATTCCCCTCGTTCAAGTCCATCCAGGGCGTCGAGTAGTCGGATACACGCGTCGCTACAATCCATACCTGATTCGACAAATACGCTGGCCGGCCAACAATCGAAGGCCTGCTGCGCAACCTGAAGATCATTCCGCGACATAGCTCCGCCAGTTTTCTGCCGACACCACAACGCAACGAACCGCACTGACAGTAACCGTGGGATCGGTCACTGACTTTTCAATTGCACGTCCAAGTTCGACTTCGGCGTCGAGAACGCCTGGGTCAGCGACCAACCCATGCGCCTTCTTTCGCGCCCTACTTTGCGAGACGATTCGATCCGTCTCGTCGCGAACAGCGATGGCCGCACGCCTTGTGGCCTCAGTCAAGTCGGACAGAACAGCCAGGTGTTGTCTCGCCGCGTCCAACGCTGTCCGGGCAAGAGGTTCGAGGTTGTCCTGTCCACCTACCAGTTGGTGCAGTGCTGAGATTCGCTCAACATTCAGATTTGTGTCTCTTCGCTCGTTCACGGGAGCAGAAAGATATGCTGTAAGTCTTTGGTCGTGCACAATATCGCCCGTGTTGTTGGCCAGTACCCAGATCCGATGGTGCTGGGGCCGGAATGCGGTGTCTGCTCTCCGGCGGGCGATCGGACGCATCTCGTGCGAATCACCTATTATCTCGAGAACAGGGCCCAGGTCGGCTTCGATGATGAAGTCGAACCCAAGGAATAGTTCAGTGTCTCGGGGCCACCAGGGCGTCCAACGCCACATTGCGACAGCTTGTCCACGGTCATCCAGTTCGAGCAGGGCGGCCAAACTGTCAATGAATGGATTTCCCGTCCTAAAGAGTCGTCTACCCGAATCGACCTCGCAACGGTCAAAGAAACCAGAGCGAGCAGGACCTTTCATACTCAGTAGGCGTCGAAGCAACCTGGCGCTGAGAAGGGGAGGGGCTTTCTGGTCATCCTCGAAGGTGAGGCTACCATCTGCGTTGCGTCGCGATATAAGGCCCAGTCCTTCTCTACCCTCGATGAAGTTTCGATAAGTCTCTTCGATTTCTTTGGGCCGTTCTTCTACACGACTTATGGCCAGCGCCATTTCAGATCCATCGTCATTTGACCCAAAACTGGATTCAAGCGCATCGATCTCATTGATTCGTCGCTTTTCGGCTGCAAGCGTTTCGCGTATAGCGTCCGTCGAAGATTCAAAGTTCTCGATACCTTCTGATATCAAGCGAGCCCACAGATCGTTAGTAAGTTCATCAACCACTTCTTGCATCGCTGATATCGACGAAGAGAAGATATCGAAACCGTTTGCTAAGAGGCGAAGCCATACCCTAGCGATGCCGGTCGAATCACCATCCGCTGTTACGTATTGGAGCGCGGAACGATAGTCACTGTATCGGTCAACCCTTCCTATGCGCTGCTCCAGAATATTCGGGCTCCAAGGAATCCTCGCGTGAACGATCTGTCTCGCTTCCTGAAAATTTCGGCCCACATCGCCAGTGTCGTCGGCGATCATTACGCCACCGGTCGACCGCCATTTTTCAATCTCGTCGTCAGGTGGCAACGACAATCGGTCTACATGTGCGTAGACCGGAAATTGCACACCTCGCTGAGCCAAGGACGAGTACAAATCGCTCGCGAGCGATCCGCGGCCACAGAATACTATTGCCTTCAGGTCAGGCAACTTGCCGAATTTTTCCACAATCGAGACAAGTTCTTCGAGGCCGTCTGATCCGACGGATTCTTCCAAGCGTTCCAGTACTCTCGACTCAAAATCGAGTACCGGCGCTGACATGAGCAGGTCTTGCTCGTGCTTGGTCAAGACTCCGTTGTCGATACCCTCGGTGCGGTAGCGAAGCACGTCGGCCAAGTCGTGCGCAGGTCCGCCAACTCGGGACTGAAGAACACCGAGTACGGGACCGTAAGTCGAGGGATCGACGCCAAGATCGACTACCGCACTAGCGCAGCGGTTCGTCCACTCGACGACAGCGTCGGCAGCGGCACTGGCTTCAGTCGAGTCCTGGCGGATGACCCTAGGACGAGTGCGTCCTGCAAGTTGGAATGGTGGCAGCAGACCTTCGTCGTCGAGGGCCTGCATCTCGACGACATGGCGTCGATTCCTGATGACCCGATGGTGCAGGCGGTAGGTCTCCGAGATATGTGTGCGGACCGCGCCAACTGCGCGCCTGAGTGCGTCAACGTCGACCGTTTCAGGATCAGTTCCAGGCGGTCCATAGAGGCTCATCGCGTAGTCCATCGCAGCAGCGAGCGTCTCATCGTCAGGCAATAGTTGTCTGATCTCGGCGAACTGAAGCTCCAGCAGTTCTGGAAGATCGGGCTCGGGGTCCTCGTCCAGGCCGTATACCGCGAGAGCGAGATCACGCCGTGTACTCAGGAGTCGTTCGAACTGCTCTTCGTTTTCCCATCTGTACAGTTCTGGGTCGAGCAGATGGAGCAGTGCGAGTTGTGTTCTCGGCTTCCGCGAGAACGGGGTTGCCGACAAGAGTAGGAGTCGCGGACTCCGATGAGCAACTCGAGTCAGGTCACGGTATGGGTATTCGTCCGCGCTGTCACCGGCGAGCAGGTGCACCTCGTCGACCACCAGCATGTCGACCCCGACGAGCTCATTCCATTGGTCGACGTCCCCATGCCCTCTTATTTCGAAAGGATGCTGACCGTCGGGGGTTGGGAAGTCATCGAGAAAGAACTTGTTCAATAATTCATCTCGCCATTGCCCGATGAGTGGATCTGGCACGATAAGGCCAATCCGACGCCCAGGCGAGTCGAGGAGCAACTGTCGGATAACATAGCCGGCCTCAATCGTTTTTCCCATCCCGACCTCGTCGGCAATGAGGTACCGCTGGATCGGGTCTCGAATAATTTTGAGAGCGCCATTTATTTGATGGGCGTGGAGTCTCACTCCAGATGAGATGATGCCCGTTGCCGATGCGCACGCTGCCCGTTCTTGAAAGAGTTGCTCCCGTACGGGGGATCGAACGTCCCAGTAGCGGGGCGTCTCATTTGCACCCATGAGCAAGACCTGCATCGGATCCTGAGGTGGACGCTCCCACCGTACGAAGAGTCGACTCTCCGCAATCTGGGTATCGAACTCAAGGTTGGGCAGGCGGACGAAGTAGACGTCAGGGCCACCACCGACGACACGCCCCGCGCGCCATCGCCCGGCCTCGACGCGAAAGAACACACGGGTCTGTCGACTCAACTGCGCACGCCGAACTTCGGCTTCAGGAACCCAACGTGAGTCTGCCACCGGCAATGCGGCGGATTCGAAGAGGTCCAGTCGAATAAGTCCGTCGTGTGTCTCCCCCACCCGGGCGATACCGGGTACATCTCGGTGCAGGACAAGTTGGCCAGGACTAAACATGTACGGCCCTGTAGCAAGTTGCTGACTTCACTGTCATGACTCGAGTCTCACACGCGTCACGGATTGTTCTCCCCAGCGCCACGCTTCGTAGACAAGAAGATCCGGCAGATTCGCTCGGTCGACGGACAGTACGGCAAGAGTCAGATCACGGTGCACATCCTAGCCACCACGTACTGCGCGCAGCAGTAGGTTCGTCAGCAATTTGATGTCGTTCGGTGTGTTCTGAAGGCCGTTCCACTTTCGAACGTCATCGGGCGCCAACTCCCACTGTCCCCCGCTCCAAGCCGCCACCTTGGAGATCGCCTTGACCTTGCGCTCGATCTCGGATCGGTCAAGATGGTTGACGTGGTAACCATCTGTCAACGCGTCTAGAACGTAGCCCAACGATTGAATACCGACTCCATGCGTCAGTCGCGTCTTTCGAGGTGGGAGTTCCCAGTCCTCTGGCCACGTGTCTCTGACGATGGACCAGAACATCTCCAAGTGCGCGATCATCGCGTCCTCGTCACCGGAACCGTCGATCGGATCCCGGTACCGGTAGAGCGCGCCTTCGAAAAGGCTGTTTTCGATCATCTTCAGGACGCTGTTGTCCTTGATGTATCCATCCGGTGAAGTGGGCGTCTGAATCCGTCCGTAAAACGGTCCGTCGGGATTGAAATTCAGGCGAATCATGAGTGATGCAGGGAGTTTTCGTCGAGCGTACTTTGGTGGAAGATGGCCGGCGGCTTCTGGGATCAACTCGTGGATCAAGCCCTTCGGAAGTGGCTTCGTGTTGTTCACCAGGATGAACTGCGAGCGCTGTTCTTCGTCGTCAGCAACAAACCCGACAGCAGCGATGGGGAACGACTCCACCGCCGCGTCTCTGATCGCGGCTACTCGTTGCTGGCCATCGACAAGGAGCGCAGGCTTATCTACTCCCCCTTCCACCGGGACGAGCAACTCACCGATGGTTGCGACCTCGCCGGCAGTCGATCGTTTTGTTGCCCGAAACCTGACGCTTTCGTTGAACGCCACCACCACTGCATTCGGCAACATCGCCCCATCGGACTCGATGTAGCGCCGAATTGCACGGATGTGACTGAGCACTTCCGGACGTTGGTAGCCCGCAAGTCCACCGTCCTCGCCTCTGCCGATCCGCGATACGGCCGTGAAGTCAAGTAGTTGCTTACCTTCAACCGCGAAACTGAAGATCTCACGGCTTCCCTGTTTTATCCGGAGTGCGGGTAAGCGCAGAACTTCAGCAGAAACTGCATTATCGGTCATTCTGGAGGCCTTTCAGACGCAACGATATTTTCTTACGTAGAGTTGCCATATTATGAAATCCGCGACGTTTGTTTCTCTCGGTACCGCGAAAGATGGCTATTTCGATCCCATGCTTCGCACATAGTCCGCAATTACACGATTGCCATGGGGCGTCCTCGAGCATCGTGCGGTATTGCTCCGCGTACGACTTCTTCTTGTCGCCGTTGACGAGTCGTTCGTACGAGAGCACCGCATCCAGCGCAGTGTCTGCGCTCACGCGACCCGCGTCGTAGTCACGCAAAGCCCTCAGAGCGTCCCGTTCGAGGACGACCGCATCGGCCTGGCTTACTCTTCCCGAGAGTATTGCCCGCTTCAGTGCAGGATTGCCCTCTACCTGAGGCACTCTGATCGCGGCGTACTTTCCACTGACCGTGTGATAATTGTCCCGGTCATCCATGAACGCTTGGCGGAATGCTGAAGTGCTGTCAAAACTGGTTACACCGAGGGACTTGAACTCGTCAAAGTTCTCGATCCTACTGATTCCAAGGAGATGTAACCCAGTGCCCTCTTGCCTCACCTCGCTGATAGCGTCAAGGCAGTCAAGGATGTCAGGCGTGCGTAGAGCGATCATCCCGCCGAGCGCTATCCGAGCGAAGCCCATCTTCTGCAGTTCCTCGACGCTTTTTGCGTAGCTCTGGGGATCCCAACCCTGCGCAGCTCCGACGGGTTCGACTCGCGACCCCCTACTCCGAGCTTCATCAAGGAACTTCTGCGCGAGGTCCAGGGTGGTCTGTTGGCGGCAGTACCAATCGTCCGACGCTTTCTTCCCGTCCTTCGAATATCCGAGGATGATGTGATCGACGCTCACCCCAGCGTCGAATCCACAGTCCTCATAAAAGTCCAGCACCTCGGCAACACTATATGGAGGTGATGCTTCGTTGGCATACGTAAAAGAACCGCAGTCTCCCATGGTTACCGCATATTCGGGCAGGCGAAAGAACTCCCGGACCCCCATCCGATAGATCCGCTGCCGCTGGGGAACCGAGTACCTACCGGCACCACCGACAGATCCGTCGACCACCGCCTTCGAGACCAAGATTCCGTCATACGCCGGTTCACTCAACACCTCGTGGGCATACCGGTCGTCGCGCTGACGGACTCGATGTGGCGGATACTCATCATGGACGAAGTCGTACCCCGGATTTACGAGATCCTGACTATCGGGAAAATAGAACTTCATCGGCCGCTACTCGTTGCCCGCGCGTCGACGTAAGCACGCGCCAGATAGTTCGACAGTGCTGATATGTGCCGGGGAGTGTTCTGCAGTTCGTTCCACGGCAGGCCGAGTTCGTCCCAGGTACCGCTGGTCCACCTACACTTGTCGGCCACACGGGCCAGTTCGGCCATCGTTGCGTCTCGCACGGTGTCGGAGTCGATGTCGACGTGCGACATCACCCTGTCCATGAGACGGCTCATAGCCCTGATCCCGACGCCGCCCATGAGTCGCGACTTCGTCGGCGGCTTCGCCCATGCCTCCGGAAAAGTCTCACGCACTGCCGACCAGTAGACGATCAAGAGTTTTCGAATGCTTTCGGTGTCGGTGGTCCCTGCAGCCATATTTCGATAGGGGAATAGCACACCTGCAGGTGACTCGAGGGACTCACGAAGCGCCTCGACCAAACTCGTGTCAGTGACGACCGCTCGCTTTCGCGCCTCTTCATCCGAGGAGGCGCGCTTGATCAACCCTGCGAATGGGGATTCTGGGTCCATGTTGAGCATGTCAACCAGTGCAGATGGCAACCGCTTCGCAGAGAGACGCGGAGACGGAGCTGCCACGACCTCAGGAAGCAATTCAGTCACCAGATTTACCGGGAGTGGTGACACGGTGTTCACACGCAAGAACTGTTCACGCTGCAACGCAAGCGTCGGCGCCACGAATCCCGCAATCGGTACGGGCAATCGCTTGTTCTTCGATCGACCGAGCGCGAGACTCCGCTGTTGGCCGTCAACGATCCACGCCGGCCGCGGATCACTGCCAACGGTCGGGACCGGAATCTTAAGGGTGCCACTGACAGCCAACCCGTCGGAGGCCCCCGGTCCCCGACTGGACTTGAACCGGACGGTGTCGGGGAGGGCAAGAATCAGGCCATTGGGGAACAGCACGTCGGCTGAATCCAGATACTCCAATATCTGCTTGACATGGCTGCGTCGCTCCGGCCGTTGATACCCGATCAAGCGCCCAGCCTCATCACGCGAAATCCGGGCGACGTCGGCAACCAGATCGATTTCTTCCGCCGCGAGCGCAAACAGATACAGCGGCATATCTGAACTCTGGTTCAACTTGAGTGCTCGCCGCTCGAGAATGTTGTGCTCTGTCATCAGACAACCGTTTCTGCGAACAGGCGGGAAAATCGCTTCTGCTCGCATGCACGACCAGAATCCCTCAGCATCCGTAACGCCCTTGTAGCCGATAGAGTTGGATCATCCTGAGTCACCTTTCTGATGAATGCGACCACTTCGGCATCATCCATCGGCGCCCGATCGTAGACCTCGACGCGCCGTACGGAGTGGGCCCAGGCCCTCCACGAGTCGCGAGCCGACTTGCTGGTCAGAGCGCCGCCGTCGCAGAAAGCCAACCACTGCCTGGCCATCCGCATCGTGAGACTCGATGCGGTACCTCCCAGTTGGTGACGCAACGCCCTGTCCGCGGGCAGGCGCGGTACCCCCGGTTCCTGGACCGGGGAACCACCGACGAGGAGTAGATCGCTGCTGTGCCGACCCCAGAGGTCAATCTCCTCGCTCAGCACTCTTGCATAGGTGTCTGACAACACCACCAGCATGCTGTCGGATGCGACCGCTTCCGCAGGAACTGCTCCCGCCTGGGCACGCACGTAATGCCACCAGTCAAGAAGCCCTGGGTAGTCGGTGGCGACGGAGTCCGGACTCCCCAGCGCAAACGTCGCACTGTATCCTGGCCCCTTCGATGTCACCGGACGGAGACCAAGCCCCGCCGACGCCACGAACATCTCGGGTAGGTAGCCGAGGGAGTTCGCATCAGCAAGCAGCATCTTTGCTTGCTGCCATGTCTCCCCCATGTAGAGGTCGACGATCGGAACCGCGGCCGGCGCCGCGGCAACGCGTTGGATCCACTCCTGTGCGCGCACTTCAACGCCGCAGGCGTCTAGGTCGCGGACCGACAAACCATCCGAAGGTGGGACGGACTTGCGGTTCGTACAACCTACGACGATTGTTAGTTTCCTCAACGGCGAGCCTCCCCTGTCACGTCCATAAACTACACTAAGGTGGTTCCCACTCAAGGCCGCAGTTTCGGCAGAATGGCCACGACCGACCGGGAGGTCTCATGATCAAGCCACCAGCAGTAGTCCTCCTCAGCGGCGGACTGGACTCGACCACTGTGCTAGCCATCGCGAACGACCTCGGCTATCTCGCGTACGCGCTGTCGTTTCGGTACGGACAGCGACACAGCGTTGAACTCGAAGCGTCCAAGCGGGTTGCCGAATCGTTGGGGGTGGAGCGGCACGAAATTGTCGATATCGACCTCCGACCGTTCGGCGGTTCGTCTCTCACTGCCGACATTCCCGTACCCAAACATGACTCGGTCGACGACGTCGAGCCAAGCATCCCGAATACCTACGTTCCGGCGCGCAACACCATCTTCCTGTCATTTGCACTTGCCTATGCAGAGGTCGTCGGTGCTCGTGACATCTTCCTCGGTGTGAATGCTCTGGACTATTCCGGCTACCCGGATTGCCGCCCCGAGTACATCGAAGCATTTCAGAACATGGCCAACCTCGCGACCAGGGCCGGCGTCGACGGTCAGAACCTGCAGATCCATACACCCTTGATCTCGATGACCAAGGCCGAAATAGTCAAAAAAGGCGTCGAACTCGGGGTCGACTACTCCGTGACGTCGTCGTGCTACGACCCCGATCCGGATGGCAGAGCGTGTGGTCATTGCGACTCCTGCCTGCTTCGCTTGCGGGGCTTCGAGGGAGCCGGTTTCACCGACCCGATCGAGTATCAAGGGAGTCATGTGTGACCTATAAGGTCAAGGAGATCTTCTACACACTTCAGGGTGAAGGTACTCATGCTGGACGGCCGGCGGTGTTCTGCCGCTTCGCATCGTGCAACCTGTGGACTGGACGTGAGAAGGACCGAGCGCGGGCGATCTGCCAGTTCTGTGACACCGACTTTGTCGGTACCGACGGTCCGGGAGGTGGAAAGTTCGCGACTGCGGACGAACTTGCCGATGCCGTGCTCTCTCACTGGGTCGCTGATGGCGGGGAACGTATGGTCGTGTGCACTGGCGGCGAACCTCTCCTACAACTCGACAAGGAACTCGTTGAGGCTTTCCACGCACGGGAGTTCTACGTAGCAGTGGAGACCAATGGAACCATTCTTCCTCCCCCGGGAGTCGACTGGTTGTGTGTCAGCCCCAAGGCAGGCGCACCCCTTGCGGTACAAGGCGGTGACGAACTCAAGTTGGTTTATCCGCAGCGCGATCTGTCGCCGACCGAGTTCGAATCTCTCGAGTTCCCCAGTCTCAAACTCCAACCACTAGACGACGACAATCGTGTGGCGAACACTGCCGCCGCGGTCAAGTACTGCCTCGATCATCCGAGGTGGCAACTGAGCCTCCAGACACACAAGATGTTAGGAATTCCGTGACACACCAAATGGAGATCTTTCGAGACTTCACGTTCGAGTCCGCACACCGCCTACCGAACGTCCCTGAAGGGCACAAATGCGCGCGGTTGCATGGACATTCCTATCGCGTGACCGTGACCGTCGGTGGCCCTGTGGATCCCCATCATGGCTGGGTTATGGACTTCGGCGACCTCAAGAAGGCTGTACAACCCTTGGTCGAAACCCTTGACCACAGAGTGCTCAATGAGATTGAAGGCCTTACGAACCCGACCAGTGAAAACCTTGCAGTCTGGTTCTGGGACCGACTATCCGACGTCGTCGAAAATCTCAAGTGTATTCAGATCCAAGAGACTGCTACCTCGGGGTGTCGGTACTTCGGACCGAACTAGCCGCCGACAGCCCCAACCTCGATAGGCACCTCCACTTGATCCGAGAGGCTATCGGCGCAACGCCAGTACGCCGATAGCCTCGATCTGTACCGGAGACATCGCCTCCCCTATACCCGCGTGTCCGCCACCGTCTATCCTGATGGCCTCTACTGGGTGCTACTTTCTAAAGCGCGAGGAGTAAACCCAGTCACACGGCCCCT
>NZ_BAOQ01000056.1 GCF_000344155.1 Gordonia paraffinivorans NBRC 108238 | reverse complement strand
CATCTGCTCCGGCATCGGGTCGAGTGCGGCGACGGGTGTGGTCGGGTCGTCCGCGACGGCGCCGAGCAGGTCGACCAGGTTGGCGGCGACCACCTCGACGACCTCGGCATCGACGGCGGCGAGGTCGGCCCTGACGACGAGGGACAGACCGTCGCCTTCGGGTGACGCGATGAGGGCCAGCGGGTAATGGGTGGCGTCGGAGGTGGCGACATCGCGGATCTCGAGTCCGGAGTCGCGGGACCCGTCCATCACCACGTCGGCGTCGACCGGGTAGGACTCGTAGACGACGAGAGTGTCGAAGAGCGCGGAATGCCCGGTCGCACCGATGATCTCGCCGAGTCCGAGGAACTGGTGGTCCACGAGCCGCGCCCGCGTCTCGTGGAGTTCGGCGACCAGGTCGCCCACGGCACGGTCGCGCGCCACGTCGGCCACCACCGGGACCGTGTTGATGAACAACCCGATCATCGCGTCGGCGCCGTCGAGATCCGCCGGACGGCCCGACACGGTCTCGCCGAACACGATCCGTCGCTCGCCGGTCAGCCGGGACAGCACGATCGCCCAGGCCGCGTGCAGGGCCGTGCTCACGGTGCTGCCGAGTTTTCGGACACGCATTTCGAGGGCGTCACGGGTGGCGGCGTCGAGCCGGACCGCGACCTCGTGCGGACGGCGCCTGCCCGGCTCCGTCCGAGCCGCGTGCTGGGGCGCCACGAGGGTCGGGGTGGCGTCGGCGAGCTCGGCGCGCCAGGCCGCCCGGGCGGCGTCGCGGTCGCGGTCGTCGAGCCACGCGAGGTAGGACTCCATGTCGGCGGCCGGGGTGATCGCCGGGCGCCCGAGGTGGGCGGCGAGCAGGTCGGCGACGAGGATCGGTCCGGACCAGCCGTCGAGGATGATGTGGTGGGCGGTGATCACCAACGTGTGGGCGGGACCGTCCGCCGTGCGGTGCGAGACCGCGGTGAATCGGATCAGCGGCGGTGCCGACAGGTCGAACGGCCTGTCCCGATCCTCCGCGGCGAGCTCGGCGATCAGCTCCGCGGCGACCACCGGGTGTTCCGCGGTCAGGTCGACGCCGCGGAAGTCGGGTTCGCCGACACACGGGTGGTCGGCCGGAGGGACGACGACCACCGGCAGGCCCGACGCCGAGCGGGTGAACGCCGACCGCAGGACACGCTGCCGGGCCAGCACCTCCCGTACGGCGGGCAACAGGGCCTCGGGTGCGTGCTCGCCGGCGAACTCGATCACCGACTGGGTGACGTACGGGTCCTCCGCTTCCGCGGCCGCCGTCCGTTCCGCTTCGTAGAACAGTCCCTGTTGCAGTGGTGTGGCGGGCCAGATCGTCGCCGAACGGGCGCCCGTGTGACCCCGGTACCTGTCGACCAGGGCGTCGATCTCCGCCTGGACGAGTCCGCCGCCGATGACATCGGTCTCGGCGGGGCCGGGATCACCGACGCCGTCGACGTATCCGGCGAGCGCCGCCAGCGCCGACTCCCAGCGATCGGCGAGGCCGTCGAGATCGGCCCGCGTCAGGATCGCCTCGGGCGCGGTCAGGTCCAGCCGGAGTCTCCTGCCCTCGCCCGACGCTACGGTTCCCATCGTCGCGGTGAGCGCGGCCGGGGCCACCATGTCCCCGCGGACCGACGGCGGCAGGAACGGGGCGTCCGCCACCGGGACGAATTCCGTTGCTCCCGCGCCCTGTTCGTCCCCTGCGGAGGTGAGGGCGCCCAGGTAGTTGACGGTGACGGGCGGCAGCGGCAGGTCGGCCAGGGGTGACGCCGGGCGCAGCCACCGGAGCGGGCCGAACGCGATCCCGTTGTCGGGCATGCGCTTCTGTCGGTCCTTGAGCGCCTTGACCAGGCGGGCGACCTCCCGTCCGGTCGTCTCCCCCTGCGCACTCGCCCCGACGGACACGGGGACGAAGGAGGTGAACCAGCCGACGGTCTCACTGAGATCGGCGCCCGGGGCGACGTCCTCTTCTCGGCCGTGGTTCTCCAGCACCAGTGAGATCTCGTCCGCGGTGAACCCGAGTCGCTGCCGACCGGGGCCGCCGGCGATCGCGCTCACCAGCGCCGCCGCGAGGATGGTGTCGACGCGCGCGCCGAACGCCTCGGCCACGCGTCCGATGGTCGCCTCCGAGCGGGCGACGTCGATCGTGTGGGTCGTCGACACCATGGAGTCGAAGGTGTCGCGGGCGCGGTCGATCACCGCGTCCCGCCGGCCGCCGAGTTGCTCGGTCCACCAACCGATCTCCTCAGTCCGCTCGGCGAGCCCGGAGAGGACGGCGGCCCACCGGCGGAAGGACGTCCCGGTGGTGGTGAGGTGGGGTCGCTCGCCGTTGCGGTACTGCCACCACGCGCGACCGAGTCCGGAGACGATCGTCGGCCAGGACACCGCGTCGACACCGAGGTGGTGGATGGCGATCACCAGGCGACCGACGGTGTGTCCGGCGCCGGTGAGGCGGACGCCGACGGCCGACACCAGACGACCGTCCGCGGGCGCGAGCGCCTCGAGTGCCCGACGATGCGCGTCGCTGATCGCATCGTCGAGCGACGCCTGCGGCGCATCGTGCCGGAGGTCCCGCTCGGCGATCGTGACGAGGATGTCCTCGGCGTTCCCGGCACCGGCGACCACCAATGGTTCCCCGTCCGGGTCGACGGTCAGGGCGGCGGTGAGCATCGGGTGGGCGGCGACCACCGCGACCATCACGCTGCGCAGGGCATCCTCGTCGATGTCGGCCGGGAGGGTGAGGACCGTGGTCTGTGAGAAGTCGGAGATCTGCGCGGGGTCGTCGGCGAGCTCGAGCATCCAGGCGACGCCCGGCGTCGGCGAGACCGCTCCGATGCCTCCGCCGGGCAGTTCCTCGAGGACGGCGGCAGGTTCGTGGTGGGCAAGACGGGCGAGGTCACGGATCGATCCGGCGGCGAAGACGTCGCGCGGGGTGAGGGTGAAACCTGCGGCGCGGAGCATCGAGGTCAGGCGGATGGAGGCGATGGAGTCCCCGCCGAGTGCGAAGAACGACTCGGTCATCGCCACGCGGTCGGCGCCGAGGACCGCGGCGACGATATAAGCGACGACCCGTTCGGCGTCGTCGGCCGGTTCGGCGTCGCCACCGAACTCGGCCGGAACCTCGAATCGCGGCGCGGGCAGCGCCTTCCGGTCGAGCTTGCCCGTGCTGCTCAACGGGGCCTCGGGCAGGGTCGTCCACAGGGTGGGATGCATGTATGCCGGCAGCGAGTCGGCCACCGCCTGCTTCGCACGGTCGAGCGCGCCGTCGGCGTCGGGCCCGATGAGGTGACCGACGAGATGCTCGGCCCCGCCCGGTGCGCGCACCAGGGTGACCGCGGCCTGCCGGACCCCGTCGACGGCGGCGAGGACGGCCTCGATCTCCCCGAGCTCGATCCGCTGGCCGCGGAGCTTGACCTGGAAGTCGCTGCGGCCCAGGTACTCCAGTGCGCCGTCGCGGTTGCGCCGCACGAGATCGCCGGTGCGGTACAGCCTGGTGCCGTGGCCGAACGGGTCGGCGACGAAACGCTCCGCGGTCAGGTCCGCGCGGCGTGCGTACCCGCGCGCGAGCTGCACACCGCCGAGGTAGAGCTCGCCGGTGACGCCGAACGGGACCGGCCGCAGGCGCGCGTCGAGCACGTAGGTCCCGGTGTTCCAGACCGGACGGCCGATCGGCACGACGTCGAGATCGGGGGCGAGGGCGGCCGACGAGACCTCCACCGCGGCCTCGGTGGGACCGAACAGGTTGTGGACCTGCACGTGTGGCAGCACGGCGCCGACCTCGTGCAGCGTCGCGGGCGCTAGTGCCTCGCCCGAGCAGTACAGGTGTCTCAGGGTGGGCAGGAGGTGCGCGGCCCGGCCCGTGCCGGCGACGGCGCGGAGTGTCTCGACGAAGACCGTCAGCAGCGACGGGACGAAATGGACGGTCGTGACACGCTCGGCGTTGATCAGCCGGGCGACCGCCTGCGGGTCGAGGTGCGCGTTGTCGGGGGCGATGACCAGGCGGGCGCCGGTCATGAACGGGACGAAGAGTTCGGGCACGGAGACGTCGAAGCCCACCGGGGTCTTGAGCATCACCGCGTCGTCCGGTCCGATCCCGAATTCGTCGATGCCCCAGCGCAATCGATTGACCACCGCGCGGTGCGCCACCGTGACGCCCTTGGGCAGCCCGGTGGAGCCCGAGGTGAACAGGGTGTAGGCGGCGTTGTCGGGCCGAAGCGCCGAGCGACGGTCGGCGTCGGTGACGACGGGGGTGTCCAGGTCGACCGGGGTGGTGGAGTCCACCACCAATAGCCGGCTCAGGAGATCGGCCGGCGGATCGTCGTCGCCGGCCACCGCGGTGGAGGCGGCGACGAGTCCGATGTCCGCGCCGGAGATGTCGAGGATATGGCGCACCCGTTCGGGCGGGGTGTCCGGCGCCACCGGGACGTACTGCGCGCCGGCTGCGAGGACCGCGTGCACGGCGATGACGAGCTCGACCGAGCGCGGGATGCAGACGACGACGGCGTCCTCGGGTCCGGCGCCGGCGTCGATGAGCTCACGGGCGAGGACCGCGACCCGGGCCGCGAATTCCCGGTGGGTGAGCGAGCGGCCGTCGGCGCGCACGGCGACGGCGTCCGGGGCGATCCGATACCCGGTCAGGGACGCCTCGGCGAGTGTCTCGGGGACCAGCGTCACCTCGCGCCCGGTCGACAGCTCGCGCTGGACCGCCGCTTCGGTCGGGGTGAGGATGCAGACATCGGCGATCACGGCGTCGGGAGAGCCGGCCAGCGCGGTGAGCATCGACACCAGCGAGGCGGCGATCATCTCGGCGGTGGACTCGTCGAAGAGCGCCTCGGCGTAGGTGATCGACCCGGTCAGTGCACCGTCGGCGTCTTCCCGGACCCCGATGGTGAGGTCGAATTTCACGGTGGTGTCGTCGAATTCGACGAACTCGGCGTCGAGGTCGCCGAGCCTCGCGGTGGCGAGGTCGCCCGTGCCGGCGGTGTGGACCAGCATGACCTGGGCGAGCGGCTCGACGTTGTCCATGCGCGGTGGGTCGACGGCATCGACGACACGCTCGAACGGGACGTCGGAGTGGTCGAACGCCGCCAGGTCGGCGGCCACCACACGATCGAGCAGCTCCCCGGAGGTCAGCGTGGGGTCGACATCGACGCGGAGTATCAGCGTGTTCACGAACATGCCGACGAGCCGGTCGATGTCGCGGTGCCCGCGGCCTGCGACCGGGGTGGCAACCGCGATCTCCTCGGTGGCGGTCAGGCGCGCCAGCGTGGCGGCGACCGCCGCGTGGACGACCATGAACAACGTCGCCCGCTTCCCCGCCGCACGTCTGCGCAGGGCGGCCGCCGTCTGCTCGGGCAACGACCACCGTGTCGTCGCCGCGCGCAGGTCCGGTGCCGGACCGCGCTGCCGGTCGGTCGGCAACGGCAGCACGTCGGGCAGGCCCCGCAACCGGTCGGCCCAGAAGGAGAGCTGCCGTGCCATCTCCGACGACGGATCGGTGGGTTCGCCGAGCCGGATCCGTTGCCAGATGGCGAAATCGGCGTACTGCAGCGGAAGCGGTTCCCAGGCCGGCGCCCCGCCTTCCCGGCGCGCGGCGTAGGCCTCGGCGAGCTCGCGCGCCAGGACCGGTGCCGACTCCCCGTCCGCGGCGATGTGGTGCAGCGCCATCACGAGCACGTGGTCGTGATCGGAGGTGCTCAGGATTCGCGCGCGCAGCGGCAGATCCCGCGTCACGTCGAAGGGCGTCGTGAGGGTGGTGGCGATCTCCGCGTCGAGGACGTCGGCGCCGGAGACCAGGGTGTGCCCGACGTGCACCAGGTCCGGATGCGCGCCGAGGATCAGCTGTCGGGGCTCGGCGGTCGCCGGGCCGTCTTCATCCCGTGTCTCGTCGACGGTCGGATAGACGGTGCGCAGCACCTCGTGGCGCTCGACGAGATCGTTGGTCGCCGCACGCATCGCGGCGATGTCCACGCGTCCGTGCAGCCGGACGACGATCGGGATCACGTATGCCGCGGAGTCGGGTTCGTACTGGTTGAGGAACCACATCCGGCGCTGCGCATACGAGAGCGGGATGTGCTCGGGCCGGGCCTGCGGGCCGGGTGCCCGGACCCCTGCCGCACTGCCGGGGTCGCGCGCGTCCACCGCCGCGGCGAGCGACTCGACGGTCGGCGCCTCGAACAGGGTGCGGACGCCGATGTCGACGCCGAGCCGGTCCCCGATCCGGGCGACGACGCGCGTCGCCGACAGAGATGTGCCGCCGAGGTCGAAGAACGAGTCGAGCGCCGAGACGGGCTGATCGCCGTCCGCGAGTCCGAGGACCTCGGCGTAGACCGCCGCCACTGCGCGTTCGGTGTCGGTCCGCGGTGCGACGAACTCGGCTCGGGCGAACTCCGGCAGCGGCAGGGCGGCCCGATCGAGTTTGCCGGTCATCGAGAGCGGGATCTCCTCGATCGGCACGATCGCCGCCGGCACCATGTACGCGGGCAGTCGTCGCGTCGCGTGCCCGACGAGGTCGCGCGGGTCGGCTGAGGCGCCCGGAACCCACCGGACCCAGGAGACGAGGACGGTCTCCCCCGAGGTGGGGTGGCGCATGCCCGACGTGGTCGCGAAGTCCACCGCCGGATGATCCGACAGCACCGCGTCGATCTCGCCGAGTTCGATCCGGAATCCGCGGATCTTCACCTGGAAGTCGTCGCGGCCCAGATACTCCAGCTCCCACCGGCCGTCCCGCAGGCGCGGGCGGACCAGGTCGCCGGTCTTGTACATCCGCTCCCCCGGCCCGCCGAACGGCGCGGCGACGAAGCGTTCCGCGGTCAGCGCCGGCTGCCCGAGGTAACCCGCCGCGAGCGCCGGACCGAGGAGGTAGAGCTCGCCGGCCACCCCCGGTGGGACCGGGTGCAGACGCGGGTCGAGGACGGCGACCCCGACCCCGGAGATCGGGCCGCCGATCGTGACCGGCGCGTCGGGCCGTAGCGGTTCCGAGGCGGTGGACCAGATGGTGGCCTCGGTGGGCCCGTAGAGGTTGAGCATCGTGCGGCCGGTGGACCAGGTCCGGACGAGCTCGGGCGCGCAGGCGTCACCGGCCACGCACACCACCCGGACGCCGTCGACCGCGTCGGCGGGCACCGTGGCGAGCGCGGTCGGCGTGACGGTCAGATGGGTGACCGACCGGGCCGTGAGGATCTCCGCGAGCTCGTGACCGCCGGTGACCCCGGGCGGGACCACGACGAGGGTCGAGGCCTCCGCGACGGCGACCAGCATCTCGAAGACCGACGCGTCGAATCCGGGTGCGGCAAACCGCAGGACACGCGACTCCGGGGTGAGCCGGAGGCGTCCGCGTGCGTCGGCCACGAGGTCGGCGAGCCCGCGGTGGGTGACCGCGACCCCCTTGGGACGTCCGGTCGAGCCGGACGTGAAGATCACGTAGGCGGTGTCGTCGACGTGCGGGATCACGCCCGGCGCGTCGAGATCGGCGCCGTCGGGGTCGTCCGCGGTGCCCGCGAGGTTCCCGATCGTCGACCACCGCGGGCCGTCGGCGTCGATCCGGTCCACCGGGTCGGCCGCCAGTCCGATCCGGGCTCCGAGTGTGCCCACCATGAACCGGATGCGATCAGCCGGCTGTGCGGGGTCGACGAGACCGACCGCCGCTCCGGTCCGCGCGATGCCCCAGAACCCGACCACCGCGTCGACCGATCGCGGAACCGCCAGCGCGACAACCGTTCCGGGCCGCGCCCCGCGGCCTCGCAGGGCGGCGGCGACGCGCCTGGACTCCGCGTCGAGCTCGGCGTAGGTGAGCGACCGTTCGCCGTCGGTGACCGCGGTGTTGTCCGGATGCCGTGCCGCGGCGTCGGCGAGCAGGTCGGGCAGCGTCCGCCGTGCCGGCGCGAGGGACGGGGCAGCGACGACCGCGCGGGGAGCGTCGGAAGGCCCGGCCGGCAGGTCTCCGACCGGCGCGGTGGGCGCCTCGATCACGGCGCGGGCGACATCGACCATCCGTTGCCCGAGCGCGGCGACCGTGTCCGCGTCGAACAGCGCCGTGGCGTAGGTGATGACGATGGGCGTGTCGGCGTCGCGGGGGCGGCCCGGCGCGTCGAGCACGGTCACCTGCAGATCGGTCTTCGCGGCCGTGACCGGCGCCTGCGCCTCGGCGACGAGCAGCCCCGGCAGTTCCACGGTGGGCCGGTCGGAGTTCTGGAAGGCCAGCGCGACCTGGAACAGCGGCGGGTGGGCCGTGTCGCGGGTCGTGACGACCTCGTCGACGACCGTCTCGAACGGCAGGTCGGCGTGATCAAGCGCGGCGACGTCGACCTCGCGACACACCTCGAGGACCTCGGTGAAGCCGAGGTCGCGCCTGATGCGGGTGCGCAAAGCGAGGGTGTTGACGAACATGCCGATGAGTCCGTCGAGACCGCGTTCGCCGCGGCCTTCCACCGGCGTGCCGATGACGAGGTCGTCGCCGGCGCCCGACCGCAGGAGCGTCACCGCCAGCAGTGCGTGGACGCACATGAACATGGTGACCCCGTGCCGGTCGGCGAGGTCGCGGAGCGCGGCCCAGGTCTGCCCGTCGATCACGGTGGACAGCTCGGCACCGGAGTCGTCGCGGACAGCCTCCCGCGGACGATCGAGCGGCAGTTCGGCCAGCTCCGGGACGTCGGCGAGTTCTTTTCTCCACCAGTCGAGTTGGCGCGCGGCCAGCGACGACGGATCGGTGACGTCGCCGAGGACCTCGTGATGCCACACCGCGTAGTCGACGTAGTGGACGGGCAACGGCTCCCACTCCGGCGCGCGTCCTTCCGCCCGTGCCCGGTAGGCCCGGACGAAATCGGTGACCATCGGACCGATCGACCCGCCGTCGCCCAGGACGTGGTGGATGACCATGACGAGCGTCCACTCGTCGTCGGCCACCCGCAGCAGGCGGGCGCGGACCGGCGCCTGTCGTGCGAGATCGAAACCGCGCGTGGCGATGTCGCGGATGGTCGCCTCGACCTGCGCGTCGCCGGCGTCGCGGAGGTCCAGGGGCGGATCGACCTGTACGTCGTGGCGGCCGGCGCCGGGCGGATCGATCACCTGTCGCGGGATGCCGTCCTCGGCGACGATCCGGGTGCGCAGGGACTCGTGCCGGACGATCAGGTCGTCGAGGGAGGCGGCCACCACCGCGGGGTCGAGCCCGCCGGCGGCGTCCGGCTTCTCCCGGAGTCGCAGCACCGCCGGGATGAGATAGGCCGCGCCGCCGGGATCGAGCATCTCGAGGAACCAGATGCGTCGCTGGGCCGGAGACAGCGGAAGCGGTCCGGAACGGTCCACCGGTCGCAACGGCGGCCGGGGGCGGGCACCGGGGTCGCCGTCACCCTCCTCGGCGAGCCGCTGTTCGATGATCGCGGCCAACCCCCGGACGGTGGGAGCGCCGAACAGGTCGCGGGCCGCGACCGCGGCGTCGAAGACCTCCGCCGCCCGCGCGGCGACCCGGGTCGCGGTGAGCGAGTTGCCGCCGAGATCGAACAGCGACGCGGTGACACTCACCTCGTCGATGCCGAGGATCTCCCCGACGATGTCGGCGAGGCCGGACTCGACCGGCGTCGCGGGCGGCTCGATCGCATCCGGTTCGTCGGCGGTGCCCGGATCCGGCAGGCCGTCCCGGTCGAGCTTTCCGTTGACGGTGAGCGGCAGCGCATCGAGGGTGGCGAAGAGCGTGGGCACCATGTAGTCCGGCAGGGCCCGGCCCAGAAGCGTGCGCAGCATCGCCTCGTCGGGGAGTTCCGCGCCCGCGGTCGGCACCAGGTAGCCGACGAGATGTTCGGTGTCGCCGCGCATGCGTACCGCGGCGCCCGCGGCGTCGACGCCGTCGAGCGCGGACATCGCCGATTCGACCTCGCCGAGCTCGATGCGGAATCCGCGCAGCTTGACCTGGCCGTCGCGGCGACCGACGAACTCGATCGAACCGTCGCGCGCGACGCCGATGTCGCCGGTCCGGTACATCCGCGAACCGGGCGGGCCGAAGGGGTCGGCCACGTAGCGGGTGGCGGTCTGGCCGTGCCGGTTGAGGAAGCCGCGGGTGACCTGGACGCCGGAGACGTACAGCTCGCCGGGGACACCGTCGGGCACCGGGGCGAGCCGGCCGTCGAGCACATGGACCCGTGACCCGAACAGCGGTCCGCCGATGTCGGACGCCGTTGCGGCGTCGACGAACCGGCGGGTGAGTTCGCGCCGGGTCATGTAGACCGTGGTCTCCGTCGGCCCGTACATGTTGTTGAGTTGGGGACCGCCGACATCGGCTCCCGGAGGCGTCGGGGAGCCGTCTGCGTCGCGGTCGGCCTGCCACTTCCGCACGTGCTCGTAGTCGAGCAACTCGCCCGAGAAGTGCAGCCTGCGCAGTGCGCGCGGGAGCGGCCGCCCGTGCGGGGGCCGCACCGCGGCGGCGAACTGGTAGAACGACGACGGGGTGAAGTTGGCGACGGTGACGCCCGCGCGGTCGAACACCTCGACCACGTCATCGGGTGCGCGGGTCGTCGCGTGGTCGAGCACCACCAGGCGGCCTCCGGCCACCAGCGCGGCCCAGATCTCCCCCACCGAGACGTCGAACGCGTACGAGTGGAACATCGACCAGACGTCGTCGTAGGTGCTGTCGACGAGGAGATCGAGTGCGACGAGCAGTGACACGACGTTGTCGTGCGTGACCACGACGCCCTTGGGGACACCGGTCGACCCGGACGTGTACATGACATATGCAGCGGCATGGGCGCGTATCCGCTCCGGCAGTCGCGGCGCCGGCCTCTCCTCGGACCAGGCCAGGAGTTCGTCCGGAGTGAGGGTCCGGGCCGAGATCTCCGTCGATGCCGACCACGCGGCGGCGGTCTCGGCGTCGGCCAGCACCAGCACCGGATGGGCGTCGTGGACGATCGACCGCAGGCGCGTGAGCGGATGCGTCCGGTCCAACGGCAGATAGGCCGCACCGGTCTTGAGGACTGCCAGGAGCGCGACGATCAGTCCGGTGGTGCGCGGCATCGCCACGCCCACGAGGGTTTCCGGGCCGGCGCCCGCGGCGGCGAGCGCCTGCGCGAGCCGGTCGGTGTGCTCGTCGAGCTCGCGATAGGACATCGAGGTCCCGTCGAGGTCGGTGAGCGCGACCGCATCCCCGCGTCTGCGAGCCGACACGCGGACCAGCCCCGGCAGCGACTCGAGGTCGCCGGTTCCCAGGAGGTCGTCGATGCGCCGGTCGAGGTCGGCGAGAACGGTCTGCGCGGCCGCGGCCAGCTCGGCCGGCGTCTTCCCTGTTCGCGGCAGCAGAGCGGTGACGGTCGCGCGGATCGCGGTGCCGGGATCGACGCCGCGACCGGCGAGCGTCGTCGCCGCCGTGGCGACCCTGCGATGCAGATCGGCGAACGTGACCGGCCCGCCGGCACCCGTCATCGCCTCCGTGTCGGGGGCGTGCGCGGCAGCGAGGGCCAGGCGTCGGACCGCGAGCGGTTGGGCGATCGCCGCCCCAGCGCCCGGTACGTTGCGCGGAGCCGAGGTACTCGAGGTCACGCGGGTTCCACCCGATTTCGAGTACCGTCGCCGGCCGTCCCCCGCGTCGGGCGCAGGATGCCTTCGGCCGACCGGCGGATGCACGCGAGGACCTCGTCGAGTGTGCGGTCGGCGTCGGCGAGCAGGGTCGTGACCGCCACCGCGAGCGCCTCGGCCGGGTCCGCGTCGGGCATGGAGATCGCCATCGCCACCGAGGTGGCCTCGAGGTCGGCGAAGGTGATCGCCGGGGCGCCCGGCACACCGATCTCGGCGTCGGGGTGGCCTGCCGCCACCTGCGACACCAGGTCGTGCAAGGGCAGATCACCGTCGGGCGCAGCGGATTGCTCCTCGGCGGACCAGATCGTCAGATCGCCCACCGGCGCCGACGGACGCGCGGCGATGTCGGCGAGCAGGCTCTCGTACCGGCGTGCGATGCGTTCGGCCTCGGCCGGGTCGAACAGGTCGGTGTCGTAGGCTATGCGACCCCCGAGTGCGCCGCCGCGGTCCACGCCGTCGAGGTCGGTCGGGAAGACCATCACCTCCAGGTCGACCTTCGCGGGGAACGTCGCCGGCGGCCGCACCCGCACGGTGAGCCCGTCGAGACGGACGTCGGGCAGTTCGAGGTTCTGGTACGACATCATCACCGAGAACAAGGGGTTCTGTTCGCCGCGTCGCGCCGGGCCCACGCCCGCCGCGTTCAGGTGGTCGACGATCTGGTCGAACGGCACCTCGGCGTGCGCGAGATCGGCGATGTCCTCGGTGCGGACACGCCGGAGCAGATCGTCGAAGGGCTCGTCGATCGAGACCCGCGTGCGCAGGGGCACGGTGGTCACGAGCATGCCCACCATGTCCGCCAGGGCCGGGTCGTCGCGGCCGGCGAACGGGGTGCCGATCACGACGTCGTCGTGCCCCGACAGGCGTGCGACGAGGACCGCCAGCGCCGCGTGCAAGACCACGAACTGCGTCGTGTTGTTCACGCGCGCAAGGTGATTGATGACACCAGCGGTCTCCGGAGCGACGGACCAGTCGACGAGTCCCCCGACATGCCGGGGGCGCGCCGGCCTCGGCCTCGCGGTCGGCACGGTCGCGGGCTCGCGCACCGTCTCGAGTCGCCGCCGCCAGTAGTCGAGTTGGTGCTGCTCCTCGGTGTTCCCGTCCGGGCGCCGGGTCGACAGCCGTTCGGCGCGCCACAAGGCGTAGTCGGCGAACTGCACCCGGGTGCGCTCGGCCGCCCGCGACCACCGGCCGGTCTCGCCGGCCACCCGTGCCCGGTAGGCGGCTGTGAGGTCGCGCGCCATCGGCCACAGCGACCCGCCGTCGGCGTTGATGTGGTGCACCGCGAAGACGAGCACATGGCGGTCGGCCGCCAGTCGCAGGATCGCCGCGCGCGTCGCCACCGTCTTGGTGAGGTCGAAGCCCGGCTTCACGACGGCCTCGATCTCCGCCTCGACACGATCCGGGGTCGTCTCGACGATCGGGACGCGGAGTTCGCGGACCGCGTCGGCCGTCGGCACGATGAACTGGACGGGCTCGCCGTCGTGCAGCGGGTAGCGCGTGCGCAGCGGCTCGTGACGCGCGATGACGTCCGCGAGCGCTCCGACGAGCGCCTCGACGTCGAGCGGGCCGTCGAGCTCGAGGGTCAGTTCGACGTTGTAGGCAGACGACGACGGGTCGATCTGGTTGAGCGTCCACAGTGCACGCTGGGTCCCGGTCAACTCGACGATGTGCGGACGGTTGCGCGGCGTCAGCACCCGTCCGACCCCTGTGGCGTCCACGCTGTTGAGCGCCGCTACGAAGCTCGCCACCGTGGGGTTCTCGAACAGCAGAGACAGCGGCACGCGCCGGTCGATGTGCTGTTCGAGCAGGTGGGTCACCTTGGTCGCCGACAGCGAGCTGCCGCCGAGTTCGAAGAAGCCGTCGTGCACGCTGACCGCCTGCAACCCGAGCACCTCGGCGAACACCTGCGCCACCGCGGCCTCGAGACGGCTACGGGGAGCGACGTACTCGCGAGCCGGCGAGATCTCGACTGCGGGCAGTGCGCGCCGGTCCACCTTGCCGGTGCGGGTCACCGGGAACTCCTCGAGCACCCGGACCGTGTGCGGGACGAGGTGGGCCGGGAGATGGGCCACGGCGTGGTCGAGGATCTGCTCGGGAGCGGGAGTGCATCCGGGCGGACCGGTCACGTACGACACCAGCACGGTGTCGCCGTTCGGCGTGCTCGTGCCCACCGTGACCGCGTTCTCCACGTCGGGATGCTCGACCAGCACCGAGTCGACCTCGCCCGGCTCGACCCGCATGCCGCGGATCTTGATCTGGAAGTCGTTGCGGCCGTGGTAGATCAGATCCCCATCGGATGTCCGGGACACCAGATCGCCGGTGCGGTACATCCGGTCGCCGTCTCCGAACGGGTCGGCCACGAACCGGCTCGCGGAGAGCCCGGGACGGCCGTGATAGCCGCGCCCCAGGGCACGACCGGTCAGGTACAGCTCACCCACGACGCCTGCGGGCACCGGACGCAGGTTCGCGTCGAGCACACGAACACCGACCCCCGAGATCGGCTGCCCGACAGAGACCGGACGACCCGCACGCATCGGTTCCGAGACCGTGACCCAGATGGTCGTCTCCGCCGGTCCGTAGCAGTTGACCAGCGGGCACCCGGCGGCATCCCATCGTTCGACGAGTTCGGGCGGGCACGCCTCGCCGGCGGTCATCATGACGTCGAGGTCGCAGACCCCCTCCGGGTCGATCGTCGCGAGCGCGGTCGGAGTGGCCACCGCATGGGTGACCCTCCGGCTCGTCATGACCTCTTCGAGCTCGGGGCCGGCGAACACGTCCGCGGGCGACACCACGAGTTCGGCACCGGCGCACATCGCGAGGAGGATCTCGAAGACGCCCACGTCGAAACCCGGTGCGGCGAGCTGCAACACACGCGCACGCGGGCTGATCCCGAGGATCGCGTGTTGCTCGGCGACCATCTCCGCGAGCCCGGCATGGGTGATGACGACGGCCTTCGGACGCCCGGTGGACCCGGAGGTGAACTGCAGGTATGCCGGGTCGTCGACGTGGACGGGACGGGTTCGCTCGGCGTCGGACAGCGGGTGGTCGCCGACCCCGACGAAGCTCAGCTCGACCTCGAGGTCGTCGAGGACCCACTGCTCGACGTCGACGGCCCCGCCTTCGGCGGCCGCGGTGTCACCGCCGGTCATGGAGTCGACGGTGATCAGGAGTCCCGCACCGCAGTCGGCCAGCATCGACGCCCGGCGCTCGGCCGGGAGCCTCGGGTCGAGCACGGCGAACGCCGCGCCGCTCATCGCGATGCCGAGGATCGACAGCACCATGCGCGCCGAGCGGGGAATGCACACGGCGACGACGTCGCCCGGGCCGATCCCGCGTTTGGCGATCGCACGGCCGATCTGATGGACGGCCGCCGTCATGTCCGCCCAGGTGAGAGAGCCCTCGTCGACGCTGAGTGCGATCGATGCCGGGTCCGCGGCCGAGACGCCCCGTTCCAGCAGCTCGGGCAGGGTCGCCTCCGGCACCCGACCCCGCCGCGGTTCGGTCAGGGCCCGCACCTCGGCAGGCCCGAGGACGTCGACCGAGGTCAGCGGACGCTCGGGCCGTTCCACCATCTGCTCCAGCACCCGACGGAGACGATCGGCCATGGAGGCGACGGTCTCCGCGTCGAACAGGTCTGTGGCATAGGAGAACTCGACGGCGTAGTCGTCGGCGCGCTCGGTCACCGAGACGGTGACGTCGTACTTCGCCGCGGGAACCCGTGCGTCGAGGATCTCGGCCGAGCCGGTCCAGTGCGACAGCTCGGCGAGCGGATCGGGCTGCACGGTGAGTGCGACCTGGAACAGGGGTGAATGGGATGCCGAGCGCTGCGGGGCGACGGCGTCCACGACGCGCTCGAACGGCACGTCGGCGTGACTCATCGCGCGGGCACAGCGCCGGTGGGCGCCGACGACCAGATCGCGCACCGTGTCGGCGGGTCGCAGGCGGGTGCGCAGCACCACCGTGTTGACGAACATGCCGACGAGGTCGGTGACGGCCGGGTCGTCGCGTCCCGCCACGGCGGTTCCGATGCTGACGTCGTCGGTGGCCGCGAGCCGCCCGAGCGTGAGCGCCAGCGCAGACTGGAAGACCGCGAACGGGGTGACGGCCAGCGACGCGGCGAGCCCTCGGATTCCCGCGGTGAGCTCGGGGTCCAGGTCGACGTCGAGATGGTCTCCCGCGCCGGAGATCACGCGCGGCCTGGGTCGATCGGTGGGCAGCTGCAGCAGGTCCGGCGCGCCGTCGAGCTCGTCCCGCCAGAACTCCACCCCCTCGACGAGCACCGACGAGGGCTTCTCCGGGGTGCCCAGGGTCTCCGCCCGTTCGATTGCGACGTCGGCGTACTGCAACGGAAGCGGAGCGAACCGGGGCTCGTGTCCGGCCCGACGGCTGTCGTAGGCCGTCATCAGGTCGTGCAGCAGCGGGCGCAGCGAGTGGCCGTCCGCCGCGATGTGGTGCAGGACGAGCACGATCACGTCGCCGCCGGGGTCGCCGGTGAGGAGCCGATAGCGGAACGGGATCTGATCGGTGAGATCGAAACCGAGTTCGACGACCGCCCCGAGCGCCGCCTCGAGGCCGCCGGCCACCTGCAGCGGGGTCGCGCCGAGCTGCTCGGCGGCGGTCGAGGTGTCGAGGATTCGCTGTTCCGGCTCGCCGTCGACGCCCGGGAAGACGGTGCGCAGGATCTCGTGGCGGTCGAGCACGTCGAGAACGGCTCGATGAAGGGTCCCGGGATCGACCGGATGGTTCATGCGCAGCGCGCCCGACATGTTGTATCCGGGGTCGGCGGGCGCCATCCGGTTGAGGAACCAGATCCGGGTCTGCGCCTGCGACAGCGGGATCCGGCTCGGACGCGGGCGCGGTTCCAGGGTTCGCGGCCCGTCTGCGGTCACGGTGGTGGCGCGAGTCGCCAGGTCGGCGAGATCACGGCTGTCGAACACGTCGGTGAGCGCGATCGACAATCCGTGGTCGATGCGGGCGCGCGCGACCATGCGCGCGGCCGTCAGCGAGTCGGCGCCCAGTGAGAACAGGTTGTCCGAGACGCTCACCCGCTCGCATCCGAGCGCTTCCGCGAGGAGCCCGGCGAGCACCTTCTCCGCCGGTGTGCTCGGCGCGCGGAACTCCTGCGGGTCACCGGAGAGATCCGGCGCCGGGAGGGCCGAGGCATCGAGCTTGCCGGAACGTGTCGTCGGGAAGGAGTCGACGAAGACCACGCCGACCGGGACCATGTGACCGGGCAGCCGGCGCCGGCAGTACGCCCGGACCGCCTCGGCGTCGATCTGCGGCGCGGCGGGTTCTCCGGGGCCGGCGCCCACGCGACGGAGTCGCAGGTAGGCGACCAGCACCGGTCCCGGTCCCAGGTCGCGGCGCGCGAGGACAGCGACCGCCTCCACACCGGGCATCGAGGCGACGGTCGACTCCACCTCGCCGAGCTCGACGCGCTGTCCGCGGATCTTCACCTGGTGGTCGGTGCGGCCCAGGTACTCGAGCTCGCCGTCGGCGGTCCAGCGAACCAGGTCGCCGGTCCGGTACATCCGCGCGCCGTCGGCGCCGAGGGGGTCGGCGACGAACCGGGTGGCGGTCTGCGCCGCGGCGGCGTGATAGCCGATCGCGAGCTGCGGACCGACGAGGTGGAGCTCGCCGGCCACGCCGACCGGCACCGGACGCAGGTGACGGTCGAGGACGCGAACCACGGTGCCCGGGACCGGACGGCCGATGGGGACGAAGTCCTCGTCGGCGGTGACCCGGTGAGAGGTCACGTCGACGGCCGCCTCGGTGGGGCCGTACAGGTTCACCAACTCCGCCGTCGACCCGCTCAGCAGGCGCCGGGCCAGTTGTGCGCTCAGGGCCTCTCCCGAGGTGAACACCAGACGCACGGAGGCCGGCAGCGCGGCGCCTCCGGTGGAGGCGTCCCCTCCCGACGGGGCGACACCTGCCGGTGCGACGACGTCGAGATAGGCGTCGAGCATCGAGGGCACGAAGTGCGCGACCGTCACCCCCGCGGCCGAGATGAGCGCGCGCAGATACTCGGGGTCGCGGTGCCCGCCGGGTCGGGCGATCACC
This sequence comes from Gordonia paraffinivorans NBRC 108238, assembly GCF_000344155.1. GTDB lineage: Bacteria > Actinomycetota > Actinomycetes > Mycobacteriales > Mycobacteriaceae > Gordonia > Gordonia paraffinivorans. Next base: position 3,576 of record NZ_BAOQ01000056.1, on the reverse strand, counting down.
ATTCGCGCTCCGGTCCGCAAGGGCCACAACAGTTCCCACACCGAGACGTCGAAGGTCGCGGGGGTCTTGTAGAGTACCGCGTCCGACGCGGTGAGCTGGTGGTCGCGCTGCATCCAGGCGAGTCGGTGACCGATGGCGACGTGATCGATCTCGACGCCCTTGGGCACCCCGGTCGAGCCGGAGGTGAAGACGATGTACGCGGGCTGGTGTGGCAGCAACGCACGGTTGCACACTCGCTCGCCGAGCGCCGTCAGTGCCGATTCGACGTCGCCACCCGGCCGGCCCTCGGCGTGCAGGGCGCGACGGTGCGTCTCCACGAAGGTCGCGTCGACGACGAGACGGGGCGTGACGATCGCCTCCACGGCTGCTCGCCGGTGTTCGGGTTCGGCGGGGTCGGCCGGGACGTAGGCCGCTCCGAGTGCCATGACCGCGTAGACGGCGCAGACCTGCTCCACCGAGCGGTCGAGCGCCACCACCACACGGTCGCCCGTGGACACTCCCTCGGCTGCCAGCAGACCGGCGAGCCGTTCGACGATCTGCGCCACGTCCAGGTAGGTCAGCGTCGCGTCGTCGGACACCAGTGCGGGAGCGTCCGGGGTCGACGCCACGCGCCGGACGAACGGCGCCAGCACGTGTTCTTCGGAGAACCCCGACGCCGGTCCCCCGTCGCCGAACTCCGCGAGTCCTCGGGATTCCCCGGGTAGCAGCAGGCCGAGATCGGCCACAGGCCGCCTCGGGTCCTCCACGAACTGGCCGAGCACGTGGAGCAGGCGCTTCCGGTGGGTCTGGAGCTCGGCGGCGTCGTAGAGGGCGGGGTTCGCGTGCAGGCCCACCTCGAGCGGCGCGTCCGGACCTGCGGCGAAGACGTTCATCACGAGGTCTTCGACGATGCCCGCCGACAGCATGTGGTAGCCGACCCGGGCGCCCTCGATCTCGATCGGCCTGTCGAACAGGAGAAGGTTGACCAGCGGCCCGAACGCCGTGCCGACGGCGTCGCCGAATCCGGCGGCGGCACGGATGTCCTCGGACCGGTAGCGCTGGTGCCGGAGCACCGAGGTGATCTCGGTGGTGACCGCGGCGACCACGTCGGCGCACGTCGCGGCTCCCACGCCGTCCACGCGCAGCGGCAGCATGTTCGACACCATGCCCGCCGAGTGCTTGATGCGCGCCGTGGTGCGCGCGGTGACCGGAAGGCTGAGCACGACGTCGTCGGTCGCCGACATCCGGACCAGGAAGGCGGCGAAGGCGGCGGTCAGTATCGCGGCCACAGAGGCGTCGAGGTCGCGGGCACACCGGCGCACACGGGCCTCGAGGCCGGCGTCGAGCATGCCCGCGGCGACCACGGTGTCGGTGTGGATGCCGGTGAGCGCCGGGTGGGTGGCGAGCGTGACCCGTTCGGGCAACCCTGCGGCACGCTCGGACCAGAACTCCCGGTCCTTCGCGAAGCGCGTGCTCTCCCGGTAGGCGGCGTCATCGGCCACGACCTCGGCGAGCGACGCCCGCCGAGGCGCGGGACGCTCCGCTCCGGATACCGCGCAGTTGTATCGGGCCACCGCCTCGTGCAGGCACATCAGTGCGCCGTAGCCGTCGAACGCGATGTGGTGGCCGCGCATGTACCAGAACGTGCGGTCGTCGGCGACGCGGATGAACGCGCCGATCGCAACGGGGTCCGCGCGCAGGTCGACCGGCCGCTGATGGTCGGCGCGCATCCACTCGTCGGCCGCCGCGACCGGATCGGACTCGCCCCTCAGGTCGATCTCGATGACGGGGAAGGACGCGGAGAAGTCGATGTACTGCTTCGGCACCCCGTCGACCTCGGTGATCCGCGTGTAGGCGGTCTCGAGTTCGCGCGCCCCCTCGACCACGCCGCGACGGAACAACTCTCGGTCGAACGGACGCCCGGCGTCGACGATGTCCAGGTAGTGCGCAACCGTGATCGAGTGATCATCGTCGAGGTTCTCGGCGAACCACATGGCACGTTGAGCGGCGGTGAGGTCGAGCAACTCGATTTCGGTCATGCCGCCGTGTCCTTCCCACGCTCCGACCCGCTCCCGACAGTCGGGATCCCCTGAGCTCGGGATGTCTCGTCATCCATGCATCGTCCGATAGTGGTCTCGGCGAAAGGTGCCAACGGCGACGCCGCTTCCACCACCCCCGAAGCGTTCGCCGAACAGCCTCGAATCATACGCTTCACATCACATTTGAGATCCGAAGTGTTACAGCGCATGTTCGGTTCCGTCACCGGGAGGAGATCACGGCAGGCAGATTTGGGGCTCGTGTGACCACATAAGTCACACGAGTCTCCTGCAGCCACTCTGGCCCGTTCCGAATCGTTACCGGCCCCACCGAATTAGGCCGTTCGACCGACAGCGGAAAAGATGGGCGACCCGGTCGCATCGGACATCCGCCGCGGGGCAAGATTGGGGGATGACGAGCGTGCAGTTGGTCGAGGTCGGTCCGCGCGACGGCCTCCAGAACGAGCAGAAGATCCTCACGGTCGACGACAAGGTGGAACTCATCGCCCGCGCCGTCGACGCCGGCGTCGGTCGCGTCGAGGCGGTCAGCTTCGTCAATCCCAAGCGCGTCCCGCAGATGGCGGGCGCCGAAGAGGTGATGGCACAGGTTCCCCGCACCGACGGGGTTTCCTACATCGGGCTGGTCCTCAACCGGCGAGGCCTCGAGCGCGCTCTCACCGCCGGGGTCGACGAGGTGAATGCGGTCGTCCCCGCGACCGAGGAGTTCAGCCGGCGTAACCAGGGCTGCAGCGTCGACGAGGGGATCGCCGCGGCGATCGATGTGGTGCGCGACGCCAAGAAGGCCGGGCTCGCCACCACCGTCACCGTGGCGGTCGCGTTCGGTTGCCCGTTCGCGGGCGAAGTGGCCCCGGACCTGATCGGCGACATCGTCGCCCGCCTCACCGACGGCGAGGCGCCCGACGAGATCGCGCTCGCCGACACCATCGGGGTCGGCGTCCCAGCCCAGGTCCGCGACCTTGCCGAACTGACCGCGGCGCGAGCCCCGGGCATCCCCCAGCGCTGGCACTTCCACAACACCCGTAACACCGGATATGCAAACGCGCTCACCGCATTCGACGCGGGGGCGAGTGCGCTCGACGCCTCGATCGGCGGCTTCGGGGGATGTCCGTTCGCCCCCGCCGCCACGGGCAACATCGCCTCCGAGGACCTCGTCTACGCACTCGACCGGTCCGGCGTCACCACCGGCGTCGACATGGGCGCCCTCGTCGAGGCGGCCGGTTGGCTGGGCGCGGCGCTGGAAAAGGAAGTCCCCGCCCTCCTCGGACGCGCGGGAGGTTTCCCGGACGCCCGCTGAGGCGGGGACTCACGACGATGCGTCGTGCGGCGGCTAGCTGTACTGACCCGGAACGTTAGGTACAGAGTTCGGCGAGTCGACGTGACATAGGGAAGACCTCCGAGTGAGGTGTGGAGCTGTCTAAGAACCGCTCCTCAACCCGGAGGTCTTCATGTCCCACCGTAATTCACCGCTGTCCCCGACTGGCCGGTTGCGTCTGGCTCGGTGTGTTGTTGAAGATGGGTGGCCCTTGCGCCGCGCGGCTGA
>NZ_BAOQ01000057.1 GCF_000344155.1 Gordonia paraffinivorans NBRC 108238 | reverse complement strand
TTCGGGTCGGTGGGGCTCTTCGCTGTGCGGATCAGTTCTCGAGCGCGCCGGACTGCTGCAGGATCCAGGCGATCTCGAAGGCGACCTCTTCCCACTGCTTGTAGCGGCCGCTGACGCCGCCGTGACCGGCCGACATCTCCGTCTTCAGCAGGATCGGATTGCCCGAGGTCGACTTCTCCTGAAGCCGGGCAACCCATTTCGCCGCCTCGACGTAGAGCACGCGGGTGTCGTTGAGCGAGGTGAGCGCCAGGATCGGCGGGTACGGCTTCGCCTCCACGTTCTCGTACGGCGTGTAGGTCTTCATGTACTCGTAGACCTTCGGATCGTGTAGGGGGTCGCCCCACTCGTCCCACTCGATGACCGTCAGCGGCAGCGACGGGTCGAGGATCGAGTTCAGCGCGTCCACGAAGGGCACCGCGGCCAGGATGCCGTTGAACAGCTCCGGCGCGAGGTTGGCGACCGCACCCACGAGCAAGCCGCCCGCCGAACCGCCCTCGGCGACCATCTGCCGCGGGGTGGTCCAGCCGGTCTCCACGAGATACCGTCCGGCCGCGACGAAGTCGGTGAAGGTGTTCTTCTTGTTGAGTTCCTTGCCGTCCTCGTACCAGTACCGCCCCATCTCGCCGCCGCCCCGGACGTGGGCGAGGACGAACACCATGCCGCGGTCGAGCATGGACAGGCGGGCCACCGAGAAGTACGGGTCCGTGCTCGCCTCGTAGGAGCCGTAGCCGTAGAGCAGCAACGGCGCCGGCCGGTTCGCGTCGGTCTCCTTGCGCCGCACGATGGACAGCGGGATCCGGGTGCCGTCCTCGGCGGTCGCCCACTCGCGGGACTGGACGTAATCGGCCGGGTCGTACCCGCCGAGCACCGGCTGCCGCTTGAGCAGCGTGCGTTCACCGGTCGCGACGTCGAGTTCGAACAGCTCGGCCGGTTCGATGAAGCTGCCGTAGCCGATCCGCAGGTTGGGCGCGTTCCACTCCGGGTTGGCCCCGAGACCGGCGGAGACGAGTTCCTGGGTGAACTCCACCTCGCGGAAATCCGATTCGGCGGGGATGCCGTCGATCTGCCGGAGATCGGCGATGGCCAGGCGCGGCAGGGCATCCCGCCGGTACGACAGCACCAGGTAGTCGGCGAAGGCGTCGAGGTCCTCGATGCGACGGGCCGGATCGTGCGCGATCAGCGGGCGACGGTCCGACGGATCACCGACCGGGGCGATGTCGACGGCGAAGTTCTCCGCCTTCTGCCCGTCGACGACCCCGTTGTGCACGATGACGAAGTAGTCCTCGCCGCCGATGACGGCGTGCTCGAGGCTGTACTCGACGCCGTCCACGCGCGGCGCGACACTGCGGAACTCGCCGGTCGGGTTGTCGGCCTCCAGGACGTAGCTCTCCGAGGTGATCTTGGAACCGACGCCGATGACGAGGTACTTGTCGCTGCGGGTGGTCCCCATCCCGACCCAGAAGCGCTCGTCGGGCTCGTGGAATACCTTCACGTCCTCGGTCCCCGCACCCACGTCGTGACGCCACACCGTGTCCGGCCGCCACGCGGCGTCGACGGTCGTGTAGAAGATGTGCTTGGCATCGGCCGACCACACCGCCCCGCCGGAGGTGTCGGTGACCACGTCGTCGAGGAGCTCGCCGGTGCGAAGATCCTTGATGCGCAACGTGTATCGCTCGTCGCCGACGACGTCGGTGCTGTAGGCGAGCCAGTTGCCGTCGTCGCTCACCGTCAGCGCCCCGAGGCTGAAGAAGTCATGGCCCTCCGCCTCGGCATTGCTGTCGAGCAGGACCTCCTCGCCCGGGAGCTCGACGCCGTCGTCGACCTTCGGCGGGGTCCAGTCGTCCTCCGAGCGGATCGGGCAGCGGCACGAGATCGAGTACTGCTTGCCCTCCTGGGTCCGGGCGAAATACCAGAACCGGCCGCGCCGGATGGGCACCGACATGTCGGTTTCCTTGGTGCGGCTCTTGATCTCGTCGAAGATCTGCTTGCGCAGGTCGGCCAGGTGCGCCGTGTGCGCCTCGGTGTAGGCGTTCTGCGCCTCGAGCCAGGCGCGCACCTCCGGATCGTCCTTGTCGCGCAACCATTCGTAGTCGTCGACGAAGGTGTCGCCGTGGTGGGTGCGTTCGGTGGGGACCTTCTTGGCGACCGGCGGCTTCATGTCCTGACGCTCGGAGGTCACGCGCCCACCTCCGCATCCGGCCACTCGTCGAAGGACTTCTGCGTGATCCATTCGTAGGCCTCGATGTAGCGCGCCCGGGTGCGCTCGACGACGTCGTCGGGCAGAAGCGGCGGCGGGGTGTCGGAGGCCTTGTCCCAACCGGATTCGGGACCGGTGAGCCAATTCCGCACGATCTGCTTGTCGAAGCTCGGCTGCACCTTGCCCGGCTCGTAGGTGGCGGCCTCCCAGTAGCGCGACGAGTCCGGCGTCAGCACCTCGTCGGCGAGCACGAGTTCGCCGTTGTCGCCGAGTCCGAACTCGAACTTGGTGTCGGCGAGGATGATCCCGCGCTCGGCGGCCAGCGTCGCACCGCGGCTGTAGATGTCGAGGGTCGCGGCGCGCAGGGCCTCGGCCCGCTCGGCACCCTCCTGCTCGACGACGCGCTCGAAGCTGATGTTCTCGTCGTGGTCGCCCTGCGCCGCCTTGGTGGCCGGGGTGAAGATCGGCTCGGGCAGCTTGGACGCCTCGGTGAGCCCCGGCGGCAGCGCCACCCCGCACACCGAACCGGTGGCCTGGTAGTCGGCGAGGCCGGAGCCGGTCAGGTAGCCGCGGGCGACGCACTCGACCTGCACCATCGGCAGCCGGCGCACCACCATGGAGCGGCCGACGACCTCGGCGGGGATGCGCTCGTCGGTCGGGCCGCCCGCCAGGTGGTTGGGCACGCCGAGGACGTCGAACCAGAAGAAGCTCATCGCCGTGAGGATCCGGCCCTTGTCGCCGATGGCCGGGCTCAGGATGTGGTCGTAGGCGGAGATCCGGTCGGTGGCGACCAGCAGCAGGGTGTCGGCGTCGATCTCGTAGATCTCGCGGACCTTCCCCGACGCCAGATGCCGGTAGGACTGCAGTTCAGGACGCATGCACACGACCCTAGAGGTTCTGGTCGCGCCGTGGGACGGCAGGGAGGCGTGGCTCGCCCGAGCGTCGTCGGGGATCTGCGATCCTTGGACCCATGTCGCAGTCCCTCGAGCAACCCGACCACGGCCCGCACATCACGATCACCTACTGCACCCAGTGCAACTGGCTGCTGCGGGCATCGTGGATGGCCTCGGAACTGCTCAACACCTTCGGCACCGAACTCGGCTCGGTGACGCTGGTCCCGGGCACCGGCGGCGTGTTCCACATCGACGTCGACGGGACCCTGATCTGGGAGCGCAAGCGCGACGGCGGCTTCCCCGACGCGCCCGAGCTCAAGCGCCGGGTGCGCGACATCGCGCTGCCGGACTGGCGGCTCGGGCACGCGGACCGAGGGTCGGAGTAGGCGCCTACAGGATCGGGGCGGGCGTGTAGGCCGCGGCCTCCGGGTACTCGTCGACGATCTGCTGTGCGGCGGCGATGACGTCGGCGACCTGCTGCTCGGCGGCGCCGATGAACACCGACTTGTCGGCGATCAGCTCGTCGAGCGCGGCACGGTCGAGCGGGATGCGGTCGTCGGCGGCGAGGCGATCGAGCAGGTCGGGTTCGCGACCCTCCTCCCGCATGGCGAGCGCCACGGTGACCGCGTTCTCCTTGATCGCCTCGTGCGCGGTCTCGCGGCCGACACCGGCCTGCACGGCGGCCATCAGGACCTTGGTGGTCGCCAGGAACGGCAGGTAGCGGTCGAGCTCGTTGGCGATGACCGCGGGGTAGGCGCCGAACTCGGCGAGGACCGTCAGGAAGGTCTCCATCAGGCCGTCGATGGCGAAGAAGGCGTCGGGCAGGGCCACGCGGCGAACCACCGAGCAGAAGACGTCGCCCTCGTTCCACTGGGCGCCGGCGAGCTCGGCGGCCATCGAGGCGTAGCCGCGCAGGACGACGGCGAGACCGTTGACGCGTTCGCAGCTGCGGGTGTTCATCTTGTGCGGCATCGCCGAGCTGCCGACCTGGCCGGGCTGGAAGCCCTCGGTGACCAGCTCGTGGCCGGCCATCAGGCGGATGGTGGTGGCCAGGGACGACGGCGCCGCGGCCACCTGGACGAGTGCCGAGAGGACGTCGTGGTCGAGCGAGCGCGGGTAGATCTGTCCGACCGAGGTGAACGTCCGCGCGAAGCCGAGGTGCTCGGCGACACGCGACTCGAGTTCGGCGAGCTTGGTGGCATCGCCGCCGAGGAGGTCGAGCATGTCCTGCGAGGTGCCCATCGGGCCCTTGATGCCGCGCAGCGGGTAGCGGTCGATCAGCTCGCGCAGGCGGGTGAGCGCGATCATCAGCTCGTCGGCCGCCGAGGCGAAGCGCTTGCCCAGGGTCGTGGCCTGCGCGGCGACGTTGTGGCTGCGGCCGGCCATCACCAGCGTCGAGTACTGGGCGGCGCGTTCGACGATGCGTGCCAGGAGTGCGACGCCGTGCGCGTGCACGTGCTCCAGCGAGCGGAGGACCTGCAGCTGCTCCACGTTCTCGGTGAGGTCGCGGCTGGTCATGCCCTTGTGGATCTGCTCGTGGCCGGCGAGGGCGTTGAACTCCTCGATGCGGGCCTTCACGTCGTGCCGGGTCACCCGCTCCCGCTCGGCGATGGACTCCAGGTCGACCTGGTCGACGACGCGTTCGTAGTCGGCGATGGCGTCTTCCGGGACGTCGATGCCCAGGTCGCGCTGCGCCTTCAGCACGGCGATCCACAGTCGCCGCTCGAGCTCGATCTTGGTGGTGGGCGACCACAGCCGAGCAAGGTCGGCAGAGGCGTAGCGGCTGGCCAGGACGTTGGAGATGGCGGGCTTCGACACCCGATCAGTGTAGGTCGCCGACCCTTGTGTTCCCGAATCCCGCCGCTGGCGAGACGCCGGCGAGGATCAGAACGCGATGCACGCGCCGCCTGAGCCGTGGCCCTGGCGCACGCGCACCGGCGTCGGTTTGGACGCCTGGCCGTTCTGCACCGCGACGAGGTATTTGTCCCCGATCCGCCGCGGCACCCACGTCACCGAGGCCAGTGCGCCGGAGGGCAGGTCGCGACCGATGAAGCGGGGCGGCAGGCCGGGCTTGATCTCCCAGAACGTCACCCAGCCCGACGAGTTGACCGGGACGGTCAGCGGATACGTGCAGTTGGTGCCGTAGACGGCCGACGACAGCGGGACGCCCGCGTCGACGGGACCGGAGGGTGCCGCCCGCGCGGCCGGCGCGGCGAGCAGCGTCGCCGTGGCGCCGCCTGCTGCGAGAGCGGCGATGATCCCGGCACACCGCCTGCCCAACCTGCGCACCCCGACCGCACCCCCGGACATCGTCTCCCCTTTCCGTTCTCCTGGACTGACGGCCATCGTGGCATCAACCGCCGGTCCGCGTGGCCGTTTTCACTCTCTGGGCGCGAGGACGTCGACGACGTCGAGCAGGGCGTCGTGCACCGCGTCGACGGGTCGGATCGCGGTCTGCCCGAGAGCCCCCACGATCGCGCCGTCCTCGATGCCGATCAGTTGCGCGACGTGAGCCGGGTCGGCGATGCGACCGGACTTGGACAACACGTCCATGTGGCACGTCGACAGCGATCGCCACCGCCTGGTCACGACCTCCCGCAACTGCGGGTAGCGCGCCGACAGCGCGATCATCTCGTAGCGCGCGGACAGCTGCTTGATCGTGGTGTCCGCGCCGACGAAGACCTCGGCGAGCGCCGTCGCGGTGGCGTTGGTCCCGCGCCGCCGTCGTGGAAGGGCCTTGGCGCGCTCGGTGATTGCGGCCTCGTCGTGTTCGCACACACTCGCCGCGGCCTCGGCCATCAGGTCGTCGAGGGATTCGAAGTAGTACGTCGTCGACGCGAGCGGGAGCTGCGCCCGTTCGGCGACGGCGCGATGACGTACGGCGTCGAATCCGCCCTCGAGCAGCAACTCGCCGGCTGCCTCGATGAGTCGAGACCGCCGTCGCGCCCCCTTGGGGGTCGCCGCTGACGTCATCATGTGGTTCATGCTGCCAAAGGCGTCCGTGGGGCCGTACTGCTTTTGGCCAAAGCCATACACCCGCTGCCGATTTCATACGCGAACAGGTGACACGGCACTCGAGACGCAGAGCCACCTCCTCGAGCGCTCGTGATCCGGACGTCGCGATGTTGCGCACCACGTGCCGAAACCCGGCTTCCCCGGATACCCCTAGGGGTATGATGGGCGCGTATCCGGCCGTCGCGGCCGGCCACGTGCCGACACGAGAGGACGCCATGGAACTCGGATACCGCACCACCCTGCAGACCACCTTCGACGATGCGGTCGCACGGACCAGGGAAGCCCTGGGCGAGGTCGGCTTCGGCGTGCTCACCGAGATCGATGTCACGGCGACCCTGAAGAAGAAGCTCGACGAGGACATGGAGAACTACCTCATCCTCGGGGCCTGCAACCCGCAGTTCGCCCATCGCGCGCTCGGCGTCGATCGGCAGATCGGCCTGCTGTTGCCCTGCAACGTGGTCGTGCGCGACGACCCCGAGCACGAGGGCTCGGTCATCGTCGAGGCGATGAATCCGGACGTGATGGTGGCCGTGACCGACGCCCCCGGCCTGCCCGAGGTCGCGGCGGGCGCCGGCGAACTGCTGCGCAAGGCGATCGGCTCGCTGACCGTCAAGTAAGAGACAGATTTCTCACAAGTCGGCGCGTCGGCGCATTCGGCATTGCACCCGGGCCCGGGTTCCCCATTACCCTGTTGACTCGATGACCCGCGTCCGTCCCCACCTCCTCGTCTCCGCCGACCGCGATCTCCCGCGTGTGGGTCGACGAGCCGTGCTCGCCGCCGGACTCGGAGCCGCGGCGCTGGGTGTCGCCGCATGCTCGGACTCCTCCTCCGCGACCTCGGTGCAGCCCCGCAACCTCGAGGGCCGGGTCGCCGACGACGAGCTGCCCGTCGATCCGTCACCGCCCCCGGTCACCGGCGGACCGCCGCTCATCACCGGCAGCTTCGAGTCGGCCAGGATGGGCGGCCGCGAGACCCGCTGGGCAGTGGCCCGGCCGAACGGCGTGACCGGCAAGCTGCCCGTGGTGTTGGTCCTGCACGCGCTCAACACCAACGAGAAGACGATCTTCGGGCCGAAGCTCGAGATGCAGACGGTCCTGCAGCAGTACGTCGACGCCGGAAACCCGCCGTTCGCGCTGGCCGCCGCCGACGTGGGCCGCAACTACTACCACCGCCGTCTCGACGGTGCCGACGGCGGCGCGATGATCCTCGACGAGTTCCTACCGATGCTCGCGAACAACCCGGACCTGAACCTGTCCACGGAGCGGTTCGGCCTGTTCGGGTGGTCGATGGGCGGCTACGGAGCACTGCGGCTGGCCTCGCTCGTCGGTGCCCCGCGCGTCGCGGCGGTCGCCGTCAGCTCGCCCGCCCTGTGGGCCGATCCCCGCAACTTCCCGCCGCGCGCGTTCGACGGCCTCGAGGACTATCAGGCCAACTCGCTGTTCGGGGCGCAGCCCTCCTTCGCGAAGATCCCGGTCCTGATCAACATCGGATCGAGCGATCAGTTCTACACCTACACCCGGCAGTGGGCGGCCGGTCTACGGCCGCCCGCCGCATTCGGCACCGCCGCCGGTGGTCACACCAACCGCTACTGGCGCAGCGTGCTGCCGGAGCAGGTCGAGTTCCTCGGGCGGAACCTGGCGGTCTGAGCGAGCGTCTCAGAGGAGCGGAACATCCGGATACCTGCGACGCCAGTCGGCCAGTTCCACGAACAGTTCGCGTTCGGCGGCGGCCCTGAGGTCGTCGACCACCTCACGAGGAACTCCGGTCATCCGCGCCCGACTGTTGACCGGGTCGTCGATCCAGTCATCGACCATCGCGTTCGTCCGTGCCTCGACCTCACGCGCCCGGGCCCCCGGGTCGGTGCACAACCGATGCATCGCGGCGTCCCTCGGGTTCGGATGGCGCGCTGCCTGCCGGACCGCCCACTGCTGTTCGACGAGCGAACCCGTCTCCGGCGGCAACGCCTTCGCGATCTCGGGGTCGGCGACGAGCTCCCGAAGGACCTGGAGGTACTCGCGTGGCAGGGCCGCGATCTCGTCACGCACGACTTATCCACCCCTGCTTGGTGATCACCTCGCCGGAGCGAAGCCTCTCCACCGCACGCTGGTCGGCCAGCTCGTCACGGTGCTCGGGATGCCGGAGGTAGTAGTCGAGCAGCCAGTACGTCGCATAGGCCCCGACGTCGCTCTCGTCCGCCTTCACCAGACGCGGGTCCTGACGCACGACCCGGAGCATCAGATGGGCACCGGAATCCTTGCGCGGCTGATCCAGCGTCGCAACGGCTTCCACGGACGACCACGGAACCGACCACCCTCGCCACCGCCCGCGGTACACGATCTCCTGCGGAGAGAGTTGCAGCATCCCCAGCGCGGTCGCCCACCCCGCGATCGTCGACGCGGCGCCGGCGACCGCCAGGGCGACGAACGACACCGGGAGAAACAGATCTTGTCCGTGCCCCATCGGCAACTCGCCCCAGCCCAGCAGGACGCCCGCACCTGCGACGACCAACGTCGCCGACAGGACCGACCACGCCCCGAGCTCGGCGCGGAGAAGCCCACGCGACCGGTCGAGAGACACCCACATCCCCCTTGTTGAAGCGCTCGGTTTCGCCGCACACGCTAACACCGCCGTGGCCGGACGAGACCCACCAGTCCACAGGGGAGAGAAGGAACAGAGATGGGCTCAGATCGGCCCGCATCCCTCCCGCCGGCTAGATGCTGATCTGCCCCTCGAGCGCCTTGCGACCGATATCGGAACGGTAGTGCGAGCCGGGGAGCTTGATCTTCTCGATGCGGGAGTACGCCTGCGCGCGGGCCTCGGCGAGATCGGCGCCGGTCCCGACGACCGCGAGGACGCGGCCGCCCGCGGAGACGATCTGGCCGTCGGCGTTGCGGGCGGTGCCGGCGTGCAGGACGCCCTCGGCCTCGGCCCCGGCGATGACGTCGCCGGTGCGCGGCTTGCCCGGGTAGTTCTCGGCCGCGACGACCACCGTGACCGCGGCGCCGTCCTGCCATTCGAGCGGCGGGAGTTCGGCGAGCTTGCCGGTCGCGGTCGCGTAGAGCGCCTCACCGAGCGGGGACTTCAGCAGGGCGAGCACCGCCTGGGTCTCGGGATCGCCGAACCGGCAGTTGAACTCGACGACGGCCGGGCCGTCCTTGCCGATCGCGAGACCCGCGTACAGCAGGCCCGAGAACGGGATGCCGCGCTTGACCATCTCGGCGGCGACGGGCTTGACGACCTCGTCGACGATGCGCTCGGTCATGCCCTCCGGCAGCCACGGCAGCGGGGTGTAGGCACCCATGCCGCCGGTGTTGGGGCCGGCATCGTTGTCGCCGACGCGCTTGTGGTCCTGCGCGGGCAGCAGGGGCACCACCGTCTCGCCGTCGACGAGGCAGAACAGCGAGACCTCGGGGCCGTCGAGGAAGGATTCGAGCAGCACCGGGTGGCCGGATTCGAGGCATTCTGCGGCGTGATCGCGCGCGACGTCGCGGTCGGTGGTGACGACGACGCCCTTGCCCGCGGCGAGACCGTCGTCCTTGACCACCCAGGTCGGGCCGAAACGGTCGAGGGCGGCGTCGAGATGAGCCGGGTTGTCGACGACCTCGGCGTGGGCGGTGCGCACCCCGGCGGCGGCCATGACGTCCTTGGCGAAGGCCTTCGAGCCCTCGATCTGGGCGGCCCTGGCGCTCGGGCCGAAGGTGGCGATCCCGGCCTCGCGCAGGGCGTCGGCGACTCCGGCGACGAGCGGGACCTCGGGACCGATCACGACCAGGTCGGCCCCGATCTTGCGGGCGAGGGCGACCACCGCCTCACCGGAGACGATGTCGACTGCGTGATTCGTGGAGATGGCCGACGTGCCCGCGTTCCCCGGGGCCACATGCAGGTCGGTGACCGACGGATCGTTCTTGAGGCCGATGAGGAGGGCATGTTCGCGGCCGCCCGAGCCGATCACGAGTACGCGCACGCACAAGACTCTAAACGACCGGCACGCTCGGGCGTCACGCGCCGCGGAGAGCCCCCAGCGCCCGCTCGCGACGCCCGTCCCCGACCAGCTCGTCGACGATGACCATCGCCACCGGAGCCAGTGATGCGACGACCAGCGCGACGATCACCGACGCACCGGCCGAGCACACGATGATCGACGCCACGATCACGACGATCACCACACCCGCCTGGACGACGGAGACCGCGTCGAAACCGAGGAGATGGCCGTACATCACGACCACGCCGAGACAGAACACCGCCATCGGTACCGCGAAGCTCGCCGCCACGATCTGGTCGTCGATCTCCGCATGGTGTTCGAGGTACAGCGCGGCGACGTGGAGACCGACACCGACGCCGACCGCGGCCATGAACAGCACGATGTGGCCGTAGCCCCACGGGAAGCACTTGCCGCGTCGGGCGTGCAGCGCCTCGCCGACGGGCACCGCGGCGTAGATCCACCACATCGCGAAGGTCGTGGTCATGGTGAAGAAGCCGAGGATCGCGGTGTCGAGGGTCCAGCCGTCGACGGCGACCTGCGCACTCAGTAGTGCGACCACGCCGACGACGCCCTCGCCGAGGGTGATGATCGTGAGCAGCGAATAGCGTTCGGCGATGTGGTGCGCATGCCAGGGCGTGCCGCCGGCACGGGTCTCGGCGATCACCGGCCCCATCAGCTCGATCAGGCCGGCAACCAGCATCGCCACGATGGTCGACCCGAGCGGCAGGTGGGCGATCGCGATGGCCACCCAGCAGAACTGCGCGACCACGATCGCCACGGCGTAGGTCAGGCAGGCGCGTCGGCACTGCTCGCTCTCCGCGGCGGCCCGCAGCCACTGGATCACCATGCCGACGCGCATCACGACGTAACCGAGGATCATCACCCGGTTGTCGATGTCACCGCCGCCGGCCACCGAGTCGAACACCGGCGGCATACCGACGGCGATGATCGCGACGCCGATCATCTGGACGAGCGTGACAACGCGGAAGACCCAGTCGTCGGTGTCGAAGGCCGACGCGAACCAGGCGAAGTTGATCCACGCCCAGATCGTCGCGAAGGTGCAGAGGAAAAAGCCGACGAGAGCGGCGGTGTAGTGTGCCTCGGCCAGCTGATGTCCGGCGAGTCCCGTCGCGACGGAGAACCCGACGACGAAGACGAGGTCGTAGAACAGCTCGAGGCCGGTCGCCACCCGTCCCTGCTCGTGCGGGTCGCGCCCGGTCATGCGAGCCAGTCGTGGTCGTGTGCGTGCGGTCGCCGCTCCGGTTGTCGTGGCGTGCGTGGTGTCATCCCCCGGTTTCACAAGGTGAACTCTAGATCGCTGTGGGCACATTCACCGGGGAAGCTCGGCTTTCCCGGTGAATGTGTCCCTCGCAGTGCTCGCGACGAGCAGCCGGGTTCAGGTGTTCGGCCGGGTCAGGTCGTACATCGTGACGCCGTCGACCGTCACCACGGTGAAGTTCTCCCGGACCCACTCGCTGATCTGCGACGCCGGGCGTTCGGAGTCGGTACCCATGCCGTCTCCACCCATCCCGGGTCCGCCACCGAGGAACCAATGGATCCTCTTCTCGGCGACCAGCTTCTGGAACTCGGCGAGGGTCGGGGACGGATCGCTGCCGTTGAACCCGCCGATCGGCATCACCGAGTGGCCGGTCTCGAGCTGGTAGCCCGACGCCGAGTTCGACCCGATCGCCGCGGCGACCCAGGTGTACTCGTCCGCGCCGTCGTTCAGCTTCTCGACGACCGCAACCGTCGGCGTCGAACCGCGTAACAGCCCACCGGCACCGCCGTCGCCACCGCGACCGCCGGGAATCTCCTGGCTTCCGGGCATGTCCCGGCCGTCGGGCATCGTCTGCCCGGGCGCGCCGGGGAAGCCACCCGGCATCCCCTGTCCCGCCGGGCCGCCGGGGAAGCCACCGGGTATCCCGCGACCGTCAGGTCCGCCGCGGCCGGGGCCACCCGGTCCACCACGGCCACCCGGCCCGAAGCCGCCCTCGACGCGCGGTCCGGCGGTGATGATGGAACCGCTCTTCTCGGTGGTGATCGTGTCGATCGTGTAGGCCAGCGGACCCGCGAGTCCGGCGACGATCGCACCGGCGACGGCAACGGCCGCGACGCCGTGCACGGTGGCGAACACCAACGCCGCACCGGCGAGGAGGCCGACGACGAGGACCACGAACCGCAGCCACGGCAAGAAGTCCGGGGTCCGGTTCAGCAGGACGAAGCCCCAGATCGCGGCGATCCACACCGTTGCGCCGAGTGCGATGCGCACCCACAGTCGGTCGCGACGCGACCAGCAGACCGCTGCTCCACCGGCGACGAGTGCGGCGACCGCTGGGGCGAGTGCCGCGGTGTAGTACTCGTGGAAGATCCCGGCCATGAAGCTGAAGACACCCATGGTGACCAGCAGCCACAGACCCCACACCACCAGGTACGCACGACGCGGCTCGGTCCGCCGGGCCTTGCCGATCAGTACCAGGGCGACGACGGCGAGCACCAGGCCGGTCGGGATCAACCAGGCGATCTGGCCGCCCTGCGCGGGCTCGAACATCCGCAGCCACCCGGTCTGACCCCACGCACCACCGCCGCCGGGCCCGCCGGGACCACCGGGGCCCGGCATCTCGGTCATGCCCTCGCGCATACCCCGGCCGGGGACCACCGCGCCGGTCTCGTTGCCGTTGAGGCGTCCGAAACCGTTGTAGCCGAGCGTGAGTTCGAGGATCGAATTGTTCTGCGAGCCACCGATGTACGGCCGCGACGATGCAGGCCACAGTTCGACGGTCAGGATCCACCAGCCGGCGCTCACGATCATCGCGCCGAGCGCCGCGAAGAGCTGCCCGAGCCGGCGTCCCCAGCCCCGGGGGCCGAACGCCAGGTACGTGACCGACAGTGCGGGCACGATCAGCATCACCTGCAGCTGCTTGGTCAGGAAGCCGAAGCCGACGAACACGCCGGTGAGGATCAGCCAGCGCCACCGGCCGTCCTCGACGGCCTTCATCAGCGACCAGACCGCGCCGATCATCAGCAGGATGAGGAGCGCCTCGGGGTTGTCGAAGCGGAACATCATCGCCGCGACCGGGGTCAGTGCCAGCACCACACCCGCCAGAACGCCCGCCCAGTGACCGAAGTACTTGCGCGTGATCAGGTACAGCAGTGCCACCGACGCCACCCCCATCAGCGCCTCGGGGACGAGGATCGACCACGAGTTCACGCCGAAGATCCGGGCGCTCAGACCCGGAATCCACAGGGAGGCAGGCGGTTTGTCGACGGTGATCGAGTTCGCCATGTCACTCGACCCGAAGAACCAGGCCTTCCACGACTCCGATCCGGCCTGGATGGCCGCCGAGTAGAAGGAGTTGGCCCAACCGTTGATCGACAGGTTCCATAGGTAGAGGACAGCCGTGCCGATCAGCAGCACGAACACCGAGAGGTGTCCCCAGAGTGTGTTTTTCGACGCACCGCTGTCGGACTCGACCACCTCGGGCGCCGCGGGCGGTGTGTGCGGGGGGGCGACGGTGGATGTCGTTGTCATGCGGCGATCTCCATGTTGTGTGCGGACGTCCTACGAAACACCCAACGGAGACCGACGAATCGGATGAGCGTGGCCACCAGGTTCGCGATCACCAGGACGATGAGTTCGATCTGTTTGGTGGCTTCCGGGGCCACCGAGTGCAGCAGCAGAAGCGATCCCGCGGTCATCAGCCAGCCGAAGACGAAGACCGCCAGGCCGAAGAGCTGATGGCGCAGGGCATTGTCACGGCCGCAGATACCGAAACTGAAGCGACGGTTGACCGCGGTGTTGAGGACCGCGGTGATCGCGAGCGCCACGAGATTCGACGCCTGCGCCCCGAGGAAGGAGTGCAGCGCCAGGAAGAGCACCGCGAAGGCGATCGTCGACGCCACGCCCACCACACAGAACCGGGCGAGCTGTCCGACCAATCCCATGGGCACACCGTCGATCCGGGGACCCGCAGCGCGGTCGCGTCCGATGGACGCTCGCAGTTCGGCGATCGGCAGCCGACCCATCGCGAGTGCGAGACCGACTCGAGCACATCCCTTCAGATCGGCAATGGCGGTGGGCACGATGTCCACTGTGCTGTCCGGGTCATCGACCCAGTCCACCGGGACCTCCGCGATCCGCAGCCCGATCTGCTCGGCGAGGACGAGCAGTTCGGTGTCGAAGAACCACCCCGTGTCGGCGACGAACGGCAGCACCCGGCGGGCGATGTCGGTGCGCATCGCCTTGAACCCGCACTGGGCGTCGGAGAACCTGGCGCCCATGGCCGTTCGCAGTATGAGGTTGTAGGACCGCGAGATGAACTCCCGCTTCGGCCCGCGCACCACCCGCGACGACCGGCTCAGCCGGGTGCCGATCGCAATGTCGGAGTGCTTCGACACCAGCGGGGCGATGAGCGGCATCAGCGCGTTGAGGTCCGTGGAGAGATCGACGTCGCAGTAGGCGACGATCTCGGCGTCGCTGTGCTGCCAGACCGCGTTGAGCGCGCGGCCCCGCCCCTTCTCCTTCAGGTGCACCGCGCGCAGACCGTCCACCTCGTCGACCAGTCCGACGGAGATCGCGAGGGTGTCGTCGGTGCTGGCGTTGTCGGCGACGGTGATGCGCGCCGCGTACGGCACGTGACGCCGGAGATGGTCGGCCAGCCGGCGGACCGACGACGCGACGTCGGCCTGCTCGTTGTAGACGGGTACGACGATGTCGAGGACCGGCTCGGGATCCGAACTGTCGGCGAGTGTGTACACCTGCGCCGTTCGGGCTGGGGGTGCTTGCAGGATCATGACGACCACGATCGGACCCGAGCCTCCCGCACGTCTGGAATCCCGCTGGGAGGTTCCTGTGAACCGATCCGTGGTCTGTGCACGGCCTCACCTGCGGTGTCGGCAGCCACCACTACATTGGGCTCATGGCCGCCACCCTCACACCCGACCAGCTGACCGCCGCGAACCGCGTGATCACCAGCCTGGCGGGTGAGGGGGCGCAGCTACGCGAGGACCAGCTCCGTGCGGTCACCGCGCTGGTCGGCGGCGAACCCGGCGCCGCCGGCGCGCGGGTGCTGGTGGTACAGGCAACGGGGTGGGGCAAATCGGCGGTGTACTGGTCGGCGACCTCGATCATCCGAGCGGGCGGGGGCGGTCCGACGCTGATCGTGTCCCCGCTGCTGTCGCTGATGCGCGATCAGGTCGCCGCCGCCGGACGCGGTGGGCTGTCGGCGGCGACGCTGAACTCGTCGAATGTCGAGGAGTGGTCGGCCATCGAGGCACAGTTGGCGTCGGGAGACCTCGACGTGCTGCTGGTGTCGCCGGAGCGGCTGGCCAACCCGGGGTTCGGCCGCCGGGTGCTCGACGCACTGGCCGGCAATCTCGGGCTATTGGTGATCGACGAGGCGCACGCGGTCTCCGACTGGGGCCACGACTTCCGGCCGGACTACCGGCGCGTCGCGGACATGCTGCGCGCGGTCAACCCGACGACGCCGGTCCTGGCGACCACCGCGACCGCGAATGCGCGTGTCACCGAGGACGTCGCAGCGCAGCTCGACTCCGGTTCCGACGCGCCGACAGTCGTCCTGCGCGGGCCACTGGCCCGCAAGTCGTTGCACCTCAACGTTCTCGACGGACTGTCCCCGGTGCAGCGGTACGGCTGGGTGGCACAAGCGCTCCCCCACCTTCCGGGTTCGGGCATCGTGTACGTGCTCACCGTCGCCGACGCCGACCGCCTCGTCGGGGCCATCCGCGCCGTCCACGGCGACGAGCCGGCCGTCGCCGCCTACACCGGCCAACTCGACGCCGACCGTCGCCACGAACTCGAAGATGCGTTGCTGCACAACAAGGTCAAGGCCCTCGTCGCGACATCCGCGCTCGGCATGGGATACGACAAACCCGATCTCGGATTCGTCGTGCACGTCGGCTCGCCGCCGTCGCCGGTGTCCTACTACCAGCAGGTCGGCCGTGCCGGCCGCGCACTCGACAACGCGGTGGTGATGCTGCTGGCGTCACAGACCGACGACCGCATCTGGGAGCACTTCGCGACGGCGACCATCCCCGACCCGAACAAGATGCGCGATCTGCTCGCCGCACTCGAGGAGGCCGGCGAACCCCAGTCCGTCGTCCAGCTCGAGGCCGCGACCCGGTTCCGGCGCACCCGGATCGAGCTGATGCTCAAGCAACTCGCCGTCGACGGCGGCACCGACCGCACCCCCGACGGTTGGATCGCCACCGGCCGTCCCTGGACCTACAACGCCGCCCACTACGAAGGCATCCTCGCCGTCCGGCGCCGCGAAGCCGACATCATGCGCGACTACATCGCCGGACGCACCTGCCTGATGCGGCTGCTCACCGAATCCCTCGACGACCCGGATGCCGCCGACTGCGGCCGCTGCTCGGTGTGCCGCGGCCGGCTCAGCGAGGGCCTGCCCGACTCCGTCGACGACGAGGTGGTCCGCACCATCACCGCGACGCTGCGCCGCAAAGCCCAGGTCCTTGAACCCCGGAAGATGTGGCCGGGTGGCGACTTCGGGCGTCGCGGAAGAATTCCCGCAGACCTCAAGGCCGAGCCCGGACGGGTCCTCGCCCACGCCGACGCCCCGGAATGGGTCGAGGTGCTCGCCGCGGCGCGCGGCGGCGATGAACGCGCACTCGCCGAACTGGGCGATGCGGCGGTCGCGACGCTGTCCGCCTGGGTCCGGGAGACCGGCATCCGCGCCGACGTCATCGTGTCCCTGCGGCTGACCGGGACAACCCTCGCGGAGACCCTGGCCGATCATCTCCGCACGGTCGGCAAACGCGGCGGCGGAACATACCCCGTGCAGCTCGGCGACCCGCCCACCGATGTTACCGGCGCGGTCGAGGCCGCCTACTGGCGCGACCACCTCGGCGACCCGCCCGACGTCACCGGGCAGAACGTCCTACTGGTGGTCGACGCCAATTCGTCGGGCTGGCCGATCACCCTCGCCGCGGCGTCATTGCGCGAGGCGGGCGCGACCGCGGTGCTGCCGTTGCTGATCCACCGGACGGTCTGAAACACGCGTAAACCCACCCTCTTTGGACAGACCCACCACTCGAGGTGCGGGTGGATATGTCGAAAAGGGGTGGGTTTGCAGTGGGTCAGTCCGCGACGTGCTCGCCGAAGCCGAGCTCGCGCAGTGCGCCGCGGATCTTCTCGGCGGCCGCGTCGAGGTCCTCGGGCTTGGCGTTCTTGTTCGCGTTGGCGAGGTCGAAGGTCTCCAGCGACAGGCCCTGGAAGACGTGGATGTGCACGTGCGGCACCTCGAGGCCGGCGATCAGCAGACCGATGCGCGGCGCGTCGAACGCCTTCTTGACGGCCTTGCCGCACTTCTGCGCCACGCCGCTGAGGTGCGCGAAGAGCGCCGGATCGAGCTGCTCCCAGTGATCGACCTCCTCGCGCGGCACCACCAGCACGTGGCCGGGGGTGACGGGCTCGATGGTGAGGAACGCGACGGCCTGCTCGTCCTTCCAGACGAACCGTCCCGGGAGATCGCCGTTGATGATCATGCTGAAGACCGATGCCATGGCGCCGAGTCTAG
>NZ_BAOQ01000058.1 GCF_000344155.1 Gordonia paraffinivorans NBRC 108238 | reverse complement strand
GGACGCAACCGCCCTCGCTGGCGGAGCCACACGGGTGGGGAATTTAAGTGAGCATCACTGGGGAATTTCGATGAGCGCCGTCAAGTGCTGTTGCGCATCCTGGATTCGGCGGCCCTGCGGGCGGCGACCATGCAGTTGTGTGGGGACAACGCGACGACTTGCCCAGCTTAACGCTGGTGCGAGCGACGGTGCTGTGCCATCAAGGAGGTGTCCATCGGCAGACGCATCGCTCCAAAAGAGCTTGTCAAAAGAATGAGTGCCCACCGAACGCTAACGGCGTCGGTGGGCACATCTGCGCCCTATCTCGGCGGTGTCCTATCTCAGCCAGTGTGACGTGAAGCCAAGCCTGTGCGTCGCTAGTTCTTCGATACAACGAGCAGCTCGCCCTGCTCATGTTGTGCGCGTAACATCTTCTTGTCGAACTTGCCCACGCTCGTACGCGGCACCTGCTCCACGAACGTCCAGTTCTTCGGGATCCACCAGTGCGGGATTTCTTCCGGGCAAGTTTCTAAGCACCACTTGTGGAGCGTGTCAGCCGACACCTTGCGACCCGGAGCCGGAACCACCACGGCGAGAGCTGTTTCCTGCCATCTGGGGTCGGGCATCGCGACAACCGCGGCCTCAGCGACATCTGGGTGCGACATGATCCAGTTCTCGAGCTCCACAGACGAGATCCATTCGCCCCCTGACTTGATGACGTCCTTGGATCGATCAGTCAGCGTCAGGTACCCGTCCGGGCTGATGTGTCCCACGTCTCCGGTCCGCAACCAGCCATCCCGAAACCTCTCGGCGTCCTCGAGCCGGTAGTAGCTGCCTGTGACCCACGGACCCCGCACTTCGAGTTCACCGACGGACTTGTCGTCACGGGGAACAGGCAGACCGTCCTCGTCGATGAGGCGCATCTCCACCCCGCAAATTGCCCGTCCCTGTCGCTTGCGGTAAGACAATTCCTTTGTGGGGCTGATCCCGGCGGGAGGCCGACCTACCGCTGCAAGCGGGGACGTCTCAGTCATACCCCACGCCTGGATAATCTGTACGCCGAAGCGGTCCGCAAACCCTTCGATCAACGACTGCGGCACGGGAGCTCCACCACAGGCGACAAGGTCGATTGATGACAAGTCGACACCCGGATTCGCGATACCGTACTGAAGAAGATCGTTCCAGATTGTCGGTACTGCTCCTGCCTTCGTGGGGCGATGTTGTTGGATCATGTCAGCGAGCGGCGCTGCTTGAAGGTATCGATCAGGCATCAGCAAGTCCGCGCCGGCCATCAGCGACGCGTAGGGCAGACCCCAGGCGCTGGCATGAAACATCGGCACGACGGGAAGTACACGATCGGCTTCTGCGATCGCCAGAGCGTTACCGGTACACGCTGCCATGGAGTGCAGAAACACCGAGCGATGACTGTAGACGACCCCCTTGGGATCGCCTGTAGTGCCGCTCGTATAACACATACCCGCAGCCGACCGCTCGTCGGGATCGACCCAAGAGAACACTGGGGATTCCGCTGCGAGCGCGTCATGATATCGCATCACGGTCACGCCGTGCCCGTCGAGCGGGGAGGTGTCGCCGTCGCCGGTAACGAACACAACCCGAACCGTCGCCAAGCCCGGTAGGACCGCCGCCAACAACGGCACCAGCGACCCGTCCACGATAATGACCTTGTCTTCGGCGTGGTTCGCGATGAACTGCAGCTGAGCCGGTGACAACCGGATGTTCAGCGTATGCAGCACCGCGCCCATCGCGGGTACCGCAGCGTACGCTTCGAGGTGCTCCTGGTTGTTCCACAGCATCGTTGCCACGCGGTCGTCGCCGACCACGCCGACCCGACGCAGAGCATTCGCCAGACGTGCGCATCGCTCTTCAAGATCGCCGTAGGTCGCATACCGGGCAGAGCCGTTCACGGAATAGGTAATCACCTGCCTAACAGTGTGATTGGTTGCGACGTGGCGCAGTATCGATGACACTGTCATCGGCACCTCCTGCATGGTGCTTTTCATCTAACTCTCCTTTCGCGGCGGACGCTGGATCATTCGGCAGGTCCGTAATCCTGGATCTGCCAGCCGTTATCGGTCTTCAGCACGACGACTTTCAACAGTGTGGGGAGTTCGCTCGGCTGAGGGTTCTGAACATTCTGGGTCTTCTGGGTGGCGAAGACCAGCACCGTGTATTCCCCCCGGTTCTCGCTGGCGCTGCCGGTGACGCTGGTCGCCAGTACGCGTCCCGACGCTTGGACCTTGGCCTGTTTCATGATTTGGGTCAGGGTGGGTTCGACATCGTCGTATCGCTTGACCAACGCATCGCTGGCATTCTCTTTCACTTCGGTAAAGAATGCGCCGGTGTTTTGGTAGCTGTACGTGAGCGACTTTGTGGTGTAGTCCGATGCTGCCTGCGCTGCCTGCGCTCGTTGTGTGGCGGCGTCCTCCAGGGACGTCTTTGCTTGCCGCATGTCAATGTAGAGGTAAGCAAAGAGTCCGGCCAGCACCGCGAGTACTACCACGAGAGCACCGACGGCCACCACCTGGAGGCGTGCTGATCCCCAGCGCTGCTCGGCCTCGGACGTCGGGGGGCTTGCCTCGTCCGAGGCGGAAACGTCCTGTGACGTCGCAGGTTCTGTGGCACTAGTGGCGTCGCCGCGGTCTGCCTTATCGGAAGCCGTAGTCAGCTCATTTTCAGTGCCGCTGTCCTCGGATTCTGATCCGTTGTCGTGTGCGGTCATTTGCTGCCTTCTGTAAATGCTGGAGTAGGGGGAGACATCGGGCGTCAGCGGGGTGATGGCGTGACGGCGATCGGGATTTGCGCCTGTCCCCGATGGGACGCGGGGAATGTTCGCGCCAGGAGATCACCGATCGATCCGAAGTCGACGTATGTGTCTGCGACTTTCGCCGTCGCCGGTTTGACCGCGCGGGTGATGGCGACAATGTCGGGCTGAAGTATCTGGATGTAACCGCTGAGCTTTTCCACTAGCTTCAGGATTGGTGGCCATTTGTCGTAGGACGTAGAGGTGAAAACGATGAACGCACGTTGGATTCTCGCCAAACCGTCGACGGCATCCGGGGTCCGGACCGACGCGGTACTGAGCACACCGCCCACGTTCGACATGAGGCCCAGGAGGAACTCGGCATTGTCCGCGGTGGTACGGACCGCACCGTCGTCACCGACGAAGTCCACGAGGCGGTGCATCATGTCTCCGATCGTGTCGAGGTCCTTTTGCCGGCCGTCGACTGCCGCGGAGATCGTTTCGTTGATGGTCTGAATCGATGCTGGATCGAGCGCGTCGGCCACTGCCGACATTTTCGCGAGCACCTGGGGAACGGATTGCGACACGTGGATGGCGCTGGCGGGCACTAGGTCCCCACTACGCAAGTACTCACTGGTGGTGGTATCCGGTGGGATGAAGTTGATGTATTGCTCTCCCGCGACCGAGAGGTTCTGGATCGTCATGACACTGCCGCGAGGGATCTTGTAGCCGGAGTCGATGGACATGTCGACGGCGAGCTGATTATCTGTGACGCGAATAGATGTCACCTTGCCCGCCGGCACCCCCTCTAGCATCACCGGCGATGTGTCGAGCAGGCCGCCCGAGCTCTTGAGTATGGCCGAGATCGTGTAGTCGGAGCGGAACGGGTTTATTCGTGCCACGTCGATGGTCAGGTATGTTGCTCCGACGAGGAAGACGACGACAAGGGCAACCAGGGATACGACGGTGCTGCGGATCATGGCATCATTCCGATCGCTCGCAATACGTTAATGAACGACCCGGCATCACGTCGGGCTAGATCTTGGCCGTCGATAGACACGTCGGAAACGTTGATATCTGGCGAGCTGACGAATGGGATGAGCTTCTCGCGTATTACACGCGTCGCCTTGTCGGAAACATCCTTGGAGTAGATGTCCGAGTACGCGATGGACGCGATTACCGGCGCGATCGCTCCTACCGTTTCCTTGATGCGGGAATACTCAGGGTCGACGATACGGCCGGCAGATACTGCGAAGTCGCGCAGGTTGGCGATAAGTAGCGCGACGTCAATTAGCGAATAGCCCAGACCATAGAAGTTCACTCCCCCCTTGGTCAACATTCGGTCAGTACCTGACGGGTCGGCCAGGATCACTTTCAGTGTGCGATCGGCCGACTGCAGGACTACGTCGAGTTTGTCGGTGTTGGCGGACACCTCAGACACGGTGCGCAACGTCGTGCGGTAAAGCGTATCGAATTGGGCGGGGTCACTCGGAAAGGTCGAGTTCAGTGTCGATATCGCGGTATGGATTTTATCGAGTTCACCCCCGCCCAGTACATTAGCCATCCCCCGCATCACGTCCTCGACGTTGGCAGCCGGTTCGGTGCGTGAGAGAGGTATTACCGATCCCGCGTGCAGCAAGGCTTGGGTGGACTGCTGTGCGGGGGGAAGGATGGCCACATAAATCTCGCCCAGGAGAGTGTCTTGGCGGAGTTCCGCGCGCGAATCTTCCGGCAGTTGGGCGTCTTTATCAATTCGGGCGGCAACCAGCGCGTGGCCTCCGTCGTACGTGACGCTGGTGACGGCACCGACGTCAATCCCTCGAGAGAGGACTTTGGCACGGGCAGGCAAGTTCAGAGCACTCGTGAACTCGATCTCGATGTCGTAGCCGTCTCGGGCGGATGATCCGCCGATGGTCGGCGGGTTGTCGGCGTTGATGCTGCAGGCGGCGAGGGCGATGGTCGCTGCGAACAGCGTCACGATCGCGGCCGTGACACGACGAAGGTAGCCGTAGGTCATCATTGAGATTGCCCTCCGATCAAGTTAGCGATCATCGCCACTTCGTTACCCGTCCTGCAGACGCCGTTGACGGCGGGAGAGGCACACGCCGTTTTTAAGGTCTGCAGTGGGACAGACACGGCGAATGCCCGCAGGATCGACTTCGCATCCGGATGCTTGACGATGAGGTCAGCCGTTCGAGCGGCGACGGTCGCCAGGATGTTCTCTTGCTTGCCTACTTGCGCGAGGAGAGGGACCGCAGCATCACCAATTGCGAAGATCGGTGGACCGAAGTCGGACGCCAATCGCGACAGGATGGGGACGAAGGTACCTGCGTACTCTGTTGCGGCGCCGAATGTTTGACCGAAAGCAACAATCACCTCGATTGCGCCGACGAAGTTGTCGAACAGCTGGGTCACCTCAGCACTGTTCTCGGTGGCAACACCGGTTAAGGTCGCGAGGTTGGCTACAATTCTGCGTATCTGACCATCACGCCGGGTCGGATCGTTGATCAGCGTGGCCGAGTCCTTGAGAATGCCAGAGATATCGCCCTGGGTTCCCTCCATGTTCTTGGAGACGAGCGTGAGCGCCTGGAGAATCGCATCGGTGTTACGCCCGCCGTCCTTGACGAGTTCATCAGAGAGAGTGCTGATCGCGTCGAGCGTTTGACTAATCCCCAGTGGAGTCCTGGTTTTGTTCAGTGGTATGCACTTAGCCGACTCGTAATGCTCTCCGCCGCGATAGGGATGGGTGAACTCGATTTGTCTTTCGGTGACAATCGAGGTGGACACCAGGGTGGCCCCCACATCCGCGGGAAGCGGCACGGTCTTGTCGATCCGCATGTCGACACGCACGCCCCTCTGGCCCTCCTCGTGAATGCCTACGACCCTGCCCACCTTCTTGCCGAGCATCGCGACGGAGTTGCCTTCGTACAGACCTGATGCGTCGGAAAACTCCGCACATAGTGGCCGCGTGTCGTCGTCGGCTGTCGCATAGTTGATTCCTACGGCCGCGATCACTACTGCCAGTGTGACGATGGTGGCGATCGGGATCAGATGCTGACGCATCCGCTCTGTCAGCATTTTTGATCACCACTCGGGATGCAGATGCGGACAGTCGGTTCAGGACTCGCTGGACCGACCTCTGGAGCGTCGAGAAGAATGCTCAGTCGTCTGGTGATCTGATCGACCTGGGTCAGCGCGTTTGCGTAGGCGGGCATCTGGGCCGACACCTTGTTCAGAAGGGTCTTGAACTGTTGTACCGATGGTTCTATTCCGTCGCGGTACGCGACAAGCGGTCGGGTCAGTAGCTTGAAAAGACGGCGCAGATAATCGAATCCGCTCTGGACGTTGGCGATGTCTGGTCCAAGGGTGCGGGCAAGGAAGCTGAGCTGGCGGAGGAAGTCCACGAGTACCTGCTTGCGGTTTGCGAGGGCGGCGACGTACTCATCGGACAACGTCATCGTCTTGTCGAGTTGTGCGTACTGACGTTGCAGTAGGTCCATCAGGCTGCTCGCGTTTTGCAGGGCATCAGGGATATTGGTGTTTCCGTCGGAGAAAGCATTCTGTAGCAGCGCCGCTGTGCGCCGTAGATCAACACCACGCACGTCACGGAACACCGGTGTGGTTGTCTCAAGCGTGCTGGAAATGTCGTAGGTGCTGCTTGTCTGCTCCAGTGGGATTGCACCGTCGAGGGCCGACGGGCCTGAACCTGGGTCGAGGTCCAATACACGTCCACCAATAGGGGTGATGAGACGGACGTTCGCCGTCGCGTCCGACCGAACGGCAATCGAGTCATCCAGCCGGAATCGCACGGTGATGAACGTTCCGGTCAGGTCGACTGACGCGACCTTGCCTTTCCTGATCCCGGCGATACGTACCTGGTCGCCGGCTTCCAATCCGCCGGTATTGACTAACTTGGCACTGTAGATAGTTTGTCCGGGCGGTGAAATGTACACAGCACCCGCCACGACGAGGCCGGCCACCGTGACCATCGTAACGACTCCCGCCAGGATGAGGTCGCGCCGACGCTGCGGGCGGTGATGCGGACGCTTATCGAAGAAGCGGGTCACTGGCACACCACCAGTCGTTGACCCATCAGGGCGATCTGCGCTGTTCTCGGTAGGTCGAGCACTCCTCGGGCGCACCCTGCCGCCGAGGACGAAGGTGTCGCTTTGGATGTAGCTTCCAGGGCGTCCAGGAGTGGCTTCAGGAGAACGGCACCGTTCAGTAAGCTTTCTGTATCCCCTGGCTCCCGCACCAATCTCTGATAAATGGCCGCGAAGCTGGTGTCGTAGGTCGACTCGATCTGCTCACCGGAGAGCACAGTCTTCGCCATCGAACGGTTGACCTCCCGCAGCGAGGCCCTCAGGCGATCGCTCACGCGGCTGAACGCATCGACGATTGACCCCAATTTGTCTATCAACTCGACCAGTTCGGCGGAGCGCCCCATCAACTGATCAGACACCTGTCCCAGGCTCGTCACAATGTTGGTGATGATCTCTGAACGCTGGTTCCCGTACTCGGTGATGTTCGCGACTTGCTTCATGACTGGTGCGATACCTCGACCGTCCCCCTGGGCGACCCGTAGCAGGTTCGACTGAAGCTCATTGATCTCGGCCGTATTCAATGTATCGAATACTGGTTTGAAACTGTTGAATAGTGTCGATACGTCGAACGACGGGACGGTCTTGTCAAGTGCCACCTGTGTGATCGACTCCTGGTCGGCGCCTTGTCCGGCATTGATGAGCTCCACATACCGTTGTCCCAGCAGGTTTTGGTAACGGACGGCGGCAGTCGTCGCGGGGGTAATCGAGACGCCGTCGTCCAGTTGGAAACGGACGATCGCTGTTGATCCCTTCAGGTCGACAGCCGTTACATATCCCACCTTCACTCCAGCGAGTCGTACCCCGTCGCGGGGCTTGAGTCCGGAAGCGTCGGCAAAAACCGCGGAACGCTGCGAACTCGAGGATCCTTCGTTGGTCGGCTGCAGAATCGCGATGATGACATACGTAAGGACGCCGATGACAGCGGTGAACGCGGTGATCTTAATGATTGTGGGTGTCAGAGACCTCAGAGTCATCCCGTGGGCCCCCCCATTCTCAATGCGCTTTGTAGAGCAGGTGAGGTCTGGACCACCAGTGCTAGCTGGAGCTGGACTCGGTCGCCGAATTTCGGCAAGGCTTTGTCGATGCCATCGAGGATCTGCGGGATCGTGTACACCGTGCGAACGAGCCCCGAGGCGGATCTGGCGACGGGCCGCGCTAGATCAAGGCCGACGTCTAACAGCGAACTCAGGGCCGGGTAATTCTTGTCGAGCAGTCCGCCGAGTGCACCGAACAGAACCTTTCCCGTGTCGCCGAGATTGCTTTTCGTGCGATCGATGTTCTGTTGAGTGGCGAAAAAGTCAGCGATATCGACGTTCTTCAAGACGCCAGGGACGAACGGCGTCATGAAGTCGGCGACTCCGGTGGACAGATTGGCTGCAATTTCTAGGTCCTCCCCGACCGGCCGTTTCTGGACATCCCGCGTGAGCTTCGCGATCTGGAATACGAGTTTTCCGCTATCAGCAATTGCCTGCGAGTCCTCGACGATGAACCTCAACACCGCTTCAAACGAGGGCTGGTCCAGTGCCTCGACCAGCGTGGAGATCTTGCGAACAAGTGTTGACACCGAGGTCTGTTCAGATTGCAACCTGCTTACGTAGACACTCTCGCCGGAACCGATGGGCGGTCCGTGTCCAGGATCTACGATTTCCAGTGCCGTCGGTCCCAGTGCGTTTGCCGAAGTGTAATTCACCGTCATGCCCTGCCGGAGATCTAGGTCGTTGCCGGAACCGGTGAAGTTGATTTTGACCGTCGCGCCACGGTCTCGAACCGAGATGCTCGAGACCTCGCCCACGGTGAACCCAAGGTACTTCACCTCCGATCCCCCCTTCAATCCGTCGCCTATCGCGTCGGTGTTGATGGTCAACGACGTGTGATCGCTGAAGTCACCGTTAGCGTCACTTATCAGTAAGTAGGCAGCTATCGCGCCGAGGATTAAGAGGGCGACCCCCCGAAGGACCAGGTTCCCGTGCGATGGTTCGCGCCCGGACGGATCATGAAAGACAGCCACTGAACCCCCCTACCCAGAAATCCGTACGCCGGAATCGAATCCCCACATCAGAAGTGTCAGAATCATGTCCTCCACGACGATGACGATGAGGCTCGTGCGGATCGCGCGGCCGGACGCCCGGCCTACCCCCTCAGCTCCGCCTGTGGCGAAGTAGCCCTGATAGCTATGGATAATCACTACGGAAACGACAAATACAAGAACTTTGATGAGCGAGAAGATAAGGTCCTGAGGTTTGAGGAACTGGTCGAAATAGAAATCATAAGTGCCGCCGGATTGGCCGTGTACCTGTGTGACGACGAGCTTAGCGGCCGCGAATCCGAGAATAAGCGCGATGATGTACAAAGGAATCACGGTCGTGATCGACGCCACTACGCGAGTGCTGACGACGAAGGGAATGGGACGTACCGCCATAGCCTCGAGAGCGTCGATCTCCTCGGAAATGCGCATCGAGCCTATCTCAGCTGTCAACCGGCAGCCGGCTTGTGCTGCGAACCCGATCGCAGCGATCATTGGCGCAAGCTCTCGGGTGTTAGCGTAGGAAGAGATGAATCCAGTCAGTGAACCCATCCCTACGAGGTCCAGCGAGGCGTAACCCTGGATACCGATTGAGGCGCCGACGGCGATGCCGAGGATGGCGAGGACGATGGCCGTTCCACCACCGACCAAGACTGCACCTCTACCCCAGGCGAATTCTTGTATGTAGAGCAGGGTTTGGCGCCGGTATGTGGTGATGACATGGCGGATGCCGAGGACCGCGGCGATCACAAAGGTCGCGACGTGCCCCAAACGTTCAGGTACTTGTGCAACGGGCGCGATCACGGCACCGACCGGCCGGGTGGCGGCGGAGAACCTCCGGGAGGGAACGGTGGTCACGAGGCGTTTCTCATCCAATGGTTTGGGGGACGAACATGGTTGTTAGTTGCGTGATAAAGACATTGATCACGAAGCACGCGACGACACCCAGCACTACGGTGGCATTGACCGAGGTTGCGACGCCTTTAGGGCCGCCCTTCGTCGACAGCCCGCGGTGACAAGCAATCGTCACCACGACAAGTCCGAACACAAGCGATTTGCATAGAGCGACAACGATGTCGGTTACCGATGCGAACGACGCGAACGATGCGACATAGCTGCCGGGTGTGATGCCTTGGACATCGACGCTGATGGCGTAGCCCGCCAGCAGCCCGGTGAAGACGATCAGCATGCAGAGCATCGGCGCAGTGATCAACACAGATACGAACCGAGGTGCTACGACGCGCCTGGTGGGGTTGAGTCCGAGTGTCTCCATGGCGGCAATTTCTTCGCGAATCGTTCGAGCGCCCAAATCAGAGGCAATCGCTGATCCGGCCGCGCCCCCGAGTAGAAGGGCGGTAACGATGGGCGCTCCCTGTTGAATGATCCCGAGGCCCCCAGCGGCGCCAGCAATTGACGTGGCCCCAACTTGCTGAGTGAGGCTTCCCACTTGTACCGACACGATGACACCGAATGGCACAGCTACCAGAATCGCGGGCAGAGTCGTCACGACAATAACGAACCAAGTCTGCGATACGGCTTCGCGAAACGGAAACCGTCCCGTAGCAATGTCTACCGCTACCCACCGCAGGGCCTGGCCAGCCAAGCCGACTGTGTTACCAAAAGTGGCAGCGCCGTCCAGGATGTGGTTGGCGCCAGCTCTACTGGTGATGGCTATCTCCTCCCCCTAGGCGTGTGGTCTATGCCACTCATGCGAGTGTGCGTAATGGACAGTATCAGGTACTAGCGGTATTACCTATAGTGTCCATGGGCAGCCGTGTTTGGGGCCGGTTCCCCACACCTCATCGATCCCACACCCTGCTGCGTAGGTAGCGGGCTCAGACAAGGACAACGATCAGAGATGACCTCCGAAGCAAGACTGCCGGCGCACTCGTCCCAGTGCATGGGCTGCGGAAGCGACAACCCCCACGGACTTCAACTTGAGGTCTACCGGAGCGGCGAGCGGGTGTACGCCGATCACACCTTCGACGAGAAACACGTCGGCGCGCCAGGGTTGGCACACGGTGGCGCGATCTCGGCCGCCTGCGACGACATCATGGGTTTCACCCTGTGGATCGCGCGGACCCCCGCGGTGACCCGCACTCTGACCGTCGAATATCGCCGGCCGGTCCCTCTCCACACTCCCATGCGCCTCACTGCCTGGATTGACCACGAGTCGGATCGTCTACTGCACATCGCGGCCGCTGGATCGTTAGATGCTCAAACGTATTTCACCTCTAGCGGTGTCTTCGTCAAGGTCGACGTCGCTCATTTCCGACGGTATGCCGACGTATCAACAATCGATGACTTCTTCACCAACTTCACGCGGACAGACTGACGCCGCATCGGCCCATAGACCTGGAGAGAGATTGCGAGTGCCGTGTCTTCCCATTCCGGGTGAGTGCCGAGCTGATGGCACGAAGGGTTCCTGCTGGACAGGATGCCAGGCATGTCTGGACGAGTTGATCGTTGCCAAGGGAAGGTGATGCAGGTCGGTGAGTGCGGCGGCAGCGGTAGCTGGGTCACGGGCGTTCCTTCTCGACGGTGCTGGCTAGCGGCGGGCGCGGGATCGACCTGTGCTGGGCCGGTTCAGCCGGGCTCCTCGATGCGCCTGCGTCCGGGGAAGCGCGGCCGGGCGCCCAGACCAGCAGGATCGCGGCACCCGCCGCCGCGATGAGTGCGAGGACGATCGCGGACTGCTCGACGCCGTGCAGGAACGCGGACTTGGCGAAGTCGGCGAGTTGCTGGCCGGCCGGTCCCGCCCGATCGGCGACCTCGAGGGCACCGGCGAGTGAGTCGGCGACCGGGCCCCGCGCCTCCGGTGGGAGCCGCGCGACCGCCGGGGCGATGTTGTGGCTGTACCCGGCGGCCAGGACACTGCCGGCGACCGCGATGCCGATCGCCGCGCCGACCTCGCGGGTGGCGTCGTTGACCGCCGCGGCGACCCCGTGCTTGTCGACCGCGGTGTCCGCGACGATAGCCGCCGTCGCCGGCGCCGCGGTCAGGCCCAGACCCGAGCTCATGATCAGCGTCGGCCACATCACGTCGAGGTAGGTGGAGTCCAAATCCAGCCGGCTGATGAAGTAGAACCCCGCGGCGATGGCGAGCAGACCGGTCACCGTCATCAACCGCAACCCCAGCCGGGTCGTCATCCACGGTGCGACCGCCGACAAGAGCACCAATGGCACCATCATCGGCGCCAAGGCCAGCGCTGAACCCAACGGGCTGTATCCAAAGATCAACTGCAGGTATTGGACGAGGACCAGGAAGACACCGAACGTCACCAGGAACTGGATGGTGATGGAGAACGATCCGCTCCCGAAGCCACGACGGGCGAAGAACCGCACATCGAGCAGCGGATGATCCGCCCGCAACTCCCACACCACGAACACCCCTGTGGCCACCACCCCCAGCCCGAACCCGGCGACCACCACGGGATCCGACCAGCCGCGTACTGGGGCTTCGATGATGGCGAGCACCACTAGTCCGACCGCGAACACCACCGCGACCGATCCGATCACATCCATCAGCGGTGGATTTTCCTGGCGGGATTCGGGAATGGTGAAGGCACACAACAGCAGAAACACCCCCACCGCGGTCAGGCCGACGAAGATCGACTGCCACGACCAGTAGTTGAGCAGCAGCCCCGACCCGAGAATCCCCAGCAGACCCCCGGACCCGGCGACCCCCGCCCAGATCCCGACCGCACGCCCCCGCTGCTGCTCGGGGAATCCCGCAGTCAGGATCGACAGCGTGGACGGCATCATGAACGCCGCACCCACCCCGGCCGCTGCCCGCGCCGCGATCAACCACCACGGTGTCGATACCAACAGTGGCACCGCCGAGGCCAGCGAAAACAGCGCCAACCCCACGATCAGCACCGCCCGCCGGCCGTAGCGGTCACCCAGGGCCCCGGCGGGCAACACCAGACACGCCAGCACCAGCGTGTACCCGTCGACCACCCAGGTGAGCTGGGTTTGCGTCGCCCCGGTGGCTACCGCAATGTTCGGAAGCGCGGTGTACAGGGCCGCCATTGAGGCGACCACCAGGGCCACCGACAGGCACGAGACCACCAACGTCCACTTCTGCGCCCGCGACAGCAGTACTCGATCATCGGCGGTCATGCAGCCACCTCCACTTAACGCTACAGTTGGTAGCGTTCCACTACCATGAGTAGCACAATGCGGGGAGCGGGGATAGTGCCTGCGGCTGATCCGGCGGCACAATTACGAGGTGGGCGAAGAGATGATCAACCAGAACACCGACGACGACGAGGACCGGCTCGTGGATCCCCGGAAGGCACGCTCACGCGCACGACTGCTCGACGCGGCGACGTCCCTGCTCTCGACCGGCGGTATCGAGGCCGTCACGATCGACGCGGTCACCAAGGCGTCCAAGGTCGCGCGGACTACCCTCTACCGGCACTTCACCGACAGCACCCAACTCCTGGCCGCGGCGTTCGAGCGTCTGCTACCCCCGGTCACCGCGCCGCCGGCGTCCGGAACGATCCGTGAACAGTTGATCGAACTGCTGGACCGTCAGGCCAAGCTCATCGAGGAAGCCCCCGCCCAACTGACGATGCTCGGGTGGCTCGCCCTCGGGTCCGCCCAACCCGGCACGGCCGAGGCGACATCGCATCCCGAAGAAGACCGCAACCCGGTCAGTTCCCTTCGCGCACGGGTGGTCAACCAATACCGCGAACCGTTCGACCGGATCCTGGGCAGCCCCGAAGCCCAGCAAGAACTCGGTCGCTTCGACACCAATCTCGCCCTGACCCAACTCGTCGGACCCATCATCTTCACCCGGCTCACCGCACTCCCGCCGATCGGCCCGGCTGAACGACAGCAACTCGTCGACGACTTTCTCGCTGCACGCTCTGCGCAACGCGCGCTGACAGTGACCCCGCACTGATCTCTGATTCAGCACCCGCCCGAGGCGGCGGGCTGGGACGTCAATTCGGCGATCAGCGCCTCGACGCGGGTTTTAATCTCGTCGCGGATCGGGGCGAATCGCTTCCACGCCCTGGCCCGGCCGGGTCGTCAAGGACCCAAGTCCCGGTAGCTCTTGCCCGGGGAAGATGGGGCAGCTGTCACCGCAGCCCATGGTGATCACCACATTTGAGGCTTGCGCGGCATCGGTGGTGATGATTTTCGGTGTTTGCGCCGTGATGTCGATGCCCACCTCGGCCATCGCCTCGACGGCAGCGGATTTGAAGCTGTCGGTGGGGACGCTTCCGGCGGAGCGGACCTCCATCGCATCGCCCGGCGAGGCGCGAGAGGAAACCGGCGGCCATCTGCGAGCGTCCGGCGTTGTACACGCAGACGAACAACTCGCTGGGGGTGATGGACGTGATTTGAGATCCCTTCGTCAGGAGGGACAGGAAGCAGATGGAGGACAGGCAGGAACGGGAGTGGTCAACTCGCGCAACAAATTTTGGACCCTGGTGTCCAGGTCGTCGCGGATGGCGCGGACCGTCTCGAGAGTTTGACCCTGCGGATCGTCGAGGGTCCGGTCGAGGTAGCGCTTGCCGGGATAGATGGCGCAGGCATCGCCGCTGCCCATCGAGACCACCACATAGGCGGCGGCCAACACATCATCGGTCAGCGGTTTCGGGTATTTGGCGCCCAGATCCAGACCGATCTCCTTCATCGCGTCGATGACCATCGGGTTGATGGCATTGACCGGTGCCGACCCGGCCGAGCGCACGTGCACACCGCGGGTGGCTGTTATGGGTGCGGAAAAGTGATGTCGCCGTGAGGCGCCCGCGCCCGCACGCCGGGTGCGCACCCTCCGGCCCCGGGCGGTCTTACTAGCCCCGTGGTCGAACCCGTTTCGACACACGTGGCATTCTTCGCCCAAATCACTTGATAACAACAGTGTTCGGCGGCGAATGCCGCGGTTGGGCCATTTGGTTTCATAGCTCCTTACGCAAGATCCACTGCGGACGTGAAGCCCTAGATTGACCTCGACTCGTTCACGCAAAGCGGTAAGAACCGAATGGCGAAAATGATTGCAGGACAACGTATTTAACGCTATAATTGAGCTGATGGGAATGGCGACTGAGAGTGTTTGTCAAATATTGCTGGTCCCAATATTGACCGTCCACCAGCCACGAACGCAGCCTGAAACCGACAGCACAGAAGAGGAGCAGGAAGGTGACCGTCATGATGGACACCCCCGACGTCGAGCGCCAGGTCGACTCCCGGCCCCGGGCGGTCGAGCCCCTCCCCGAGCTCGAAACCGTCGCCGACGGCCAGGACCTGACTCTCGCCGGTGCGATCGCCGATCCTGAAGCTCTCGAAGATGCGCTGCGTCTCGAGGTGGACATGCTCACCGCCCTGGTCTGGGCACCGCCGCAGCTCGCCCGGTCGGTGGTCGAGGCCATCATCGGAACCCACGCCGACCGGCAGGCAGGCACCACCGCCACCGTTCTTCCCGCCGGCAGCGTGCTGTTCTGGCGCGACGCTCATCAAGCCGTCTGGGACACCGTCGTCACCCTCCTCGACGAGGGAAGCCCCGCCACCCCGGTGCTGGTCAATGCGCGTTTGGCAGAGCAGGAGCTGACCACCCGCACCCGCGGGATCATGCTCGAGATTGCCTCCCCCCGACACGGCCGCCCCGTCGCCGACAGCGCCGACCTGCCCTACCTTGCTGCTGCCCTCATCGACGCCTGGTACCGGCGCGGCTACACCGCACTGCTGACCCGCATGACCCAGGTCACCAACGAGTGCCCCACCGTCGAACTCGCCGGCCACTGGACCGCCCTCACCACCCACCAACAAGCCGCCGAAACCCGCTGGCTCGCCATCCGCGACGCCCTTGCCCGCACCTGAACCGAAAGGGACACGCTGCGATGACCGACGACGACCCCGACGCCCAGGACCGCGAGCTCCAGGACCTCGCCGCTGACATGCGCGAGCACGGCCGCAGCTGGACCGACATCGCCCACGACCTCGCGCTGCCCGAGGTAACCGTCAAACGCGCTGTCGACCACGCCCACCAGCGTGCCGCTGAACTCGCCGCACGCGACCAGATCTCCCTGTTCTGACCGGTAGAATCGAGGAAACCTAGGAGGTTGGTCATGGCCGCACCGCGCACCACCTATACCCGCACCGAAGACGAGATTATCGCCGCCGTCACCGCCGGCCATGTCATGGCCGGCATGCCGCCCACTGATGAGGACATCGCCGCTGTACGCCGGGTAATCCGTGGCGAGTCGACCGTGGAAGAGGAACTCGCGCAGTTCCGGGGGACGTTGCGGAGCGGAAAGAACACCTAACCGCCCGATGGTAGCGGACGACCGAGGGGCCAAGGAGGTACTTGAGAACCTACTCGGCCTCACCGACGCTGATGAACTTCAACGCTATGAACGCCGCGCTGCGGCACTACGCGTCGCACAACTCGAAGAACATCCCGACTTGATTGTCGGCGACTTCGACTTTCCTCACCTTCAGGCCCTCCACGCCTACATCCTTCAAGACGTCTATCCGTGGGCTGGGGAACCTCGTCGGTACGGCCAAGAGACGATGGCGATGGGAATGCCGCATTGCCGCGCGGAGTTTCTCGACGCCGAGATAGACCGCGTGTTCACCGCGATTGACCGTCATCGTCCCTCTCCCGATGATCGCGACGCTGCGATCGTCACCGTCGCAGATCACTGGGGCGAGCTCACCGGGGTGCATCCTTTCCGTGACGGGAATTCCCGTAGTCAGCGCTTGTTCTTCGACCGCTACCTCCGTGAGTCGGGCTGGGCACTAGACTGGTCGCAGGTCGATGCCACCGCAGTACACGCGGCCCGCCACGTCGCAATGGCCACCGTCGACTCCAGTTACCTCGCTGCGACGCTGCGCCCTGGAATCCGCCGCCTCGGGGAGGTTCCGGCCGGGACGCTCACCGCCACCCAGGGCACCCGCGACGCTGGCCGCTCGGTCGAGATCTTCCACGCCATGCTCAACCACAAACGACAAGGCGGGACCGCCGCCACCTTCACCCTCAACGACGCCCAGCCGGAGACCGAGACTCCGGCCCAACGGGCGGCACGTATCGCCACGCGTGGGGTGTCGCGCCAGACCCCCCACAACCACGTCCGCGGCGGCCACCCCGACCACCCAACAGCGACCCACAGCATGGCACCGCTCCACGTCCCAGGGGCGCGGCCGATAGCCTCCTGCGCC
>NZ_BAOQ01000059.1 GCF_000344155.1 Gordonia paraffinivorans NBRC 108238 | reverse complement strand
GATGCACCTGATACCCGTCGGGGGTCGACCCAAACCCCCAGGTCGTGAATTTTTCACAGAACCCTCTTGTATTTTGCGCCGAGACGGACCTACCGTGACGGACATGGCACGAACGCCGTTGTCGATGACGCCCACCGGTTGGTTCCAGGTCGCGTGGTCGGCGGAGATACCCGTCGGCGCCGTCCACACGATGAAGTACTTCGGACGAGAGATGGTCGCGTGGCGGTCCCGATCGGGCCGCGTCTCGGTCTTCGACGCCTATTGCGAGCACCTCGGCGCCCATCTCGGCCACGGCGGCCACGTCGAGGGCGAGAACCTCGTGTGCCCCTTCCACGGGTGGGAGTGGAACGCAGAGGGGCGCAACGTGCGCATCCCGTACGAGAAGCACCCCAATCGCGGCCGGCGCATCCGCAGCTACCCGGTGATCGAGCGCAACGAGGCGGTGTGGATCTGGCACGACGTCGAGGGACGCCCACCCCACTTCGACGTCCCCGACATCTTCGCGGACTTCGGCGACGACGCGACCGCCGACGACTACTACCCGCCGGTCCCGGCCGCGACCCTGTACCGACCGGGGCTCGAGATCCATCCGCAGTACATCATGGAGAACGGCGTGGACTTCGCCCATTTCAAGTTCGTCCACAAGACCCCGTTCATGCCGGAGTTCACTCGCCACGACTTCTCCGGACCGGTGTCCCACGTCGACTTCACGATCGCCTTCGAGGAGGGCGCGACACTCGAAACCGCCTCCAGCGGAGTCGAATCCATCAACGCCGGCCTGGGGTGCTCGGTCACCAAGAGCTGGGGGATGGTCGACAACCGCACCATGCCCGCGGTCACCCCGGTCGACGACCACACCTCCGACGTCCGCTTCACGGTGTGGATCGGCCGCAAGCCCGGCGAGGAGACCGGCGAGATCACCGAGTACGGAAAGACCATGGCGGACTTCGTGATCGAGCAGTTCGCCGCCGACATCGAGATCTGGGCGCACCAGCGTTACTCCGACCCGCCGGCGTTGTCGCGCAAGGAGTACGCCGGGTTCACCGCCCTGCGCGAGTGGGCCCGCCAGTTCTACCCCGACGGCGGGGCCGCCGCCGACGACTACATCCGCATCCACAGGTCCGAACTCGAGGAACTCCGCCGCGCGGCGTCGCGAGACGGGTCGCCGACCGCAGCACGCTCCTGACGTCCACCTCCCGAAAGGAACCACGATGACCACACCCGAGAAGATCCGGGTGTTCCAGGTGGCCACCGGCAACCTCGGCACCGAGATGATCGGCCGCATCCGCAATCACCCCGACCTCGAACTGGTGGGGCTGCACTGCTATTCGCCCGACAAGATCGGCCGCGACGCCGGCGAGATCGTCGGCATCGGCCCGATCGGGGTGACGGCCACCGGCACCGTCGGGGAGATCATCGCCGCCGAACCGGACGTGCTGACCTTCCACGGGGTCTTTCCCGACGAGGATCTCTACGTCCGGGTGCTCGAGGCCGGGATCGACATCGTCACGACGGCGGACTGGATCACCGGCTTCCACCGCGACAAGAACCATCCGCACCCGTCCGGGCGCAAGGTGAGCGAGCTGATCGCGGAAGCGTGCGAGAAGGGCGGCGCGACGTTCTACGGCACGGGCATGAATCCCGGCCTCGCGCAGATCCTCGGCATCGTGCACACCGCCGACGTCGCCGAGATCGAGAACGTGACCGTCACCGAGTCGGTCGACGTGTCCTGCCACCACTCGGTCGACACCTGGAAGGCGGTCGGTTACGGCCTGCCCGTCGACGACCCGTCCATCCCCGACTCGCTCTACAAGTTCACCGCGGTGTTCGCCGACTCGGTGTACCTCATGGCCGATGCCTTCGACCTCGAGCTCGACGAGGTGGCGTTCTCCTACGAATTGGGCGCCTGCACAAAGGATGTCGATCTCGGTTGGTACCAGCTCCCGGAGGGCTCCCTCGGCGGCAGCTACATCAGATACCAGGGCATGGTGGACGGGGTGGCCCGCGTCGAGACGCATCTCGAGTGGCAGATGACCCCGCACACCGATCCGTCGTGGAACATCCAGGGCTGCTACATCACCCAGGTGACCGGCGACCCGAACATCTACTCCAAGCACATGATCTTCCCGCGCAAGGGATTCGATCTGTCCAACCCCGAGAACTTCGCGTCGATCGGCATGACCGTCACCGGCCTGCCCGCGCTGAACTCCATTCGGTCGGTGGTCGCGGCTCCCCCGGGGGTCATCACCAGTGCCGACCTCCCGCTGCGGAGTTTCGCGGGACGTTTCAAGCTGTAGGACCTGCTCGTCGGGGCCGAGATCTCGTCAGGCCCCGAGATCTCGTCAGGCCCCGAGGTCGATGCTCACCCCGGTGAGCTCCTCGGCGACGTCCCACAGCCTGTCGGCGACGACCATGTCCTTCGCCTTCGGCGACGGCTCCACCAGCACCGGCGGGCCGGCGAGCCCCAGGCTGCCGACCGGTCCGTAGTACTGTCCGCCGGCCGCCTTGGGGTCGGTCGCCGCACGCAAGACGGGCAGCGCCCCCTCGGGCGGATCCATGATGAACCGGTCGGTCAGCCAGCGCAGCGACGGTGCGTGGTAGGCCCACTGCAGGAACTTGTTCTGCTCGCGCATCACGCCCGTGCGCGTGCCGCCGGGATGGGCGGCGAGCGAGATCGCCTTCTCCCCAGCAGCTTTCATCCGACGGTCGAGTTCGAAGGCGAACACCATCTGCGCGAGCTTGGCCCGCGAGTACGCACCGGCGGTGCTGAACGTCCGGTCCATCCGGATATCGGAGAAGTCGATGGTGCCCGCACGGTGGGCGTGGCTGCCGACCGTGACGATCCGCGCGGCGTCGGCGGCCAGGAGCCGGTCCATGAGCAGCCCGGTGAGCGCGAAATGGCCGAGGAAGTTGGTGCCGAAGTCCATCTCGAAACCGTCCGACGTCAGGTCGCGTCGGGCGCACATCACACCGGCGTTGTTGACGAGCATGTCGATGCGCGGGAAGCGCCGGTTGAGCTCGGCGGCCGCGGCCCGCACGGAGTCGAGGCTGGCGAGATCGAGGTCGATGACCTCCACCTCGGCGCCCGGAACCTCGGCGACGATGTCATCGCGCGCGGCCGCCGAGGTCTCGGGATTTCGGCACGCCAGGACGACGGTGGCCCCGAGCGTGGCCAGGCCGCGGGCGGTCTCCTTGCCGATCCCCGCATTGGCCCCGGTGACCACGGCGGTCCGGGAGGTCTGCGGAGGTGCGTCGGCCAGCGTCCAACCCGTCTTCACACGTTCCCCCTCTGAGATCCCGACGTCGTCGCAG
Organism: Gordonia paraffinivorans NBRC 108238; assembly: GCF_000344155.1. Taxonomy (GTDB): domain Bacteria; phylum Actinomycetota; class Actinomycetes; order Mycobacteriales; family Mycobacteriaceae; genus Gordonia; species Gordonia paraffinivorans. The sequence continues at coordinate 13,031 of NZ_BAOQ01000059.1, read as the reverse complement.
ATGTCGTTCGTATCACACCTCATGTGACACAACCGGCCGGGGTGTCACATGAAACGCACCGACCCGGAGTGGACCGGTCGGGCCCCTCAGACCGTCACGGGCGACGGCGCGGCAGTGAACTCGCCGGCCGGCGAGAACCGGGCGAGGACCTGATCGAACGGCTCTCCGGCCACGGCGGTGATGAAGTTCTCGACATCCTCACGGGTCCGCAGACCGAGGAGCGGGTTCGGGTCGGACAGCAGGCCGAGCAGTGCCTGCGCGACATCCGGATTGACGGCGGCAGCCGGAAACGACAGCTCCAGGTGGGTCGCGAAGTCGGGATCGCCGAGGAACAGGCGGGTGACCTCGGTGGCGGCGTGACCGCGGCGCTCCCAGTGCTTCTCGAACTCCTCCGCCAGCCACTCGGCGGTGAACTCGCCCGAGTGCCCGCGAGCGGCCTTGACGAGCTCGGCGACCTGGATGAGCGCGTTCTGGGCGCCCTGGCCGGCGACCGGGTCGAACGAGATCGCGGTGTCGCCGATCGCGGCGACCGGGTGGCCGCTCTTCGTGGTGGCGACCGCCTTGCGCACCGTCGGGGTGACCGCGCCCTTGAGCCACGACACCGGGTCGGACTCGATGACCTCGAGCCGATCGATGACCGGAGCGTCCTCGGGGAAGAAGTCGTGGAAGATCCCGGCGATGGTCCGGCGTGCGCCCACCGCGTCGTGGACGTCGTCGATGCGCGGCGCCCAGGCGCCGGACGGCTTGGCGAACACGATGAACGACCAGGTGGGGCCCTCGTCCTTGTGCAGGAACGGGCCGAAGAACAGCTCGCCGTTCTCGCTGTCGAGGTTGTACAGCGAGTGCCCGGCCCCCGCGGACGACCGGTAGGAGAACACGTCCGCCCCGTGGTCCACGCCCTTCAGGGTGACCTGCAGCAGGCGACGCTGCGGCTCACGGTACTTCGTGCGCGACTCGTCGACCGGGAACAGCGTCGACAGTCCGCCCTTGCCGGTGGCGACGAGCGTCAGGTCGGCCTCGCCGGCGATCTGGTCGAGGCGGTCGAGGTCGACATTGGTGACCTCGAACCGGCCGCCGCGATCCAGGAAGCGACCCAGCCGGTCGTCGGCGCGCAGGCGCAGGTCGACGGCCGCGGCGACGTAGCCGTAGTCGGGGTCGTACTCGAGCACGGGGGCACGGTCCTCGCCGGCGCCGCCGTACAGTCGGACGCTCATGCCGGTGGTCTTGCCGACCTCGTAGAGGTCCTCGATGATCTCGGCGTCCCAGTCCTGGGACTTGCCGAACAGCACGCCGACGCCCGTCGGCGGCACCTTGTCGCGCAGCGACTCGCGGTCGCGGTCGCTGTAGATGGTGACGTCGAAACCGGCGTCGACGAGGCCGAGACCGGCGGTGGTCCCGGCGAGGCCGGCTCCGATGATCGCGACGGAACGTCGTGTGGTCATGAGTGTCTCCCCTGGTGGTCGTGGGCGTGCGATGCCCTGATCGGTCACCGGCATCGGTGATGCCCTGATGGCTGGGAGACAGGGTGCCGGGGCGATCGGCCCCGCTGAAGGTTTAGACGCACCGCGAACGAATGGCTGGCCGACCGGGACAGATCCGGTGCCGGGGACCACACTCCGAGCGACCGCGTCGCGAGGCGGACGTTGCCCTGCACAGGTGTCGAGGGTGCGGCGCACGCCCATCGACCAGATCACCCACGATGCATCTCCTCACACCCGGATTCGACGGTCGTTCTCCGAGAGTACGACCGTCGTCCGAGGTGGGAGCGGCTTCCGGCGATCCACCTGACCTCCTGCGGGTCCCCCGACACCCCCTGTGGGGACGGCATCGGGCGTCCGGGGACAAGTACCATCGCCGACTGTGCGTGCGACCTCTCCCGAAGTGGCCCCGGTCGTCGCGACGCCCGACGAGGACGCCGCGACCGGCAACACCTCGGGCTACCGGCTCGACCTCGACGGTCTGCGCGGCGTCGCGATCGCGCTGGTCGCGATCTTCCACGTCTGGTTCGGCCGGGTGTCCGGCGGCGTCGACGTCTTCCTGACCCTCTCGGGCTACTTCTTCGTCGCATCCCTGCTCAAGCACGTGCTCGCCACCCAGCCCGCATCGGTGTCGTGGGGCCGGGCGATCAACCCGTGGCCCCGCTTCTGGCGGCTGGTCCGACGCCTGCTGCCGGCGCTGCTGCTCGTCCTCGCGTTCATCGCGCTGATGGTCGCGCTCGTCATGCCGACCACGCGCTGGGGTCCGCTCGGCGCCGAGCTGCAGGCCAGCGCGCTGTACTACCAGAACTGGTATCTCGCCTTCGAATCGCAGGACTACGCGGCCGCCGACTCGGCGAACAGCCCGATGCAGCACCTGTGGTCGATGTCGATGCAGGGCCAGTTCTTCCTGCTCACGCTGCTGTGCGCGCTGGCGCTCGGCGGCCTGCTGCGCGCGCTGTCGCGGGTGTTCGCCGTCCTCGCCCGGCCGAGTGTGGTGCGCGGCATCGTCGGGTTCTCACTGCTGGCCGTGGCAGTCGTCTCGTTCGCGTGGGCCAACTACCGCCACGGCATCAACCAGCCCTTCACCTACTACGACACCGTCGCGCGCCTGTGGGAGCCGCTGGCCGGCGGCCTGCTGGCCGTGTGGCTGCCCCGGGTCCCGATGCAGGCGTGGCTGCGCAACCTGATGGGCCTGGTGGCCCTCGGCCTGATCGTGACCTGCGGCTGGTGGATCGCCGGCGTGCAGGAGTACCCCGCCGCGTGGGCGCTCGTGCCGGTCGGCGCCACGCTGTTGCTGATCTGGTCGGGCGCGCCGGCCACCGCGCCCGCCGCGACGGGACCGGCCGCGGTCTCCCGCGGGCTGGCGCTGCCGCAGCTGGTGTGGCTGGGTTCCATCGCGTACGCGCTCTACCTCTGGCACTGGCCCCTGCTGATCTTCTACATGGCGTGGCGCTACCAGGACGACGTGTCGTGGCTCGAGGGCACCGGCATCCTCGCCGTGTCCGTGCTGATCGCCTGGCTGACCACCAAGTACGTCGAGGCGCCGCTGCGCGCCGGCTCGGCGCGCCGTAAGCCCGGTTTCCAGAACTCGCGCGCCTGGCGGCTCTCCCTCGTCGCGGTGCTGCTGGTCACCACGGTCACCGCGGGCGCCGCCGCGGTGACCTGGCAGCGCGACGCCGCCAACGCGACCCTCGACACCGCGCACCTCGACCCCCGCCTCTACCCCGGCGCACGCGCCTTCCTCGACGGCGCGCCGGTCCCGAAGGTGACCCCGCAGCCCAGCCCCGACGTCGTCGACCAGGACTGGCCCATCACGTCCTACGACTCGATCATCAGCGGCTGGAAGGACCCGTCGATCAAGGTCGGGGTCTACGGCGACCCGAACGCGACCCGCACCATCGCGCTCGTCGGCGGGTCGCACGCCGAGCAGTGGATCACCGCGCTCGACGACATCGGCAAGCGCAACAACTTCCGCGTGACGACCTACCTGAAGGTGGGGTGCGCGCTCACCACCGAGCACGTCTTCACCTGGTTCGGCCAGAAGTACTACCAGTGCAACGACTGGTCGCGCCGGGTGATGGAACGCCTCGCCGAGGACAACCCGGACTACGTGTTCACCACGTCCACCCGCCCGCCGGAGGGCGGCCAGAAGGGCGACCGCGTGCCGAAGGACTACCGCGAGATCTTCGCGCAGTTCCGCGACCGCGACCAGAAGGTCATCGCCATCCGCGACAACCCGTGGTCGACGGGCAAGCTGAAGCCGCCGGAGTGCCTGGCCAGCGGCCGCAAGCCGGAGGTGTGTGGCGTCTCGCGCGAGCAGGCCCTCGCGCCGACCGATCCGGCGCAGGAGATCGCCGGCGAGTTCCCGAACATGTCGTTCCTCGACTACAGCGACGCCTTCTGCGACGACGAGTACTGCCCCGCGGTGGTCGGCAACGTCCTCGTGTGGCACGACTACCACCACCTGTCGGCGACCTTCGTGCGGAGCCTGATCCCTGCGATGGAGGCGGACCTCAAGGAAATCACCGGCTGGTGGTGACGCCCGTACCCGGTGCGCGGGTTCAGGAGGCCGGGCAGAAGTGCGCCGGACGGCGCTGCCGGAACGCGATCTGATCACCCGGCGAACCCGCCCACTCGGGTTCCGCGCGCACCAACAGTTCGACCTCGGCGTCGCGTCGGGCCTGATCGGCGGCGAACAGCGACACCCGGACCTCGATGTGCTCCCCGCACGGCCTGACCGTGAGCACCCTCGCTCGACCGAGTTCCGACCCGTCCGGGGAGGTCACGACGTCGAGATCACCGGGACGGAGCAAGACCGTCCCCGAACCACGGGCGGGCCTCCGCAATCGCAGCGATCCGGCCGGACAACGCACGACATCCCCATCCGCGTCGCCGGGCAGTTCCGAGACCTCGCCGAACATCCGCGCGACCTCGACGTCCACCGGCTCGAGATAGATCTCCTCCGGTGATCCCACCTGGCGCACCCGTCCGGCCATCAGCACCACGATCTCGTCGGCCATCGCCATGGCCTCCCCGCGGTCGTGGGTGACAAGCAGTCCGCTCGCGCCCTCGGCCAGGATCGTGTCGCGAACATGGTCGCGGAGTCGAGTGCGCAACTGGGCGTCGAGTGCGGAGAACGGCTCGTCGAGACCGATCACGGCGGGCCGTGGGGCCAACGCCCTGGCCAGTGCCACTCGCTGCCGCTGCCCGCCGGACAACGCGCCCGGGTGACGGCCGCGGAACTCGCTCAGCCCGACGACCTCGAGCAGCTCCGAGACGCGGGCCGCCCGGCCCGGTGTCCGACGCCACCACGGGCCGAGGCCGAACCCGACGTTCCCGGCGACGCTCATGTTGCCGAACAGCGCGCCCTCCTGTGGGACCAGACCGAAACTGCGGCGCTCGGTCGGGACGTCGACCCTGCGCTCGCGATCAGCCCCAACCGAGGCGACCTCGACGCCGCCGATCTCGATACGCCCCGATCGGATCTGTTCCAGGCCCGCGATCGTCCGCAGCAGGGTTGTCTTGCCGCATCCGGACGGGCCGATGACCGCGGTGATCGAGCCGGACGGCACCCGCAGGGAGACCCCGTCGAGCACGGTCGAATCACCGAACGAGACCGAGATGTCCTCGACCCGCACCGCGTCGTTCATCGGCTCACGCCCCTTCCGAACAGGGTGGACAGTGCCGCGGTCGGTACCGACGCGACGATGATCAGAACCAGGCCGAGGACTGCGGCCCGCCCATAGTTCAGATCATTGTTGAGACTCCACATGTCGGTGGCGAGCGTCCGCGTACCGATCGGGGCAAGCATCAGGGTGGCGGGAAGCTCCTTGGCCACCGACAGAAACGCCAGTGCGGCACCGGCCAGCACGGAAGGCATCACCAGCGGCAACCGCACGCGGACGGCGGTGGCCAGCGGACCCGCGCCCAGGGTGCGCGACACATCGGCCACCTGCGGCGGGATCGCGTCGACCCCGGATCGAACCGGTCCGAGACACACGGGCAGGAACAGCACCGCGTAGGTCGCGATGAGCATCGTCGCGGAGAGGTAGTAGTCGGGAAAGACCCGGGTCCCCAGGAACACCATCGACAACGCGACCGTCACGCCGGGCAATGTGTAGCCGAGGTAGGACACCACCTCGACGGTGTCACCGGTCCTCGTCCGAGGCCGAGATACGAAGAACGCCAGGGGGAGTGCCAGAACCGCGATGACGATCGCCGCCTGCACCGACAGGATCATCGTCGTTTTCGTGAACGGGCCGACCCAGGCCAGCAACTCACCGACGCCGTCGAACCCGAGCCGACGCGACTCGCGGATCTCGGTCACGAGGCCGGCGACCGGGACCACGACGCCGACGCCGACGGTCACGATCACGAAGGCCCAGGCCGGCAGTCGGTCGTGGGCCGTCCGGGCCCGCCGAGGGGTGACGCCGGAGTCGACGTCGCGCCGCACGTGCCGTTCGGCGAGGGCGAGCACCACTGCTATCAGCGCGAGCACCAGCCCGTACAGGGCGGCGACGGAGCGATCCAGGGTTCCGTTGTAGGCGTTGTAGATTCCGACCGTGAAGGGCTCGAACCGGACGATGGCAGGCCCACCGAAGTCGCTGATCGCGTACAACGCGACCAGCAGTCCGCCGGCGACGATCACGGTTCGGATTCGCGGCAGGGTCACCCGCAGGAACGCCGTCACGGGACCACACCCGAGGGTTCGCGCGGCGTCTTCGTCGGTGCGCCCGGTCCCGCTGAGCACCGCCAGGGTGGGGAGCATGACAAGGGGATAACAGGCCAGCGTCAGTACGAGCGCCGCAGCCCAGAGACCCTCGAAGCCCGGGACCAGGCGCGTCCACACGAATCCGGACACATACGACGGGATGGCAAGGGGCGCAGCGAGCAAGGCGATGACGACGGGGCGCCCGCGGCGGATCCCACGGGTCACGCACCACGCCGATCCGACGCCCAGCAGGATCGAGGCAACGGTCACGATGACCGCGAGTTGCGTCGTCCGCCAGAGGAGTTGCCCCGTTCGCGGCCGGAACAGGTACGCCAGGGCCTCATCGCCCCCGATTCCCGCCACCCGGACGACCAGGTAGATCGCGGGGGTGACGAGGAACAGGGCGATGATGACGCTGACGAACCCCAGCAGCGCTCGTCCCGACCGGAGGGTCCGGCCGGGACGAGACGACACGCGGGTCAGACCGTCAGACAGCGCCGACCTCGTTGAGCAGCTTGTCGGTGCCGGACACGTCGGCGAGCTCGTCGAGCGTGATCTTCGGCGGCGACAGCTGACTCAGCGTCGGAAGTCCTTCGACCGGCAGCGGTTCGTCGCCGATCACCGGGTACTCCCCGACCTCGGTCGCGAAATAGGTCTGGGTTTCGGGTGTGTGGAGTTGCCGGATGAAATCGAACGCCGCCTCTTTGTCACCCGCGGTCTTCAGCACACCGATCGCACCCACGTTCACCAGGGCACCCGGGTCCTGGTCGGAGAAGAAGTGCAGTCGCCCCGGTACGTTCTCGAGGCCCTTCTCCTGGACTTCCTGGACCCAGTAGTAATGGTTGGTCAGACCTGCGGCGAGCTGCCCGTTGTTGACCGCCTCGACGATCGGACCGTTCCCTTCGAAGGACTTGGGGTCGTTCGCGAGAAATGCGGTGAGCCATTCTCGGGCCCCGTCCTCACCGCGGGTCAACCTGAGTGCGGTGACGAAGGACTTGAACGACGCGTTCGTCGGCGCGTATCCGACCTTGCCGCGCATCTCCGGGGTGAGCAGACCGTCGATCCCGGCGGGCAGGTCATCGGAGGACAGCTGCCGCGGATCGTAGATCAGGACCCGCGAGCGAGCCGAGGTGGAGGTCCAGGAGCCGGTCCCGGAGCGGTAGGCATCGGGGACGGCCTCGACGATGTCCGCGGGTAGCGGTTCGAGCAAGCCGGCATCGGCCAGTGCGCCCAGCTCACCCGCGTCCTGGGCGAAGAAGAGGTCCGCGGGCGAGCGATCACCCTCCTCGAGGATCTGCGCGGCCTTCTTGTCGTAGGCGGCGGTCACCGGGATGGTTCCGCCGATGCGCTCGACGAGCGGCCCCACCAGGGATTCCGAGCGGCCTGAATACAGGATGAGGGTCTCGTCGTCTCCCGACGAGTCACTCCCGGTGCAGGCGGCGAGGACGCTCGTGGCGATCAGCGCGGCCCCGGCCGTCGCGATCGCTCGTCGGATCAGGCTGGTGGTCTGCATGCGTTCCCTTCCTCCCGGCCATTCCTGTCGCGGTGGCCGTCAATCGAACCTGGTTAGCCTAACCGAAGCCATAACCCAGATCCACAGGACTCGAGTTTCGGGCGGCGCAGCGCACGCGCGGGTCTCAGCCGACACGACTCAGCACCGCCTTCGGTCCCGCGAACACCGTCTCGCGGATGTGGTTGCGGGTCAATGTCCATGCCGGGCAATCACATTCGGCGACGACGCCGCGCGCATCGACCCCGGCGTCGCGGCACAGCGCGATGGCCCGCGGCAGATGGAAGTCCTGCGTCACGATGATCAGCGAACCCACACCGAACACCTCCCGCGCACGACGACAACTCGCCGCGGTGTCGAGACCCAAGGGGTCGTCGACGATCACCCGCGCCGGCACACCCTCGGCCTCGAGATAACTCCGCATCACCGCCGGCTCATCACCGGCGTCGAGAGAACCGTTGCCGGAATTGATGATTCGGTCGACACGCCCGTCGCCATACAACGCCGACGCCGTGTCCAGTCGCCCGCGCACATAGTCGCCGGGAGTCCCGTCCTCCACCAGCGAACCGAGCACCAGCAACGTCGACCGCGACGGCACCTGATCCCTGTCGAGGACCCGGCCTGCCGACACGGCGTACATCCACGTGGCCGCGACGGTGATCCACAGTTCGACGACCACCAACAGCACCGGAACGACGAGACGAGCTGCTGACCTCACGTGTACAACCTAGGTGTACGAACGCATCTCACCCAAGATGCCCATTCGATGCCGCCGGCGATGACACCGGGCCGATACTTGGGTGACCTGCTGCGCTCAGCCCCGACGCGTACCCGGACCACCGTGGAAAAGAGTATGAATGCAGTACATGCCGGTGACCTCGTCGATATTCCTGCTGGCCGAGACGCGGGAGCAGCCCATGCACGTCGGCGGGCTGCAACTGTTCGTCCCGCGTGAGGGGCAGACGTCGGCGGATCTCGCCGAGGAGATGATCGCGGCGTTCACCTCGTGCACCGAGGTCCATCCCCTGTTCCGCAAGCGTCCCGCCCCGCCGGTGACCATGCTGGGCAACTTCGCGTGGACCTACGACGACGAGATCGACTTCGACTACCACGTCCGCCGCACCGTGTTGCCCCGGCCGGGTCGCGTCCGCGAGCTCCTGCGCTACGTGTCGCTCAACCACGGCACCCTGCTCGACCGGTTCCGGCCCATGTGGGAGCTCCACGTGATCGAGGGCCTCGAGGACGGCCGGGTCGCCCTGTACAGCAAGATCCACCACTCCATCGTCGACGGCGTCTCGGCCCTGCGACTCCTGCAGCGGATGTTGTCGGCAGATCCCGACGACCGGTCCGGCACCGCGCCGTGGGACCCCGCCCTCGTCCGCAAGCGGGCCCCGAAACCGGCTCCGTCACTGAAGTCGCGGGTGTCCGGCCTGGTGGATGCCGGCCTCCAGGCCGCCGGTCTGGGACCCGCGGCCGCGAAGGTCGCCCTCGCCGCCGTGCGCAAGCCCGACTTCGTGCCGCCGGTCCCGCGCGCCCCGCGCACCATTCTCGACGTCGCGATCGGCAGCGCACGGCGCTTCGCCGCCCAGCAATGGGAGATCGAGCGGCTCCGGGCCGTGGGCGCGGCGATGGACATCACCCTCAACGACGTCGTCGTCGCCATGTGCGCGGGCGCACTCCGGTCCTACCTGATCGACCAGGACGCGCTGCCCGAGTCCCCGCTGATCGCCGCGGTGCCGGTGTCGATGCACACCGAGGACGACGCCGAGGGCAATGCGATCACCGCCATCCTCGTCAACCTCGCCACCGACCAGCCCGACCCGGAGCGGCGCCTGATGACGATCGTCGAGTCCGCACGGAGCTCGAAGAACGTCGTGCGCGGCCTGCGGCCGATCCAGGCGATCGCGCTGGGGGCCGCCAACTTCGCCCCGCTCGCCTTCGCGACCGTCCCGGGCGTCGTCCAGTACGTGCCGCCCCAGTTCAACATCATCATCAGCAACGTTCCCGGGCCCACCGAGCAGCTCTACTGGAACGGCGCCCGGCTCGACGGCGTCTACCCGGTCTCGATCGCGATGGAGGGACTGGCGCTGAACATCACGGTCACCAGCAACGCCGGCAACATCGACTTCGGCCTGATCGGCGCGCGCGCCCAGCTCCCGAGCCTGCAGCGACTGCTCACCCACCTCGACACCGCGCTCGAGGAGCTCGAGAAGGTCGCCCACACACGGTGAGTCGGGCCGTCGGGGCATGCTCGGCGGGATCCCCACCCACCGTGACTCGACAGTAAGTTACTGGTGAGTATCATCCCTGAGAGACAGACCAGCAGGTATTAGGTCAACCTTGTGAGCGCTGCATAGGCGCAAGGATTTACGGTTACCTGTAGTACACCGCCCTGTGGGACAGCCCTGCGCACTCTGTGCGCTCCCTCCGGGCGGACGACCTAGACGAAAGGCCGGTACGCGCCCGTGACAGCCACGACGATTGCCATCGGCACCACAGCAGCGGTGATCAGCCTCTTCTGTTGGTACCTCTTCCTCCGCGGTGTGGTGACGATGTTCCGCACCATCCGCCTGGGCCAGAAGGTTCCCAGCACCAGATTCTGGCCGTTCTTCCCGCGTCTGTGGACGATGATCAAGGAGTTCATCGCCCACACGCGCATGGTCAAGTTCCGCTCCGTCGGCTGGGCGCACTGGCTGGTCATGATCGGCTTCCTGGGCGGCGCCCTGCTGTGGTTCGAGGCCTACGGGCAGTCGATCGACCCGAAGTTCCACTGGCCGTTCTTCGGTGACACGTTCGCGTGGCACCTGTGGGATGAGCTGCTGGGCATCGGCACCGTGGTCGGCATCCTGGTGCTGATCGCCATCCGCCAGCTGAACCACCCGCGCGTCCCCGAGCGCCTGTCGCGCTTCTCGGGTTCGCGCTTCGGCGCGGCCTACTTCGTCGAGGCCGTCGTCCTCCTCGAGGGCCTGGGCATGATCCTCGTGAAGTCGTCGAAGATCGCGACCTACGGGCACTCCAACACCGCATCGGACTTCTTCACCGAGCAGGTCGCCAAGATCCTTCCCGCGTCGCCGACCCTGGTGTCGATCTTCGCGGTGATCAAGCTGATGAGCGGCATGGTGTGGCTGGCCGTGGTCGGCCTCAACACCGACTGGGGTGTGGCATGGCACCGCTTCTCGGCGTTCTTCAACATCTACTTCAAGCGTGAGGCCGACGGCGGCGTCGCCCTCGGCGCGGCCAAGCCGATGATGTCCAACGGCAAGGTCCTCGACATGGAGACCGCCGATCCCGACGTCGACGCCTTCGGCGCCGGCAAGATCGAGGACTTCTCCTGGAAGGCCTGGCTGGACTTCACCACGTGCACCGAGTGCGGTCGCTGCCAGTCGCAGTGCCCGGCCTGGAACACCGGCAAGCCGCTGTCGCCGAAGCTGCTTATCATGTCGCTGCGCGACCACGGCAACGCCAAGGCCCCGTACCTGCTGGCCGGCGGCCGCAAGGACATGGGCGGCGACGAGGTCGGCCTGGTCGACGCCGACGGCAACGTCCTGGAAGACAAGCTGAACGCGATCCCCGAGGCCGCTCGTGCCGAGGCCGCACGCAAGCTCGTCGGCGAGTCCAAGGGCAAGATCGGCGGAGGCGCCGGCATCGAGGAGACCGACGGCGAATTCGATCCGGAGGAGCTCGGCGCGGTCATCGACACCGAGACCCTGTGGAGCTGCACCACCTGTGGTGCCTGCGTCGAGCAGTGCCCGGTCGACATCGAGCACGTCGACCACATCCTCGACATGCGCCGCTACCAGGTCCTCATCGAGTCGGACTTCCCGACCGAGCTGGCCGGCATGTTCAAGAACCTCGAGAACAAGGGCAACCCGTGGGGCCAGAACGCCTCCGCGCGCACCGCCTGGATCGACGAGATGGACATCGAGATCCCGGTGTTCGGCAAGGACGTCGAGTCGTTCGAGGGCTTCGAGTACCTGTTCTGGGTCGGCTGCGCCGGCGCCTACGAGGACCGCGCGAAGAAGACCACCAAGGCCGTCGCCGAGCTCCTCGACATGGCCGCGGTGAACTTCCTGGTCCTCGGCGAGGGCGAGACCTGTACCGGTGACTCCGCTCGCCGCGCGGGCAACGAGTTCCTGTTCCAGATGCTGGCGCAGCAGAACATCGAGATGCTCGGCGAGGTCTTCTCGACCGCGCCCGAGCAGCGCAAGAAGATCGTCGTCACCTGTGCGCACTGCTTCAACGCGCTGGGCAACGAGTACCCGCAGTTGGGTGCCAAGTACGAGGTCGTCCACCACACCCAGCTGCTGAACCGCCTCGTGCGCGAGAAGCGACTGGTGCCGGTGGCCCCGATCGGCGGCGAGAGCGTCACCTACCACGACCCGTGCTACCTGGGCCGGCACAACAAGGTCTACGACGCGCCGCGTGAGCTCATGGGCGCCTCGGGGGCGACCCTGACCGAGATGCCGCGTCACGGCGAACGGTCCATGTGCTGTGGTGCCGGTGGCGCCCGCATGTGGATGGAAGAGCAGATCGGCAAGCGCATCAACGTCGACCGCGTCGACGAGGCGCTCGACACCCTCGGGGATACGAGCGGCGAGCAGGTCAAGAAGGTCGCCACGGGCTGCCCGTTCTGCCGCGTGATGCTCACCGACGGCGTGACCGCCCGGACCAGCGGCACCGAGTCCGAGGGCAAGGTCGAGGTCGTCGACGTCGCGCAGATGCTGCTCGAGTCGGTCAAGCGCGGCGAGCCCGCCGAGGTCAAGCTGGGCGGCCGCTACCTCGGCCCGCGTCCGACCGCTCCGGAGCCCGAGCCGGAACCTGAGCCCGAGCCCGAGCCCGTCAAGGCGCCCGCCGCTGCTGCGGCCACGACGACCGAGGCGGCCCCGAAGCCGAAGGTCGGCCTGGGCATGAAGGGCGGCAAGAAGCCGGGTGCCGCGGCCAAGACCGCTGCGCCGGCCGCCGAGTCGGCCCCGGCCGAGACCGCCGAGAAGAAGCCCGCCGCCAAGGGCTTCGGCATGAAGGGCGGGATCAAGCGTCCTGGTGCGGCGAGCAAGCCGGCCGAGTCGGCCGCTCCCGCTTCCGCCGCGGCGGAGTCGTCGGCGGCGGTGAAGGCGGAGGCCACCACGGCCGAGGCGAAGCCGGCCGAGACGACAGCGGCCAAGCCGGCCAAGGCCAAGGGCTTCGGCATGGCCGCCGGCAAGAAGCGCCCGGGTGCGAAGTCTGCCCCGAACGCTGCCGCCGCCGACGCCGGGGTGACCGCACCGGCCGAGTCCAAGGTCGACGAGGCCGCCACGGCCCCGGAGGCCGCCCCGACCGCCGACACTGCCGGCTC
>NZ_BAOQ01000060.1 GCF_000344155.1 Gordonia paraffinivorans NBRC 108238 | reverse complement strand
GGCTGTATCGGTAGTAGGTGACCCGATTCTTCTTGAAGCTTGTCTTGTGGTTCGCCGGGAACGGTTGGGCCAGTGTCAGCCCGTCAGGTGGTTCGGCGCCGGGGTGCTCGCTGCGCCACTTGTCAATCGTGTAGGGCACCGACGGCATCTTCTCGCCCAGGATGAACGTCAGGCCGGCGGCCTCGATCGCGGCCATCGTCGCTGCTGAGATCATCCCGGCGTCAGCGACCACCGTGACGTCGGCCAGCTGGTGGGCCTTGATGAACGAGGTGATCGTCGGGACCATCGTCAATGTCTCGGCCTTGTTCCCTTCGAACGCCTCGATCATCAACGGGAAACCAGTCGCATCGGTGAGCAAACCGACCGTGATCTGCGGTTCCAGTCGCCGTTCCTTCGAGAATCCGGGCTCCCGGAACCCGTCAGCCTTGTCGGTCTCGAAGTACAAGGTCGTGACGTCGTAGAGCACCAACGTGGCGGGCCCGAGGCCGGCGTGCGCAGCACACGCTGCGGCCAGGCGTTCACGCCAATCAGCGTGGGCGTAAACCGGCAGGTGCCGCTTGATTGTCGCGTACGAAGGCGCGTGCACGCCGACTTCGTCCAGCACACGCAGAGAGTCGAGTTTGCTGGTCGGCTCGATGATCCGGGCCAGAACGAGATCGCGGAACACCGTGTCCCCGCCCGCAGCGTCGGCGAAGCCGAGTTCGCGGTAGATGCCGTCAAGGGCGTCCCACAGCACAGCCATCCGGCTGCTGGTGATCGGTAATGCCCCGCCCGCCGGCGCCGCAGCCAATCCCAGATCCAGTTCGCCTTGACCCGCAGATAAGCATTGTGCAGCAACCGATTTCAGAGCTGCGACCTCGGCTTCGGTATGCGCGGAACCGATGTGATCGATCGTGCGCGCTCCCTTGCGATTGGAGTACACGATCTGGACCGCGGTCGCACCCGAGGCTGTCTTCACCGTCCGAACGAACGCCATACCTCAGATTAGAACCCCAATTTAGTGTCCACCTCGCGACCCCAACCAGCAGGTCACAGCCTCACCGACGACGGAATCGGAGAAAATGAGCCAAGTCAGGACCAGCGGGGACATCAAACTGGCCGTTGACACCGCCAGCGAATTCGTTCGAACGATGCCCACTCGCGTCTGACCGGATGCACGACTGCGGTTCATTCCCGCTCCCGCCTGTCATGACAGCATCTCTGCCCCCGGCTGGTGCATTAATCTTGTTTGGATCGCGTAGTGCACGGTGTGGCCATCGCGGGGAGACAAATTGGCGGACGACACCAATCTTCGATGCTGTTGAAGGCCGACTTTCCACACACCGCAGTCAGGACTTGTGGGATACACATCGTTTTGAGTGAGCTGTCGTGCCACGTGCGTGACAACAGGCGGACCACTCGTGCGGGGTGATTAGACGGGGTCGACGCGAGTGGCGAATGCAGGGTCTCCGAAGGGCCTGTCTCTATGAAAGCGAACGCCCACCGTGGCCGCAGCGCCGTCAATAATCCCCCACGAGGTCTGGCACAGGTGCGCGGCAAACAAGTCCCTGCTCATTCCATTCTGCCGACCGTGATCGATCCACCACTGGGTCGCTGATAGACCAGCCCCTAGGATAGAGGCCACTGCTACGGCGACGAGGGACTCGTCGGCGCCGACCTCTCGGAGGCCACGAGCGAACTCGTCAGAAATAATCTCCATTGCCGATCTCAGCTGATCTGCGGCCCCTCCCTCGCCGGACTCAGAGTACTGGAACATGTGATTCGTCATGAGGAAACGGACGACCGCCGGATGGTCGTCGACCAAGGATACGTATGCAGAGATCGCTGAACGGAAAAGCTCGTCAACGGAGCTGTCTTCCTGTCCGGAGAGCAGAGTTGACTGCGCTGACTCCCACATCATCGAACCCAGACGTGCTGCCACGGCGGAATAGAGCCCAGCTCTGTCACCGAAATGGCGGTAGAGCTTAGGTTTCGACGCACCTGCCTCTTCCGCAATATCGTCCATGCTCACAGCATCGCCGAACTTTTCGATCGCGCGTATAGCCGCGTCGACGAGTTCAGCCTTAACGACAGCGCGGTGGTCGTCCCAACGCGTGCTTCGTGCGTCGCGCACACGACGCTGCACTTTCACCGGGGCCGCGGAGATTCGACGGACTACAGACATGGCCTCCTATGTTATCAGGATGGACGACTCGTCGCGCCGGTGAGCACGTGGCGCCCGCGTGGCCGAGGCATTGGTTGATGAGACGAGCTTCAGGCGGATCTGTCTAACCTGGCCACAGCTGAATTGAAGTCTTCAACGGCCTCTAGGTTGGACATGTGACCGACCTTGTCGAGAAGAGTGAATTCAAATAGAACGCCCTGCCGACCCAGTCGCGCTGCGAGATCCACCGAATGGGCCGCCGGGGTCAGTCTGTCGGCATCGCCCACGATGACCGCCGCCGGCACTGTCAGCGAGTCAACACCCCTGCTGACGTCGATTGTCGCCAAAACCGCACCCCACATCCCCCGCACCTGTGGTGGGCATCGCAACACGATGTCGGCGCACTCATCGATTACCTCGACAGTCGCGCCCGGGCCCAGGGTTCCGTAACGAATCAGGCGGCGAGACAAACGCGTGTCCTGCATCTCGGGTCCCGCGACCGCAAGACTAGCCGCGAAGGCCCGTTCAAGTCTCGGTCGTAGCTGGCGGGGAACTTTGAGTAACGTTGACCGATCCACCAACTGTGATGGCCCGGTGCTTGCCAGTACTACTCCGCGGGCCAGCTCCGACACCGAGGCTGGGTACTCAGCTGCCCAGCTCATGATGGACATACCTCCCATGCTGTGTCCGACCACGACAGCCTTGTCGGTGGGAGTGGCTACCGCCCGAACTACGGCCTCCAAGTCATCGGCCAGAAGTCTCGCCGAGAACGGTACCCGGCCCCGGTCGCTCCACCCGTGTCCGCGTTGGTCGTAGACCACTACCCTATGCGTCGCCGCGAACTGTTCGATCTGTGGCCGCCAGAAACGCCCCTGACAGGCCCAGCCGTGACTAAAGACTAGAAGTGGAGCATCCCGGCCCGGGCCGAATTCCTGGGCGAACAACCTGGTTCCGTCGGAGGAGAGGACCTCGAGGTGCCGCGATCCTCGCGACTCGCTCGCTATCTCAGAGGTCATCGAAGCTCACCGTGACTGCATCCGTCAGCGGAAGTGCCTGACACGCAAGCCGTTCACCGTCGGCGATGTCATCTTCAACGAGGATGTGGTTTTGTGCCATTTCTACATCACCCTCAACCAGCTTGCATACGCACGCGCTGCAGGCCCCTTCTCGGCAGGAGTACGGGGCATTGTGACCTTGGGCCAATAGCACGTCGAGCAACGGAGTGTTGCGCGGCCACTCAGTCGTGATGGACTGCCCATTCAGATAGACCGTGGCGGTCGCCACACCATCGTCGTCACTGAGCTGACGCATCGTGGCTGTCTCGAATGGATCTCCGGTCAGTGACTGAAAGACTTCTCGATGTACCGAGGCGTGCTCGACACCGCAGGCCTCCGCCGACTTCTGAACCAGATCCATGAACGGCGCCGGACCACAGGTGTAGATCTGTGCACCGCGGTGCTCACGTATGGCGGATTCGACATCCTCAGGTGCCGGAATCCCCATAGCCGACTCCAACCAGTGGAAGACCGTGAAACGCTCGGGGAACTCGGAGGCGATCTGCGCCAGTTGGCCCTCGTACATGATCGACTCGGCATCGCGATTCGCGTAGAACAGTGTGACTTCGCCCCCGCCGCACACAAGCGCCGACTTAATCAGCGACAAGACCGGAGTGATCCCACTTCCTCCTGCAAAGAATAGAAAATCGACGTCGAGATTCTTAGCCGTGAAGTGCCCCGACGGCGGGAGGACGGTCAACTCCATTCCCGTCATCGCGTTGTCGCACAGCCAGTTCGATGCGTAACCGTTCTCCGTCCGCTTGATCCCGATCTCGAGACGGAAGTCCTCGACGTGAGGCGAGCTGCTCAACGAGTAGCATCGTGCGACATGACCGGTCCGATCAGATGGGATCTTCACGGTGATGAATTGCCCTGGGACATGCTTGAACTCCTCGACCATGGCATCGGGGATCTCGAACGAAATGGTGACGGAGTCTTTCGTTTCCTGGGTCACTTCTGAGACGCGCAAGGTGCGTGAGCGGGCTGCGGCAGCCGGACGTGCATCGGGTTCGACGGTCACTTGAGGATCCCCTGTCTACGTGCGACCGCGTAACCCGCCCGTGTCAGTGGCGCCGCGATGTCCTGGTAGCGGGGACCGATCACCCGTGCCACGAAGTCGAAACCGCGGGCGTCCGCACCGATCAACACTCGTGCCTTCTTCTTGTCCATACCTTTGAGGATTGTCGCCGCTGCTTTATCCGGGGTGCTTCGTGCGATCCTGTCGAACAGCGAGGCGACAGTCGCGGTGTCTGCCCCCATGGCGGAAACGCCTCGGGCATTGTTGACGATGTTGGTTTTTACACCCCCCGGGTGCACACATGTCACTGTGACCGGGTATCGACTGATTTTCATCTCCTGTCGGAGCGCCTCGGTGAAGCCTCTGACGCCGAATTTCGCGGCATTGTATGCGCTCTGGCTGGGGATTCCGATCAAGCCGAAGACGCTCGACGTGTTAATGAGATGTCCGTCCCCGGACGCGATCAGGTGAGGCAGAAACGCCTTCGACCCGTTAACGACTCCGCCAAAGTTGATGCCCATGAGCCAGTCGAAGTCTTCCCAGGTCATGTCGACCACGTCGACGCCCAAGGCCACGCCGGCGTTGTTGAACACCATGTCGACGTGGCCCGACTCTGACCGCACTCCGTCGGCATAGTCCTGAAACGCACTGCGGTCCGCAACGTCTAGTACGGCGGCGGTTACCGTCGCCGCATACGTGGTGCGGCAAAGTTCTGCAGTCTCCTTCAAGTGCATCTCATCAATGTCGGACAGTGCCAGTGCGGCACCTCGCTCCGCCAACTGGAGTGCCAGAGACCGACCGATCCCTGACGCGGCACCGGTGATCACTGCCACCTTGCCTGTGTAATCATGCCGGTCAGAATTGCTCACTGTCGTCTCACCATTTCTACGAATCGTGTCTCTCCGTGCGTTCGGGCTCAGGCGATGTCGTACTCGGCGGGGTCGAAATCTTTTGTGGCGCGCCAGTACTGCCATGTGAAGCCCGGCCACACGGTCCGGTTGACGCCCTGCGAGTCGAGATACCAACTCGTGCAGCCGCCGTTGGTCCACACTCCCTTGGCCAGCTTCCGCTGGATGTCGGTGTTGAACTGTTCTTGCACGGACGGGCGTACGTCAACCTTCTCAGCGCCTCGGCTTTCTACTGTGTCGATGGCCTTCATGATGTATTTGATCTGTTGCTCGATCATGAACACCACTGAGTTGTGGCCGAGGCCCGTGTTGGGTCCGAGGAGGAAAAACAGGTTGGGAAAACCCGCGGTCGTGATGCCCAGGTGCGTGTTAATCCCCGTCTGATGCCAGTGGGACGGGAGATCCTCGCCAGTGGCACCTTTCAGGGCGAGCTGATCGAAACCATCAGTCACGTGAAAACCGGTCGCATAAATAATTACGTCGATGAGGTGCTCGACGCCGTCTGAGGTGATGATGGAATCAGCGGTGACCCTCTCAATCCGATCGCTGATGACGGTGGTGTTGGGCGCCGCAAGTGCAGGGTAATAGTCGTTTGACCCCAGAATTCGCTTACAGCCGATGCGATATGACGGGGTCAGTTTCTTGCGTAGTGCCGGATCAGAGATGGAGCGTTCAATGTTCCACCGAGCGACCCGTTCGATTGGCCGCATAAGGTTGGAGTGACCGTTGAGGCCGAAGGCTAGGCTCTCCGCACCCCAGTACACCGACCACCTGGCGATACGACGTGCAATCGGGAGTCTGCTCAGAAGAGTCCGCAGGGCCGGCGGAACGGTGAAATTCTTGCGGGGTAGGACCCAGGCAGGGGTTCGCTGGAAGACCTTGAGGGACATGGCCTCCTTCTGTACGAACGGCACAAACTGGATAGCGCTGGCACCAGTGCCGATCACGGCGACACGCTTGCCCTCCAGATCCACCGAATGATCCCACTGTGCGGAGTGAAACGCTTCGCCTTTAAAGTCCTCAATCCCCGAAATTTCGGGAAAATTGGGGATATGCAGCGCACCGACTCCTGAAACTACGAACTGAGCAATGTACTCACGTCCGGACTCAGTACGCAGGTGCCACCGCGACTCTGACTCGCTCCAGTATCCGGAAACCAACTTCTGACCGAAATGAATCTTTTGTGTCACGCCGCGCTTGTCCGCGACGTCTTGTAGATACCGCTCAATTTCTGGTTGTGACGACCACACCTTCGACCAGCTACCTCGACTTTCGAATGAGTACGAGTACATCAGCGACGGGACGTCACATGCACAGCCCGGATAGGTATTGTCGCGCCAGGTTCCACCGACGGAGCTTGCCTTCTCCAGGATTAGAAAGTCGCTGTACCCGCGACGTCTTAGCTGTGCGGCCATCCCGAGACCAGAGAACCCGCTTCCGATGATCAGAATCTTGGTCGAAATCGGGTCGTCGGTTGAGTCGGTTTTGGCGGCGGCGCGCGAGGCGCGCCGGGTAGTTGAAGATGCCATGTTTATGCTTTCTCCCTCGTGGGTTCGTTGGCACAACACATCACCTGCGCACAGTGGCAGCGGGTGATCTGTTGAGGCGGAAGTGATCGCGAAGCCATCGAGAATGCTCCGCACAGGTCTAACTGATGTCGACCGTGACGGCTCGGCCGCGTGAACGGAGATCAGCGGAGATCGTCGGGAAGGCTCCGCGTCGCGCGCCACATGGCCATTGTGAACTTGCCTTCCAGCATTCCCGCCTCATGGAAGAACCGAATCATGGGCTCCGACATGAACTGCAGGTTGGTCCGATAGTTTGGGCTGGTTTGTTGTGCCCATACGCCACGCCAGCGGCTAATTCCCACTGCGGGGTACACTTTCGGATTAATGAGCAGCGGGTACGCCAGGTTCGCGATGACGGCAAGCACCCCTCGGTGCCAAGCGCGCGTCGCCTTACGTCGACGCTGCATGCCTTCGATCATCTCCAGTCGCGCAAAGGTAATGTGACGGGCTTCCTCGAGGACATGGATCTTCATGAGCTGGCGAAGCTGAGGCTGCATACTGGGGTCGTTCATCGCCTCGCGCTGGGCGCGGTCCAGGATTTCCTCGATCAGCAGCGTGGCTCCGGACACCGACGGTCCGAGCGGGACGAAATGCAGGATCTTTGCGAAGCTCAAGAAGCCCTTAGGGAGCTTGTAAGGGGGCACGCCTGTTTTGTTAATGAGGCGCGCGAACATAGTGGAATGGCGGGACTCATCGCCGATTTCTGTTAGCGCGTATAGGGACTTCTGATCGGTTAGGGCCCCCTTTGCCGACATGCGCAGGAGCGCCGAACTCAAGAGGTTCTCTGCGTAGATGCCGAAACTGAGGATGCTCACGATCTCGTGGCGTCCCAGCTCGCGACGCTGCTCCTCGGTCATCTTGTTCCATAGTTTGGTGCCGTATAGCGACACCCGGTGCTCTGGCAGAAAGTACTTGCCTTCCTCCCAGGGCGACTCCCAGTCGATGTCGATCTCCGCGTCGTAGAACTTCTCCGCGGAAGACCGCAACAGACGACCTGCAGATCGTTCCATGTCGACGGGCTTGCGCCCGTTCACCCGGGCCATGCCCTCCTGTGAAAAGTCGGGCTTGATATGGGCATCCTGCACGGTCATGTCTTCTCCTCGGTCGTTCAAGGCTGGGAGTCGGGGCCTGGCGCCCAGTACCCATTACTCGCAGTATCTGGTACTGCTAGTATCCACGAACCGCGTTATTTGTCAACGCTCAATGCGAAGAAGGTAGGGCTGCATGTCTGACGACCATGACCTCGACTACTCCGGCGAAGGAACCCTGGTGTGCCGCGGGACGGAGATCCATGTCGAAGCGAAGATCAAAGGCTATTTCCAGCCGCTGAACGGCCTCTACACCTGGTATGGCCGGATTCAGAAGAATGATGAGCTCGACGAGCTCCTGAAGGGCGCCCGCGCGATCGCTGTATTTACGACCCCCGAGGGCCGAGCGGAGTGTGTCGTCGGGGATCCCGACTTCTGGGGCCGATACCGCATCTCAGGTAAGAGCACCCCCCCATACCACCTGCCCACCACTCTCGAGGAGGTCGAAGACATGGCCGAGCACCACCGCAAGTGACAACCATCCACCGCCGCACGGACGTTCGCATAACGGGTGCGCACGATTGGGTCGCCCACTTCAGGTCGAGAGGAAATTTCACATGGTGAGTTCGTCTCCCATTCGAACCCGCCCGTCGAGAGGGGGCGAGAAACTCGGCGAATACAGTCCGACCCTTGAGCGGGTTGCATGGTTTACCCTCCGCCGCAAAGGGATTGTGACGCTGGTCTGGCTCGGCGCCGCCATCGGCTTAGGCCTTCTCTTTCCTCAACTGGAGTCAGTGATACGGGAACAATCTGTGGATCCGATCCCGGCCGGAGTCCCGTCTTTTCAGACCTTGGACCGTATGGGCGCCGCTTTCGACGAGCGCGGCGCCAAGACCACAGTATTCGTAGTGATGGAGAACAGTGCAGGCCTGTCCGACAACACCCGCGATCGATACCACGTGCTTGTCGACACCCTGCGGGCGGACGACAAGCACGTCATCGCCGTCCGAGACCTGCTGAGCGATCCCCTCACTGCGAGTCAGGCTCTCAGCAAAGACAAGCAAGCCTGGTATCTGCCCGTGGGAGTGACCGGCACACTCGGGGGACCCGATACCGCGGAGGCGGTCGCAGCGGTACGCGACACCGCGGAGAGAATCTTTCGCGACACTGAGACGAGAGTCCGTGTGACAGGCCCACCCGCGACATTTAGCGACCAACTCGCCGTGGGCGAGTCGGATCTGGTCCTGATCACTGTCGCCACCGTGCTGCTGATCGCCGTGATCCTCCTCGTCGTCTACCGTTCGGTGTTCACCGCGCTGATGCCGCTGCTTGTCGTGGGCATGAGTTTGGCCGTAGGTCGCGGAGTTCTATCTGGACTAGGCGAGCTGGGCATGCCGGTATCCCAGTTCACCTCGATGTTCATGACCGTCATCATCTTCGGTGCCGGAGTTGACTATTCGGTGTTCCTCATAAGCCGCTACCATGAGGGTATTCGAGCAGGCAACTCTCCTGATGCCGCTATTGCCCACGCGAATGCAACTATCGGCCGCGTGGTTCTCGCATCGGCGGGCACTGTGGCCCTAGCCTTCCTGGCTATGGCCTTCGCCAATCTCAGTGTGTTCAACACATTAGGTCCGGCCTGCGCAATCGCCATAGCATTCGCATTCTTGGCAACGGTTACATTGTTGCCCCCCGTGCTCTCCTTCGCCGCCAAGAGAGGTGCCGGCCTTCCCCGCCGTGACCTGACGCGGGATTACTGGAGAAGAGTCGGAGTCATGGTTATCCGGCGGCCGGTACCTCTGCTGGCGATCAGTGTGGTCGCGTTGATCGGCCTCGCCCTGGTAGCCGCAACAATTCAGATCACCTACGACGATCGCGAGGGGCAGCCAACTGACACAGGGAGCAACGAAGGCTACGCGCTGCTCAACCGCCACTTCCCGAAAGACATCATTATCTCGGAATTCTTGGTGGTGGAGTCCGAGAACGACATGCGCACGGCTCAAGGCCTTGCCGACCTCGACCAGTTGGCATCCCGCGTCGCGCAGATTCCCGGCGTGACCAGGGTCATTGGCGTGACGCGCCCGACCGGTGAGAAGCTACAGCAGGCGCAATTGTCTTGGCAGAACGATCAGATCGGTACCAAGATCACCGAGGAGACCGGAGATGTACAGGCCCGCAAGGGTGATCTGGCCGTCCTTAAGACCGGATCAGAGCAGCTAGCCGGAGGCCTGGCACAGCTAGAAGAGCAGATCTCCTCCAATCTCGCTCCGCTGTCGGGGTTGCTCGACGAGGTGTCGTCCTTTGGCCCACAACTCGACGAGTATCGGCCGTTGGTGAACCAGCTCGCGAGCGCTGCTCCAACGCTTCAGCAGTTCTCCCAGCAAGCGCCTGAGCTGTCTCAACTCGCCCGTCGGGCCCAGTCTGCGGCAGATGCGATCGCGCCGGCATTGTCCGCATTGGACGCTCCGTGGTGTCAGCAGATCGCGGAGTGCTCGGCACTGCGCGCGCAGACGGCCGACATCCGGGCACTCGCGGATGATCAGTCGCTCGCGAGGGTGGCTGACTTTACCGCGCAGCTCGGCCGCGTGAGTGCGCCAGGCTCTACCGACATGGCACAGCTTCAGCGTTCTTTTCAAACGCTGGATTCTGCACTACAGACGATCGGTGGGCAGAACCTCGGGAACAGGGTGTCGCAACTCGAGTCCGGCGTCGGCGTTCTCGCCGACGGCGCACGTCAGTTGTCGAATGGAGTCGGGGCTTTGGTGGACAGCAACCTTCAGTTACTCGGTGGACTGGCACAGGTCGCCGCACAGCTTCGGGCTCCTGCCCGCGAGGTCGGCGATTCTGATTCGGCAACCGGCTTCTATCTCCCCGCGGATGCGTTCAAGGACCAGCAGTTCAGTCAGGTCGCTCGACAGTTCATCTCGCCCGACGGGAAAACCGTGCGCTATGCGATACAGACCGCCTACGACCCATACTCTGCCGAGGCAATGAAGCTCGCGAACGAGCTGTCCAGCGTCGCCGAGAACGCAATGCCGAACACCACGCTGGAGGGCGGACGCGCTTCGGTCGCGGGCTTTCCTGCGATCAACGCCGACGTCCAGCGGCTGTTGTCGCACGATTTCAAACTGCTTGGCATTGCCACCCTTCTCATCGTGGGTCTGATTCTGATGCTGCTGCTGCGGGCCGTCGTTGCGCCGGTGTACCTTCTTGCAACCGTCGTCTTGAACTACATGGCGGCGCTCGGTATCGGTGTGCTTGTACTCCAACATATGTTCGGTGCCGGGATTGCCTGGCCAGCTCCACTGGTGTCATTCATTGTTTTGGTGGCGGTGGGCGCTGACTACAACATGTTGCTGGTCTCACGACTGAGAGAGGAGACGAGGGCGAGCGTGCGGGTTGGCGTAATGCGTACAGTCGCCTACACCGGGTCAGTGATCACCTCGGCCGGGTTGATCTTCGCTGCCAGCATGTTCGGACTGATGGTCGGTTCCATCGATGTGATGGTGCAGATCGGGTTCATCATCGGTGTCGGTCTGCTTCTCGACACGTTCCTGGTGCGGACCTTAGTAGTCCCGGCATTGGCCGTGTTGCTGGGCAATGCGAGCTGGTGGCCGGGTCACATCGACCGTTCCCCGCACGCCCCGGGACCATCACAGAAGACGACGCGCGGGCGGACCCCTGGGGATCTGACTTGCGTCGGTCCCTGAACATCCCGACCATCCCGACCACTATCTGTTGGGGCAACCGGTCCCGGTGTTGCCCCAACAGATTAGGAGCGAGGTAGTACATGTCGCGGCACACTCGCCGGCGATAGACGAGTTGTGTTGGTACTCAATGCTAGTGTGACAAGGCTCATCGATCTTCCCCAGGTGTGCTCATTGAAATTCCCCACCCGGAGGCGGCTTCTACTCTAGCGTTCGCCGGGTCGGTGTGGTCGCGGTGCGCTGGTTCTGGGAGCGGGCGTGGTGGTCGCGTAGGCGGTAGGAGTCTCCGTCGAGTTTGAGCACGACCGAGCGGTGCAGCAGCCGGTCGAGCATAGCCGCGGCGACGGTGGTATCGCCGAGGACTTCACCCCATTCAGCTACGGATCTGTTGGTGGTGATCACGATGCTTGTTTTCAAATAGTGTTGCGCCACAACCTGAAACAGTGCCGACGCAGCCTCGGCGGGTAGTGGAAGGTATCCGAGTTCATCGATCACCAGCAGGGTGGGCCCGGCGAAGAACCGCATGCAGGTGGCCCACCGGCCCTCGATGGCCGCTTTGTGGCAGCGGGCAGCCAGATCGGCGGCGGTGGTCACGTAGGTGCGGTAGCCGACGTGTACCGCGGCGCGCGCGAGTCCGACTGCGAGGTGGGTTTTGCCGGTGCCGGGCGGTCCGATGAGCAGCACGTTGGTCGCTGATTCCAGGTAGGCGCAGGTGCCCAGTTCCCGGATGAGGTGGCGGTCCACGCCGGGTGCGGCGTCGTAGTCGAAGCCGTCGAGGGTGGCCGGGGTCGGTAGGCACGCGAACCGCAACCGGCCGGCCAGGCGGCGGGCTTCGGTCGCGCAGACCTCGATCTCTAGGAGATGTTCGAGCATCTGGGTCATCGACCACTCTTCGTCGCCAGCGGTCTGCAGTACCGAGGGCAACGCTTCGGCGGCCGCGTCGAGTTTGAGTACGGCGAGGTGGCCCCGCAACTTCTGATAGGTCGAGACCGCCGCCTGACTCTGCGGCTCGGGCATGGTGGTGTGGGTGGTCATGGCAGTTGGGTCCTGTTCTGTGCGGCGCGTTCGTAGACGCTCATATCGATGACCGATGGTCCGGCATCAACCGATGGGTTTGCTGTCGTTGTTGTGTTGTGGCGCAGTCGTTCTGCGGCCTCGCGAGCGTGTTGCCCGGGTGGGATGCGTTCCTTGCGGCGGTGCGGCCTGCCGCCGGTGACCGCAGCAGCCATGGCTGCTTGGTCGAGGGCGACAACATGGCCGTGGTCGCGTATCTGGGCGCCGGTTCCGGGTGCGGCGAGGCGGTGGCGGGCGATCACGATCCCCGAGGTGGTGGCGATGTCGATATGGCCCGCGCCGAGGCGTTCGGTCACCGTCACCTCAGCCATCGCCAACTCCGGGGGCACCGAGTACTGGTTTCCACGCCAGGCGACGAGCGCTTGACGAGACGCCGTCCTGGCTTCGCTCACCAACGCCGGAAACGGCGTGGCCGGTGCTGGAGACAGTGGTTCGCGTTGGGCGATGGTGGCGACGTTGTAGCGGCCATCACGGGTGCGGCGCATTCGCACATCCGAGCGGGTACGACAGAACTTGTCCAGACTCGCTTGGGCCTGTTCGACAGTGATGTCATCGCCCACGGTGCGCCACCACCGTTGAGCAGCAACACGATTGGCTGATTCGACGACACCTTTGCGGTTACCTCGTCGTGGTGGGCAGATCGCCACCGCAACACCGTAATGCTTGGCCACTGCGGCGAACTCCGAGGTCAGCGCGCCGCTGGCCGGATGGCAGACCGTGGCCATCCGGTCGAACCGCCACACCTTCGTCACCCCACCGAGTCGGCGGGTGATGCGATCGAGGCCGGCGACCACGTGTGGGCGGGTCATATTCGGTGCCAGATAGCCGCGCTAGCGCCCGGAGTGCGCCAACGATCCGACGAACAAGTACGCCGTCGATCCCCACCCCCAGCAGGTCGGCGGATTGGGTAGTTCCAGCCAATCCCATTGTGTCTCTTCACCCGGCGGGTGCTCGATTACCGCGTTCGGTCGGTGGATGGCGGAGGCGCACTGCTCACACGTCGGGCGCAGACCACGAGCCCGGATCTGACGAGTCAAGGGTTTGATACGACTGGCTGTAACCGAGCTCCTCGAGTTCATCGCACAGCGTGCGCGCCCACAAATGCGGATCCTCGGCCAGGCGTGCGGTCACGTACACGACGAACGGTTCGAACGGATCCTCATCCGGCTTCTTACGCTGCCCCTGTCCATGGCCATGAGAAAGTCCCCACTGGTGGCCAGGTCGAGGTCCCCGCTGGTGGCCAGATAAAAGTCCCCACCCTGTGTTCGTCGTGTCGACCCGGAACTGAGGGCCCAGGCGATGACGGTGAAGGTGCCAACCGATCACTGTCACCGCCTGGGAGTTCCATTGGAGTCTGCGAAGGACCGTATGGACATCATTTCTGCTTACCGAGAACTCGGAAGCTATCGCGCCGCCGCCGAGGTGTGCGGCACCACCCACAAGACCGTCAAGCGTGTGGTCGACCGGTTCGAGGCCGACGATCAACCACCAGATCGCATGGTACGGGCCCGCAACTACGACACCGTTGCCGAGCTGGTCGCTGAGCGAGTCGAGCGGTCGCGCGGCCGGATCACCGCGAAACGTCTGCTATCA
Organism: Gordonia paraffinivorans NBRC 108238; assembly: GCF_000344155.1. Lineage (GTDB taxonomy): Bacteria > Actinomycetota > Actinomycetes > Mycobacteriales > Mycobacteriaceae > Gordonia > Gordonia paraffinivorans. The sequence goes on along the minus strand of NZ_BAOQ01000060.1, from coordinate 2,048 downwards.
GTAGCGCGAGCGGCGGGTTATGCAGGCTCGGCCCGCAACTTCCGTCGTCTCGTCGCTCAGGAGAAAACACAGTGGCGCCGTGACCATCATCGTGGGCGTCGCCCGGCAGTGTGGGCTCCGGGTGACTACCTGGTCATCGATTGGGCCGTGATCGGCGGGCTACACATGTTCTGCGCGGTGTTGGCGTTCTCACGCTGGCGGTTCGTTCGGTTCGCCACCAACGAAACATCCACCACCACACTCGGATTCATCGCCGAGGCGTTGGAAGAGATCGGTGGAGTACCCAACAAGGTACTCGCTGATCGGATGGGCTGCCTCAAAGGTGGGGTCGTCGCCAACGTCGTCGTACCGACCCCCACGTATGTGCGGTTTGCCACCCACTACGGGTTCGCCCCGGACTTCTGTCACGGCGCCGATCCGGAATCGAAAGGGATCGTGGAAAACCTGTGCGGGTACGCGCAGTCGGATCTGGCGCAACCGTTGTGGACCGAAGCCAAGATCGCCGCAGGTCGTGACGACGTGCAGCTGGATGTGCACGCAGCGAACCGGGCCGCGCGGGACTGGTGTGTCGAGGTCAACACCCGCCGCCACAGCGACACACTGTGCGTGCCTGCTGAGCAACTCGATGTGGAACGAGAAGTGCTGTCGAAGTTGCCATCTCTGCGGGCCCAAGTCGGTCCACCGCCGGTCACCCGTAAGGTCGATCGCCTCTCGTGTATCCGGTACGCCTCGGCCCGCTACTCGGTACCCAACCGGCTCATCGGCACCACCGTGACCCTCATCCAGGACGGTGAGCGGCTCCTGATCGCCGAACCCGCCTCCGGTGAGATGGTTGCCGAACATCTGCTGGCCGCACCCGGAGAGGTCGTCCTCAACGACGACCACTACGGGGGGCCACGCACACCGCCCAGTCGTGCACCACGACCCAAAACTGCGGTGGAGAAACAGTTCTGCGCTCTCGGTGAGGTTGCTGAGCAGTTCCTGGTCGGTGCCGCGGCGATCGGCAACACCCGCCTGGGCGGTGAACTCGATGACATCCTCGGCCTGGTCACCTCCCACGGCCATCAACAGGTGCTCACCGCTCTGACCAGGGCGGTGGCGTTCCGACGGTTCAAGGCCGCCGATGTGCGTTCGATCCTCGATGCCGGAGCCGGCACCCCCAACCCGCGACCGGCCGGCACAGCACTGCTCGGGCATCTGCCTACCGCGCCCACCCGCTCGCTGGATGCCTACAAGCTCGGCGCCGGCGACAAGGAGGTGTCATGACCACCACAACATCGACATCAGTTGCACCCCAAACAGTGCCGCCACTACCGGCCGACCTCGACCACGCGCTACGCCGATTGAAACTGGCCTCGATCCGCCGCACCGCACCCGAGGTGCTGCTCACCGCGAAAACTCAGCGGTGGACACCCGAAGAAGTACTGCGGACCCTGGTCGAAGCCGAGATCGCCGCTCGTGATGCCTCCAACATCCGCAACCGACTCAAAGCTGCCGGGTTCCCGCTCACCAAAACCCTGGAATCGTTCGACGTGGCCGCATCGTCCATCCCGGCCAACACCTTCGAATACCTGTCCTCGCTGGAATGGGTTCGGGCCCAACACAACCTGGCCTTGATCGGCCCAGCCGGGACTGGCAAGAGTCACACCCTGATCGGGCTGGGGATCGCCGCAGTGCACGCCGGACACAAAGTGCGGTACTTCACCGCCGCCGACCTCGTGGAGACCCTGTATCGCGGGCTGGCCGACAACACCGTCGGCAAAACCATCGACACCCTGCTGCGCCAAGATCTGCTCATCCTCGACGAGATCGGATTCGCCCCGCTCGACGACACCGGCACCCAACTGCTATTCAGGCTCGTCGCCGGCGCCTACGAACGCCGCTCTCTCGCGATCGCCAGTCACTGGCCCTTCGAACAATGGGGACGCTTCCTGCCCGAACACACCACCGCCGCCAGCATCCTCGACCGACTCCTACACCACGCCACCATCGTCATCACCGACGGCGACTCCTACCGCATGACACACCGAACGGAGGTACCACCCACC
>NZ_BAOQ01000061.1 GCF_000344155.1 Gordonia paraffinivorans NBRC 108238 | reverse complement strand
GTGTGCGGCGACAGCATCGAGATCCACATCGTCCGGGGCCACGTAACCCACGAGGAGCTGTCCGCCCGGACCCTCGACGACCGATGCCGCAGCGTGAACGACGCCGGGTGCGCTCGCGATGGCAGACTCCACCTCACCGAGCTCGAGCCGCTGACCACGCAACTTCACCTGGAAGTCGGTGCGACCGAGGTATTCGATGAATCCGTCACGGTTCCAGCGAACGAGATCGCCGGTCCGGTACAACCGCGCGCCCGGGTCACCGAACGGATCGGCGACGAACCGCTCCGCAGTAAGGTCCGGCCGCGCCGCGTACCCGCGGGCGACCTGAACTCCTCCGAGATACAGCTCACCAGGCACTCCCGCCGGCACCGGGTTCAGAGCTGCGTCAAGGACATACGTCTGGGTTCCCGGCACAGGAACACCGATGGGGACATCGCGGTCACCAGCGATCACCCGTTGCGCGGTCACGTCGACCGCGGCCTCCGTCGGCCCGTACAGATTGTGGACCTCGATCGTCGGCAGCATCTCAAGCACCGGCCCGGCGACCGCCGCGGTGAGTGCCTCACCGGAGGTGAACATCAGACGCAGACAGGACAGCCCAGAAACCTGCGCACCCAGGACATCGGTGAACGCGGCCAGCATCGACGGCACGAAGTGTACGACGGTGACGGACTCCGCCGCGATCAGCTCGGCGATGTATGCGGGATCCCCGTGCCGACCCGGCGCCGCGATCACCAGAGTGGCCCCGATCGTCGCCGGCAGGAACAACTCCCACACCGACACATCGAAGGTGGTCGGGGTCTTCTGGACGAACACGTCGTCGGCGGTCAGGTCGTACCAGTCGCGCATCCAGGCAAGCCGGTTCGCGACCGCGCGGTGGGAGACCGTGACTCCCTTGGGACGGCCCGTCGACCCCGAGGTGAATATCGTGTACGCGGCGGTCTCTCCGAGGATCGGACCGAGCCGGTCCGCATCGGTGACCGGTGCCGCGTCCGGCACCGGACCGCTGCAGTCCACCGTTCGGACCGGGGCGAGTCCTTCATACCGGGCTTGCGCTGCACCGGCGTCACCGGCCACGAGGATCAGCTGTGCCCCCGAAGTCGCCACCATGTACCGCACGCGGTCTTCGGGCAAGTTCGGGTCGAGGGGTACATAATGACCGCCGGCCGCGACGACGGCGTGCACGGCCACGAGCAGCTCGACGGAGCGATCGATCTCGACCCCGACCGGAACCTCCGGGCCGACCCCGGCCGCGATCAGCCCCCGCGCCAAATCGGCTACCCTCGCCGCAAACTCCTCGTACGACACGCGACGCTCGCCGCACACCAACGCCGCATTCGACGCAGTTCGTGTCGAGGTAGACGTCTTGATCAGCTCGGACACGTTCCGTCGACTCTCCTCGTTGTCTCCAGTACTCCTCATCGGACCCTACTCGCCGCGAGCTCGATCAAGGTCGCAGCCGGTCCCCCGACGGATGGACCGCGCGACCAGACGAGAACCTCGGCGCGCTCGGTCTCGGTCAGCAGGGGAGCATCGGAGACCGACGCCTCCGGATGTGCACTGAGATGGTCGAGGACGTCGATGAACCGTTCCAACAATCGACGAACGGTCTGTTCGTCGAACAGGTCTGTGGCGTACACCACCTGGACCTCGCCATCTCCGTCGGCACTCAGCCCAATGGTCCAACTCAGATCGTATTGCGCGGGTACGACGGGGACCTCGACCGGAGTGATTCCGAGGGCACCTGCGTCGGCGTCGATCGAGGCATCAACCTTCGCCGGGGTGTGGTCGGTAACGGTGATCATCACCTGGGCCAGAGGAGCGAACGCCTGCGAACGTACCGGCTGGACACGGTCGACAACAGCCTCGAAAGGAACGTCGGCATGGGCGAACGCCTCGAGGTCGACCGACCGTACCCGATCGAGGAGGTCTGTGAACCTGACCCGTGGCTCCACCTCGGTGCGCAGCACGAGAGTGTTGACGAACATGCCGACAAGCGGCTCGAGGACCTGCTGTCCGCGGCCGGCGATCGGCGTCGCCACGACGATGTCGGCTGTCGCCGACATGCGCGACAACAGCACCGTGAGCGCAGAATGCATCACCATGAACGGTGTGACGCCCCGCTCTCGGGCCAATTGGTTCACGCGCGCGCCCACCTCGACGGGCAGCGGCGTCGACACCGATGCACCACGGTGGGTCGCAACCTGGGGACGCGGACGGTCCATGGGCAGGTCCAGTACATTGGGTGCGCCTGCCAGTTGGTGCTGCCAGTAGTCCAACTGCTGTCCCACGACAGAGGCGGGGTCGTCGGGCGACCCGAGCGCGCGCCGCTGCCACAACGCATAGTCGGCGAACTGGACATCAAGTGGATCGAACCGCGGTGCCGAACCGGCCGCCCGTGCCAGGTATGCGGCCACGATGTCACCGATCAGCGGACGCATCGACTCACCGTCGCCGACCAGGTGGTGCAGCACGGCCAGCAGCACGTGTTCGGTGTCGGACACCTTCATCAACCGCACGCGGAAGGGTGGTGCCGCAGCCACGTCGAATCCGGTCCCGGCGGCCGCCACCAGCTCGGCCTCATCGGAGACCACGGCCCAATCGGGCTCGGCCGCGGACGAACCCGCGGAGTGGACCAGCTGGAAGGGCTCACCGTCCACCGACGGGAAGGTCGTGCGGAGGATCTCGTGACGTTCGACCACGTCGGCCACCGCAGATCGAAGAGCGGGCACATCCAACGCTCCAGTCAGGCGCACTCCGATCGACATGTTGTAAGTCGGCGCCTCCGGCTCCAACTGGTTGATGAACCAGATGCGCTGCTGCGCGAACGACAACGGCAGCCGCTCCGGACGCGGTGAGACCGCAGTGATCGGCGGCAGATCGGCAGCCACGGAGGCACCGACGGTCACGGCGAGCTCTCGCACGGAACCGGCGTCGAACACGTCCCGTACCGACACCGAGAGTCCGAGTTGGTCGGACAGCCGCGCTGCAAGACGCGCCGCCGACAGAGAATTACCACCCAGATCGAAGAAGCTCGCGGTGGCCGAGACCCGGCCGGGATCGAGTTCCAGGACCGCGGCCACCACATCGGCCACCGTCCGCTCGAGACCCGGGGCGGGCTCGACGTACTCGCCGGTCTGCAACGTCGGTTCGGGCAGTGCCCGCTTGTCGAGCTTGCCTGCCGGCGTCAGCGGAAGTTCGTCGATGACGGTGAACGACGACGGCACCATGTGCGATGGGAGTCGGTGACCGGCGAACGCCTTCAACTCCGACACATCCACCGTGTCCGCCGACGGCACGACGTAGGCAGCAAGCGCCGACGCGACCGAACCACCGACACCGATGACGACCGCGGACTCGACACCCGGGTGCTCGGAGAGAACGGCCTCGATCTCCCCGAGCTCGATACGCAGACCACGCAGCTTGACCTGGTCGTCAGTACGCCCCAGGTAATCCAGGGTCAGCCCACCTGCACCATCGGCCAGCCAGCGGACCACGTCACCAGTGCGATACATCCGTTGACCCGGATCACCATGAGGGTTAGCCACAAAACTCTCAGCGGTCAGGCCGAAACGATGCAAATAACCTCGGGCCAGCGCGGGTCCAGCGATGTAGAGCTCACCCGGCATACCCACCGGCACGGGACGCAGTCCGGCATCCAGGACCATCAGATCGACGCCGCCGATCGGCCCGCCGATTCGAACCGGGTCGCCCGGTGTGAACCGCGGGCTGCTCGACGACCAGACCGTAGCCTCGGTCGGGCCGTACAGGTTGTGGTACCTCACCACAGCTCCCCACCGATCGGCGACCGCCTGCGTGACCGCTTCACCTGCCGACGTGACAACCTGCAGGCTCGGCACCTTCGACGGGTCGAGCGTCGACAGGACCGACGGAGTCAACACCATGTGCGTGACGCCGTGCTCGGTGATGAACGACTCCAGCTCGGGCCCGCCCAACACCTCGGACGGGCGATAGACGATCGTCCCGGCGTTCACGATCGCGAGCATGTACTCGAAGAACGACGCATCGAAACTCGGCGAGGCGAAGCCCAATACAACCGGCGCCTCCACACCCGCACTCAGCCACACCGACTCCTGCCGTGCCAGGTTCGCGACGCCCGAATGAGTGACTGCCACGCCCTTCGGGCGCCCGGTCGAACCCGAGGTGAAGATCACGTACGCCAGATTGCCCGCAGCGACCCGTCCGAGCCGATCAGCGTCGGTGAGCGCAACCGCCGACTGTGCGGCGACCTCGGATTCGATCTGAGCATCATCGAGCCGCACCCAATCGAGTCCGTCAGAAGGCAGATCGCCAGACTCGGCGACCGCCAGGCCGAGCATCGCCGAGGAATCCTCGATCATCGCCGAGACCCGGTCGGTCGGGTAATCCGGATCGACCGGAACATACGCGCCGCCCGCCTTGGCCACCGCCCAGATCGCCGTCAACAACGTCGCCGAACGCCCGATCGCCAGGACGACCACCCGATCGGGACCGACGCCGCGACCGATCAGCCAGCGCGCCAACCGATTCGAGGCCTCATCGAGTTCCCGGTAGGTCATCCGGACACCGGAGCCATCGACAACGGCCACCGTGTCCGGAGCACGCCGCGCCGCATCGGAGAACAACTCATGAAGCGGCACCGGAGCCGACGCCGGACCACCCGACACCGGAGCAAGAGCAGCACCGCGATCTGCCGAGAGCAACGGCAACCGGCCAACCGTCAGGTTCGGGTCACGGGCGATCGCACCCAGCAGTTCCTTCAGCACCTCCGCAAACACGTCGACCTGCTCCGGGCCGAATGCCGACGGTAGATACTTCAGCTTCAGTGCCAGCTCGGCGCCGCGTTGTGATGCGGAGAGGTTGAGCGGATAGTGCGTCGCATCGGTCGTCTGCGCATCGACCAACTGGAGTCCGCCGGCCACCGACGGGTCGATCCCCGCGACCGATTCGACGTTCACCGGGAACGACTCGTAGACGGTGAGAGTGTCGAACAGCACCGGGAGTCCGCTCTGCGCGATGAGCATCGGCAGGCCGAACTGCTGGTGGTCGAGGACCTTCACCTTGTCGTCCTGCATCGCCGCAAGGACTTCGAGGACCGTGGAATCGGGTGCGACGTCGACGACAGCCGGGATGGTGTTGATGAACATGCCGATCATCTGTTCCATGCCGTCGATGTCCGCCGACCGACCCGAGACGGTCTCGCCGAACGTCACGGTCCGGACCCCGGTCAGTCGCGACAGGAACACGGCCCACGCGAACTGGACGACGGTCGCCATGGTGGTCGAGTTGTCCCGCGCCAGCGCCTCCAGGCGCTCGGTCACATCCGCGTCGACCGTGAACTCGAGGTCACGAGGAGGTGCGTCAGCGGACGGCTCATGCCCGGGCGCGACCAAGGTGGGCTCGGTCACGGGCGCGAGAACCTCCCGCCACGCGGCGAGTCCCGCCTCGGTGTCTGCCGTGGCGACGGCACGGGCGTGGTCGGCGAAGTCGCTGCCGGTGACACCCGGCCGGGTGAAGGTCTCCCCGGTCGCGTACAGCGTCAGCAGATCGGCGAGCACCAATGGGCTGGACCAGCCGTCGATCAGGAGGTGGTGGTTGGTGATGACCACCTCTGTGCCGTCCACGTGCTCGATGACGACGACGCGGATCAGAGGCGGCCGCGCCATGTCGAACGGCTCGGTGCGCTCGGCGGCGAGCACTGTCTCCACCCGGTCGCGGTGGCTCCTGCCATCGTCCGAGCGGACGTCGATGACGCTCCACGGCACCTCGACCTGCGGCGGGACGACGGTGACCGGAGCACCGCTCGGCACGCGGACGAACCCGGACCGCAGGACTCGATGCCGGGCGAGCAGTTCTGTCAGCGCATTCCGCAGCCGCTCGGTGTCCACGTCGCCACGCAATGAGAGGACGGTCTGCGTCACGTACACGTCGAGCCCAGCGTCGTCCCCGGGGGTAGCGACCAGATCCGCCTGGAAGAACAGACCCTGCTGGAGCGGGGTCATCGGCCAAACATCTGCTCCGGGGAACCGCTCGGCCAGATGGTCAAGGTCCGACTGTGTCAGCGGAACCCCGGGCACATCGGTGCGGCTGAGGCCCAGGTCGGTGCCGGCATCGACCAGCTGCGTGATGTCACGCAGCGCCTCATGCCAACGCGAGACGATGTCATACGCCGCGGCCTCGTCGAGGACCTCGGTCGCGTAGGTGACGACCGCGTCGAGTCGCTTGTCGTCTCGACCGGCGGTGCTGATGTTGAGGCCGAAGATGCTCGACGAATGCAAGGCACCCGACACCGTGGCCGGGAGATGAGGTCCATCCGCGACCGGAAGGAAGTCCTCGGGACCTATCTCGGCCACCGGCGCCGAGCCCCCGCCGAAGAAGTTGTAGAGGATCGTCGGGAGCGGACGACGGGAGAGTTCGCCATCCGTGTTGTAGCGCAGGATCCCGAAGCCGAGGCCTCCGGCGGGCCGCGAGACACGTGCATCCTTTGCCGACTTCACGGCATGAACGACATCAATCGATGGATCGATCGCCATGGGAGTGATGTTTGTAAACCATCCGACCGTCCGGGACAGGTCGACGATGCCGGAGTCGCCTGCGAGTCCTTCGTACCGGCCGTGGCCCTCGGTGTGGACGGTCACCGGTCCGTCGTCGCTGACACCGTTCTCCGACTGCCAGGAACGGACGGCCCATGCGAGCGCACCCAACAGGACGTCATCGGCGCTGCCGCCGAACGCAGCGGGAACGGTCGTGAGGATCTTCCCGGCGACGTCGTCCACTGCGTAGATGAAGGAAGTGTCGTCCCGCCAGCGGTGCTGTGCTGGATCCAGCGTTCCGCCGAATGAAGTGGGATGTTCCGGAAGCTGCTCGAGCCAGTACGCCGCCTCCGCTGAACGGGTGTCCACCTGGTCGGCGAGAATATGTGCCACCCGACGTGCCGAGGTGCCTTCGGGCCGGAGTTCGATCGGTCGGCCGGAACTGTGCTGTGCCCACGCCGTCACCAGATCCTCCACCAGGATCGGCCACGAAACGGCGTCGACGCCGAGGTGATGGATCGCGAGCACGAGGCGACGCGTGCCGTCTGCGTTCACGACCGCGGTTCCGAGCAGAGAACCGGTCGACGGGTCCAGGGCACCGAGTAGTTCTCGGTGCGCCTCGATCAGAGCCTCGTCGATCGGACCCTCACTGAAGATTTCGCGCACGGCCGGGATAGAACCCTCCCCTGCGGTCAGGGTCCATCCGTCCTCGGTCAGGGCGAGGACCGCTGTCAGCATCGGGTGCACTGCAGCGATGGCCTCCAGCACGGTCTGCAGATCCGAAACCTGCGCCGCGCTCGGCAGGTTGAACACCAGCACCTGCGAGAAGTCGGCCAGATCCGACGGCTCGTCCGAATGTTCGACCAGCCAGGACACCACCGGAGGCAGAGGCATGTCGCCGGATCCACCCCCCGGAAGCTCCTCGACGAGTTCGACCGGCCCGCCGGATGCCGCGATGGAGGCAGCCATAGAGCGAATCGTCTTGAGCTCGAAGATCTCTCGCGGCGTCAGGTGATAGCCCGCAGCCTTGGCCGCCGACGACAGCTGGATGGACATGATCGAGTCGCCGCCGAGGGCGAAGAACGACTCGGTGACGCTGATCCGCTCCTCACCGAGCAGACCGCCGACGATCCGGGCGAGATCCTCCTCGACCGTGTTGGCCGGCGCGACATACTCGGCGGGTCTCGGGGCCTGCGGCGCCGGAAGCGCGGTCCGATCGAGCTTGCCGGCCGGGGTCAGCGGGATCTCGTCGATAACGATCGCCTGCGCGGGCACCATGTGGGCCGCGAGATGGGTGGAGGCCTCGTCGAGCACCGCGGCACTGTCGATCGTGGCGCCCGGCTTGGCCACCAGGTAGGCGACGATCTCTGTGTGCTTGCGTCCGCCGCGCTCCGTCTCGACCCCGATCACCACCGACTGCGCGACTCCTGGCTGCGCGTCGAGCACGGACTCGATCTCGCCCAGCTCCACACGCTGGCCGTTGATCTTGACCTGATGATCGGCGCGTCCGGCGAACTCGAGGTTGCCGCCCTTACCCACGCGCACCAGGTCGCCGGTCGCATACATCCGCGAACCAGGCTCGCCGAACGGGTCGGCGACGAAGCTGGTCGCGGTCTGGCCCGGCCGCCCGAGATATCCCCGGGCGAGACCCGAGGTCGACAGGTACAGCTCGCCCACCACACCCTGTGGAACCTCGTGCAGCCGCTGGTCGAGGACGCGCACGGTGAATCCGTCGATCGGCTTGCCGATCGTCACCGGCTTTCCGGCAGTCAGCCGTGATCGCGTGGCCCAGACCGTTGCCTCGGTGGGTCCATAGCAGTTGAAGATCCGGCGACCACGCTGCGACCAGCGTTCGACCAGTTCCGGAGGACACGCCTCGCCACCGGTGGCGAGGTTGCGCACGTACTCCGCACGATCGGGATCGACGGTCGCCAACACAGACGGCGTGAGGATCAGATCGGTGACCTCGTCGCGTTCCAGCACTGTCGCGAGTGCGTCACCGGCGTACTCGGTGTGCGGAGCGATCACGAGCGTATGCCCGGCGGGGATCGCCCACGCCATCTCAAAGATCGACGCATCGAAGCTCGGCGACGCGACGTGAAGGATCCGGGTGTCAGGCTCGTCCTCTGGCGTTCCGGTCGTGATCTTGGCCAGAGAGTTGACGAAATCGACGATGCCCGTATGCGTTACGCCGACCGCCTTGGGCCGCCCGGTGGAACCCGAGGTGTAAATCAGGTACGCGAGGTTCGACATGCGCACCGAACCGTTCCGCTCCGAATCGGCAATCTCGTCGCCGGACTCGGCTTCTGCCTCCAGTTCTGCCAGATCCACCCATTCACAGGGGGACTCGCCGAGGCGATCCCTCGTGGCAGCATCGGTGATGCCGAGCGCAGCGTGCGAGTCATCGAGCATGTATGCGATGCGGTCGGAGGGATAGGCGGGGTCGACGGGTACGAACGCGGCACCGCTCTTGATGACGCCCCACGTGGCGAGCACCGACCCGATCGACCGCTCCATGCCAACCGCGATGACGTCCTCGGGTTGCACACCTCGGCGCAACAGTGCGCGGGCGATCGCGTTGGTGCGGGTCTCGAACTCGTCGTAGTCGATCTCGGTGCCGTCGCAGATGAGAGCCAGATGATCCGGGTCGAGATCGCGCTGCGCGAGCACGTCGACGAGTGTGCCTTCCTCGACATCTCCACCTCGGCCCACTGTCGTCTCCCTGGTGACTCTCTTTGTGGTCGGCACTGAATCTACGTTCGCCTGGGCGCCCACGATGTCGATGTCCCCGACAGCGATCTGCTGGTCCTCGACTATCGCGGTCAAAATCCGCCTGTACACGTCGGCGAATCGCCGAACCGTCGACTCGTCGAACAACTCTGTTGCGTAGACGAGATCGACTGTCATCGGAGAACCAGCGCCTCGCGCCCGAACGGCGACTGTCAGGTCGAACTTGGCGTCCACAGCTCCGGTGTTCACCGCCTTCGCTTCGACACCTGTCATCGCGCCGTCCGCTCTCTCGTCGACAGCCTCGGTGTAGGTAAAGGCGATCTGGGCAAGGGGCTGATACGACGCAGACCGCTCCGGCGCAAACAGGTTGACCAGATCGTCGAACTGCACCTGATCGTTCGCGAAAGAGTCGAGCACGATCGTCCGGACATGTTCAAGGAGATCCTCGACGCGGGTGCCAGGGTCTACCTGTGTACGGAGCAGCAGCGTGTTGACGAACATACCGATGAGGTCTTCGAGTGCTGCATCATTGCGTCCGGCGATCGGCGTGGCGATCACCACGTCGTTCGTCGACGCCAGGCGCGCGACCGTTGCCGCGAACGCGGCCTCGGTGATCATGAACGCCGTCATGGCCCGTTCCCGGGCAACGACCTCGATCCGACCGGCCACAGAATCGTCGACCTCTACCGTGACCAACCCGCCGGCCGTACTCAACACCGGCGGCCTCGGACGATCCATCGGGAGATCGGTCACAACCGGAAGCCCTGCGAGGACATCGCGCCAATAGGCCATCTGTCCGCCCAGCACCGTGTTCTCGTCGGACATTTCTCCCAGCACCGATCGTTGCCACAGCGCGTAGTCGGCGTACTGGATGTCGAGCGCGGGGAGGCGAGCGTCGGTTCCCTCGGACCTGGCGGCATAGGCAGCCGACAGATCTCGCACCAGGATCGGTATCGACTGCCCGTCCATCGCGATGTGGTGAACGGTTATTGCAATGTGCAACCCGGCATCATCGAGCATGAACCGGCCCCGCAGTGGCAATTCAGTGCTGACGTCGAATCCGACCGTCGTCGAATTGACGAGGGCGTCAAGCGAGTCGACTGCAGACCAGTCGAACTTCGATCGGGCCTCGGGTACCGAAAGGACGCATTGGACCGGACGGTTGTCGACCGACGGATAGACAGTCCGCAACACTTCGTGCCGCTCAATCACATCGAACACAGCTTCTGCGACCAAGTCCGGATCGATCGTATCGGGGAGAGTGAGCGCGGCCGGGATGTTGTACGCGCCCGACGAGGTGTCGAACTGGTTGATGAACCACATACGCTGCTGCGCAAACGACAACGGGATGCGCTCCGGACGCGGCTCCACCCGCTTCACAGGAGGCAACGCAGGACGACGCCCAGCCACTGCAACAGCCAACTCCCGCACACTCGGCGCATCGAACACATCACGAATGCCCACCCGCACGCCCAACGCATCCGATGCCCGCGCCACCAACCGCATAGCCGACAACGAATTGCCACCCAAATCGAAGAACGACTCGACCACACTCACCCGATCGACACCCAACAACCCAGCGAACACCCCGGCAAGGATCTCCTCCGCCTCCGACTCCGGAGCCACATACTCAGCAGCCTCAAACACCGGCGCCGGCAACGCCTTACGATCAACCTTGCCCGACGACGTCAACGGCATCTCATCCAACGACACCCACGCCGTAGGACGCATGTACTCCGGCAGCACCGACGCCACCGACTCACGCACCACATCAACATCCACGTCAGCCGGCGCCACATAACCCACCAACTGCTGCCCACCAGCAAACTCCACAACCGCCGCAGCCGCATGCACCACACCCGGCGCCGCAGCCACCGCCGTCTCGACCTCACCCAACTCCAGACGCTGACCCCTCAACTTCACCTGGAAATCAGTACGACCCAGATATTCCAGATCCCCAGACGCGTTCCACCGCACCAGATCACCAGTCCGATACAACCGCTCACCCGGCCCACCGAACGGATCGGCAACAAAACGCTCAGCCGTCAGATCCGCACGCGAGGCATACCCTCGCGCCACCTGCACACCACCGAGGTACAACTCACCCGCAACACCCACCGGCACCCGCGACAACCGGCCATCGAGCACCCGCACCACCACATTCGGGACCGGACCACCGATCGGCACCACCACATCACCCGAACGCACCTCATACGCGGTCACATCCACCGCAGCCTCGGTCGGGCCGTACAAGTTGTGCAAACCAACACCCGGCAACCGCGACAACACCGCCTGCGCCACCGACGGCGCCAACGCCTCACCCGAAGCGAACACATACCGCAAGGACGTCAACTCACCGAGTCGATCACCCAACACATCAACAAACGCCGACAACATCGACGGCACGAAATGCACCACCGACACCGAGTTCTCGACGATCACCTCACGCAAATACTCCGGCTCACCATGACGACCCGGCTCCGCGATCACCAACGGCACCCCGGACATCAACGGCCAGAACAACTCCCACACCGACACATCGAACGTCACCGGCGTCTTCTGCAACACCCGATCCCCACCCGAGATCGGATACCACTCATCCATCCACGCCAACCGGTTCAACACCGCCCGATGCGACACCGTCACACCCTTCGGCCGACCCGTCGACCCCGACGTGAACAACGTGTACGCAGCATGCTGCGGCAACAACCGAACACGACGCTCCGCATCGGTCACCGGAGCCACACCCGCCTCAACCGCCGCCGACGCGTCAACCGAGATCACCTCGACCTCACCAAGACCGACAACCGGCACCGGAACATCGACCCCGGCACGCACCAATACCACCGACGCACCCGCAGCCTCAACCATGTACCCAACACGCTCAGCCGGCGCATCCGGATCCACCGGCACATACTGACCACCAGCAGCAATCACCGCATGAACCGCAACCAACAACTCCACCGACCGCGGAATGGCCACAGCCACAGCAACATCCGGACCAACACCAGCCGCAATCAACTCACGCGCCAGCGACCACACCCGAGCACCAAACTCCGCGAAAGTGACACTCCGGTCACCAAACACCAACGCCACAGCCTCCGGATCAGCACCAACCGCCCGCACCAACCCATCAGCCAACGACACCACACCAGCGAACACCGCCGACTCCAGCGTCGAACCAGACTCGAGAGCCTGAACAGCCTGCTCCTCAGCAGCCGACAACAGAACTGCGTCACCCACCGTCGACTCAGGATTCGCGGTCAACTGATCCAGCA
>NZ_BAOQ01000062.1 GCF_000344155.1 Gordonia paraffinivorans NBRC 108238 | reverse complement strand
GCTAGCCGGTGGTGTGCACGATCAGGACGTCGCAGGACGACTTGCGCGCGACATCGGCGGGCACCGAGCCGAGCAGCCGGCCGGCGATCGAGTTGAGGCCGCGGTTACCGACGACGAGCAGGTCGGCCTTGACGTCGTTGACGAGCTGGAGCAGCGCGTCCACCGGGGCGCCCTTGACGGGACGCTGGACGACGGTGGTCGCGCCGGCGGCCACCGCGCGCTCCTTGGCGGTGCGCAGGATCTCCTCGGTCGGGTAGGACCCGGTGACCTGATATGCCTCGTCCTTGAGGATGTCGGCGGCCTCCCCGGCACCACGCTCGTTCGGGAAGTACGCGCATGCGATCACCAGCTGTGCACCGTCAGCCCCTGCGAGTGCCCCCGCACGCTCCACCGCCTTCAGCGACGACTCCGAGCCGTCGGTACCGACGACGATGGTCTCGTATGCGCTCATCCCAACCTCCGACATGAATTCGCCCCGCTGCCCATCAGCGAGGCGTTCGTTGGTCCCCAAACTGCAGGGATCTTTCATCGGAACACTAGTTTGCCACGGCCCGCCTGTCCCCCGGATCGTGGCTTTCCGCACATGAACCGGCGTGTTCGACGTCGGTCGCGCCGCTACTTGATCCCGGCCGCGTCCATGCCGCGGAGTTCCTTCTTCAGTTCGGCGATCTCGTCGCGCAGGCGGCCGGCGAGCTCGAACTGGAGGTCTCGGGCCGCACTCATCATCTGCTCGGTGAGCTGTGCGATGAGGTCGGCGAGCTCGGCGCGCGGCATCGTCGACACGTCGCGCTTCTCGATGACCCCGGCGCTGCCGGCCTTGGACACCTCGCCCTGCGCACGACGCCCGCGGCTCGCGTTGCGTCCCGATCCGCCGACGGCGACGGCCTCGTCCTCCGCCTCGCGGTACACCTGATCGAGAATGTCGGCGATCTTCTTGCGCAGCGGCTGCGGATCGATGCCGTGTTCCTTGTTGTAGGCGATCTGCTTCTCGCGGCGTCGTTCCGTCTCGTCGATCGCGTTGCGCATCGAGTCGGTGATCTTGTCGGCGTACATGTGCACCTCGCCCGAGACGTTGCGGGCGGCACGGCCGATCGTCTGGATCAGCGAGGTCGTGCTGCGCAGGAAGCCCTCCTTGTCGGCGTCGAGGATGGCCACGAGCGAGACCTCCGGGAGGTCGAGCCCCTCGCGGAGCAGGTTGATGCCGATGAGGACGTCGTACTCGCCCGACCGCAGCTGGCGCAGGAGCTCCACGCGCCGCAGGGTGTCGACCTCCGAGTGCAGGTAGCGCACGCGGATGCCGAGTTCGAGCAGATAGTCGGTGAGGTCCTCGGCCATCTTCTTGGTGAGAGTGGTGACGAGGACGCGTTCGTCCCGCTCGGTGCGCTGCCTGATCTCGTGGACCAGGTCGTCGATCTGCCCCTTGGTCGGCTTGACCACGACCTTCGGGTCGACGAGGCCGGTCGGGCGGATGACCTGCTCGACGAACTCGCCGTTGGACTGGCCGAGTTCGTACGGTCCCGGCGTCGCCGACAGGTAGACGGTCTGGCCGATGCGGTCGACGAACTCGTCCCAGGTCAGCGGACGGTTGTCCATCGCGGACGGCAGGCGGAAGCCGTACTCGACCAGGTTGCGCTTGCGCGACATGTCGCCCTCGTACATGCCGCCGATCTGCGGCACGGTCACGTGCGACTCATCGATGACGAGCAGGAAGTCGTCCGGGAAGTAGTCGATCAGCGTCGCGGGCGCGCTGCCCGCCGACCGACCGTCGATGTGGCGCGAGTAGTTCTCGATACCCGAGCAGAAGCCGACCTGTCGCATCATCTCGAGGTCGTAGGTGGTCCGCATGCGAAGACGCTGTGCCTCGAGCAATTTGCCCTTCGCCTCGAGTTCGGCCAGACGTTTCTCGAGCTCCGCCTCGATGGAGGCCATCGCCCGCTCCATGCGCTCGGGACCGGCGACATAGTGCGTGGCGGGGAAGATGCGCAGCGAATCGACCTGACGGACCACGTCCCCGGTGAGCGGGTGCAGGTAGTAGAGCGCCTCCACCTCGTCGCCGAAGAACTCGATGCGGACCGCGAGCTCCTCGTAGGAGGGGATGATCTCGACGGTGTCGCCGCGCACGCGGAAGCTGCCGCGGGTGAACGACAGGTCGTTGCGCGTGTACTGCACGTCGACGAGGAGCCGGAGCAGCGCGTCGCGGTCGATCTCCTGCCCGACCTCGAGCTGCACCGAGCGGTCGAGGTAGGACTGCGGCGTACCGAGGCCGTAGATGCACGACACCGACGCGACCACCACGACGTCGCGACGCGACAGCAGGCTCGAGGTGGCCGAATGGCGCAGCCGCTCGACGTCGTCGTTGATCGAGGAGTCCTTCTCGATGTAGGTGTCGGTCTGCGCGATGTACGCCTCGGGTTGGTAGTAGTCGTAGTACGAGACGAAGTACTCGACGGCGTTGTTGGGCAGCATCTCCCGGAGCTCGTTCGCGAGCTGCGCGGCGAGCGTCTTGTTCGGGGCCATCACCAGCGTCGGGCGCTGCACCTGCTCGATCAGCCAGGCGGTGGTCGCCGACTTGCCGGTGCCGGTGGCACCGAGGAGCACGATGTCCTTCTCCCCCGCCTTGATCCGCCGGGTCAGCTCGGCGATGGCGGCGGGCTGGTCGCCGGCCGGCTCGTATTCGCTGACCACCTCGAACCGGCCGTCGGCGCGCTCGACCTCGCCGATCGGACGGAACTCGGAATGAGCGAGCACGGGACGTTCTGCTGCAAAGGCCATGATGCCAGGGTAAACGCGCGTCACGACACGGATGTTCCCGCGCGCTCGGCCTCCCGCCGACCGTCCCTGCGCCCGACGAGCGCGGCGATCAGCGCCGTCAGCGAGCAGACCGGGATCGGCTGGCCGAGGATCGCGAAGACCAGGACGTCACCCACGAGCGCGACGGGTGCCGCCGCCACGATCCCCGGCCGCGGCACCGGCGCCTTCGTCCGCGACCGTCCGGGCACCCGCGGCCAGGGCTTGGCCACCGACACCCACCCCTGGAAGGCGATCAGCGACGCCATGATCACCGTGGAGATCAGCAGGCCCGTCGGGACGGTCACCTGGCCGTCGGCCGCGGCCCGGTCCGCGACCTCGTTCAGGCGGGGTGAGAGCACCGCGATGCCGACCACGAGCTGCGCGACGGTGATGAGGAACTTCACCAGCACCCACCGGTGGAGGAAGAAGCCCCAGGGCGTCGTCGAGGAGAGCAGGAAACCCGACATCGCGGAGACGTTGGCGGAGATGACCAGAACCGTCGTGTCGAGGACGTGCGCGGCGACCGCGCCCTCGGTTCCGCCCCGGGACAGCAGCACCAGCAGGGCGAGGGCCTGACTCATCCAGCTCACCGAGGAGAGGATGTGAATCCACAGCAGCAGTTGTCGCCCCTGCCGTGCGGGCGTCGGGGTGCCGCGCCGGGAACGGGTGGCGACGCGCGCCCGCGCGGCGCCGGCGGCCGGTACAGAGCTCATCTGTCGACCATGCGTCCGGCGGGACCCGCGGCACATCCGGTGGAACCCGGGAGATCTCCACCGATTTCACCCTGAGAACCGCTGCCCGCCTGACTAGATTCGGTGCCATGACGAGCAACAGCGGTCCCGCCGCCTCGCCGGTCGCCGCCCACCCGATGCATCCGCCCAAGCGCGAGGTGTTCGACGTGCCGGCGATGACGAACACGGACAACAAGGGTTTCGTGCGGCGAGTCGACGAGTACCGCGTCACCGACTTCGGGCTCTACATGTCGCGACCGGCACCGGGGCATCCCCGGTTCGACCACCTCGAGTCCTGGCTCCTCCCATCACTCGGGCTGCGCGCCAACATCTTTCACTACCAGGGCGGATACCGGGCGAACCAGCGGCTCTATCTGGACGTCGGCCGGTTCCACGGTCCCGACGAGCAGGGCCGATGGTTTGCCGAGGACTGGTACCTCGACCTCGTCGACGTGCCCGGGTCGCCCCTGCAGCTCATCGACGTCGACGAGGTCTTCGAGGCCCATCGCTGCGGCCACCTCGACAACGACCAGTGCGTGCAGGCGATCGAGATCGCGACCCGGGCCCTGGTGGGCGCCGCCACGCACGGTGGTGTGCAGGCGTGGCTCGACGCCGAGGTCGGCGGCGTCGTCATGTTCTCCGACCATCGGCCGGGGCCGTCCTGACGGTCAGTACGTCGGCAGCACGAAGCACGTGCCGTTCCGAATGAACTGCGGCAACTGGATTCCAGTGCCCACGGTGACCGTCCGGGTCTTGACCACACCGTCGAGCGTGGCGGTCAGCACGTGGCGGCCCGGCGTGGCCGGCCGCCAGATGGGCTTGACCTCGACGGTCTGCGGTTTGCGGTCGTAGACGGTGACCGTCCGGCCGTTCACGGTGTCGGTGACCTTGAGATTCGACTTCGCCGACCGCGGATCCCCCACCAGCACCGACAGCCTGTAGGCGCAACCCGCCCCGTACATCGCATAGTTGGTCGACCCGTTGGACGACGATCCGTAGCCGGGCAGCGAGTCGACCGCGATCGCCTGCAGCGCCGCGTTCGCGGGCGCAGCCGTGACCACGCCTGTCGCGATCGCCGCACCGAATGCGGCCGCCCCGAACAGGATCCGCGTCCGCTTGACGAGCCCCGAACCCCACATACCGTGCTCCTCACCTCTCGTAGCCGTCCACCGAGCACAGGGCAGGCGGCGCGTCGTACGACGGCCCGCCGGCCCCTGTGATCAGCAAACTAGCAGGACGGGAACCCGGCTGTGGCCAGATCTGGCAACATTCGTAGTCAGATCTGGCGGATGCCGGTGACGGTGGTCAGGCGGTCTCGACGACGACCGTCGCCGGACGACCGGGATCGCACGACCGGTAAACCCCCGGCTCCGCCGGCGCGAACCCGCCGACCGCGAGCAGATCGGTCAGCTGCTCCGCCGCCGCGCCATCACGCGCCACGATCCGCAACTGCACCTTCTCCGCGTCGACCACCTCGACGGCCGCGGCCCGTTCACCGGCGATCGCCCATAGCCGGTTGACGACGCGGGCCGACGGGCCATCCGGGTTCGGCTCGAGTGCGATGAGTTCGGGGTCGGGTTCCGCGGCGCGTCGGGCACGGACGTTCGCCTCGAACGGGACCAGGCGCCTGTCCCACACCTCCGCGGCCGCCGCGGCGAGTTCCTCGGGCGTCCCGGAGTTGTCGAGCCAGACGTCGGCGACGGCCCGCCGCTGCTCCTCGGTGGCCTGCGCGGCGATGCGGGCCCGAGCGTCCGCCTCGTCGACGCCGCGCATCGTGGTCAGGCGATGGAGCCGGACGTCCTCATCGGCATGGACGATCACCACGAGGTGGAAGAACGGCGCGGTGTGGTTCTCCACCAGCAGCGGGATGTCCTGGACGACGACCGCGTCCTCGGGCGCCGCCTCGAGGAGCTCCTGCGTGCGCGCACCGATCAGCGGGTGCGTGATGGCGTTGAGCTTCTTCCGGGACTCCTCGTCGACGAACGCCTTCGCCGCCAGGGCAGGACGATCGAGGCTGCCGTCGGCCGACAGGATGTCCGAACCGAACGCCTCCACCAGTTTCTCGAGCCCCTCGGTCCCGGGTTCCACGACCTCGCGCGCGATCTTGTCCGCGTCGATGATGTACGCACCCCGCTCGACGAAGGTCTTCGCCACTGTCGATTTACCGGCCCCGATACCGCCGGTCAGCCCCAGCCTGATCACGCCCTCCAGTCTGACAAACCGCGTCGGCGCCGGGTCACACCGGCACACGGATCCGGCCGGGGCCACGCACGGTCGAGTCGCCGGGATCAGCCCGTGACGGCCACCAGCTCGATGGTCTCGTGCGGCACGTCCGCCTCGGCGATCTTCTGTCGCGAGGTCAGGTCGACCGCGACGATCCGCTTCGCACCCGGATCGCTGACGTAGGCGATCCCGTCCTGCACGGCCACATTCGGCATCGGCGACTGCCACTCGTCGGGCTCGGTCCACTGCCCGATCACCGGGATCCGGGCGGTGCGCTCACCGGTTTCGACGTCGACGAGGTGCAGCGCCCCGTCGGAGCCGAGGACGACCGCGGAACCGCCGGGCCCACGCTCCAGGGACCGGAAGCTGTAGGAGGTGCCGAGGTCCACGAGGCGGAGCCGGCCGGTGCGCGTATCGGTCAGCGAGATCCGGGTGGGCCGCTCGATGTCGGCGTCCGGGTCGCTCTTGTAGTCGCCGAGCACGATCGGCGAGGAGTCGTCTCCCGCCTGGTTTCCGATGCGCCCATAGGGATCCGGGCTGTCGACCTTCCGGATGTCTGTGCCGTCGACGACGAGGATGCCGTTCTCACAGCCGAAGGTCAGGCGCCCGTCGGCGGCCGCGGCCTCGCCGTGCACGCCTGGGCATTCGTCGTTGCGTGCGATCTCCTTGCGGGAGGCGTCGAGGATCGCGATGCCGGTGCGCTTCTCCTCGTCACCACGGGTGACGACCACCGTCCCGTCGCCACGGAAGACCGCGACGCCGTGGTGCGGTTGCGGCAACGTGAAAGTCGTCGAGACGGCCTTGCCGCGCATGAGTTCCGCGGGTTCGACGATGTCGACCTGCCCAGTGCCGTCGCTGAACAGTGTGATCCGTGAGTCGTGGACCACGACGTGCCCGGGTTCGTCTGCGCCGAAACGCATCTCGGTGAGTGCGGGCTCGGCGGTCTGGTGATGCCCGTGGTCGCCGTGCCTGCGCGTCCAGGTGCCCATGTCGAGAACCCGGAACCCCCCGGCTTCCGAGACCAGGACGTGCCGGCCGTCGCCCGCACTGTTGAGCCGGACGAACCCGTCGACGGGGAGATCGGCGACCTGATCGAGCGACTGCGCGTCGAGCACGAGGATTCCACCGTCGTGGCTGAGCGCGAGACGAGGTGTGGCGCTGCGCTGTTCGACGGGGCCGGACGAGGGCGATGCAACCCCGCCGCGGTGGGAGTCCGTGCCGGAACAGCCCGCCAGCACCACTGCGGCCGCGGAGACGGCGAGGACGGATCGGATGAGTCTTGTCAGTGATGTGAACACCGGGACATCGAACCGCTTAATGAAAATTATTGTCAACAACGCATCAGTCCGGAAGCAGGCGGCACCAGACCGTGTGTCACTCCCCGAGAAGCGGTCTCAACCCGTCGAGAAGTCGCGCCAGCCCGAACTCGAACACCTCGGCCGGCGCCCCCGGTGCCTGATACAGCTCTCCCGCAGCTGACCCCACCCGGTTGGCCAGCGGATACGCGCCGTCCGGGATCACCGCGTCCAATTCCGGGGCGACGGCCTCCCACCACTCGGCATCGCTCATCCCGCTCCGCGACGGCGCTGTCCGCGCCGAGACGGCCTCGCGCGCGTTGCCGACCACGAACGACGTGAGGACGCTGAGGATTCGGTCCCGGTCGAGATCCGGGAGGTCGGCGGACTCGAGGGCCTCCAGCTGCCGTTCGTACCGAGCGAGCCAGTTGGGGCCGAGCACATGACGCCACGGCGGGGCGTCGAGCAGCCAGGGGTGCGCGAGGAGTTCGTCGCGGAGCGCGCGGGCGATGGCCGCCAGCGATTCCGCCGGCGTCGTGGCCGGTTCCGGCATCGGATGATCGGCGGCGACCCGGTCGATCATCAGGGCGACGAGGACATCCCGGGACGGTACGTAGGTGTAGAGGCTCATCGGGCCGATTCCGAGCGCGGTCGCGAGCGCTCGCATGGACACGGCGTCGAGGCCGTTGCGATCCGCGAGATCCACGGCGGTGTCGACGATCTCGTCGACCGAGACCCGCTGCTTCGGTCCGCGGCGCGGACGGGCGTCGGCCTCCGGACCCGAACGCCACAGCAGCCGCACGAGCCTGCGGGCGTCGTCGGCGGGTGGCATCGGGACCTCATCTCGTACGGCGTACCGAGTGACGATTGCGCCCACCGTATCAGCACCCGCCCCGCGGAACGGGGCCGGAGACATGCGAGAAGCCCTCCCGGTTTCCCGGGAGGGCTTCTCGTGTGCTCACTGCGCTGCCGTCAGGCAGCGAAGGGGTCAGGCGTTGCCCGACAGCTTCTCACGCAGAGCGGCGAGCTGCTCGTCGCTGGCGAGCGAACCGCCCGAGCTGGAGCTCGAGGAACGGCTCTCCGACGCCGACGAGTAGTCGCTCGGGGCGTTGGCCGCCTCGGCGGCAGCAGCCGCGAACTTCTCGATCTGCGCGGTGTGCATCTTGTGACGACGCTCGGCCTCGGCGTAGCGGGCTTCCCATGCCTCACGCTGCTTCTCGTAGCCCTCGAGCCATTCGTTGGTCTCGGGATCGAAGCCCTCGGGGAAGATGTAGTTGCCCTGCTCGTCGTAGCTGTCGGCCATGCCGTACTTCGAGGGGTCGAACTCCTCGGTGTAGTCCTCGTTGGCCTGCTTGAGGCTCAGCGAGATGCGACGACGCTCGAGATCGATGTCGATGACCTTGACCATCGCATCGTCGCCGACCGCGACGACCTGATCCGGGACCTCGACGTGGCGCTCGGCCAGCTCCGAGATGTGGACCAGACCCTCGATGCCCTCGTCGACGCGGACGAACGCACCGAACGGCACCAGCTTGGTGACCTTGCCCGGGACGATCTGGCCGATCGCGTGGGTGCGGGCGAACTGACGCCACGGGTCTTCCTGGGTGGCCTTGAGCGACAGCGACACGCGCTCGCGGTCCAGATCGACGTCGAGGACCTCGACGGTGACCTCGTCGCCCACGGCGACGACCTCGGACGGGTGGTCGATGTGCTTCCAGGAGAGCTCGGAGACGTGGACCAGACCGTCGACGCCGCCGAGATCGACGAACGCACCGAAGTTGACGATCGAGGACACGACGCCCTTGCGGACCTGGCCCTTCTGCAGCTGGTGCAGGAACTCGCTGCGGACCTCGGACTGGGTCTGCTCGAGCCATGCACGGCGCGACAGGACCACGTTGTTGCGGTTCTTGTCGAGCTCGATGATCTTGGCCTCGATCTCCTTGCCGATGTACGGCTGCAGATCGCGGACGCGACGCATCTCCACGAGCGATGCCGGGAGGAAGCCGCGCAGGCCGATGTCCAGGATCAGGCCGCCCTTGACGACCTCGATGACGGTGCCCTTGACGGCCTCGTCCTTCTCCTTGAGCTCCTCGATGGTGCCCCACGCCCGCTCGTACTGCGCGCGCTTCTTGGAGAGGATCAGACGGCCTTCTTTGTCCTCCTTGGTGAGGACCAGGGCCTCGACCTCGTCACCGACGCTGACGACCTCATGGGGATCGACGTCGTGCTTGATCGACAGTTCGCGAGAGGGAATGACGCCTTCGGTCTTGTAACCGATGTCGAGCAGAACCTCGTCCCGATCGACCTTGACGATGGTGCCTTCCACGATGTCGCCATCGTTGAAGTACTTGATCGTGGAGTCGATGGCGGCGAGGAAGTCCTCTGCCGTGCCGATGTCATTGACGGCTACTTGCGGCGAGGAGATCGTGGGGGACGACATATGTTGAGTTGCTCCGGACAGGTGTGTAGTAGGTACAGTTCTTGACGTGTGTCACGGTGCGAAACCCCTGGTCAAGAGCTTGCCGACCGGGGCTCGCGCCTATCGCGCGCAGTAGTGCGCACGCGCGTTCGTCAAGCCTACTCCAGACGCGTTGTGCTGCACAAATGCCGTCGCAGGGCACCGCTCATCCGCGCTGAGATGCGAGTGCGGCGGACCGGCGTGTGATCCACGCCCGGAGGCTGTCGACGGACTCCGAGGCCTCCTGCGCGGTCATCCGGTCGGTCACCGGCAGCTCCGCGGCGATCGCGTCGAGTACCTCGTCGGCCAGGCCGTCCGCGTAGATCCTGTCGTAGAGGTCCCAGTACGCCGAGTGATACAGCTCGGTGAACGCCCCGCCCGGTTTCGTCGCCTGGGCGAGGAAGCGGACCTTGAGGGGGTTCTTGACGTCCCGCAGACCAGGGAAACGGCCGCCCGGTCCGCCGGCCGGCGGACCGTCGCCGCCGGGGAACCGCGCGGCCGGGTTCTGCTCCGCCGGCCCGGGTGCCTCCCCCGGCACCGGAACCCGTGCG
>NZ_BAOQ01000063.1 GCF_000344155.1 Gordonia paraffinivorans NBRC 108238 | reverse complement strand
CGTACTCGCGACGGATCCTGGGTTGGCGGGTGATGACGAGCAAGACGACACCGCTGGTGACCAGCGCTCTCGAGCAGGCCCTGTTCACCCGAAGAAGGACCGACTTCTCCTTTACTGCAACAGGTTTGATTCATCACAGCGATGCGGGAAGTCAATACACCTCGTTCGCCTTCACCGAGGCGCTACGCGACTCCGGCCTGGCCGGCTCGATCGGCTCAGTTGGCGATGCCCTGGACAATGCGTTGATGGAATCGACGATCGGGTTGTACAAGAGCGAACTCATCGACCGCCAGCGATCCTGGACCGGACGAGCCGAGGTCGAACGCGAAACCGCCGCATGGGTGCATTGGTACAACACCGAACGGTTGCACTCGGCAATCGGCTACTGCCCGCCGGTCGAGTACGAGACGCGCTACCGTGAGACCGTCGCCTCCGAAGCGGAGGTGGCCTAAACCAGGTCTCCATCCGACCCAGGACGGTTCAACGATCGGCCCCAGCGGCAACCCGACACCCAGTGCACCGACCCACACCGCGATCGCGCGGCGACGCTGGTCGGGGCCGAACAGGGTCGGCAGGATCCCCAGCGACAGCGGCACGATGATCGCGGCCCCGATGCCCATGACCGCGCGGGCGGCGATCAGCGAGCCGGTGGACCCGCTGAAAGCGGCCCAGGCCGAGGCGGCGACGAAGGCGACCAAACCTATCAGCAGCAGCCGTTTGCGACCGTAGCGGTCACCGAAGCCGCCGGCGGGCAGCATGAGCGCGGCGAAGACCAGGGTGTAGGCGTTGACGATCCACTGCAACTGGGTGGTGCTCGCGCCGAGGTCTTGGGCCAGGGTGGGCAGGGCGACGTTGAGAACCATCAGGTCCAGCCCGACGGTGAGCAGGGCGACGACCAGCGCCGCCAGCCCTGCCCACCGACGTGACGGGCCCGGCTCAGTCCCGGTCGTCGGCGTGGTGTTCGGGTGAGAGTGGTTCTCGCTCATCGGAGTTTCCGATCAGAGTGGCGATGATGAGGGCGGTCGCGCCGAGCACGATGAAGGTGTCGGCGAGGTTGAAGGTGGGCCACCAGCCGGTGTGCAGGTAGTCGGTGACCACACCGTCGGGGGCCCGGTCGATGACGTTGGCGGCGGCACCGCCCAGGATCGCGGCGAGCGCGACGCGGGTGAGCAGGTTCGCGCGCGGCGCGACCACCCATCCGCCGACCGCGACCGCGGTGGTGATCACCGTGGTGAGCGTGAGCATCACCCAGCTCGGTGCGTCGGCGGCGATCGAGAACGCCGCTCCCGGGTTGAACGCCAACTTAAGGTCCACCGGACCCGCCTCGATCGGGGCCCCGGCCAGCGTGGTCTGCGCCCACGCTTTGAGCGTGAGGTCGATACCGGCCAGCGCGGCCGCGGCAGCGACCCACCGCAGTCGCCGCCCCCACCGCGACACGGTGGGAGCAGACGACGCGGTGGCGGTCACGCGGGCGCTCCGGCCAGTACCGGTGCGGGCTTTGCCGCCGAATCGGTCAGCGAGGCCAGGGGTTTGGTGCGTCCGGCGCGGACACCGTTGGCGATGACGACGATCTCGGCGAGTTCGTGCACCAGCACCACCGCCGCCAACCCGAGAATCCCGAACAGCGCGAGCGGGATCAAGATCGTGATCAACCCCAACGACAAACCGACGTTTTGCAACATGATCCGGCGAGCCCGACGAGCGTGCTCGAGAGCCCGCGGCAGGTGCCGCAGGTCCTCACCCATCAACGCCACATCCGCGGTTTCGATAGCGACATCGGTGCCCATCGCGCCCATCGCCACACCGAGGTCGGCGGTTGCCAGTGCGGGGGCGTCGTTGACGCCGTCGCCGACCATCGCGGTGAACCGGTCGCTGCGCAGTTCGCCCACGATGTGGGCCTTGTCCTCCGGGCGCAGATCCGCGTGCACGTCCTCGATCCCCGCCTCAGCGGCCAGAGCGGCGGCGGTGCGGGCGTTGTCACCGGTGAGCATCGAGACCCGGATTCCCAGCGCGTGCAATCGGTCGATGACCTCGTGTGCCTCGGGCCGCAGTTCGTCGCGCACAGCGATCGCACCGATCACCTGGCCGTCGAGCTCGATCAGCACCGCGGTCGCCCCCGCGTGCTGCATCCGTTCCACATCGGCGGCCAGAACACCCGGTTCGATCCAGCCCGGACGGCCCAGCCGCGCCCGGCGTCCGTCGACGCGGCCGGTCAACCCGGCACCGGTGACCGCCTCGACGTCGGTGGCGGGAGTGACGGTGTCGACGGCGGCGAGGATGGCGCGGGCGAGGGGATGTTCACTGCGCGATTCCAGCGCGGCCGCGACCGCCAGCACCCGGTCCCCGTGCACACCGCCGGTGGCGGCGATCTCGACGACGGCAGGCTTGTTCGCCGTCAGCGTGCCGGTCTTGTCCAGCGCGACCTCGCGCACCCGGCCCATCGCCTCGAGTGCGGCACCGCCCTTGACCAGCACACCCAGCTTGCTCGCCGCACCGATCGCGGCGACCACGGTCACCGGCACCGAGATCGCCAGCGCGCACGGTGAGGCGGCGACCAGCACCACCAGCGCACGTTCGATCCAGGTGACCGGATCCCCGAAGAGCGCGCCAATCACCGCGATGGCTGTGGCGGCGATCATGATGCCGGGCACCAGCGGTTTGGCGATCTTGTCGGCCAAGCGTTGAGCGTCGCCCTTGCGGGCCTGCTCGGCCTCCACGATCCGCACGATCCGTGCCAGGGAGTTGTCCTCGGCGGTCGTGGTGACCTCGACGGTCAGCACACCGGTGCCGTTGATCGCCCCGGCGAACACCTCCGCGCCCGGCCCGGCTTCTACCGGTACCGATTCGCCGGTGATCGCCGAAACATCCAGCGCGCTACGCCCGTCGACGATCACCCCGTCGGTCGCGACCCGCTCACCGGGGCGCACCAGCATCCGATCCCCGACGCGCAGCTCGGCAGGGGCGATGACGGTTTCGGTGCCGTCGCGTAGCACGGTGGCCCGGTCCGGTACCAGGTTCAACAGGGCGCGCAGCCCGCGGCGGGTGCGCGCGACCGCGTACTCCTCGAGGCCCTCGCTGATGGAGAACAGGAACGCCAGCATGGCGGCTTCGCCGACCTCGCCGAGGATCACCGCGCCGATCGCGGCGATCGTCATCAGCGTGCCGACACCGATCTTGCCCTTGGCCAGCCGTTTGAGCGTGGAGGGGACGAAGGTGTATGCACCGACGAGCAGTGCGGCGATCTCCAACCCCAACTCGACGGCGCGTGGGCCGCCGGTCCAGCCGACGATCAGTGCCGCGACCAGCAGCACTCCGGCGACCGCGGCGGCGCGCAGTTCACTGACTTCCCAGAGCTTTTCGGGTTCGCGTTCCTCGGCCTCGCCGTCACCGGCGGGTTCGTCGTGGCCGCAGCCGCATGCGTCGCTCATGCTCGTACCTCCGCGCTCTCCGTCTCGGTGGTGGAGTCGGTGCCGTAGTTCGGGCACAACGCCACCGCATTGCCTGTCGCCGCGAGCAAGGTCTCTGCCGAGGCGAGTAGGTCCATCAACTCCGGGCGGGCCAGGCTGTAGAACACCTGCCGCCCTTGCGGGCGGCCCACGACCAGCCCGCAGTCGCGCAGGCACGCTACGTGCGCCGATACCGTTGACTGAGCCAGTCCGAGCCCGGCCATCAGGTCCAAGACCCGCGCTTCCCCGCACGCCAGCCGGTGCACGATCGCCAACCGTGTCGCATCGGAGAGGCTGTGGAACAGGGCCACCGCCGGATCCAACCCCTGCGTCTCGACGAGGCAACCCCCGCCATCATTAATCGCCATAAAGCGATGATAGCGGCGAAAGCTATTGATATCGAGTGAGAGTGTGATTAATCTCGACTCAACGATTACATCGTGATATGGCGATCAATTCGTGGTCGCTACGGAGGGAGAACGCGTGAACCAGCAGAAGTCCGCCGTCGTCGAGAACTCGCCTCAGCAACCATCGCCGCCGGGCTCGCCCGGAGTGCTATATCGGTGGGGCGTTCTGATGGCCCGGCGCAGACGTGCGGTCCTGGCGGTCTGGGGACTGCTGCTGGTGGTGTGCGCGGTGGCCTACCCGCTGCTCGAGAACCGGCTCGGTGCGATGGATTTCGGTGTCGAGGGCTCGGAGTCCACCGAGGTGGATCGCCTGGTTGCCCGGCACTTCCCGCAGTTCGGTACGGAACAGGCGGTCATCGTGCTGCAGTCTGGCGCGGTCACCGCCACCGACGCCGAGTTCCGTGCAGCGGTGGCTCGCACGATCACCGCCGCCACCGCGGTCGAGGGCGTGGTCGACGTCGTCGGCCCCTACGACGGGCTGCCCGGATCCGCTACGGCCTCGACATGGGCACCACCGCCCTCGACGACACCCCGACCGGACGCGCCAGCACCGCATTGAACACCAACTTCCCGCCCGGAGCACTCTCCCCGGTCGAGATCATCGCCACCGGCCCCAGCGACACCCCACTCACCGCAGACGCCGAAGCACGGGTCAACCGATTCCTGACCGAGATCGACGGC
This sequence comes from Gordonia paraffinivorans NBRC 108238, assembly GCF_000344155.1. Lineage (GTDB taxonomy): Bacteria > Actinomycetota > Actinomycetes > Mycobacteriales > Mycobacteriaceae > Gordonia > Gordonia paraffinivorans. The sequence continues at coordinate 5,141 of NZ_BAOQ01000063.1, read as the reverse complement.
GACGCCCGCATCGACACCGTCCTGCCCGCCCAGCTCAATGACGGTCGAATGCTCGCGATGGCGATCCCCTCGGTCACCTTCGACTCGATGGCCGCCACCGACCTCGTCCGCGACCTGCGCAACACAGCCGCCGGCGCAGCCGGAGCCGAGATCCGCATCGGCGGCAGCACCGCCGAATTCGTCGATCTCTCCGACGAAATGACCACCAAACTTCCGCTGGTCGTAGCCCTGGTGCTGACCGCCTCGCTGGTCTTCCTCATCGCCGCTTTCCGCAGTATCGCCTTACCCCTCAAGGCCATCGCGATGAACCTGCTCGCCACCGGCGCCGCCCTCGGTATCACCGTCGCGGTGTTCCAGTGGGGTCTGGGCGAGAACGTCCTCGACTTCACCAGCCCCGGATTCGTGCAGGTCTACCTACCCACCGTGGTGTTCGCGCTACTGTTCGGGCTCTCGATGGACTACGAGGTGTTCCTGATTCGTCGCATCCGCGAATACTGGGACGCCAGCGGCGACAACCAGCGCGCCGTCGCGGCCGGGCTCACCCACACCGCACGCCCCATCACCGCGGCCGCCGCGATCATGATCGCCATCTTCGCAAGCTTCCTCACCGCCGACATCCTCGAACTCAAACAACTCGGACTGGCCCTTGCCGTCGCCATCGACGCCGTCCTCATCCGCCTCGTCCTCGTCCCCGCCCTCATGCGCCTGCTCGGCGGCTGGAACTGGTGGCTGCCCGCCCTCAGGTTTCGCCCACCCAACACTCGCGCACCACGGGCCGCCGCTGAGTAGCGCGGCGATCAGACCAGGTTGATTCGTCGCGGACACGGGACCGGCCGCCGGGGCCACACCGCCCTCGGGGGCAACCGTCACGGCCGGTCTGACCTTCGAGTCGAGTCGAAGGTTCAGGGTCGCGGGGTGGTGATGATGCGTATTACCCAGCTGGCGCGGCGGAGCGGTGTCCCTGCCACCAGCTGCGGCTCTACGTCGGATCTGGCCGAGTTCGTGGAGGCCGGACCGTTCCTGGAAGCGTTCCTCGTGTTGATCGTCATCCCACTGACGCTGGCGTGGCTCACCCCAGGTGTACCGCGCGCCGGGACCGGGCAGCGGGTCTCGGCGCGCGGTGAGCACCGGCGATGGCGCCGTTGATGGCTACGGTGCTGATCACCGTGGTGGCCTCGCAGGCGCCAAACTCGGTGACGGCCTGAGCCAGGTCGCGGCGGTGGTGCGGGCCGGAGTGCCCGCGTCGCCGGAAGGTGTGGCTGCGCAGCCCTCATCGCAGCCGCGGGCGCGAGTCATTGGCGGGACCAGATCAGTCCGAGGAGCCCGAGTCCGATGGGCGAATCCGAGCGGTTGGAGCCATGACAGGCTCACCAGCAGCGTGCCGCTGCTCAGTGCTACGGCCGCGATCAGCAGCGGGGCACCACCGCGCAACAGCCCAGGCAGCAGTGCCGCGGTCCCGATGCAAGCCCGCCAGCGGCGTGTCTAGGTCGCAGCAGCCACAACGGCCTCCCCCGCAGCTCGCCGAGCCACCGCTGCCTGGCGCTGGGTTCGGTGTCGATGGGACAGGGCAGCAGGGGGATTCGCTGCGCTCGAGCAGGTCTTCGCGTCCGGCCGCCAGCGCGGCGGCCAGGGTGTCGCCGGACCGCGGTGAGTTCGGCGAGCTCGGCATCGACCTCGGCGAGCTTGACACCCAGTCCCAGCCGCGGTGAACCCGCCGACGGTGAGCGGCTGCCGAGACGTGAGGGCTGTCGAGGGCGTTCATGTCCGGTCACCGTCCGGTACCTGGTCGATGCGGGTGCAGCACGTCAGGGCGGCGGCGTTGTCGGCCGCGAGCAACCGGGCGAGCAGCACCAGTTCGGCCACGCGCGGGTCTCCGACCGTGTACCGCAGCTTCTTGCCGTCGCGGCGCGCGACGATGTATCCGCAATCGGCCAGACACGACAGGTGCACCGACACCCGCGGCTGGGAGATGCCGGCGTGGGCGACGCAGTCGGCCGAGGTGCGTTCGCCGGCGAGGATGTATTCCAGCAGCTTCAACCGGGTCGGATCCCCCCCCGGCACGATCAGCAGCGAGCCGCCGTCCAAGGAGTCGTCGCCCCAAAGAACTTGCGCGAGATGGAGGGGCTCATCCGCTCCCGCGTCAAGGACGTTCTCGACGGTCTGCCGAGCAACGAACCGTTCGACTGGGTCAAGAACGTGTCGATCGAACTGACCGCACGCATGCTCGCCACCCTGCTCGATTTCCCCTACGAGCAACGTCACAGGTTGGTCGAGTGGTCCGACCTCGTCACCTCGATGGAGCAGGCCAACGGCGGACCCTCAGACAACGACGAGGTGTTTCGCGAAATGGTGGCCATGGCGCAGGGTCTCAGCGCCCTGTGGCGGGACAAAGCCGCACGGACCGCGGCCGGAGAGGAGCCCGGCTTCGATTTGATCACCATGCTGCAGAGCAACGACGACACCAAGAATCTCCTCGACGATCGCCCGATGGAATTCCTTGGAAATCTGGTGCTACTGATCGTCGGGGGCAACGACACCACCCGGAACTCCATGAGCGGCGGAGTCCTGGCGCTCAACGAGTTCCCCGACCAGTTCGCGAAGCTCAAGGCCAATCACGACCTCGTCCCCAACGCGGTGTCGGAGATTATCCGGTGGCAGACGCCCTTGGCATATATGCGGCGCATCGCCAAGACCGACGTGATGATCAACGGTCAGTTCATCCGCAAGGGCGACAAAGTCGTGATGTGGTACGCGTCTGGAAATCGCGACGAGCGCGTGTTCGAACGCCCCGACGAGCTCATCGTCGACCGCTCCAACGCCCGTAACCACATCGCTTTCGGATTCGGCGTGCACCGATGCATGGGCAACCGGCTCGCCGAGCTCCAGCTTCGCATCCTCTGGGAGGAACTCCTGCAGCGTTTCGACAACATCGAAGTGGTGGGCACCCCCGAGTACGTCCAGTCGAATTTTGTTCGCGGTATCAGCAAGATGATGGTGCGCCTGACACCCAAGGAGGATTCGTGACAGCAAATCGCGCGGTCATCGTCGGCGCCAGCCACGCGGGCGCTCAGCTCGCGGGCAATCTCCGCAAGGAGAAGTGGGATGGCGACATCCTGCTCATCGACGATGAAGGCAGGTTGCCCTACCAGCGCCCGCCCTTGTCGAAGGCGTACCTGGCTGGTACCTCGGAACTCGATGATTTCGCGATCCGCGGACGGCAGTTCTACGAGCAACAGAGCATCGAGCTCGACGCCGAGACTGTGATAGCGATCGACCGCGATGCACGCTCCGTCACCATGGGCAGCGGGAACGTAGTCACCTACTCCCGGCTGGCCATCTGCACGGGCGCGCGTGCCCGCCAACTGCCGGTGCCCGGCGCTGAACTCGCAGGCGTCCATTCTCTGCGCACTGCGTCCGACGTTGAGGCCATCCGTGCTGCGGCCGTACAGGGCCGGAGAGTCGTCATCGTCGGGGGTGGCTACATCGGTCTGGAAACGGCCGCTTCACTACGTGCTCTGGGAGTGGAGGTGACTGTTCTTGAAGCCGCAGCACGCGTCCTCGAACGGGTTACGGCACCAGTGGTGTCGGCGTTCTTCGATCGGATCCGGCTGATCGTGTGGTCTATCGGCCCGGCGGGTGCTCGCAGTGGGACCTGTGGTTCCCCGATTATCGAATCCCATTGGGCCATGGCCAGTTCGGCATTCTTCCGGTCCTGGTGATGACGTTGGCGTTCTCCCGGTACCGGTCGGCAGTGATGATCGGGGGTGTCAGATGGTCTGTGTAAGTCCAGTGCTCATCAGTGAGAGGAAGATCTATGAGCATGGCGTTAGACGACAAGCAGCAGGGCCACGACGACGAGCAGTTGCCTGAACTGGCCGAGCCGCGCTCGACCGCGGAAGTCGCCGAGGCATTACAGGCCTCGGGCATGGTCGATGAGCTGCTCGCCCAGATCGATACCGGCCAGGTCCAGATCACCGGCGAAGGCGGGTTGATCCCAGGTCTGATCAAACTGGCCCTCGAACGCGGTCTGAAGGCCGAGCTGACCGATCACCTCGGCTATGCCAAGGGCGATCCGGCCGGGCGGGAGTTGCCCAACGCCCGTAACGGGTCGAGCCCGAAAACGGTGGCCTCGGAGGCCGGGCCGGTCGAGCTGAACATTCCTCGTGACCGTGACGGCACGTTCACCCCGCGGCTGGTCCCGAAGGGCTCGCGCCGCCTCGGCGGCCTCGACGACATCATCATCTCGCTCTACGCCGGCGGCATGACGTTGCGCGACATCCAACACCATTTGGCCTCCACGATCGGCACCGATCTCTCGCACGAGACGATCTCGAAGATCTGCGACGAGGTCCTCGACGCGGTCGATGAATGGCAGAACCGGCCGCTGGAGCCGTTGTATCCCGTCATCTACCTTGACGCCCTGGTAGTGAAGGTCAAAGACGGCGCCCATGTCCGAAACAAGCACGCCCACATTGCTATTGGCGTCGATATGGCCGGCGTCAAGCATGTGCTGGGAATCTGGATACAGGCCGAAGAAGGCGCCAAGTTCTGGGCCGGGGTGTGTGCGAATCTGGCCAACCGCGGCGTCAAGGACGTGCTGATCGTGTGCTGTGACGGGCTCACCGGATTCCCCGAAGCGATCGAGGCGACCTGGCCGCTGGCCACCGTGCAAACCTGTGTGGTGCATCTGATCCGCAACTCGATGCGGTTCGTGAACTACAAAGACCGCAAAGACGTCGCTCGGGCGATTAAACCGATCTACACCGCCCCCGACGCCGAGACCGCACCGGCGATCAAGCAACCGGTGACCTGGCCGGTGCGGCCCATCGAGCGGCCACGAGGTGGACGGCAATCGCACGTGCAGCGGTGCAGAAGGACTCGACCGCACCCGATCGGCTCCGTTGCGTGATCGGTCTTGCTGCGGCTTTGCCTGAGTTCGAGGCGGATCTTGCGATGTCACTGGAACGTGCCGCCAAGTCCTTGACACTGAGCAGGTGAGCAGTCGACAGCTCACGCGGTGACTCACCGATCTAGATCGTCCTGATCGATCCACCATCGCGTCGCTGAGAAACCGGCACCCAAGATGGGCATCACAGTCGGAGACACGAGGGGATTCATCCGCGCCGGCTTTGCAGACCGCC
>NZ_BAOQ01000064.1 GCF_000344155.1 Gordonia paraffinivorans NBRC 108238 | reverse complement strand
GATCCGTTCGGTATCGGCTTCGGCGCACATCTCCCGTGCCGCGGCGATCAGGTCGTCGGCGGTCCTGTCGCTGCATATCGGTACTTCGGTGGTCACCTCGGTCAGAAACGAATTCCCCAAGCGAATCTCTTCGGGAAGTCGGTTCCACTCCGACTGGCCGGTCCCCGATAATGCGACCACCCGGTAGTAGAGCCCGGGTTGTTTCGTCGGTTTCAGTTCATCCCGCAGTCCACCGGGTGGTGGGTGTGGGTGCAGGCCGCAGCGTACTCGGCCGGCGTTCGGTAGCCCAGCGCTGAATGCCGGTGCCGCAGGTTGTGGTCGGATCTGAAGTCACCGATGACCACGCGGGCCTCGACCAGGCCCCTCGTCCAGTGGTTGCGGTTGAGGCACTCGGCACGCAACCGGCGGTTGAACGACTCGATGTATCCGTTGTTCCAGGGCGTGCCAGGCGGAATGTAGACGATGCCCACCCGGTCGGTGCAGAACCGTTGCAGCGCTTCGGAAATCATCTCCGGGCCGTTGTCGCATCGCAGCACCCTCGGCGCGCCACGGACGGCGAAGACCCGGGAGAGTTCGGCGACGAGTTTCTCGCCGGTGATCGAGCGTTCCACCAGGTCCAGCAGCGACTCGCGGGTGTGTTCATCGACCATCGACGCGATCTTCACCGCCCGACCATCGACAGTGGAGTCGAACTGGAAGTCCAACGCCCACACCGTGTTCGGTGCATCCGCGGCAACCGCGGGCACCGACGAAGACCCGACACGTTTGCGTCGCTGATGCGTCCGCACCTGGCTGAACAAGGAGATCCGGCGTCGCACCGATGTGGTCGGGATCTTCCCCGACCGGACTGCATTGATCCGACTGGTCGGAGCGGTGCTCGCCGAACAGCACGACGAGTGGATCGAAGGGCGTCGCTATCTCGGACTCGACGTCCTTGCCCGTTCCCGCAGCAACACACCCGCTCAGACCGTCACCGAACCGACGGAGGAGGTGACACCGGCGTTGACTGCATAACCCGACGACGAGGAATCACGCGAGGACCTCGCACACCACCTCACGGGACTTGACCCTTCGCGAGGCGGGCGCCACTACACGCGGGTAGTACCGGTGATGGGCAGATCGATAGTGAAACGTGCTCCGCGCCCGGGACCGTCACTGGCGGCCCGGATCCGGCCTCCGTGTGCCTCGACCAGCGCGCGAGTGATGGTCAGGCCGATGCCACTGCCACCGTGGCGGCGGTTGCGGGCGAGGTCGGCTCGGTAGAAGCGGTCGAAGAGGTGGTCGAGGTGTTCGGCGGCGATCCCTTCTCCGGTGTCGGCGACGACAATCTCGGCGTGGGTGGGACCGGCCTGCTGGCAGGTAATGGTGACGGTGCCCCCGTCGGGGGTGTGGCGCAGCGCGTTGTCGAGCAGGTTGCCCAGTACCTGTCCGAATCGGTCCGGGTCGACGGTGACCGGCACGGATCGGTCGATGCGGGTCTCGAGGGTGACGCCATTGTCGTCGTATCGCGTTCGGGCCGCTTCGACGGCGGCGTTGATCAGGGTTGCGGTGTCGGTGGGCACCGGGGTGATGCGGGTGAGATGTTCCTCGGCGCGGGAGACAGCGGTGATGTCCTGGGCGAGCCGGTCGAGTCGATGGGTGGCGGAACGCAGGATTTGCAGGGTGTCCTCGTCCGGGCTGCGGGCGCCGTCTTCGAGGGCTTCGAGGTAGGAATCGAGAGTGGCGATCGGGGTGCGCATCTCGTGGCCGAGGTCGGCGAGCATCCGGCGTCGGGTGGTTTCGGTGGCCTCGAGACGGCGGGCGAGTTCGTTGACGGTCACGGTCAGCTGGTCGAATTCGCGGCCGAGGCCGGGGCTGTGCATGCGGGTGTCGTAGTGGCCGGCGGCGATCTGCGCGGTGGATGTGGTCACCGCGGTCAGCGACCGTTGGACGCGCCGGGTGATGTACCAGCTCACCGCCAGTGACAGCAGCACCGCGATGGCAATGGCCAGCCCCCAGGCGAGGATGATCGCCCAAGTGAAGGCTTCTTCGACGTGACCGGCCTGGCTGGAGTTGTGGTCGATTCCGGCCTGCCCGAGATGATCGTGAAAGATGCCGGGCGCGAGCGCGGAGGCCACGATCCAGGCGCTGACGGCGCAGCCGAGCACCACCACGGTCAGGGCGAGGAACAGTCGGGTACCGAAACTCGAGGCACTGGCGGTGCGGCGCAGGGACCCACCCGGTGCGGATGATCGGCCGGTCATGATCCGGTGCCCATTCGGTAGCCGACACCGCGGACGGTGCGCACGTACCGGCCGCGTGCGGCATCGTCGCCGAGTTTGCGGCGCAGGTGCCCGATGTGCACGTCGACCAGGTGTTCGTCACCGACCCAGCTCGGCCCCCACACCGCCTCGATCAGCTGGGCGCGGGTGAGGACCACGCCGGGATCACGCGCGAGGGCGGCGAGGATGTCGAATTCGGTGCGGGTCAGCGCGACCGATTGCCCGGCGACAGTGACCTCGCGGCCGTTGACGTCGAGGCTCAGGTCCCCGAAACGACGCGGTGGCGACACGGCGGTGGCTGGGGCTGCGGCGGTGGTGGAGCGGGGGCGGCGCAACATGGCCTGGATGCGGGCGGTCAGTTCGCGGGGGCTGAACGGTTTGGTCATATAGTCGTCGGCGCCGACGGACAGTCCGATCAGGGTGTCGATCTCTTCCGTGCGGGCGGTGAGCATCACGACGTAGGCGTCGGAGAAGGTCCGCAACTGCCGACACACCTCCACCCCGTCCAAGCCTGGCAACCCCAGGTCGAGGACCACCACATCGGGATCGACCTGCCGGGCGAGGGGAACGGCCTCGGAGCCGTCACCGGTGATCGCGACCTCGAAACCGTCCCGCTCGAGATAGGAGCCCACCAGATTCGCCAAAGACGGTTCGTCCTCGACGACCATCGCCCGCAGACCGGTCGAGGGTCGCGCCGGTGTCGCCGGGTCGCTGCCGGATACGGGTGGGCGAGCAGGGGAGGACGTCATGGGGTCCATCATCGCCAGCACCGTCCCGGCGCCGGCGCCGCGGCGGGCTTCTTGAGCAAATCTTCATACGACCTCCACCGAACCTGGGGGTGGGTGCCCGAGGCTGAAGGTACGAAACCGAGGGATGGAGGCGACCATGATGGGTTGGGTCGGTGACGTCGGGTGGGCGGGATGGACCGTCATGACGGTGTGCATGCTCGTGTTCTGGGCGGTGGTGATCTATCTGGTGGCCACCTTGTTCCGTACCGACCGCGCAGACGGTCCTGCCCACACCGAGCAGCAGGACGATCCACTTCGGACGCTCGAAAAGCGTTTCGCCCGTGGCGATATCACATCCGATGAGTTCGTGTCCCGTCGACGGACGTTGACGCAGTCCGGTGGCGCCGCCTCGACCGGTGAGCAGCAGGAGCAGGCCCGTGGTTAGGGTTCCCCGCCGGGCCTTTCTGATCGGCTCGATCCTCACCGGTGCTGGGGTTCTCGCCTCCTGTTCCGCGTCGGGAGCCGCGACCGGCGTCCCGGTGACCGCCACGTCACCGGCGGTGCGTCGTCTCGAACAGCAGCGCCGCTCCCCGGGCCAGCAGGTGGCCTCGGCCCGGTTGACACCGCGTCCGGTCGAGGTGGACCTGGGCGGCCGCATCGTGTCTACCTGGTCCTATGACGACCAGGTGCCGGGGCCACTGCTCCGCGCCCGCGCCGGGGATCTGCTGCGGGTGGAGGTGGACAACCAGCTGCCGGTGGAGACGAGTGTGCACTGGCACGGGCTGGCGTTGAGCAACGATATGGACGGGGTGCCGGGGCTGACGCAGGACCCGATCGCTGCCGGAGACAGGTTCGTCTACGAGTTCACCGTCCCTCATGCGGGCACGTACTTCTATCACTCGCATTCGGGTCTGCAACTCGACCGCGGGCTCTACGGCGCGCTGATCGTCGATGATCCGGCCGAGCCGGGCGACTACGAGCACGAGTGGATCGTGGTGCTCGACGATTGGCTCGACGGCACCGGACGTACCCCCGACGACGTGGCCCGCGAGCTCGGCATCGGCACCGGAATGGGCGGGATGGATCACGGCGCCATGGACATGGGCGGTATGGACATGGGTGAGGAAACGATGCTCTCACCGCTCCTCGGCGGTGCCGGGGACGTGAGCTATCCCCACTTTCTGGTCGGCGGGCGCGTGCCGGATGATCCGATGGTCTTGACCGCCGCACCCGGACAGCGGGCACGGATCCGGTTCGTCAACGCCGCCGCCGACACCGCCTTCCGGGTCGCGTTGGGCGGTCACCGGATGACGGTCACCCACACCGACGGGTTCCCAGTGGTACCGCAGGACACCGACGCACTGCTGATCGGCATGGGCGAGCGATTCGACGTGCTGGTTACCCTCAGCGACGGGGTGTTCCCGCTGTTCGCTCAGGCCGAGGGCAAGACCGGGTACGGACAGGCGGTGGTGCGCACCGCCTCCGGCGAACTGCCGATCCAGCCTCGCCCCGACGAGCTGGATCGGCGGGTGCTGCTCGGCACCGATCTTGCGCCCCGGGAGTATGTGCGTCTGGCCGAGCGTGATCACGATCTGTATCACAGTGTGGATATGGGCGGGACGATGTCGCCGTACCGCTGGACCCTCAACGGCCGCGCCCACCCGAACAGCGCGCCGCTGAACGTCAACGAGGGACAGCGGGTGCGCATGCGGATGCGCAACATGTCGGACATGTTCCACCCGATGCACCTGCACGGACACACTTTCGCGCTCACCGACACCGGTCTGCGCAAGGACACAGTCACCATCGGGCCGATGCGCACCGTCGAGATCGAATTCGACACCGACAACCCCGGCCAATGGGCACTGCACTGTCACAACGCTTATCACCAGGAGGCCGGAATGATGACGACCGTGTCCTACCTGGCGTGACCCGGGCCCGCCGTCCGGCGGTGCCGAGCTGCGCCATCACGATGCCTGTGCTTGTCCGAGAAAGGAACACCCCTTGATGAACAAGAAGACCCTCGCCGTCGGCGCCACAGCCCTGGCCGTGGTATTCGCTGCAACCGCGTGCAGCGATTCCGACTCCGACACCGGCACCACGGTCGCGACCTCGACCGCGCCGGCCTCGGCGGGCACACCCGCCGAACAGGCCACAGCCCACAACGACGCCGATGTGATGTTCGCGCAGATGATGCTCCCGCACCACAGCCAGGCCATCGAGATGAGCGACATGCTCCTGGCCAAGGACAACATCCCCGCCGAGGTCACCGCCCTGGCCGAGCAGATCAAGACCGCCCAGGGCCCGGAGATCGACCAACTCGAGAGCTGGCTCGACCAGTGGGGCGAACCCACCAAGATGCCCGAGAGCGACCACGACATGCCCGGCATGGACGGCGGTATGGCCGAGATGGAGGGGATGATGAGCGAGGAAGACATGCAAGCGTTGGCGGATGCGCAGGGCACCGACGCGGCCCGCCTGTTCCTCGAGCAGATGATCGCCCACCACGAAGGCGCCGTCGACATGGCGCAGACCGAGATCGAGGACGGGCAGTTCCCCGACGCGGTGGCGATGGCCCGCACCATCGTCGATACCCAGCAGCAGGAAATCGACACCATGCGCCAGCTGCTGACCACCCTGTAACCGGCCGACCCCCGGCCGGTTCCTCTCGGCCCGCCACCCAGGAGGCTTTCGATGTCGCACCCGGAGCACGGACACACCCGCCCGGCTCAGGCGCCCACCGGGCACGAGCACAGCGCCGACGTACAGAGCCCGCCCCCGCAGCCGCACGATGCGCACGCCGGATACGGCGAGCATCTCGCGCATGTCGGGTCGGACCCTCATGCCGGCCACGGCGATCATGGTGGGCACGGCACGCACGGAGAGATGTTCCGACGGCGTTTCTGGGTGTCGCTGATCCTGTCGATCCCGGTCGTGGGATTCAGCCACATGGTTGCCGAGTTGCTCGGCTACCCCATGCCGGACTTCCCCGGCGCCATGTGGATCCCGCCGGTGCTGGGCACGGTGATCTTCGTCTACGGCGGCATGCCGTTCCTCACCGGAGGCTGGGCCGAACTGCGCTCGCGCCGACCGGGAATGATGCTGCTGATCGCGATGGCCATCAGCGTCGCCTTCGCCGCCTCGTGGATCACCACCCTCGGCCTCGGCGGTTTCGACCTGGACTTCTGGTGGGAACTGGCGCTGCTGATCGTGATCATGCTGCTCGGGCACTGGCTCGAGATGCGCGCCCTCGGCTCGGCCTCGGGAGCCCTCGACGCGTTGGCGGCGATGCTGCCCGACACCGCCGAGAAGGTCACCGACGACGGCACCGAGGAGGTGCCGTTGTCGGAGTTGGCCCTCGACGACGTGGTGCTCGTGCGGGCCGGGGCCCGGGTGCCCGCGGACGGCACCGTCGTCGCCGGCCGCGCCGAGGTCGACGAATCGATGATCACTGGCGAATCGAAGACCGTCACCCGCGGAAGCGGCGACACGGTGGTCGCCGGTACCGTCGCCACCGACAGCGCCCTGCGCGTGCGGATCACCGCCGTCGGTGAGAACACTGCCCTGGCCGGTATCCAACGCATGGTCGCCGACGCTCAGGCGTCCTCGTCGCGGGCGCAGGCGTTGGCGGACAAGGCCGCGGCGTTCTTGTTCTACTTCGCCGCGATCAGCGGTCTGCTCACCTTCGTGGTGTGGGCGTTGCTCGGCAACGTCGACGAAGCGGTGGTGCGCACGGTCACCGTGTTGGTCATCGCGTGTCCCCACGCCCTGGGGTTGGCGATCCCGCTGGTGATCGCGATCTCCACCGAACGCGCCGCCAAGGCCGGTGTGCTGGTGAAGGACCGTCTCGCCCTCGAACGCATGCGCACCGTCGAGGTGGTCCTGTTCGACAAGACCGGCACCCTCACCCAGGGCCGGCACCAGGTCACCGGCGTCACGACCGCCCACGGAATCAGCGAATCGTATCTGCTGGCCCGCGCCGCCGCAGTCGAAGCCGACAGCGAACATCCCGTCGCGCACGCGATCGTGGCCGCGGCGGGCACCGGTGTCCCGACGGGCGAGAAGATCACCGCCACCGACTTCCGATCGCTGCCCGGCCGTGGCGTGCGCGCGGTCGTCGACGGCACCGAGGTCACCGTCGGCGGACCCGCGATGCTGACCGACCTGTCGTTGTCGGTACCGGCCGAGGTCACCGCCGTCACCGAACAGTGGGTGCAGCGCGGAGCGTCGGTGCTGCACATCGCCGAAGGTGATCGGGTGCTCGGTGCCGTGGCGCTCGAGGACGCGGTCCGTGAGGAGTCCCGCCAGGCGATCGACGCCCTGCACGCCCGCGGAGTCAAGGTCGCGATGATCACCGGTGATGCCCGGCAGGTCGCCGACGCGGTGGCCGCAGATCTCGGCATCGACGAGGTCTTCGCCGAAGTGCTGCCCGAGCACAAGGACGCGAAGGTCACCGAACTGCAGCAACGCGGGCACAAGGTCGCCATGGTCGGCGACGGCGTGAACGACGCCCCGGCCCTGGCTCGGGCGGATGTGGGAGTGGCCATCGGTGCCGGCACCGATGTGGCGATCGAATCCGCCGGGGTGGTGCTGGCGGCGAACGATCCGCGGGCGGTGCTGTCGATCATCGAACTCTCCCACTCCAGTTACCGGAAGATGTGGCAGAACCTGGTGTGGGCGACCGGCTACAACATCATCGCCGTGCCCCTGGCCGCCGGTGTGCTCGCCTTCGCCGGGGTGGCGATCTCCCCGGCGGTGGCCGCGGTGCTCATGTCGGTTTCGACCATCGTCGTTGCCCTCAATGCACAACTGTTGCGCCGCCTCGACCTCGACCCCGCCCACCTGGCCCGCACCTGACCTGCGTGGCCCTGCCCCAGAGAGAAAGTTCTTCTGCGTCCATGTGGATATCGTTCGCGCGCCCCTGCCGGGGTGTGCTCGTCGCCGCTGCCCTGACCGTGCTCGTCGGATGCTCGACCCAGCAGCCCGGTACGACACCGACCCGATCGGGGTCTGTCCCGACCGCGGAGGTGCCCGCGGTGGCATTGACCCCTGCCCTCGATCACCTGCACGGGCTGCACCTCGGTGCCGACGGCACGATCCTGGCCGGCACCCACACCGGCCTGGTCACCCTCGGCATTGACGGGCACACCAGCCGGGTCGGCACCTCCGACGACGACTTCATGGGACTGACCGGGGTGCCCGGCACCGATCGGCTCTTCGCCTCCGGGCATCCCGGACCATCGAGTTCGGCACCGAACCCGCTCGGATTGATCGACAGTGCCGATGGTGGTCGCACCTGGACCCCGAAATCCCTTGCCGGAGAAGTGGATTTCCACGCTCTGGCCACCGACGGGACGGTGCTCGTCGGTTTCGACGGGACCACCGGGCTGTTGGTCTCCACCGACGCTGGCGCCACCTGGAGCGCCGGAGCCCCGCTGGCCGCCGCAGCCCTGGCCGTTACCGACGATGGTGTCTGGGCGGCCACCGCCGACGGGTTGCAGCACAGCACCGACGGTGCCCGGACCTTCACCGCCGTTCCCGAAGCCCCCACGCTGGTGTTGCTCTCCGCCGCCGGTGACGGCTCCCTGTGGGGTGTCGACACTGAGGGTGTCGCCTGGCGCAGCCACACCGGCCGAACATGGGAACAGAAGGCCGTGGTCGGTCCGGTCGAAGCGTTGCTGGCCGTCGATGCCGACACCGCCTATGCCGCCACCGCGCACGATCTCTACGCCCTCGAGTGATCCGGCACTGCCGGGCGCGTCCCGACACTCGGCGACACCGACCGAGTAGGGCGGTAGCAGCTGCGGGGCCGCGTCGGCCTCGGTGAGTCAGTGGAGGACAACAGGCGCCACCCTTTCGAAAATGTCGGTGCGGTACTACTACTACTTCAGATGGCGATACAGCGTCGTGCGGCCGACTCCGAGGATCTCCGCGATTTCGGTCTGACTCATCCCGTTGTCGCGCATCAACCTGGCCTGCTTGATCTTCTTCGGCGTCATCTTCGGCGGCCGCCCCCCCGACCCGACCGCGAGCCCGGGCTGCGGCGAGGCCGGCCGAGGTGCGTTCGCGGATGAGGTTGCGTTCGAACTCGGCGAGCGCGCCGAAGATGGAGAAGATCAGCTTGCCGCCGGCGGTGGTGGTGTCGATCGATTCGGTCACCGACCGGAAGCCGATGCCGCGCTCTTCGAGGTCGGTGACGACCTGAAGCAGATGTGGCAGTGAGCGGCCGAGTCGATCGAGTCGCCACACCACCAGGGTGTCCCCAGGCCGAAGGTGAGAGAACAGGTCATCGAGTTGCGGCCGGGCAGTGGTGGCACCGCTGGCGGTCTCGGTCCAGATCCGCG
>NZ_BAOQ01000065.1 GCF_000344155.1 Gordonia paraffinivorans NBRC 108238 | reverse complement strand
CGGAACGTCCGCCGCGTCGACCGCCCTGCGAGCGCCCGCCCTGCGAACGGGCGTTCCCGTTCTGACCGCGTCCGCGAGCGCTCTCGGCGGCGGCCCGCTCGGCGGCGGAGACGCGCGGTGCGCGCTCGCCGACGAGGTCGTCGACCTCGGCGGAGGTGGCGTCGACCTTGACCGGGGTGACCTTGATCTTGGCCTTGCGCAGCAGCTGCGCGACCTCGCGACGCTGCTCGGGCAGGCACACGGTGACGACGTCGCCGGAGCTGCCGGCGCGCGCGGTGCGGCCGGAGCGGTGCAGGTAGGCCTTGTGCTCGGCCGGCGGATCGACGTGCACGACGAGCTCGATGCCGTCGACGTGGACGCCGCGGGCGGCGACGTCGGTGGCCACGAGTACGCGCACGTCGCCCTGGCCGAATGCGGCGAGGTTGCGGTCGCGCTGGGCCTGGCTGAGGTTGCCGTGCAGGTCGACCGCGGGGATGCCCTGCTCGGTGAGCTTCTTGGCGAGCTTCTTCGCCTGGTGCTTGGTGCGCATGAAGAGCACGCGGCGGCCGGTGCCCGAGGCGAGTGCGGCGACCAGGTCGGCCTTGCCGGCCGAGGACACCTCGAAGACGTGGTGGGTCATGGCTGCGACGGGCGACTCGGCGGAGTCCACCGAGTGCATCACCGGGTTGTCGAGGAAACGCTTGGCGAGCTTGTCGACGCCGTTGTCGAGGGTCGCGGAGAAGAGCATGCGCTGGCCGTCGGACGGGGTGGCGGCGAGGATCTTGGTGACGACCGGCAGGAAGCCGAGGTCGGCCATGTGGTCGGCCTCGTCGATGACGGTGATCTCCACCTCGTCGAGGCGGACGATGCCCTGACGCATGAGGTCCTCGAGGCGGCCCGGGCAGGCGACGACGATGTCGACGCCGCGACGGAAGGCCTGCTCCTGGCGGGCCTGCTTGACGCCACCGAACACGGTGGTGACGGTGAGGCCCACGGCCGAGGCGAGCGGCTCGACGACGGCGGCGATCTGGGTCGCCAGTTCACGCGTCGGCGCCAGGATGAGCCCGGTGGGCTTGCCGACGTAGCGCTCGACCTCCATCTCGGCGAGTCCCGCGACGAGCGGGATGGAGAAGGCGAGGGTCTTGCCCGAGCCGGTCTTGCCGCGGCCGAGGACGTCCTTGCCCTCGAGGGTGTCGGGCAGGGTGTCGGCCTGGATCGGGAAGGCGTTCGCCTTGCCCTGCGATTCCATGACCTTCACGAGTTTGCTTGGCACACCGAGGGATTCGAAGGTCACCTGGGGTGCGGCGGAAGCGGTGGGAGTGGTGTCGACGTTCGTGTCGACGGTGTCGATGACAGCAGTCATTGTCTGGGCAGGGTTCTTCCTGTGCGTGGCACGCGAGTCAGGACGACAGTTCCACTGCCGATGGTCGGTGCCGGATGGCGAACACGCGGGTGTCGCGGGCTCGTTCGCCGTACGAAGTCAATGGCAGGTCGTGGACATCCGATGTGTCCGACGTCGGCATCCCCGTGGGGCACCGACCTGCGAGAGAGGCGTTCTACGACGCGTTGACGCATGCCGTCATGGCTGCATCACTGCAGTCGACACTACGCGCCGGTAACGAAAGAAGCGAATCGTTGTGACCGACGTCGCGTCGAACCCCGCCTGTGGACACCCTGCCGACCTGTCCTCCGCGCCCGAGGACCCGCGGTGGACGTTCGACCTCGGTCAGGACTTCTGGTTTCCCCGGTTCATCGGGGGCAACGAGAACGTGGTCGCCCTGGGGGCCAGGCGCCACGGTGCTCCGGCCGCGGTCGCCTTCTCGACGCCGGGACCGGAGAGCGCCTCGCGCAGGTGGACTCGCCGGACGACCGCACCGAATTCCGGTCGTGCGCGATCGCCGAGTCCGACGTGTCCGCGGCATGTCTCGTCGAAGGGCTGACCGATGACGGCCAGGCGGTGGTCTTCGCCGATCTCGGCAACGGATCGATCCGTCGCTCGGTCCCCGCCGCCGACCGCGCCATCGTCGTCGCACACCGGGACAGGTTCTTCGTCGTCCCGGAGCGGTCTGCACGGTCGCGGATCGAGGTCTACGACCGCGAGGGCGGGCTCGCCGCAACGCTTCCCTACGGCGAGGTGTATCCGCGCTCAGGCCTCGTGGTGTCCCGGGAGGAGGCCGGCCGCGACACCGAACGTCTGGTCGTCCGCAGCATGACCACGTTGGCCGAGGTCTTCCGTCAGGAGCCGAGGAAGGTCGGCCACACCGGCGCGAATCCGTTCCCGGGTGGTTTCGCCGTCGACACCGACAGCGGCGTCGACTATTTCGATTCCGACGGGAATCCGACGACGACCGTGCGCGGCGCCCGACTCGAACGGGCCGCGCCCGGTGGCGTGCTCAGCACACGGCTCGGACCGGCCGGGGAGTCGATCCTTCCGATACTCACCGACCGCGACACCACCGGCAACGAGAAGCCACTCTTCGTCGCCTCACCCATGAGCGGAAAGACACTGTGGCGCTGGATGTTCGACCATCCGGTCGTCGTCTTCTCCGACGGCGGCACGGTGGTGATCAAGCGCGGCGGAGACGAGACGGAGGGTGTCTTCGACGTGTCCACCGGAGCCATCCTCGCCGACCACCTGAACGATGCCGACCTCCTCGGCTCGGACGGTCGGCGCGTCCTCGTCTCCGCCCCGACAGCAGGCGGCCACCAGCTCGAGGCCATCGACGGCGCCGAGACACTGTGGGAGTACGGCCCGTACGCCTCCGATCCGGTCGTCATCGCCGGAAAGGTCTACGCCGACACCGAACGGCTTCTCTGACGGATATGTGCCGCCGGCTCAGAACGCCTCGCTGATCATCACCGCGACGGTGCCCGGCTCGAGCGCGTCGAAGACATGCTCGACGTCTCCGGGATACGCGATGTAGTCGCCGGGCCCCAGCGTCTCTGGGGCGTCCGTCGGCCCCAGCCGGGCACGCCCGGTGCTGACGACGACGTGTTCGACGACGCCGCGCGCATGCGGCTTGGACACGCGCGGCTTCCCGGGTTCGGCGCGCACGACGTAGATGTCCCGGCGCGACCCGGGCGCGGCGGTCGAGAGAAGGGTGGCCGAATAGTCGGCGTCGGCGGCCGGGATGACCGGGCCGTCGCCGAAGCGGGTCACCTCGACCGTGGGCGCCGGAGAGTCCAGCAGTGCGGAGAACTGGACCCCGAGAGCCGTCGAGAGCGCCCACAGCGTCTTGACGCTGGGGTTCCCCTCCCCGGACTCGAGCTGCGACAGCGTCGACTTGCCGATGCCCGCGCGCCTCGCCAGTTCCGTGAGCGAGAGTCCGGCGCGGGCGCGTTCACGCTTGAGCGACGCCGCCACCAGCTGCTTCGGGTCCACCCCGGCCACATTGTTCATCGAACCGTCCAATCGTCCATCTTGACGAACATCCGTCACGTGTTCACTATAGTAGTCATGCGTTCGGCATGGAGAACACTCGACGCGGCGACCCTGCGCGCCGTGGTCGTCATGTGCCTCTCGGTCCTCGTCATCGGCGCCTCGTACGGGGTCGCCGCACACGGTGCCGGACTGGCGTCGTGGCAGATCGTCCTCATCGCCACGGTCGTGCTCGCCGGGTCCTCGGAGTTCGTCTTCGTCGGCGTGATCGCCGCGGGCGGCGCACCGGTCGTCGGCGCTCTGGCCGGACTTCTGGTGAACACCAGGAACTTCGGTTACGGCCTGTCCGTGGGGAAGTATCTGCGCGGACCGTCGGAGACCCTGCTCGGCGCCCACCTCATCAACGACGAGACCGCCGCCATGACCGCGACAGAGCCCGACCCTCGCCGCGCTCGCGCGGCATTCCTGTTGTGCGGATTGGGAATCCTCGTCTGCTGGCCGGCCGGGGCAGGACTCGGGGCGTTCCTCGGGAGCGTCGTCGCCGGCCCCGAGGCCCTGGGCCTCGACGCCGCCTTCCCGGCCCTCCTCGCGGCCCTGGCCATCCCGGCGCTGCGGTCGGGTGCGACCTGGGCCGCGGCGGTTGCCGGCGGCGCGATCGCCATCGCGTCGACACCGTTCCTGCCCGCCGGACTCCCCGTCGTGGGCGCCCTGGCGGGCTTCGCCGGGGTCGAGGTCATGCGGCGGTTCATCCACGGCCGGGCGCCCTCGGCGGCCGGGCCGAGTTCGCCGACCGTCGAGACCAGGCGCGATCACGAGGTCCGCCGATGAGCACCGGCCTGTCCCTGGGCATCGGTGTGGCGCTGCTCGCGGTCGGCACCTACGCCATCCGGCTCGCCGGCCCGATCCTGCGCAACCGCATCTCGGTGTCGGCCGAGACCGAGGCGCTGATGGACCGCGCCGCGGTGGTCCTGCTGGTGGCGGTCGCGCTCACCGGAGCGTTGTTCGTCGAACACGACTTCGCGGGCTGGGCGCGTCCCGCCGGAGTGGCGGTCGGCGTCGTCGCCGCGTTGCTACGGGCACCGCTGGCGGTGGTCATCGTGCTCGCCGCCGCGACCGCCGCGGGACTCCGCGCGCTCGGAATCGCCTGAGTTCGCCGCGCTTCCACCGTTGTTCCGCATACCGGCCTCCGGATCGCCGGGCGGATCTGCCGAACGGTGGCGGGGCTGCCGGTCAGCGCACCACTGCAGGGTTCGCGCAACTGTCCGGCACGTCCACCAGCGAGCACGGAATCGGAGGCCTCGTGGGCCGGTATCCCCTCGGCACTCCCCCGGCGCGGGTGATGTCGCGATACGCGGCGACGGCGTCGGTCGGCCGGCGTGTGAGCGCCGGATCACGCCCGACGTCGACGGTGTACAGGCCGAAGCGCGAGTCGTAGTCGCCCCATTCGTAGTTGTCGGTGAGGCTCCAGTAGTTGTACGACCGGAGGTCGACGCCGTCCTGGCGGGCGCGCTGCAGCCAGTACACCGTGTCGCGCAGATGGTCGGCGCGACGGTAGCCGTCGGGTCGTTTGCCGTGCGGATCGGTGGCCAACCCGTTCTCGACGACCCGGACCGGCTTGCCCGGGAACTCGCGCGCCACCCGCCGGAGGACGTAGTAGATCGATTCGGGCGCCTGGGAACTCTTCCAGAACTCCCCGGTGGCGCCGTGTGCGACCGACGCATCAGTGACGGAGAACGAGTAGTAGTGGTCGACGCCGACGAAGTCGAGGGTGTCGCGCATCCGTTGCGGGAACACCGATTCCAGCCAGTCCTGGACACCGGCGATCGGATAGTAGGCGAAGTTCGACGACACCTCCGCACCCGGCTGCACGCGGTGTATGTGACGGTAAATCGACCGCTGGGCCGAGACGATCCCGTCGGCCATCCGGCCGACGTTCTGCGGCGTCAGTCCGCCGTACTGCAGCTCGCGCCGGACGTATTCGGTCGGCTCGTTGAACGTGATCCACAGCGGGTCCGCCCAAGCGTACCGGTCGACGACCCGCTTGGAGAAGGCGACCATGTCGTCGGCCATCCCCGGTCGGTTCCAACCGCCGAGATCCACCGCCCACCCCGGGTGCACCCAGTGGTTCAGGGTGATCATCGGGCGCATCCCTGCGTCGACGACCTTCCTGATCACCCGATCGTAGAACGCCCAGCCCGCCGGGTCGTCGTGTCCCCGGCGCGGTTCCACCCGCGACCACTCCACCGAGGTGCGGTAGATCCCGACCCCCAGTGACGCCGCACGGTCGATGTCCTCGGCGTACCGGTGGTAGAAGTCGATGGTGTCGCCGACCGGCTCGCCGACCTTGCCCTGTCTGCCGTATCGCAACCAGTTGGAGTCGCGGTTGTGCCCCTCGGACTGGAAACCCGACTGCGCGACACCGAATGCGAAGTCCGGCCCCAGTGCGGGGACGTCGGCTCCGGCGGCGGGCGCGCCGACGTCACCCGAGAATCCGGCCGCCACGACCACCGCGACCGCGATGATGCTGCGCCGCAACCGGCCTCGATGATGACGCGCGGACCGCACGATCAGAACGGGCTGCCGGTGAACGGGGCCGCCCGATCACATGGAACGGCGCGCGGGTGTTCGGGGTCGAGCGCGTTCAGCACGAAGTTCGCGGTGCGTCGCGAACCCGCCATGCCCGCGTGTTCGGTGTAGTCGACCGAGCACCCGTCCTGCACGACGATGTTCTTCACGTTGGAGCCGCCGGGCGGGAGGCCGTTCCAGTACGGCACCACGAGTTCGTCGTACCGCGTGGCGATGTTGGTGTACCGGATACCGGGCAGGTAGTAGCCGCCGTCGGCGATCTTGCGCAGGAACGCCGCGCCGGGATCGAGGTCGAAGCAGGCCTGACACAGCGGGACCTGTTCCGGCCGCACACCGAGCCCGCGCACGAACGGACCGATCTGGTCGGCGGCGGCGACGGTGGTTCCGCGCCACACCGGCGCGAGCGAGATGTACTTGTCGACGCTGTCCCTGCCGCCGAGGTACTTCACGTAGTAGGCGGGCACCACCGTTCCCTGAGAGTGCCCGATGATGTCGACCTTCTCCGCACCGGTCGCCCGCTTCACCTTGTCGATGAACGTGCCGAGTTCGCGGGCGCTCTCGGACATCAGCCCCATCCCGCCGATCGCCGTGATCGGCCACGGCGCGCCCTTGATCGCGCCGTAGGTGGGCGCGAAGACGCAGTATCCCTCGTTCTTCAGCAGCGGGACGTAGGTGCCCCAGTTGGTCTGCTGCGACCCGCCGGTCCCGTGCACGAGGATCACCGGATTGGGATGCTCTGCCGACGGCTTGCAGTTCCAGTCGTTCGAGCCGGGCAGCGAGCCGCCCGGGTTGGTCAGTTCGCCGGGGATGCCGGACAAGAAGTTGTAGGTGACCGGCAGTGTGTCCGCCCGGACCGGCGCCGCGGTGGCGACCAGCACTCCGGCCAGCGCCGCCACGACCAGCCCCAACAGCAGCTTCGAGGACCTCATGGGTGCCGAAGCTAACAAACGCCTCACCCCGAGGTAGGGCGTTTGACCGAACCGGGCGCCTCCGGATCGCCGTGACGATGACGCAGATCCCGGATGGTGGCCGCCACAGAGGCGATCAGCAGGAGGAAACCGACGACGAGGGCGATGATCTCCACGTAGTCGAGGATGTTGTCGTCATGGCCGAGGTCGTACTTCTCGTCGGTGACGTGGATGGCGACCACGACCAACCAGGCGACGAAGGCCGCCATCAGCGCGCGCCGCTGGAACATGAGGCTGCGGCGACGATGCTCGTACTCCCCCAGATCGCCGATCGCGTCCAGGACGATCGACTCCATGCGGGCATGTGCTGCGGTGCCCGACGGGAGCTTGGCGAGGATGTCGACCTTCTGCGCGAGCTTCTGGTGCCGGTCGTTGGCGTCGAGCCGGCTGAAGATCCCGCCGACCCCTGCGATGAGCAGAGATCCGGCGAATGTCAGCAGCGCGGCTGTCATGTGGGGAACCTACAACGACGAGGTGGCCGTGTGCAGGGAAAACGCCCGCCTCGCGGGGGCGGACCGGGCCTATTGCACCGCCGGCCGGCGGGTCTCGGAGGACACCGATCGCGCCGCGAGCTCCAGAATGCGTTCGGCGCGGCGGAATTCCAGCGAGTAGGTGCTCGCCTGCGGTTGCACGGTGTTGCTCGCCAGCCGCAACAGGATCGCCGCGAGCGACGACGCGGTGCGGGGCGGGATCACCAGAAGGCGGACGGTGGCCACCGGCGTGCTGAGCGTCATCATCGGCGGCGTCGCAGGCGAATCGGGCGAGTCGAGACCGGGCAGACGCCGGAAGCTCTGCCAGGTCACGTCGATCCCGGTGACGTCTCCGAACTGGGCCCGCGCCGAGGCGAGCAGGCCCGGGAGCTCGTCGGCGAGTTGCACGGTATACGGGTACCAGGCACCGCCGATGGCGGCGGCCGGGTCCACGCCGAAACGGACGCGAGTGGGGCCGAGGAGCGGTGGGGTGCTCATCGGGCGGCCTCGACGCCGTGGGAGAAGACGAGGGTTTCGGTGATCACAGCATCCGCCTGACGTCATCATCAGACGGAGCCCGGTACGCCTGACACCGGTGAGGCCGACAGAGATCTGCCGGTTGTTCTGCCCGGATGCCTCCAGCCTACGTCAGTCGGACCCGTTGGCCCGTCAGAAGCAACTCGTGGTCTGGACCGCCGCGACCTGGCGGGGGAACTTCAGCACTCCGCTCGACGGCGCACGGCGGACTCCCGACGAGAAACCGCGCACCTGCTCGACGCCGTACTTTCCCCAGGTTCCGTCGCCCTTGAGGTGGTCCTGGCACTTCTGCAGCGTCACCGAGCCCGAAACCCAGTAGGACGTACCGGGCTTGAGTCCCGCAAAGGTCGTGCATCCCGCGGAGTCTGCGTTGTGGGTGAACACCGGACGCGGACCGTTGAACAGCCCACCGGTCGTCGCGTGGAGGACGATCGGCCCCCGGTAGGCACCGCCTTCCTGATTGATCACGCACACCCTCGCGCTCGGCCTCGGCGCGGCCTCCGCGGTGCTCGACGTCACCGTCACCGCACCCATGGTCACGATCGACGCAATGGCGCTCAGTCCCGCGATCCAACGCTTCGTCACAGTGGTCCCCCCGACCTGTCTCGACATTTCTTCAAGCTCCGCCATGGCGGACTACAGCTTTGGTATCACGTATCCACCCCTCGGTCCCAGTCGCCCCCCGAGACGCACTGAACCCCAAGACGCACAGAACCCCGGGTCGCGTGGCAACCCGGGGTTCTCTCCGGTGGGCCTCGGCAGCGACCATTACAAAGAATGGCGGCCTCTGTTGGCCTACAGGGCGGGCTGCCCGCCCCAGCTGAGCCAAACGCCAGCGGAGCCCCCGGAAGCGCCAGATACGGCCCCACAGGCCGTTTCTGGGCGGCGAGGGCGCAAGCCGCAGCTGCACCTGCCGATCGAGCAGCAGCTCGAAGTTGTTGAGCTGTACAAGGCTGGCGTCTCGGTCAAGGAGATCGCTGAGCGCTTCCACATCCACCGCGCCACGGTCAGCGAGATCTGCAAGCGCAGGTGCGTGCCGCTCCGCAACGAGAGCCGAGGACTGACACGGGAGCAAGTACAGGGCCCCGCGCTCCGCTATGTCCAGGGTGCGTCGCTCGCGACAGTCGCGAAGGAGTTCGGCTCGACTCCAACAACGATCCGCACGGCGCTGATGGCGGCTGGGATCGAGATGCGGCCAGCGCGGGGCGGGAAGGGGAAGCGAGCGCATATCAGCTGACGCTCCTCGGGTTTCAGGTGCTAAATCCAGGCGACCGGCAAACACCAAGCATTCACGCTAGAGTTTACTGGC
>NZ_BAOQ01000066.1 GCF_000344155.1 Gordonia paraffinivorans NBRC 108238 | reverse complement strand
CCTTATCCGAGTGCACAATGGTCCCGGCCGGCGACCGGGCATCGACCGCGTGTTGCGCTGCAGCCACAGCCAGTGACGCGTGCACTTGATCACACACAGATACAGCTTGCGCTCATCAGTCCAGTGTTCGGTGATATCGGTCAGCCACAACTGGAAGGCGGACCGCGGTGAAGCTGCGCTCGACGAGATCGTCATGGACTTGTGGCCCCGAGCAGAGGGTCAGGCCGCGCTTCTTGCTGATCACAGACCAGATCCGCTCGTGCGGGCACAACCGCGCTCCCCGGGTTCTCGCCGGAGACAAAGCCGTGATCGGTACATCACTTGGCTTAATGTTCTGCGACAGATAGCCCGCCGCCCGACACATCACCTCCGCTTCCTGTTTGCCACCGGATTCGTTTGCGCACCTCCCGAAGCTCGGCCGACTCGTCTGACGGTGCCTCTGATGCGCTGTCGCGGCCGGTCCCGTCCCCAGGATCGGTAAACTTCATCCACCGCTGCGGACAGGCCTCGGAAACTTCCGAAGTCCTGCGCAACCTGGCGCAGCGAAGCCTACGCGAGCCGTTCGGATCAAGCGCGTCTATGGGTTTGGGTGTTCAGGTAGGAGTCGACTTCGTTATCGGCGTAGAGGCTGTCGATCACATCGGCGTATTTGCGTTCGACGTCGGTGCGTCGGATCTTGAGGGTGGGCGTGAGTTCCCCGCTGTCGACGGTCCAGGGTTGAGGAAGCAGGGCGTGCCTGCGGATGCGTTCGTGTCGGGAGAGTTGAGCGTTGGCGTCGTCGACGATTCTGTCGAACGCACTGCGCAACTCGTCATTCACGAGTAGGTCGGTTGGGGTGCCTTTGATACCGAGTTCGGAGGTGATTCGATCGAAGTCTGGGACAATGAGCGCAATGTTGAAGGGTCGTTGATCGCCGATGACAACGACTGATGACACCAGCGGCGATGCGCTGGCCACGACGTCTTCGATTCGTGTGGGGGACATGTTCTCACCGCCGGCGCTGATGATGAGTTCCTTCTTGCGGCCGACGATGCGGAGTTGGTCGGCGTCCCATTCGCCGAGGTCGCCGGAGTGGAACCATCCCTCGGCATCGAAACTGGCTGCGGTAGCGGCGGGGTCATCGCGGTAACCGACAGCCAGATGGGGTCCTCGGATCAGGACTTCTCCGTCATCGGCGAGGATGACTTCGGTGCCGGGCAGGGCGCGGCCGACGGTGCCAAGACGGTGGTCTCCGGGGGCGCTGAAGGTTGCTATGCCCGAGGTCTCGCTCAAGCCCCACAGATCGTGCAACGGCATTCCTAGTGCGGCGAAGAACAGGTGCGTCGCGCGGGGTAAAGGCGCAGACCCGGTGATGATCCACTCGGCTGCATCGAGGCCGACCCGTTTGCGCATCGGGAGGAAGCAGGCGGCATCGGCTTCGTCGACCTTGGCGGCCAGGGTGGCTGGGACCGGTTGTCCCGCTTCACGCAGCTCGATGACGGTTCGAGCGTCGTTGAGGGCTTCATAGATCGCAGTGCGGGCGGCTGGTGTGTCGTTGTCGATCTCGCGCAGCATCTGGGCGTGGAGTCGTTGCCAGATGCGCGGCACCGAGGTGAAGAGGGTGGGGCGGATGTCGGGCAGTACATCGAAGAGCGCGCGCGCATCGGAGATCGTGGTGACCGATGATCCGCACACCAGCGCTGTGTAGTGGCCGACTACACGATCGACGATGTGTGCGTGAGGGAGGTACGAGATGGTGCGTCCCTGTGCGAGGGGCACGATCGAATCGATGAATCGGGCGATGAACAGTAACGATCTGTGCGTCAGTTCGACGCCCTTGGGTGGGCCGGTAGTACCGGATGTATAGATCAGCGTGGCAATGGAATCTGCACAGATCGCGGGGGGTTCGAATGGTGTGCGTGCACCCAACTGCCTCAACGAGAACAGCGTCGTTGGGGCGCCATTCCCGCTGGGGGCAGTTAAGGGTTTGGTGAGATCGGTGGGGCCGACCTCGATGAAGGTGACGGGATGCTCATACGGCTCGAGTTGTAGTGCTGCCAGCAGGTCAGGTTCGCCGATGACGACCCGGGCTCGTGCGCGGCGCACCAGCTCAGCGTTCTGGGTCCCGGCGGCGTTGGCGTACAGCGAGAATGGCGTAGCGCCGGTGATCAGCGTCGCGGTGTCGACCAGCTGCCACTCCGGACGGTTGCCCATCAAGATCGCGACCGTCGATCCCGGCCCGATGTCGAGCGATGTCAGTCCTGCGGCGAGATCGTCCGCAAGGCACTGGTATTCGCGCCACGTGAGGTCAATTCGTCCATCGCTGCTCCGCAGAGCGCGCTTATCCGGTGTTGCCCGAACGGTGGAACGAAAGGCCGAAACGAGGCTGTCAGCAGAACCCATGGCGACGACCATATGGGGCGTGTGCTGGCTCACGAAACGGTGTCATCGCCCACTCGCGAGTAGGCGATGACACCACTGCGAAATGGAGCTGTGTAGCGCATTCTTCAGACACGACACCCATTTTCATTCGCGCTCGACCTTCGAAGAACGGACCTTCCCACGCATGACCGCGCTCCCAGACTATTCAAACCTCTTCTGCGTCAAGGACAAGACTGTGTTGGTTACCGGTGGCACCAGTGGAATCGGTGCCATGATCGCCGAAGGCCTGCGCTCGCAAGGAGCGCAGGTAGTTGTGGCCGGAAGGAAGGCCGCATCGCTCGAACGGGCACGTCAACTAGGCCTGGACGTTGTGCAGGTCGATCTGTCCCTCGACGACGCACCCCGGTACCTCGCCGATGACGTGAGCGCCAGGTATGGTCAGCTCGACGTCTTGATCAACAATGCAGGGGCTACGTGGGGAGCCCCGCTCGCGGATTTCCCAGAGACAGGCTGGGACAAGGTCATCGATCTCAATGTCCGAGTTCCGTTCTTCCTGACCCAGGCGCTCCTCCCCGCGCTGGCGCGAGGTGCGTCCGCTGCTGACCCCAGCCGTGTCATCATGATCGGCAGTATCGATGGTGGCCTGCGAGTGCCTGAGACGCCTTCGTACTCCTACTCGGCGAGTAAAGCTGCTGTGCATCAACTGACTCGACACCTCGCTCGAGACCTCGGTGCATCCAATATCACTGTCAACGCCATCGCCCCTGGGCCCTTTGAGTCCAGGATGATGGACGCCATCCTCAACGCTCGCGGCGATCACATCGCGGCACTGTCGCCGCTCGGGCGCATAGGTCGCCCCGACGATGTCGTTGGAGCGGCAACATTCCTGTCGAGCAGGGCGGGCGCCTACCTGACCGGTGCGATCATCCCGGTCGACGGTGGAATCGCCACAACCGTATAGCGGGACAACTGCACCAAGACACCTGGTTGGCCTACCTTGCAAGCACCATGAACAGAACCCGTAGAGAAGCGATGAGTAGTGAAGAACTCAAGATGATCGCCTTCGCTGAGCAAGGCATGCCGTTCAATGGTTCTCGAGACGATGAGATACTGCCAACCTTCGGGCTGACGCCCGGAGACTTCTACCTCAGGACAGCGCAGGTCGTCTCACAAGTTTCCACGCCCGGTGACGCACGGGCCGTACGGTTCGCCCACTACTGCTGTCGAAAAGCCAAAGAGCATGAGACCGCTTCTCGACCCGTTAACGGGATCGCGTACTGATATCTTGATCCTTCTCGGACCGATTACGTGTTACTGCGGCGGATTGTGGTCAACGAGCGGGGTTAGCTCAATCGCGACGCGCAGCAGCAAGTCGCCAGGGTCCAGCTCGGTCTGCAACTGTTCTGCGATTCGTTCTAGCCGCTTGATCACCGAATTCGTGTGCAATCCCAATGCGCGCGCAGTGCGGGTCGGGCTCCCGGACTCGGCGAACCAGACTCGCAGCGTCAGAACAAGGTTAGGCTGACTCAGTAGAGGCCCCACACGACGTGTCACGATCGATCTCGCCAAATCGTCAGCGTGCGAGGCCATCGAGATCACCGCGACGTCATCAAAGTGGACAACGGGCAGCCGATCCGGTCGGAAGGTCGTCGCCACCCTCCGCGCTTCGAGCGCTTCACGATGGCTGCTGCGAAACCCGACTATCCCAGTGTGTACCGCGCCGAAGGCGACACAGACACCCCGTGGCATATCCGAAGGCAGTGAGCCAGAGGTGAGCGACGAAGCCTCCAACGCCAGCCAGCCATGAATTGTCCGGTGATCGATACGCAGTTGTAAGAGCTGCCGGGCCCGTGTCGCAGCCCTCACATAGGACGCGGCGCGGTCGAGGTCGGGTCCTGCAGGGTCGGCCGACCATAAGACGAAGGCCACATGGTGGCCCGCGAAACTGTAGTTGAGACGCTGCTGTGCCGCGGCCTCATCGACGTCGTCACGCAACACACGCCGTATCCAGTCATGAAGATCGGAGACCGTGCGTCGGCGCAGCAGTTCGGCCTCACGCAAATGCAGTGCAACAGCCGTGGCCATCGCTGCGCGCAGGTAGCGGTACAGCCGATCCATGGCGACTTCCAAGGCGTCAGCCCTCGTCGCGTCAGCGACCCGAGGTTGCCCGTGGCGCAGAGAGTGGGCGAACATCTGCACGATAACGTCGCCGGCAGCATCGTAGGCGAGCACCAGTTCTGGAAGATCGACGCCCGATACGGCCAAGTGCTGGGCCCACCGTTTCGCCGGTGCCGCGAGGCGTACTATCGGCTGCGTTTCACCAGCCTCGACCACCTGATACAGCACCGGTAGGTGCGATGTCAGCGCCGAGCGCAGAAGAGCACGGTCACTGTCGGTGCTCACAACCGAAGGCGTGGCACGAACAACCGCGTCGAACATCTGCCCGACGATCGCTTCGCTGTCCCGCTCAAGCCAATCAAGGAAAATCTTCAGGCCGTCCGAGGACCCAGCGTCGTCCTCCTGGTACATCACTCGATGCTAGTCCCCTCTACAGGGCGGCCGACGGGCTCCATATCGTGGCCGCCACCGACCGCCGCCGTAGCTACGACCAATCCCAATCCCATTCGCCACCCACCCGTGCCGCGATCGGCTTGAGGATGTGGTCCTCGTACACTTCGAAACTCCCGTAGCCATCCAGTGGGCTCGCGTCCAGCACGGCAGCAGTCATCTCTGCGGGAACCAGATCTCTCTTGATTCCGGCAGCGGCAAGCTGTCGCTCCATGTGATTGCGGAACTGGTGAGTCACCGGGGGAAGCAACTTGTTACTGGGGTGACGCATCGCCTCGTCGAGACCGATGAACTCGACCCCGATCTGTGTGAACCGGTCCAGGATCGCACCGAGCATGTCACAGGCGATGGGAGTCGCGTGGATCAGCCAGATGCACGGCACATCCGTCCCCCACAGCTCCCGAGCAGCTGCGGAATGACTTCGCAGATGAAACTCAGCGGCATCGACATAGCTGTTACGCAGCATCGCTAGAGCGTCCTCGTCGCGATTGACCTTCGCCCGGTAGTACGGAGCGATCCACGCGAAGTCGCCGAACCACGCGGTGATCGGTGCGACCGTGTACCCCGAATCGCGCAGGTGGTCTTCAACGATGCCGCGTTTCTGCTCTGATCGTCCGGTCATGTCCATCGCGTACCGGAAATAGCGCGTCGGGGCGGCGTCGAGAAGATCGCCAAGGACGCTTTCAGCGACATCAATGTCGTTGACGTATTGCTCGCCGGTAACCCAATTCAACGAGGCATGATGATGAGTGTGGTTACCCAGATGGTGACCTGCATCCACCCACAGGTCGAGGACGCCACGCAGCTTGGGGGACTGCGCCACCGGGTAGGTGTGCGGGAAGCCGTAGCAACCCTTGATGTTGCGCTGAGCGAGCGTGTCCACCATCGAAGACACGATCCCGTGGGCGGTATAACCCGCAGGGAGCGGAGACCCCTCCCACAAGATGAGTTCATCGACGGTCACAGCAACCCGAATGGGCTCATCTACAAGTGGTCGAGACATGTCGCTGTCCTTTCAATAGAAACTTCGAGCGACCGGGACATTGAGAGACTCACAACCTGATTGGCCCTCGAAAGTGGTACGCACCACACTAAGAAGTAGTCCAGGCGCAGGTCAGGTGTCGCCGAACCACCGCCCGGTAGACTAAGCCACCACCGAAGCAGCTGGCACGGTGTCGTCGTTCTAGAGTGTCTCGGTCTGGCCGAACACCGGTAGGACAACAGAACCGCTCGGGGTGGGCGCGCCGATGGTGACAACGGACTGCTGTCTGGATGTACGCTAGGCCCCATGTGCTGTGCGGGCAGCGAAGTCGCTACGCCGGTCGCTGCGAGACACGTGGGTCCGGTCGCGCTGATCCCGCCGCCGCCGCTGCCACCGATGCCCAGGCTCGCCCCGACACTGCCGGTCACCGATTCCAGCTGCAGTCGACGTGCGGGGTTGGTTCATCCCACCGCGGCGAACTGGCGGGCAGCGTTGAGCACCTGGGGGCCGACGTCGGCGAGTTCACCGTCGCGCAACAGCAACGCCGGCGCCCGGTCGTCGAGGACCGGGTTGAGTCCTTGGAACCAGGCCTGGGCGACGGCGGGGGTGTCGCGTTCGGTGATCAGGCGGGCGGCGCGGTAGGCGATCCGGAGCCGTTCGACGTCGTCGTGGTTGGCGATGGTGCGGGTGCCCTCGGCCCATTGCCGCACCGCTCGAGTTTCGCTCACCCGGCCCAGGTAGGCCACGAGTTTCGCGCCGAGCAGATCGCGCAATGCAGCCACGAGTTCGGGCTGCGACATGCGTGCTGCTTCGGCGTAGGCGGCCAGATCCGGCCGGGGATGTGCTGCTGTCATGGTGATCACCTCTCGATCCCAGTATAGATCCCATACCGCGTGACAGCTAGACACCAGAGGGAGTGCCGGCCGCGACCCCTCGATGGTCGTGGGAGAACGCCGGCTGGGTGGTCGACCGCTCGCCGGCGACAGGCACACTAGGTGACCGTGACCAGCCGATTCGATGAGGGTATCGCCCATCTACATCGGTACGTCGCCGTGCACGGCACCAGCAACCCGCGCCAGCGGGACGCTATCGATGGATTCCCGATAGGCCGGTGGGTCAACACACGCCGCTCCGACTATCGCCGTGGCGTCTTGCCCGCGGAGCGGATCGCGCAACTCGAGTCCGAGTTCCCCGACTGGCAGTGGAAGACCAACGCCCGGACGAGCTTCACCGCCGGCCTGAACCATCTGCGCCGCTACGTCGCCCGCCACGGCACCAGCAACCCACGCCAGCACGACGTCATCGACGGATTCCCGATCGGTACCTGGGTCGCCACCCGTCGCGCCGAATACCGGTCCGGACAAATGCCACCTGGACACGTCCGCCAGATCGAAGCCGAGTTCCCCGACTGGCAGTGGAACATTCGACGATCTGGTGGATCGTCTACCGGCTAGTGATCAGGGCGAGCGCCTGCGTTCCGTGCCTCGCGGAGTGCGCGGTCGTAGTTCTGGATGGCGATCCGCTCGAAGACGAACTGGTGAAGAATTGCCGCGGTCGTGGTTTCTCCCTCAAGGGGATGACTCTGCCGCCAGTCGCCAAGTGCGAGTAGGTCGACACCGAGGGTCTGCCGAGGATGTTCACGCGCTTCGTTGATGTCGTTGCGCACAGCTTCCAACTCGCGGCCGAGGCGATCTACTAGTTGCAGGGCGCGCCGCAGGTGGTGATCGCGTTGCTCCTCGAGAAGAGTCACGCACTGCGCCCAGGTGGGTACGGCGTCGGCAGGGAAGTAGATGTGCCCCGCCCGACCTCGCTGTACGTGCGGCAGAAGGTCGTCACTGACCATCCGTCTCAGCACGTCCAGTGAAACGCCGGACTGCGCTGACACCTCGGAGAGCTTCAGTAGCTCACCGGTTCGCTCGGACTCATCCATCCATCGCTTCCCTCCATGATCGCGGGTACTCGCATGCGGAGTTGGGCCGCGGCGCGACGATCATTTGCGCTTCGCCGCGGCGACGGTCTTCTTTCGTGCCGCTTTCGTGGGTGCCGCCTCTCCCTGCAGTTTGTAGATCGTCACCGTCGATTCCGGAGCGAACGTCTTCTTGTCATTGGGCCGCTGACCACGTCGCGTGAACAGCAGCTTTGCGTCCACGAGTTCTTTGGTCCCCCGAGTCCGGGTCGAGGCCGTGAGCCCGATGCGCCGCTCGAACCGTCTGGTCGACCACCACACCTCACCGCCGTCCTTCGGTTGCTCGGCCAGCAACGCCAGCAGCATCGCAACACCGGGTGTCCCGAGCTCATACATCTTGATCCCGAAAAGACGCTGCCCGAGCTCTGTACCAGCTCGTCGAGCTCAACGACCGAGGTCAGCTTCGAGGTGTCTCCAATCCGGCGCGAATGGCGGCCCTGATCAAGCGGTACGTAGCAGACCCGGCCTAGCCTCG
>NZ_BAOQ01000067.1 GCF_000344155.1 Gordonia paraffinivorans NBRC 108238 | reverse complement strand
GGGGTCGGCACCAGGGGGGTGGCCGGTCCCGGTGGCGGCCCGCCCGTACCAGGCGCAGGAGTCGGCACGGCCGCCGGGGCGGCCGGTGACCCTCGCCGACCGAAGTCGCCGGCGTCGACGGTGTTGGCCGCCTGGCCACGGGCGGAATCGGCGCCGGAGGACCCGGCGAACACCGAACCGCCTGCGCCGCCGAGACCCACGACGGTGGCGGCCGGGCCGTCGGATGTGGTCGAGATACGGTGCTGGACCCGCTGCATCGGGGACGAGTAGGTGGAGCCCATCAGCCGGTCGGCCTCGTACCGGACGCCGGGTGCGTCCTCCGGGCGCTCGCGGAGACGCCGCCGCAGCTCCTGCAGATGGCCTTCCTGGCCCCGCGCCGCTCCGACGACGGCCACCGCGTCGCCGAGCGCATCGCCGACGAGGGTGGCCGAGTCGAGCGTCGAGTGCATCGCGGCGGAGAGCTCCTGCCCGGCCTGCACCGCGGCGTCGGCGGCCCGGCCGCGCAGGCCGTCGTCGGCGAACAACCCCTCCAGCCGGTCAGCGGCGCGACGCACCGCCTCGATCGCCTGGAGGATGGTGTTGACGTCGCCGGCGGCGCTGCCGGGATCCATGGTGTGCAGGATGTCGATGATCTCGTCGATCCCCAGCCCGGCCCAGTCGGTCCGGCCGCCGCCGAAGGAGACCTCGCCGGGACCTCCGCGGCCGAGAGCCTGATACAGGCTGCTGTGCGGCTCCGTCACGACGCCTCCCCCGATCCCGTGTGCGCCCTCCCCCGAGCAGCTCTTGAGGACGGGTTGCCCGACCCTACCGCGCCCGGGGCCCGCGCCGAGCCGGGGAACGTCCGTTGTGGACAGCTCGCGGGACGACTCGGCCCGACGAACGCGACGGCGTCGTGTGTTCGTTCGTCGTGTGTTGGTTCGTCGTGTGCTCCTAGTCCAGGTCGTCGTGGCGGACGAGCTGGCGGGCGGCCTCGGTGATGGAACCGGACAGCGAGGGGTACACCGAGAACGTCTGCGCGAGATCGCCGACGGTCAGCTTGTTCTGCACGGCGAGCGCGATCGGGAGGATCAGCTCGGAGGCGTTGGGGGCGACCGCGACCCCGCCGATGACCACGCCGGTCGCCGGGCGGCAGAAGATTTTCACGAAGCCGCGGCGCAGGCCGCTCATCTTGGCGCGCGCGTTGGTCGCGAGGGGCAGCATCACGGTGCGGGCGGGGTACTCGCCGGCGTCGATCGCCTTCTGCGAGACGCCGACGCTCGCGATCTCCGGACGCGTGAAGATCGCGGACGCAACGGTTTTCAGCTTGATCGGGCTGACACCCTCACCGAGGGCGTGGTAGACGGCGATACGCCCCTGCATCGCGGCCACGGACGCCAGCGGCAACAGACCCGTGCAGTCGCCGGCGGCGTAGATCCCGGGAACCGAGGTGCGCGAGACGCGGTCGACGCGGATGTAGCCGCCCTTGTCGACCTCGACGCCGGCACGATCGAGCTGCAGGTTCGCGGTGTTGGGGACCGAACCCACGGTCATCAGGACGTGGCTGCCGGTGACCGAGCGCCCGTCGGCGAGGTGCACGGTGACCGTGTCGCCGTCGCGCTCCACCTTGTCGGCACGGGCGTGCTTGACCAGTTCGACGCCGCGCTCGGCGAGTGCGTCCTCGAGGACCAGTGCGGCGTCCTCGTCCTCGTGCGGCAGCATCCGGTCGCGGCTCGACACCAGGGTCACCTTCACGCCGAGTTCGGTGTAGGCGTGGACGAACTCGGCGCCGGTGACGCCGGAACCGATGACGACGAGGTGCTCGGGCAGTTCCTCGAGGTCGTAGAGCTGGCGCCAGGTGAGGATGCGTTCGCCGTCGGGCCGGGCGTCGGGCAGGATCCGGGGCGACGCGCCGGTCGCGATCAGCACCACGTCGCCCTCGTAGCGCTCGGTGCTGCCGTCGGCGAGGGTGGCGATCACGCCGTGGGTCGCGACGCCGACCTGCGTCTCGTCGAGCACCGCGGTGCCCGACACCAGCTTCACGCCCTCGCTGACGAGGCGCGACCGGATGTCGGCGGACTGGGCGAAGGCGAGGTCGCGGACGCGCTGGTGGATCTGCGGAAGGCTGACCAGGGTGTCATCGGTCTTGATGTTGATGCCGAGGTCGACGGCCTTGCGGACCTCGGTGCGGATGCCGGTGGAGGCGATGAAGGTCTTCGACGGGACGCAGTCCCAGAGCACGCAGGCGCCACCGATGCCGTCGGAGTCGATCACCGTGATGTCGGCGCCGTAGGCCGCCGCGGCCAGTGCCGCCTCGTAGCCCGCCGGTCCGCCGCCGATGATGACGATTCTGGTCACTGTGCACTCCTGTCCTGCAACCGGTCTCGTCGCGGCGTCCTCGTGAGACACCGTGCGCCCCGGCGTACGTGTTGATCGGTGGGCGAACTGGTGTCGGACCGGGTCGGTGCCGACACCGTGGTGCCGGACCCCCGGTCCGGGTCGAGCCGCGCGGGGTGGTGCGTGCTCTCCCGGGCGACCGTGGCATGGGGTCGCGCCTGATACAAACCTAGTCCCGCGGGGTGGCGGGCCTCCACGCGGATCGTGCCATATGCGGCACATGCCATACCCCTCGGCGCGCGGGTCACCTTCCGGACGGGCCGTCGACACACTAGGCTCCACCCGTGCCGATTTATGCAGCCTACGGATCGAACATGGATCCCGAGCAGATGGCGCAACGCGCGCCGCACTCGCCGATGTCGGGTACCGGATGGCTCAACGGGTGGCGTCTGACCTTCGCCGGCGAGGACATCGGCTGGGAGGGTTCCCTGGCCACCGTCACCGAGGACCGCGACGACCCGAACGCCCGTGTCTTCGTGGTGTTGTACGACGTCACGCCCGAGGACGAGGAGCTCCTCGACCGGTGGGAGGGCTCCGAACTCGGCATCCACCGCAAGATCCGGGCGCGTGTCGACACCGCGGACGGTCCGGTCCTGGCCTGGTTGTACGTGCTCGACGCCTATGAGGGCGGCCTTCCCTCGGCCCGCTATCTCGGTGTGATGGCCGACGCCGCCGAGGTCGCGGGCGCCCCGGCCGACTACGTGCAGGACCTCCGTCTCCGCGAGGCCCGCAACGTGGGCCCCGGCCCCGGCCCCATCGAGCCCTGACCCGCAGCAGACGGACGGCCGGCGCTGTCGTCCATGCGATGTGCGCCGGCCGCCCTCCATCGTTCTAGGCGCTCTCCGCCGCGTTCTTGGCGCCGAGCACCACTCCGGCGAGGGTGCGCACGCCGATCGCGAGAGCCCGCTCGTCGAGATCGAAGTTGGGTGCGTGCAGGTCGACCTGGGGTCCGATCCCGTCCCACACCCCCAGGCGCGCCATCGCGCCGGGAACGTGCTCGAGGTACCAGGAGAAGTCCTCGCCGCCCGGTGACTGCGGCGTGTCGGCGATGGCGTCGGGACCGATCGCGGCGACCGACCGCTTGAGCATCCGGAACGCCACCTCGTCGTTCACCACCGGCGGCACCCCGCGGATGTAGGAGAGGTCGTACCGGACGCCGAGGGGCGCGACGAGTTCGCCGACGATGCTGCGCACCAGCGGCTCCAGTGACGCCCAGGTCCCGTGGTCGCCGGTCCGCACCGTGCCGCGGAGCCTGCCTTCCTGGGGAATCGCGTTCGGGGCGCTGCCCGCGTTGGCCGCACCCCAGACCATGACCGTCCCCGAGCGCGGGTCGACGCGGCGCGACAGCACGCCGGGCAGCCCGGTGATGACGGTGCCCATCGCGTAGACGAGGTCGCCGGTGAGATGCGGCCGGGAGGTGTGGCCGCCGGCGGAGTGGAGTTGCAGGTCGATGTGGTCGGCCGCGAACGTGAGCGGTCCCTGCCGCAGGCCGACGGTGCCCACCGGCAGACGGGGGTCGCAGTGGAGGGCGAAGATCCGTCCGAGACCGCTGGTGACGCCGGCGTCGATGGCGTCGAGCGCACCGCCCGGCATCACCTCTTCGGCGGCCTGGAAGATGAGCCGCACACCCACCGGGAGCGGCTGCGACCCGGCCAGCAGCTTGGCGACGCCGAGCAGGATCGCGGTGTGGGCGTCGTGGCCGCAGGAATGGGACACTCCTTCGACCGTCGACGTGAACGCCAGGCCAGTGTGCTCGGTGACCGGCAACGCGTCCATGTCGGCACGCAGGCCGATGCGGGGCTCGTCGCCAGGGCCGATGTCGCAGACCACGCCGGTGCCCAGGGGCAGGCGGCGCGGCTGCAGGCCGGCCTCGGTCAGTTCGCGCATCACCAGTTCGGTGGTGCGGATCTCCTGCCGGGACAGTTCGGGATGGGCGTGGATGTCGCGGCGCCAGGCGACCAACTCGTCCCAGTGGGCGGCGAGCCACTCGTCGATGGGACCGCCGCCCTCGACCGCGATGGCCGGCTCCGTCCCCGTCATGCCAGCACCCCGGCCGGCGTCGGGATGGCGAGGTCGGCCAGCAGCGGGCCGCGCAGGCCGCGCTTGATGAGCGTCAGGTTCGCCCCGACGGTCGCGGCACGGCCGGCGGCCAGCTCGGCCGCGCGGGCGGCGAGGTCCTCGACGGGGACCGCCTCGTCGACGATCCCGGCGGCCACCGCGTCGTCGGCGCCGTACCGGCGGCTGCTGTACATCGCCTCGGTCGCGGTGCGGTCGGGCAGCCTGGTGCGCAACAGAGTCGCCATCCCGCGGGTGAACGGCATGTTCAGCGCGGCCTCGGGAAGCGACCAGAAGCCGCGCTCGGTGCGCATGACGACCTGGTCGGCGCACAGCGCCAGCATCGCGCCGGCGCCGAAGGCGTGACCGTTGATCGCGGCCACGGTCGGCACCGGGAGGGTGAGGATCGTCGTGTAGAGCGCATGCACGCGATCGAGGTAGGCCGGCAACTGGTCCGGCGCGGCGAAGATGTGGTCGGTGTCGAGGCCGTTGGTGAAGAACTTGCCGGTCGCGGTCACGACCAGCGGGCGCTTCGGGTCCGCGGTCACCTCACCGAGCAGCCGCTCCACCTCGTCGAGCCAATCC
This sequence comes from Gordonia paraffinivorans NBRC 108238, assembly GCF_000344155.1. Lineage (GTDB taxonomy): Bacteria > Actinomycetota > Actinomycetes > Mycobacteriales > Mycobacteriaceae > Gordonia > Gordonia paraffinivorans. Next base: position 3,033 of record NZ_BAOQ01000067.1, on the reverse strand, counting down.
AGGCGGAAGCGGTTCTCCGGGTTCGTCTCGTCGAGCTCGGCGCCCGGCGCACCGAGGTGGAGTTCGACGACGTCGCCGGTCTCGTTGAGATATGGCATGACCTGACCTTATCGCCCCCTGCTGCCCGCGACCGGCACGACCGCCGACGTTCCGCGCCGCGCCCGGGGCCGTTGATTAGGGTTGGCGCATGGATCCGACCGTTGACGCCGACGCCGCGGCCATCGCCGCGGCCGCCACCATCGCCGCCGAGACCGACGCCGCCGCACACGAAGTCGCGGTCATCCTCGGCTCCGGCTGGGCACCCGCGGCCGACGCCTTCGGCACCCCGATCCGGTCGTTGCCGATGTCGTCGATCCCCGGTTTCACCCCGCCCAGCGCCGCCGGACACGGCGGGGTGATCCACTCCGTCCACATCGGCACCCGCCGGGTCCTGTTGATGCTCGGCCGGATTCACGCCTACGAGGGCCACGATCTCGCGCGGGTGGTGCACCCGGTGCGGACCGCCGCGGCGGCCGGCGCTCACACGGTCATCCTCACCAACGCGGCCGGCGGCCTGCGCGAGGACATGTCGGTGGGCCGGCCGGTCCTGATCTCCGATCACCTCAACCTGACCGCCCGGTCCCCGCTCGTCGGCGCGCAGTTCGTCGATCTCGTCGACGCCTACTCCCCCCGGTTGCGCGAGGTCGCTCGTCGGGTCGATCCGTCCCTCGCCGAGGGGGTGTACGCGGGGCTGCCGGGGCCGCACTACGAGACCCCCGCCGAGATCCGCATGCTGCGAACCCTCGGCGCCGACCTCGTCGGCATGTCGACGGTGCACGAGACCATCGCCGCGCGCGCCGCCGGTCTCGAGGTCCTCGGCGTCTCCCTGGTGACCAACCTGGCCGCCGGGATGACCGGCGAGCACCTCAGCCACGCCGAGGTCCTCGAGGCTGGCCGGGCGTCGGCGACACATATGGGCGAACTCCTCGCCGAGATCATCGGCGAGCTGTAGAACCATCTGACGTGTGTAGACCCACCCGAGGAGCACGATGACCTACCCACCCGACGGATCCGGCGGCTACGGCCCCGGCGGATACCCCCAGAACCCGGACCCCTACTCGCAGGGCGGCTACCAGCCCGGGTACGGACCCGCCGGTTACCCGCAGGGCCCGCCGCCGCGGTCGCCGTGGTCGTCTCCGGCCGTCCTCGTGGCCATCGTCGCCGGTGTCCTGTTGGTGGCCGTGGGCGTGCTCGCCGCGTTCCTGCTCATCCCTGCCGACGACGACTCCGAGGAGAAGTCGGCCGCGAGCAGCACGCAGGCCACGCCGGAGACCGTGACGAACACCGTCACGCAGACCCCGGCCCCCGTGAATCCGACCACGACCACGACCACCACGACGGTTCCGAATCGTCCGCTGCCGACGGTGCCGGGTGCGGACTGGCAGGGATTCACCAGCGGCCCGCGCTGCAACGCGTCCGACGATCCGGCGGTCGCCATCGGCATGACCTCGCGATCGCGGGTCGTCATCTGCCAGGTCGGCAACCAGACCGGACGCTGGTACTACAAGGGCGCGGCCCCGAACGGCACCATCGAGCTGCAGTACCCGACGCTGACCGGCGACACGTTCGAGGCCCGCAACGGCTCGGTGCGCTACCTGGTGTCGCCGTCGAGCCTGACCATCGTCGACGGCGGCCGGGTGCTGTCCGACGAACCGATGATCGCCTACTGGTCGCGCGGCTGAGGACTCGCAGGGACCGCCCGTCGGCGTGCGGCTGAGGAATCGCGGGGACCGCCCGTCGGCGCGCGGAACGAGGCGTCAGTCGGCCGCGGAGGTCCAGCGCGGGCCGAACTGCCGGTCGCCGGCGTCTCCGAGACCCGGGACGATGTAGTTCGCCTCGTCGAGCCCCTCGTCGATCGCGGCGACGACCAGGCGGCACGGGTGGCCCGAGCGCTCCAGCGCCTCCACGCCCTGCGGCGCCGCGACGACGCACACCGCCGTGATGTCGGTGGCGTTGCGGGCGACCAGCAACTCCATGGTGTGCAGCATCGAACCGCCGGTGGCGAGCATCGGATCCAGCACGAACACCGGGTGCCCCGAGAGATCGTCGGGCAGCGACTCGAGGTACGGGACGGGCTGGGCGGTCCGCTCGTCGCGGGCGATCCCGACGAACCCGACCTGCGCCTCGGGAACCATCGCGTGCGCCTGCTCGACCATGCCCAGGCCCGCACGCAGCACCGGCACCAGCAGCGGCGGCTTGGCCAGCCGCGATCCGGTGAACGGGGTCAACGGCGTCTTGATCTGGACGTCGGCCTTCGGCGCCCCCGCCAGGGCCTCGTAGACCAACATCTGGGTGAGGTCCGAGAGCGCCGCGCGGAACCCGGCGTTGTCGGTGGTCTCGTCACGCATCGTGGTGAGTCGGGCGGCCGCGAGGGGGTGGTCGACGATCAGGCGTTCCATGCCGATCACCCTATTTCGTGGGCGTCACCGATGTGCGGGTTGGGAGGGGCCGGGGCCCCGCCGCCGACCGATGGAACCGGATCGGCCCGCGGCGCGTCGAAATCCCATGAGCCCGCACACCCCCGGCCCACGGTCCAACCCCTCGTCGACCGGTTCCACCGACGACGCCCGCCTGATGGTGGATTCCGCAGCGCTGCACCGTTTCTCGCAGACCCAACGCCACAGCGCGGCACTCGTGGGCGCCCATGCGCCGGGCCACGACGACGCCATGACCGGCCTCGCCACCACGTTCGGCCTGATCGGCTTCGAGTTCCTCGGCGCCGCCGCCGAGTTCCTGCGCCTCCACCAACGGACGCTGGAGGCCACCGCCCGGCGCCAGGAGGACCTGGCCACCACGACGCTGCGCGCCGACGCGGCCTACAGCTCGGGCGACTCCACCGCAGAGAAGGGGCTGAGCCTCTGATGTCGGGTGCCGAACTCCTCGTGGAGCCCCTGCGCGCCCTGCTCACCGCCCTGGGCACCGGCGTCCTGGCACCGGGCAACCCGGCCGAGCGCCTGCACACCGCCGCGTCCGCGGTCGACGCCGCGCGTGCGG
>NZ_BAOQ01000068.1 GCF_000344155.1 Gordonia paraffinivorans NBRC 108238 | reverse complement strand
CCACGTTCTTCTCCAGCTCTACGCCGAGGACGAGTGCGCAGTCGTACCGGCCCGACTCGAGGTCGGCCATCGCGGCGAGGACCGCCAGCGATCCCGACGCACACGCGCCCTCGTGGCGACTCGCCGGGACACCCCAGAGCTCGTCGACGGTCGACGCGGGCATCGCTCCGAGGTGCCCCTGCCCGGTGTAGACCTGCCCGAATGCATTAGCGACATGGATCACCCCGACCTCCTCGGCCGAGATCCCCGCGGCCTGCAGCGTCGACGCGGTGACCTCGGCGGTCAGGGTGCTCAGGTCCCCGCCCTCCTTGGTGAGATTTCGCGCGAAGTCCGATTGATATCCGCCGACGATCCAAACGGGTCCGGAATTCATAAGGCACCACTTTCCACAGCGTCGCGACCGGCCTGGGTCCAACTACAGTTAACGGAGCATATGACCTGTCTTTGGATACGGTCCTGGAGGCGACGCCAGTCCCCTCAGAGGGACCTCGTCAAGAGGCGGTTCGCGGACGAAGACTGAGACCGAACTTGCGAATATCGACATAGCCATCCGTACTCTCAATATGCACGTAGGTGAGCTACGGCGATAAGAGACCGCCGACGCAAAGTTCGCGCTCCGATTCACCGCCCTGGACGCCGTCAAGGTGGATGGTTCAAGCATCAACCCAGCGCTACTCGAACGCGACAGAACAACTGCCGGAAGGCCCAGCAAGATGACAGTGCCCGCAATGAGCTCCTTGCGCTGGCGAGCCCAGCTCGGTGGCGGCCTGGTCGCCATCGCACTAATCACAGTTGGCTGTAGCGACAGTGAGGACACTGCATCGAGTGCCTCCAGTTCGTCGCCGGCCCCGGCGCCCACCACTATCGTCACTCCCCCGCCGCCGGAATGGATTGGGGACCGTAGCTGCGGGGTGGCCTGGGGACCGGACGGCATCCTGGACATTGTGGCGTTGACTCCCGGCGTTGATTGTGGGGCCGGAGCGGGCCGCCGACACCTACATGTCGGACGTTGACGGGTTCATGTCTAGCAACCCTCTCGAGGTCGGTGACGGCTGGACTTGTCAGATCTCAATCCGCGATCGCGGGGAAATTGTGCGATGCTCGGTCGGCCAGAGGGAGATTTCACTCAACCGCCGAATCGGTCAAGCCGCCGGCCCTGGCAAAGGAACGGATGCTGGCACCTTCGCCCCTAGCTCCTGACCGGATCACGACAGCCCCTCCTCGACCTCGACTAGCTGCGCTACCGAACAGGACGCCCTTGCCCCTGGCTGGTCGGGGCGTTCATTTATTCGGCCGTGCGGCGGCCTCGCCACACGTTCACCCTCGGCCGTCGCACCACGGGGGCATCCGGTGGCCCTTTGAGGTGTGGAGCGATCCACACGGGGCGGCGGAACCTGCGGCCCGGACCGTACGGCTGTTGTCGCCAATGCCCGGACACCCACCAGCGGTGCGTGTATTCGCGGCCACCATGGCCGTCGCCGGGGGCGACGCCGGCGACGTCCCCGGCGTTCGTTACCGGACTCCGCGGCCCCGGGCGCGTCCACTGTCAACTCGGTAACCGCCGGTTGGCCCATCAGCAGCCACGCCGCCCCGAGCGCCGAAATCATCAGCTCGCCAGCGTCGGCGCGGTTCGGCCGTCGGGTCTCTTCGAGCGGCACGTGCACCTCGACAACCGGGGTCAGTGGGAGATCGCCGCCCGGGGTGCGGGTGAGGGCCTGCAGGAGGAGTGCATGATCGGCGACGGGACTAGGGCACCACAGGACCGCATCCCAGGTGCAGGTGCCGCCGTCGGGGTGCGGTAGATGTGTGGTCGCCGGCCGCTGCCAGCACAGAAGCCCGGCGTCACAGGGGACTGCGGTGGTCGGCGTCCAGGCGGGCAAGCTCAACGCGGACTCCGTTGCGAGGTCCACCATCGGCGCGGTTACCCAGTACAGCTCGGCGCGGCTGGTGTGCTCGATGAGCGCCTCGCGTGCGGGGAGGGTGGCGTCGTAGACGCGTACGGCCTCCCGCGCCTCCGCTGGAGCTTGGTCCCCGTGGGCGCGTGCCACGTCGATGTCGCGGCCCTGCCGACCCAATTCAGACGACAAGGCCCGTGTCCAGGCGTCCCGTAGGCGGGGTAGCCCGGACGCGGACCAGTCGCGTCTACGTCGGCGGCTCATTGCACGTAGGCGCCGCGGCTGTTCGGCCACACCGCGGCGTCGGCGGCGGGCGGGACCTCGCGGGTGTTGTGGTCGTAGAGGTTCGCCATGGTTACTTCCTTTGTGACGGTGCTCATCGGAAATTCTCCAGTGATGCTGCCACCTTGTTCCCTATCTCCTGACCGGATACCGCTCAGGACAGGTGCTCGACGTCCCCGCCGGCTTCCTTGGCATAGGACTCGGCCTCGGCGAGTTCGGCAGCAGAGAATGATCGTGTCGCGGCGACGTTGCCGGGTGCCGCAGCCGCCGGCAGGTCGAGGACTGTCGACGTACGCAAGCGATGTAGCAGGAACGCTGCCCCGAGCCGGCTACGCCCGAATCCCTCGAACGGGTTGAACCCGAGTGTCGCAGTGATGGTATCGATCCTGCCCTGAAGAGTGCTGTGGTGGATGTTGAGCAGTCGCGCCGCTTCCCGAACGGACTGCGCAGCGACGACGGCGTCGATCGTCTCCATCCCCCAGGCGTAGTGTGCGATGGCTTCGACGCGGTCGGCGTCGCTGTGCGGAGCGTGCTCATCGGCGTCGGCAAGCAGTTCGATCAGACCCCCGTAGGAGTCGGCAACGACCTGGGGTTCCTTCGGCGCTCGGCACAGGCGCAGAGCGACCATCGCGGTCCGGAACGACCGATCCAACGAGTCCGGCGACGTGGCCGTTCCGATACCGCACGGCGAAGCGCCGAACGGCGGGTACCGCTCCGGCACAACGACGGCGTGGACCGGACCGAACGGGGTGGCGATCACGTCCTCTGGGCCGGCGGGATGATTGCGCCACACCGCGAACAGCGGTGCCACAACGAGGCGATACATGCCCGTTGCCGACAATCCGAGCGCACTCGCCGCGGTCAAGCGCTCGTCGGGAGTGCTCTCGCGACCGGTGAGTATGCCGAGGTGGCGGCGATTGTCGATCTCCCGGGCTCCACGCCCATTCCGGATCCGCACGGCCAGTGCCAGGCGCTCGAGGATGAGTGCGTCGTTCGGCCCAGCAGCACCGTCGCGTTCGAGCCAGACATCGATGCCGTCCTCCGACGCCACGTGCAGATTGGAAGAATCTGTCGGCGATTCACCCTGCACTGCTTCTCCTTTCGGAGTGACTCGTAGAGTCCGTGGCGGGACGCTCTGCCGGGACCCTGCAGTACAACCGGCCAGCGCGGCGGCGGTTGCCAGCAGGGCACGGGTGTTGACGTTGCCGACGATCAACTCGTCGAAGCACGCGATGACGCGCAGACCGAGACTGGCACTGGGATCGAGGCGAGCGATCCGACCGAGTAGCTCTTGCATGTCCGTTCCTGCCCTCAGTCCGCAAGGATCTTCTCGACCCAGGTGTTGCGGGTCCGGATCATGGACCGGCCCACACCGGTATGCGGGGCGAAGATGTCGCACGCGTGGAAGGCACCGGACCATACGTGCAGCTCGGCATCGCCACCGGCTTGCCAGATCCTGTTGGCGTAGTCGATCGCCTCGTCCCGGAAGATCTCGGCCGCGCCGACGTCGATGAAGGCCGGCGGCAACCCACGCAGATCCCGCGCGCGGGCCGGGGCGGCATACGGAGAGACAAAATCGGTGCCCCGCTGTTCACCGAGCAGCGCGGTCCAGCCGGTTTCGTTGCTGATCCGGTCCCACACACCGATACCGTCGAACTGCTCGATCGAGGCGGTCATGCACCGGTCGTCGAGCATCGGATAGTCGAGCACCTGCCCACACAACCGGGGACCACCGCGATCCCGCGCAGCCAGCGCGAGACCGGCAGCCAGTCCGCCACCGGAGCTGGCACCGGCGACCAGGATTCGGTCCGCCCGCACGTCCAGATCGGTGACATGCGCAGCCAACCACTCCAGGGCGGCATACATGTCCTCACGCGGGCAGGGGTCGGGATACTCAGGGGCCAAACGATAATCGACCGTGACAAGGACCGCCCCCAGTTCGGTCACCCAGTCCAGCACCAGATCCAGGCCGCTGAACATGTCTCCGAACATCAACCCTCCGGAGTGCGCGTACAGCACCGCAGGACGGGGCCCGCTGACGTCCCGGGAACGAAGCACCGCAGCGGTGACGGCAGCGCCATCGCCCCCTGAGAAGGTCACTTCGTTCACCGCGATCCGGCGGCGGTCGAATTCCTCGTCCATCGGAGGGGACGCATAGGACGTACGCATGAACTCGATCAGGTCCGCAGTGACGGTCGGAGGGAACATGCCGCCTACAACAGCCAATCCCGCCTTGAGTTCGGCATCGAATGGTGGATGGGGCACGGCTCGGGCCATCGTCACGTCACCTCCTCGAAGACTCGTGTCGAGAATACGGCGGCCCTTCGACTGAGGGACCCGCCATTCGGCGGGGAAACAGAGCGAAACTGCGCCGCCACGGCGGTTGAGACGTCCATCACACGTTCGTAAAACTTGGAGCAGCGTCACTGTCGACCGAACGAGAGGAACAACCTCGCATGTCCGATACCCAGCGCGTCGTCGACGCAGCCCGCGAAGCCATCCACGCCACGGTGAACAGCGGTGCCGTGCCCGGAGTAGTGGCGGGCATGACGAACGGCCAAGAAACTATGTTCATCGAGTCCGCCGGGGTGCGGTCTGTCGACAACGACCAGCCGATGACCGATGACACCGTCTTCAGCATCTTCTCGACCACCAAGGCGCTCACCGGCACCGTGGCGCTGCAACTCGTGGAGTCCGGTGATCTCGACCTTGATTCCCCGGCCGAGGAGTACGCGCCCGCGATCGGCGAACTCCAGGTCATCGAGGGCTTCGACTCGAACGGCGAGCCGCTGCTGCGAGCACCGAAGACCGACATCACGACCCGCCAACTACTGCTGCACACCGCCGGCTTCGGATACGACTTCTTCAACGAGACGTACAACCGCCTCGCCGAGAACCATGGTCAGCCCAGCATCGTCACCGCCACCAAGGACGCGCTCAAGACACCGCTGCTGTTCGATCCCGGCACCCAGTGGGAGTACGGCGCGAATATCGACTGGGCAGGCCAGGTGATCGAAGGCATCGTCGGCACCCGCCTCGGCGAGGCGCTGAAGACACGAGTCCTCGACCCACTCGGCATGACATCGACGTCCTTCACTCCGTCCGACGACATGCGCGCGCGTCTGGCGACCATGCACCAGCGCACCGACGACGGGCTCCAGGCCACCGATTTCGTCATCCCAACCCCGCCCGAGGTCGACATGGGTGGGCACGGACTGTTCTCCACCGTCGGTGACTACCTCGCCTTCATCCGGATGTGGCTCAACGACGGCAAGGCAGACGACGGCACCGTCATCCTCCGCCCCGACACCGTCGAGTGGGCGACCAGAAACGACCTCGGCGACCTGACCGTGAAGATGCTTCCGGGTGTCATCGGGTCGCTGTCGAACGACGCCGAGTTCTTCCCTGGCCAGCGCAAGGGCTGGTGCTACACGTTCATGACCAACGAAACCGAAGCACCCACGGGCCGTCCCGCAGGCTCTCTCGCCTGGGCAGGCCTGGCCAACCTCTACTACTGGATCGACCGGCACAACAAGATCGGAGGCTACTGGGCGACGCAGATCTTCCCGTTCGCCGACCCCGGCTCGCTCGGTGGTTACCTCGACATGGAGACCGCCGTCTATCGAGCCCTTTCCTGACCCGGTTCCATCCCAGGCCGCGGCATCGGACATCGACCTCGATCCGTTGACCGCTCGCGTAACCGGTGCGCTCGCCGAACAGCCACACGACGACACCAACGAGATCGGGTGAAATCCCCCACCCGACGCACGGAAACCACACCGCTGCGGGTGTCGAAACACCCGCAGCGGTGTGGTGTTGCCACGCCGTTCGAGGCCTGGGTGCAACAGGTCGAGCGCGAACACCATCTCCCACGGGCTTGCCACAAGGGCGATCGATTTCCCGAGGTCGCCCGGAGACGAACCATCCTGCACCCTGATACTCGGCCATGAGTCCGGTCGGGCTGTGCTGCATACCGATTGCGAGAGAGCAGCCCACCTGCCCTGCAAGCGCGCGCCACCGCCACGCTTGCCCAGGGCGTAGGCAGCTCGACACCACAAACAGATACAACAACGACATCGTGTGTGTTCAACTGTGCCCCGGCACCGCGGTCGGCCTCCGGCATGATCGACCACCACGCGATCGTGCGTGAATTCGATGGTCAGGACTACACATTCAGCCACACCTCCC
>NZ_BAOQ01000069.1 GCF_000344155.1 Gordonia paraffinivorans NBRC 108238 | reverse complement strand
TTCGGTGGGGGTGTTGAGCATCGAACTGGCGTCGAGATAGCTGCCGTGAAGATGCACCACTGTGCACTTCTTCGTGTGCAGCGGTGGACGGTCCTTGGCGGTCTGCTCGGTCGAGATGCAGTCACGGCACGGACATCGCGCTGCAATTGCTTGCGCAGCCGGGCCGGGTCCGCGCATACCCCTTGCCCGAGCATGGTCAGCGTCGACGCTGCCGTGTCGTGCATCGTGGCCCACATCTCCCGCTCGGCCTTCGCGCGCGCCTCGGCCACCTCGGAGGCGATGCGGGTCCGATCCAACTGTTCGAACCCGTCATCGGTTGCGGCCGCCGCCCGCACCACCAGGCGGCGCAGCAGCGCCGCCATCGCCCATTCGACAAGCAGGAAATCGAGGCTGAATATCGCCAACGGGTTGCCGACCTCGTCGATGCCGGCGGCGCCGACCGACCAGCCGGCCATGGTCACCACGGTGGCGGTCAGCGACCGGATCGTGGTCGTGGCCAGCGAGAACGAAATGACCGTTGTTCCCGCGACAGCGAGCATCGGGCTGGCAGCGGTGGTGAATTCAGGACCGTCGACCAGCAGCGGTGTGCACAACAGATACGCCGTCACCACCGTGAGGTCGGCGACCCGCCACCATTGCCCCATTCGGGGTCGCGACAACCGCCACAACGACCAAACCAACAACCCGAGATTTACCGCGACCCCGCTCCGCTCGACCTCGCCGCCGAGCAGGCAGGCGAGCGCGACAACGGAGTTCACCCCGGACAACACCGCGACGCCGATGCGTTCGGTGCGCGCGAGGACGCGCTCGACAGTGATGCGGCGCGTCTCGAGCTGCGCTGGCGGCATCACTATTCCCTTCGGCCTTGCTGCGGTATCCGTCGATCAGCCGATAGTGCCATGACCGACTGACCGCCATGCCCCGATCGCCACGGGATTGCCGCAATGACGTCGACGATCAACCCCACGTCGCGCGACCTCGCAAGGGTGGCCGTTGTCGGGCGAACGACAGATACCCCGCACCGCCAGGATGTTGCCACGCTCGTGAGCGACGAATCCTACCGATGAGCTGCGAGGCAAACATGTTGGTGACCCACAGAATCGGACACCGTCCGGTCCGCGCTGCGGCCGCGACCATCACCCTGGCGGCGGCGATCATGCTGGCCGGTGCGGCCGGAGTGTCCGCGGCGCCGAGCACCGGAAGCTCCGGAAGCAGTGACAGCGGCAGCAGTAGTGGAAGCGGCACCGGCAGCGGCGGCAGCGGGTCGTCGATACCGCGGTCCAAGCCGTGCAACCAGTCGACCCAATCCGGCGGCGAAGGCGTCACCGACACCCTGCACCACCTCGGCACGAGCGGACCCACCTCCTTCGTCCTGGCATATGAGACCTACCGCATCCCCGACCAGATCGAGGTCTTCTACCAGGGCAGCCTCGTCCACAACACCGGCTACATCGGCGACGACATCAACCAGGGAACCGGATCGGTCGTTGTCGCACTGCCCTCAGGAACCGCGACGTCGGTCCTGGTCCGAGTGACCGGACCTGGCGGCACCGACTGGGAATACACCGTCAACTGTCCCACCAGCTGACTGGACGCCCAGCCGGCATTCGGCTTGCGGCCGGGTGGACCGTGCGGACGCACGCCGACTGCTCGCGCCGCTACCGCCCGCGAGGGGTGGCGGCAGCGGCGCGAGCGCACCCGACACCAGATGGTGAGCCACTGGTGCTGGTGCGGTTGGTGTGTCGGGCGCGGCGGTAGACGGTGCCCGGAAATTGGGTCATGTGTCGGTCGTGCGTGATAGACAGCGGAGGTGTCGAGAATTCAGCATCTGTCGATGAGGGTTCCCTGGCGTGATCGGCCCTGGGATCAGTTCGTGTGTGATGACCCGCTGGGAAACTCGTCGTGCACGTTGCTGACGGGAATCGGCAAGAGCCGAGACGACGCGTTCGAGGTCGCGCATTCCGGCGCCGCGGTCGACAGCCTGGACCAGGGGCGGCTTCCGTGCCTGAGCGAGCGCGGGATGTTCATGTCGCCGCTGGGTTACTCGGTGGTGAAGCAGCATCCCTTCCGCCACAACCCTGCGCTTCGCGGCAGTCTGCTGGATTCGACCGTCTCGCTGCCCGGGTATGCGTTCGAGGCGGTCCCCTTTCGGTGGATGAACCGGCAGTCGCTGCAAGACGAGGTCGGTCACGAGCGGGTGCCCGGCTTCGACCAGAACGCCGAGGATGCCGCTGACGCAGCGCTGTCGTACTCGCCACCGTGGGTCATGGACGCAGACAACCAGCGCGCCATACTCGATGCGTTCTTCGAACCAGTGGTCGAAGGGGATTCGCTGGTATTCATCTATGTCAAGCATTCGCCCCTGCAGGAGGAGCGTCCGGATCGGCTTCTGGTCGGCGCCGCCCGTGTGCTGCGCATGACGCCGCCACCGAAATGGAACCAGGCGGGCACGCCGCCGTTCGAGTCACTGATGTGGGAGACGATCGTCGAGCACTCGTTGCGCCACGACATGCGCGATGGCTTCCTGCTGCCGTACCAGCAGTTGATCCCGCTGCTGGATGCCGGCGTCGATATCGACTCGGCGCTGGCCTGGGCCCCGGAAGGCCGAACCGTCGAATTCTCCTATGTCACCGAGCACCTCTCCGACGATGCTGCGATCGAGGCATTGACGTCGCTTCAAGCCGCCGGTCAGGGGATGCAGGAGCTCGGTGTCGAGATGCCGGAAGCCGGCCTCGACTGGCTGCAGACACAAATCGAGCGGTTGTGGCAGCTGCGTGGACCGACTCCGGGGTTGCCCGGTGTGCTGCGGGTGATCGGAGTCCAGCAGCCCTACGTGGCGTCGCGGGCAATCCTCACCGAATGCGCTGACGACCTCGACCCCTGGCAACTGCTGGACACCGTGTTCGCCGATCCCGGCCGCGCAGCCGAGTCGTTGCGGACCCATATCGGGCCGATACAAGCCCGCATCTGGAACAAGCTCCCGAACGAGCGTCGCACAGTGTTGCGGCTGCTTTCCGGCATGGATATCTCACCGGCACAGATCCAGATGCTGATGGACGGTGCCACCGAAGTCGAACTGGAATGTGAAGAGCTGCTGTCGAATCCGTACTTCGCCGCCACATGCACCTACGGTCAACCCGATCACATCCCGTTCACCACCATCGACCGAGCTTTGTTCCCGCCCACCCATGTGCGTTGGCAGCCGCCGGCACGCGAGGAAATCGAGCTGGACGGCCACCTCGACCGACGGCGCATCGAAGCACTGCTCACCGACGTACTCGAACGTCAGGGCCGCGCCGGCGACACCGTGGTGCCGGAGGGCGAAGCGCTCGACCTGGCCAATCAGGTACCGCTGGCCCAGCCTCCGAACCTTACGGCGACCATTATCAGCGGCCTCGACCTCGACCACGACGGGATCGCCGACTGGGAGCAGTGGTCCCCGATCCGAGGTGTGAGCCTGGCCGATGGAACACCGGCCTACAAACTCGTGCGATTCGACACCGTCGCAGACGAGATCCGGCGCTGGGTTGCCGACCAGCAAGCCCGTGACCGCCACGGTGCTATACCCGATGCCAGAGGCGTGCTGGACCGAGCGTTGAGCGCGAACCGCACGGTGTCCGACGAGGTCGACGCCCTCGAAGACCGTGCCCGTGCCGAGAAAGCTGCGGGACTGTCAGCCCTGCACGACGCGCCGTTGTCGGTATTGATCGGCCCTGCAGGAACAGGAAAGACCACGCTGCTGCGCGCACTTGTCGACCACACAGGTCTGCCCGCCGACCGGGTCCTGCTACTCGCGCCCACCGGCAAAGCCAAGGTACAGCTCGAAACGAAGGTCGGGATGCCGGCCAAAACCTTGGCATCGTTTCTCGCCACAACCGATCGTTACGACGGCGACACCGGCCGTTACCTACTGTGGGGGCAGGACAAGCCCCGCCACCACTACGCTCTGGTCATCATCGACGAAGCATCCATGCTCACCGAAGAGATGCTCGCCGCCACCCTGGACGCTCTTGCCAACGTCAGCAGACTGATCCTGGTAGGCGACCCGCGCCAGCTACCGCCGATCGGTGCCGGGCGGCCCTTCGTCGATCTAGTGAACACCCTGCGCCCCAAGAACTTCGACACCTGGATCCGTGTCGCACCAGGCTATGTCGAACTGCAGATCCCGCGCCGCCAGCTCGCCGACGGCCGCCACGGCCGCCGTCACGACCTCGAACTCGCCGCCTGGTTCGGCGACAACACCCGCGGCGCCGCTGACGACGATATCTGGACCGAACTCGCCACCACCCCCGACCTGCCGACTATCCGCTATGTCCAGTGGGGCACCCGCACTGCCGTGGAAACACTGACCGACGAGCTCGACCGACACCTCGGGCTCAGCGACACCGACGACCCCGCACGGGCATTCGCCCAAACCTACGGCGGCGTGGTCGACGGGCAGTATCTCAACTGGAATGTCGGAGCCGGTGAACGAGCCGAGGACTGGCAAATCCTGACACCGACACGATCACGCGCCTTCGGCACCGTCGAAATCAACCGCCACATCAAACGGACCTACCGTGGAGGCGACACAGCATGGGCACAGCGCAACGCCAGCAGCAACATTCCCCGGCCGATCGGACCGGAGTTGATCGTGCGCGGCGACAAGGTCATGCAGACCACCAACAAACGGATGAAGGCATGGCCCAAAGACGGCGCGATGAACTACGTCGCCAACGGCGAGATCGGCGTCGGCATCGGATATGTCACGCCGGCGCGGAAGACACCAAAGAACAAACTGTCACTCAAGGTGGAGTTCTCGTCCCAGCCCGGCTACCAGTACTCGTACTGGCCCAGCGATTCCGACGATCCGCCACTCGAGCTCGCGTGGGCTGTCACCGTGCACAAGTCCCAGGGCTCAGAGTTCAAAATCACCTTCCTGATTCTCCCCGCGCGCGCACGAGTCTCCCGCGAACTCATGTACACCGCGTTGACCCGCCAACAGGACAAGGTCGTCATCCTCCACGAAGGAACACTGGCCGACCTGCGCGAACTGGCACACCCGCTGCGTTCGGAGACCGCGCGCAGACTGACCGATCTCTTCGAGGCCCCGCAGCCGGTCACTCTCGACATGCGAGGACACGCCCGCCGCTTCGACCGAACACTGATGCACGTCTCAGCCAACGGAATCGCCATGGCCTCGAAGAACGAGGTCATCATCTCGGGCCTGCTCGACCGGCTCGCACCCGGCCGGTGGGCCTACGAACAACCGCTCACCGGAAGAGACGGACGCGTAGTCCTTCCCGACTTCACCATCACGACCGGCAACGGCCGAACCGTGTACTGGGAACACGCCGGGATGCTCGACCTCCCCGACTACGCACGCAAATGGGAGCTGAAGAAGACCTGGTACGCCGACAACGGCATCCTCCCGCACGACCAAGGCGGTGGCCCCAACGGAACCCTGCTGTGGACCGACGACCGCAACGGCGCCGACGCCCAGGCATGGTTGCAGATCGCAGGTGAAGTACTCGGCACGGAGCCAGCCGCTACCACCGATGGGCACGGGCGACCCGGTGCCGGCCTGCTGCGTCGGGTCGCCAAGAAGTCGGTTCCGAAACGGTCACGGCTGCCCCGCGGATAAGACCTTGACGTTCCTCGCATCCCGCCGGGGTGCGGGGAACACAACGCGCACTGGACCGGTCCTGGGACGCTCGCAGGAGAGCCAGGCTACGTGCAGGTAGCGGAGCCAGATCGATGGCGTGCCTCGAGACCCAAGGCACGTAGGGCTGTGCTCGGCGTTAACGCCATGGTTCGAGCGGTGGGCATCCATCGGGGAACAGGGCTTCGGATCTGATCCGTAGCCGCCGATGCGGCTCATGAAGTGTTCCACCACATTGTCGAGTCCACGGTGTTGGGAGCCGTGGGGGCCGCCGGTAACCCAGATCGGCAGACCCAGACCAGCACGATCAATGGCCTTCTGCTTCATCTCGATCTGATACACGTTGTCGGTGCG
>NZ_BAOQ01000070.1 GCF_000344155.1 Gordonia paraffinivorans NBRC 108238 | reverse complement strand
CCGCCATCGCGCCCGCCGCGCCGACGGCCGCCCCGCCGGTCCCGGAACCACCCACGGTCGTTCCTCCGGGCGGCACGCGGCCGATGGCGTCTCCTGTGCCCACCGGTCCCCAGGCGATCGGCCCCTCCGGTCCGCAGTGGGATCCGACGATCGCCGCGGCGGGGTGGCAACCGCCCGCTCCCCCGCGCCGACGCTCACCGGCCATCCCGATCGCGGTCGCCACCATCGTCGTCCTGATGGTCTGCGTCGGTGTCCTCGGCTGGGCCATCCTGACCTCCGACGACGAGGAGGCGACGACCGCCGCCGGTTCGTCGTCGACCCCCGTCCAGACCGCCACACCCCCCGCTCCCGTGCCGCCGCCGGTGCAGACCACGACGCCGGTTCCCGCGCCGCCGCCCGCCACCCGGGCACCCGCCCCCACGACGCAGGCGCCGTCGGGGCGCGGTCCCGGCGACCTCGGATTGTCCGTCCCGATCACGCGGCCGCCGTGCGACGGCACCGGCATCGTCGTGGTCGGCAACGCGACCTCGCCGGGCGCGTACCCAGCGGAGGTGCAGGCGTTCCTCGACCGCTTCCCCGGCGCGAGCTATCTCCGCACCGACCAGTCCTGCCCGTCGTTGCGACAGCGCAGCGACGAGGGCAACCCGATCTACGCGGTGTACTACGTGGCCGGGCCGACGCTCGGCGACATCTGCACCCTCCGCAACCGGATCGGCGGCGACGCCTACGGCAAGTGGCTCGACACCACGTCGGACCCGACGTCCTACATCACCTGCTGAACTCGCACAGAACCGCCGACAAGGACAGAAACCGTCCTCATTCTGCGGCACGATGGCCTCATGTTGGAGACCTCCGCCCGGTTGCTCGCGCTCCTGTCGTTGCTGCAGCAACGTCGCGAGTGGTCGGGCAGGGAGCTCGCCGACCGCCTCGAGATCACCACCCGCACGGTCCGCCGCGACGTCGGGAAGCTGCGTGACCTCGGCTATCCGATAGAAGCCGACGTCGGCGTGCGCGGCGGGTACCGGCTCGGCGCCGGCGCGGAGATGCCGCCCCTGCTGCTCGACGACCAGGAGGTCCTCGCCGTCGCGCTCGGCCTCGACGCGGTGACCACCGGTCCGGTCGCCGACATGGCCGAGGCCTCGGCGGGCGCTCTCGCCAAGCTGCGGCAGGTCATGCCGTCCCGGTTGCGGCATCGCCTCGACGCACTGCGCATCGAGGCCGTTCCCCGAGAGGCACCGGCCACCGCTGTCTCCGCCGAGCGCCTCACCGAGATCGCCACCGCCTGCCATCGGCACGAGCGGCTGCGGTTCGACTACCGCCGCGACGACGGCGACGAGAGCCGGCGCGAGATCGAGCCGTATCGCCTGGTGCGCAACGGAAACCGGTGGTATCTGGTCGGTTTCGACATCGGCCGCGACGACTGGCGGTCCTTCCGCGTCGATCGGATGGAACCGCGGACCCCCACCGGACCGCGGTTCACCCCGCGGGAACTCCCGGAGGGCGGTGCCGCGGCGTTCGTCGCGCGCGGACTGGGCTCAGTGCACCAGCGAGCCGCCGCTCGCATCCGCGTCCACGCCCCGCTCGACGAGATCGCGCCGATGGTCCACGAGTCCTGGGGAACCCTCGAAACCGGCACGGAATCCGGCGAGGCCGGCTGTGTCGTCGCCGTCCACGGCTCGTCCTTCGCCACCATCGCCCGTTGGTTGTATCTGTTCGACGCCGATTTCACCGTCCTCGAACCCGAACAACTGCGCGACGAACTCGCCGCCGTCGCCGAGTACCACGCTCGGATCGCCGCGCGGTACCGGCGCGCGATCACCGCACGATCTGACCGCTGACCTGCGCAGACGACCCGACCCGGGATTCTTCTCTACGGTCGGAGGGATGAGGCTACTGATCACGGGGGCAACCGGGTACGTGGGTTCCCGGCTGGTGTGCGCACTTCTGAAGAAGGGCCACGACGTCGTCGTGACCTCGCGAGACCCACGACGACTCGACCGGTTCAGCTGGTCGTCGAGGGTGACGAAGGTGGCGATGGACGCCGACGACGCGTCGTCGGTGAAGCGGGCGATGGCCGAGGCGGGAGCGATCGACGCGGTCTACTACCTCGTCCACGGCATCGGCCGGGCCGACTTCGCCAACGGCGACCGCGACGCCGCCCGCAACGTCGCCGAGGCCGCACGTGACGCCGGCGTCGGCCGCATCATCTACCTCGGCGGCTTCGTCCCGACCGACGACGAGCTGTCGTCGCACCTGCAGAGCCGTGCCGACGTCGCCGAGGGCCTGACCGTCGAGGACGGGCCGGAACTGGTGTGGCTGCGGGCCGCGGTGATCATCGGCGCCGGTTCGACGTCGTTCGAGATCATCAGGTACATGGCCGATCGCCTGCCGGTGATCCCCGAGCCGGCGTGGATCGTCAACGAGATGGACCCGATCTCCATCCGCGACGCGATCCACTATCTGGTCGCGTCGTGCGAATCATCGCTGCCGCCGGGCGAATACGACATCTCCGGCCCCGATCACGCCCGCTACATCTCGATCCTGCACGAGTACATTTCCGCGGTCCGCTTCCCCCGGCTGCGTCTGCCGGTCTACGGCGTCAGCACGCGTCTGGCCGGGCGTCTCGGCGGCCGGTTCGTCCCGGCGCCGTCGTCGCTCACCGAGGAGCTGGTGACGTCGCTCAACCATCCGATGACGGCCTCCGAGCACAGGATTCGGGATCTGATCCCGCCGCCGGAGGGCGGCCTGACCCCGATGCGCGATGCGGTGCGGGCGTCGGTCCACTCCCCGTCCCCGCGTCCGGTGTGCGATCTCGACGACCTGCACCATCTCGCCGTCACCGACCCCGCGTGGGCCGGCGGCGATCTCCTCCGCGCGAAGCGCGCCATCGGCGAGACGATCGGTGGCACGCTGCGGATGTCGGCGCGGATCGCCGGAACACTCCTGCCCAGCCGCGGATGAACGATTCACGGCCCCTACGCCTCGACCGCTCGCCCCGCGTGGCGACCCCGACCTAGGTGGTGATGAGTGCTGGTGACGACACTGGCGCGCGACCTCTACAACTCGATAGCCGCGGACCGCGACCCCGACCCGGGGACCGACTCGGTCCGGCGTCGCTGGATCGTGGGCCTGTTCCTGGTCATCGGCGCGGTGATGCTCGCCGTCTCGCTGCGGGTGGAACCCGGCGACGCGGCGTTCTACCCGCTGACCATCGGCATGGCCGTCGTGTGGACCGTGGGCGCCTTCGCCTCCGGCCCGCTGCGCCTTGGCTCCTACAGCCCGGTCGCCACCCGGCCTCCCGACCGTCTCGGCGCGGCCGGCCTCGGCGTGGTGACCGGCCTCGCGGTGGGCGGGGCCTTCGTGGTCGGCGCGCTGGTCGCCCGGATGATCCCCGGCGTCAGCGACCTCGCGAACCAGGTGCTCGCGTTCGCCGACTACGGCAGCCTGGCCGTCGTCACCGCGATCACCCTCGTCAACGGCCTCGCCGAGGAGTTGTTCTTCCGCGGCTCGGTCTACTCCGCCGCCCGGCCCCACAACCCGGTGCTGGTGTCGACGGTGATCTACGTGCTGGTGACCATGGCCAGCGGCAACGTGATGCTCGGTTTCGCCGGCGCCATCCTCGGCACCGTCTGCGCGATCCTGCGCCGTAGCACCGCCGGGGTCCTCGCACCGGCGATCACCCACGTCATCTGGGGCGCCATCATGGTGCTCGCCCTCCCGCCGATCTTCGCGTGAGCTCTTCTGTGGCGCCTGGTGTCGGCATGCGGGTCCAGGTGCCGCATCCGGCGGAGTCCGGGCCGTGTCGCCGCAGCCTCCGGCCGCTCGCGGCGCGAGAGGGAGCGGTTTTGGGCGATCGCCGTCGACCCGCTAGATTCGTTGTCGCGAGTGTCGCCGACGACGCTCCACGCGCGTATAGCTCAGCGGTAGAGCTCTGGTCTTACACACCAGCGGTCAGGGGTTCGAATCCCTTTGCGCGCACCGATCGCCACTTCTGCGCAGCCAACTCGCCGGTCGTCCCGTCTTTTCATGCCGAATCAGTAGGGTCAAGACTTGGGCTAGTCCACACCCTCTGCGCCAGCCCGTCCATCCGCGCCTGTAAGTCGAGCGTTCGCTCACAGCATGTGTATCGATGATGGTGCTCTGCGCAAGAAAGTTGCAATAATCGCCTTCATGTCACCCAAGAGTGCCCCCAAGAGCCACACCATGCTCGTTTCCTTCGCGGCGGAGAACGTTCGCTCGTTTCGCGATCGACTGGACTTCTCGATGGAAGCGACCGCCATGGCAGAGCCAGGGATGGCCCGAGCCATCCCTTGGCGCAATGAAGGCCGCAGCCTCCAGAAGATCCTGCCCGTGGCAGGAGTCTTCGGAGCGAACGCCTCCGGTAAGACCACTCTGCTACGCGCCATGGCCGATATGCGCAACTTCGTCCGTGGTTCGTACGCGCCCCAGCGAGGCAGGTCAGACAACACGCTTAAGACACTGCGTAAGCCTTTCCGCCTTGACCCCCACTATGAGATGCATCCTTCTCACTTCGAGATTGAGGTAATCCTCGATGGCGTACGGCACGAATATGGTTTTGTCGTTGACGACGAACGAGTTCTCCGCGAGTGGGCTCGATGGTACCCCCGAGGGAAGGCAGCCTTACTATTCGATCGCGAGGGGATGCAGCTTCGAATGGACAGGCGTGGTTCGAAGTCCCGCGCCATCCGTGAACTCCTGCGCGAGGACGCGCTCGTACTGTCGATTGCTGACGCTGCAGGACTTGAACTTCTTGAGCCTCTAAACCGATGGTTCGAGGAGAACCTGCTGTTGTGCGACGCTGCGAGTCGCGAGTCTCGAGGCGGATACACTGCTCGCCTCATGGAGAACGAGGATCGCCGCAAGCAAGTTCTAGAACTTCTTCAGGTCGCCGACCTCGGCATCACCGACGCCCACCGCCGTCAACCACCTCAGGAAGCAGTCGAGTTTGTAGAAACCGTCATCAAGGCACTGCAAAGCGCCCGAAAGGACCAGGAAGACGACGATGAAGACGGTGTCGAGATCCGCGCTGGAGATTTGCATCACATCGAACTCAGCCACCGCGGCACCCACGGAAGTGTCCCCTTTCACATCTCTGAGGAATCGCTCGGAACCGTAGTTTGGCTTGGCCTGGTCGGCCCACTACTCGACGCACTGATGGGCGGGCACGTTCTTCTCGTCGACGAACTCGAAGCCAGCCTCCATCCTCTTCTAGTGGAACAATTTGTCCGACTCTTTCAAAATCGAGAGTCCAACCCTCATGGGGCGCAGCTGATCTTCAACTCGCACGAGGCTCGCCTCCTTGGCAACTCCGCTGAGGATCGCGTAATCGGACGAGATCAAGCCTGGTTTGCGGAGAAGCTCCCTGACGGCAGCACCCAACTTTTCTCGCTTGTCGATCTGAATCCTCGTAAGTCCGAAGCGATCGCCAAGAGGTACCTGGCTGGCAGGTACGGCGCCACTCCAATTCTAAGTTCTACTGAGTTCACCGCACTTGCCGCACTCATGACAACGGACATCCCGCGATGAGTCGGCGCAACCCCTCAGGCCGGGGACGGAAGGCAGCAGGAAATAAAAACGGTAAGAAATACCAGATCCGAGTCTTTGCCGAAGGCCAAAAGACCGAAGAACAGTACCTCGTTCACTGGTCGAGAGCCCATCGGGAACACGTTATCTTAACCGTGGCGCCGCATGTTGGGAGCACGCCTAGCACGATTGTTGATGCCGCAATCTCTGAACGACAACGCGACCTACGAGACCAGAAGAGGTCACGGGGAAATGCGTATGACGAATACTGGTGCGTATTTGATGTCGACGAACATCCCAACCTGGAGGCAACCCTTAAGAGGC
>NZ_BAOQ01000071.1 GCF_000344155.1 Gordonia paraffinivorans NBRC 108238 | reverse complement strand
CCGAGGTGCGTGTCGAAACGTGGTGCGGTGGTGTGTGGTCGGGTCTTCAGGTCGGCTCACCTGACCTCGACGCGTCGCTCGCCTTGGGGGGCTCGCGTCGGCTCGGCCGGCGGGCAAAGGAGTCGGCTTCTGCTCGTTGAGCCGTGCCGAGGCGCTAGCCGAGGTGCGTGTCGAAACGCGGTGAAATGAGATTCGCCGTGGGTGGGCCACTCGGCACCACCCACGGCGAAGGTATCGGAGGAGTCAGACGCTGCGCTGGGCCTTGGCCTGCTCGGAGGCGGCCTGGCTGGTCTCGCGGATCTGCTGCCAGTCGGCGTCCGACAGCGAGGTCAGGCCAGCGAAAGTGCCTGGGCCGGCGAGCATCTGACCGCCGTCCATGGCGATCGTCTGACCGGTGAGGTAGTCGCAGGCATCCGAGAGCAGGAACATGCTCAGGTTGGCCAGCTCCTCGATGGTGCCGGCGCGGCCGGCCGGGATCTGATCGGTCTGGGTCGCACCCACCGAGCTCTTGTCGGTCGGGTTGAGCATCTCCCAGGCGTAGTCGGTCGGGATCGGGCCCGGCGCCACCGCGTTGACCCGGATGTTGTGCTTGGCCCACTCCACGGCCAGCGACATGGTCATCGAGTGCACGGCCGCCTTGGCCATCGCCGAGGGCACCACGAAGGCCGAGCCGGTCCACACCCAGGTGGTCAGCGTCGAGATCACCGAGCCGGGCAGGCCTTCGGCGATCCAGCGCTTGCCGGCCGCGTGAGTGGTGTGGAACGAGCCGTTCATCACGGTGCTGGTGATCGCCGAGAAGGCCCGCGGGCTCAGGTCCTTGGTCTGGGCGATGAAGTTGGCGGCGGCGTTGTTGATCACGCCGGTGAGCGGTCCGTGCTCGCTCCAGATCTGGCCCATCACGCCGTCGACGCTGTCGTAGTCGCGGACGTCGACGGCGTGGAAGTGCACTGAACCGGGCCGGGAAGCCGAGGCTTCCGCGGCCGCCTCGGCGAGCACCGTCTCGCGGCGGCCCCACAGGTGCACCTGCGCACCGTGTTCCACCAGGTGCCGGGCCACGCCGCGGCCCAGGCCGGTGCCGCCACCGGTGATGAGAATGCGCTTGCCCGAGAGCAGTTCGCTGGAGAAGGGGGTGTGGTCACTCATCGGTACCTCACTAGGTTGGGGTTTGGGCGGCCGGTCACAGGCCGATGTGCTTGGCGATGATCTCGCGCTGAATCTCGTTGGTGCCGCCGTAGATCGGCGGCGCCAGGGCGCGGCGCACCTGGCCTTCCATCCCGAACTCGCGGGTGTAGCCGGCACCGCCCATCAGCTGCATCGCCTCGAGCGTGGCGTGCTTGGCGATCTCGGTACAGCGCAGCTTGGCCATGGCGCTCTCTTTGTTCAGATCGTCCTCGCGACCGGCGTCGATCTTGGCGGCGACGTCGTAGAGGAAGACCCGGGCGAACTCGATGTCGGTGGCCAGGTCGGCCAGCCGATGCCGCACCGCCTGGAAGGAGCCGATGGTCTGGCCGAACTGCTCGCGCTCGCGGGCGTAGCCGACCACGTCGTCCAGCGCTCGGCGGGCCGCGCCGATGCTCATCGCGGCGATGATCAGCCGCTCGATCGACAGTCCGCGCATCAGCTGATACCAGGCGCGGTTCGGCTCGCCGACCACCGCATCGAGCGGGACCTCGACATCGGTGAAGAAGACGTCGTTGCAGGTCCGCGGTTCCATCGTCTCGATACCGCGGATGTCGATCCCGGGAGCATCGCGCGGCACCATCAGCAGGGTCATCCCCTGATGCCGGCTGCCGGAGCTGTCCTCGCGGGTCAGCACCAGCAGATGCTCGGCGATGTGCGCGGCGGAGATCCAGGTCTTCTGCCCGTTGATCACGTAGCGATCCGGCTCCCGGCGCGCGGTGACCCGCAGGCCGGCCAGGTCGGAGCCGGCGCCGGGCTCGCTGAGCGCGATCGCCTCCAGTCGGCCCTCGACCAGGTTGTTCACCACGGTCTGCTTCTGACTTTCGCTGCCCCAGCGCAGATAGGTCTGCGCCGCGGTGAGACCGGTGGAGTAGGCGGTGATCGGGGCCAGTCCGCGGGAGGACTCCTCGAGGAAGATGCACTCCTCGACGAAACCTGCTCCGCCGCCGCCGTATTCGGCGGGCAGTGAGACGCCCAGCCAGCCGTGGCGGGCCATCGTGGCCAGCACCTGTGGGCTGTTGGCCAGGGTGCCGCCCTCGGTGACCGCGTCCCGCTGGGCGACCGTGGCCAGCTCGCGGCTGCAGTAGGTGGCCACTGCAGCCGCGAACTCACGTTGTTCGGCGGAGAAGTCCATCGCCTCGTCCCGGTCTACTCGCCTCGTCCCGGTCTACTTGCCCCGGTACTGACCGAAGTCCGGCTTGCGCTTCTCGTTGAAGGCGGTGATGCCCTCGCGCGCCTCGGGGGTCTCGCCGAAGATCTCCAGGGTGGAGTAGGCCATGCTGCCGATGCTCACGAAGTGCTCGGTGTCGGTGTTCATGGACTGCTTGAGCACCTTCAGCGCGGTCGGCGAGAAGTCCAGCATCTGGTCGGCCCAGGCGCGCACCTCGGCCTTGAGGTCGGCGGCCGGCACGACCTTGTTCACCAGGCCCCAGTCCAGGGCCTCCTCGGCCGACAGGCGGCGCAGCATGAACCAGATCTCGCGGGCGCGCTTCTCGCCGACGACGCGGGCCAGGTAGCCCGAGCCGAGGCCGGCGTCGAAGGAGCCGACGCGGGGACCGTTCTGGCCGAACTGGGCGGTGTCGGCGGCGATGGTGAGGTCGCAGAGCACGTGCAGCACGTGGCCGCCGCCGATCGCCAGGCCGTTGACCGCGGCGATGACCGGCTTGGGGGTGTCGCGGATGACGCGGTGCAGGGCGTCGACCTCGAACAGGCCGCTGGCCGAGGGGCCGTAGTCGCCGGTCTCCATGCGCTGCTTCTGGTCGCCGCCGGCACAGAAGGCCTTGTCGCCGGCGCCGGTCAGGCAGACCACACCGACATCGCTGCTGACCCAGGCGCGCTTGAAGGCCATCACCAGCTCGTCGACGGTCTGCGCCCGGAAGGCGTTGTACCGGTCGGGCCGATTGATGGTGATCGTCGCGAGCCCGTTGTCCACCTCGTAGGTGATGTCGGTGTAGTCGGCCATGAGATTCGGTCCTTTCGGGTGGTGGGCGAGACCCACAACTTCTGGTCATTAGGACTGACCATTTATTTCAGGCTAGCCCCGAGGGTTCGGGGGCGCAAGGCCTCCGGGTGGCGGATCGGGACGAATCGGGGGAGTTAGTCCCAATGTGGTCCAACCATTGCATATGAACAGTCCATATGTTGCCATAGATGTGAGGAGAGTCACGACCGTGGCCCCCACGACGTCTCCCGGGGAGGATTCACATGGCGGTTTCGGTACAGGCCACCGGCGCCCGCAGCGTCAACCGATGGTGGTACGTGGTCACGGGCTTCCTGACTCTGCTGTTCGGCACGAGCACGGTCAACGTGCTGTTCAACGTGCTCGGCAAATCCATGGCCGACGAGTTCGGCTGGGAACGCAGTGTGATCTCCAACGGCTTCTCGATCGAGACGATCCTGACCGGCGTCAGCATCGTGGTGCTCGGCATCCTGGTGGACCGCTACGGCCCCAAGTGGCCCTCGGTTCCGATGACCCTGGCCTTCGGCATCGGTCTGATGCTGATGTCGGTGGTGCCCAACAGTCAGCTGGTCTTCTACTTGCTCTGCGCCCTGATCGGCGCCGGGGCCGGTGCGGTCAACCCGGTCGCCCACGCCACGGTGGTCAGCGCCTGGTTCGTCCAGCGCCGCGGCCTGGCGCTCGGCGTGCTGATGGCCGGTCTCGGTGCCTGCGGCGTGCTGATGCCGTACCTGGCCAACTGGGTCTTCGGGCAGGTCGGCTGGCGCTCGACCTTCCTGGTCATCGGTGCGATCTGCACCGTGATCCCGACCGCGGTCTATCTGCTGGTCACCAAGATGCCGGCCAACCACGAGGCCGAGCGGCTCGCCGCCCGCAAGCTCGGCGCGGTCGCCGGCCAGTCGCTGATCTCGATCGCCCGCACCTCCCGGCAGTTCTGGCTGCTGAGCATGGCGATCTTCCTGGTCTCGACCGCCACCTTCGGCCTGATGTCGCAGGTGGTGCCGA
The DNA here is from genome assembly GCF_000344155.1 of Gordonia paraffinivorans NBRC 108238. Lineage (GTDB taxonomy): Bacteria > Actinomycetota > Actinomycetes > Mycobacteriales > Mycobacteriaceae > Gordonia > Gordonia paraffinivorans. The sequence continues at coordinate 1,483 of NZ_BAOQ01000071.1, read as the reverse complement.
TGACCACCGACAAGGGCATCGACCGCGGGATCGCGATCACCGCGCTCTCGGTGCTGAGTCTGGCCTCGATCGCCGCCCGCCTGCTGACCGGCTACCTGCTCGACCGGGTCTTCGCCCCGTTCATCGGCTCGGTCATCTTCGCGCTCTGCGGTGTGGGCGTGGTGCTGCTGATCTCCGGTTCCACCAGCGGAGTGCTGATCGGCGGGGCGGTCCTGGTGGGTCTGGCCCTCGGCGCCGAAGGCGACCTGGCGGCCTACATGAGCAGCCGCTACTTCCCGAAGCACTCCTACGGCCGGGTGCTGGGCTTCGTCTACTTCCTGTTCGCCATGGGGTCGGCCTTCGGGATCTTCCTGCTCGGTCAGGTCTATGCCGTCACCGGCTCCTACGCCGCGAGCATGGTGCCGATCGTCGGTATGGTGATCGTCGCGATCGTCTGTCTGCTGGCGATGGGGCCGTACCGATTCGGCCTGGGCCACGAGACGGCCGTCGCCGAGGCACCGACCGACCCGTCGGCGCCGGTCGAGCAGCCGAGCGAGGTGGCCGGTGGCCGCTGACCCGGACGGCGCGATCGCCTGACCAAACGACCTGGCGTAGCCGGTTCAGTCGCTGAACCGGCTACGCCGCATGAGAGGGGAACCCTGCCGATTTCGACCGAGCTCGACGGAAACCAACTCGCCAGTGTGGTCAACGCACGTGACCTGGGCGGCCTGCCCGCGGGCGCGGGCCGGACCCGGCCGGGGGTGCTGCTGCGCAGTGATGCCCCGTACCTGGGCGATGCTCATCCCGAGGGCCTCGTCTGGCCACCGGCCACGGTGGTGGACTTGCGCGATCCGGCGGAGTCGGCGCGCAGCGGCTACCCCTGGCCCGGCGAGGTCGAGGTGGTCAGCAACCCGCTGTTCAGCGGGGCGCGGCTGGACCGGGCGGTGGAGAAGCCGCTGATCGACATCTATCGCACCGTGATGGACACCGCGGCCCCGCGCGTGGTCGCGGCGATCGACCGGTACAGCGAATCGGGCGCGACGGTGGTGCACTGCGCGGCCGGCAAGGACCGTACCGGCATCGTGGTGGCGGTCTCGCTGCGGCTGGCCGGGGTGGCGCCGGAGGCCATCGTCGAGGACTATCAGCGCACCGAAGACGCGATCGAGCAGGTCTATCACCGGATGCGCGAGCGGCGCCGGCTGCCCGCGGCGGTCGAGCCGGACCACCAGATCTTCCGGACCCCGCGGCCGGCCATCGAGCTGGTGCTCGACCGGCTGGAAAGCGCCGGTGGCGCCTGGGAGGGGTTCGAGGCCCACGGCGGCGACCGGACCGTCTGGACCGCTGGCGCACCCGCTTCATCGAACCCTGACCGCCGTCGCCGGCCCACCCGCCCGCCACGAAACCCCCCACTTCTGATGAAACCCACCGCCTCAGACGGGGGTCAGAGGCGGTGGGTTTCGAGAAAAGTGGGGGTTTGCGAAGGACGGGCGGGGGCGGGGCTAGG
>NZ_BAOQ01000072.1 GCF_000344155.1 Gordonia paraffinivorans NBRC 108238 | reverse complement strand
TTTCATCGAATACGGGGCCTTTCTGAAGTTGTGTTCGGCGGTGTCCTACTCTCCCACACTGGTTAAGGTGCAGTACCATCGGCGCTGGAGGGCTTAGCTTCCGGGTTCGGAATGGGGCCGGGCGTTTCCCCTCCGCTATGGCCGCCGTAACTCTGTGAAACAACCACAACAGTTGTTTGTTTGTGTTGTGTGTTGTCTCAGAAGATGCATAGTGGATGCGAACACTGCTCAGACTTTTGTGTCTGGTGGTGTTGTGGTGTTGTTGGTAAGTCCTCGGCCGATTAGTACCAGTCACCTGAACACATTGCTGTGCTTACAGTTCTGGCCTATCAACCCCATGATCTGTGGGGGGCCTTAACCCCGCTGAGGGGGTGAGAAACCTCATCTTGGAACAGGCTTCCCGCTTAGATGCTTTCAGCGGTTATCCCTTCCGAACGTAGCTAACCAGCGGTGCCCCTGGCGGGACAACTGGCACACCAGAGGTTCGTCCGTCCCGGTCCTCTCGTACTAGGGACAGGTTTCCTCAAGTTTCTTACGCGCGCGGCGGATAGAGACCGAACTGTCTCACGACGTTCTAAACCCAGCTCGCGTGCCGCTTTAATGGGCGAACAGCCCAACCCTTGGGACCTACTCCAGCCCCAGGATGCGACGAGCCGACATCGAGGTGCCAAACCATCCCGTCGATATGGACTCTTGGGGAAGATCAGCCTGTTATCCCCGGGGTACCTTTTATCCGTTGAGCGACACCGCTTCCACTTGCCGGTGCCGGATCACTAGTCCCGACTTTCGTCCCTGCTCGACATGTACGTCTCACAGTCAAGCTCCCTTGTGCACTTACACTCAACACCTGATTGCCAACCAGGCTGAGGGAACCTTTGGGCGCCTCCGTTACCTTTTAGGAGGCAACCGCCCCAGTTAAACTACCCACCAGGCACTGTCCCTGAACCCGATCAGGGTCCGAGGTTAGAAGTCCAATACGATCAGAGTGGTATTTCAACAACGACTCCACCAACACTGGCGTGCCGGCTTCACAGTCTCCCACCTATCCTACACAAACCGTACCGAACACCAATACCAAGCTATAGTGAAGGTCCCGGGGTCTTTTCGTCCTGCCGCGCGTAACGAGCATCTTTACTCGTACTGCAATTTCGCCGAGTCTGTGGTTGAGACAGCAGAGAAGTCGTTACGCCATTCGTGCAGGTCGGAACTTACCCGACAAGGAATTTCGCTACCTTAGGATGGTTATAGTTACCACCGCCGTTTACTGGGGCTTAAATTCTCAGCTTCGCGGACGAATCCACTAACCGGTCCTCTTAACCTTCCAGCACCGGGCAGGCGTCAGTCCGTATACATCGTCTTACGACTTCGCACGGACCTGTGTTTTTAGTAAACAGTCGCTTCTCTCTGGTCTCTGCGACCCACACCAGCTCCCACCGCAAAGGTGTTCACCAGCCTGGGTCCCCCTTCTCCCGAAGTTACGGGGGCATTTTGCCGAGTTCCTTAACCACAGTTATCTCGATCGCCTTAGTATTCTCTACCTGACCACCTGTGTCGGTTTGGGGTACGGGCCGTGTACCAACTCGCTAGAGGCTTTTCTCGGCAGCATAGGATCATGGAATTCGCCTCAACGGCTACGCATCACCTCTCAGGCATCACGAGACACGGATTTGCCTATGCCTCGCCCTACAGGCTTACACCAGTACAACCACTAACTGGCCCCACTACCTTCCTGCGTCACCCCATCGCTTGCCTACTACCAGCCGAGGTCCCACGCATCACCCCACCGGGCACCCGAAGGCGCCTCGGAAAGGATCTGGATGGTTAGTACAACTGATTCAGCATGGGCGCGGATACACGGGTACGGGAATATCAACCCGTTGTCCATCGACTACGCCTGTCGGCCTCGCCTTAGGTCCCGACTCACCCTGGGCGGATTAGCCTGGCCCAGGAACCCTTGGTCATCCGGCGGCAGAGTTTCTCACTCTGCTTTCGCTACTCATGCCTGCATTCTCACTCCCACACCCTCCACCACTAGATCACTCTGAGGCTTCCACGGATGCAGGACGCTCCCCTACCCACCCACACACCTGGCCGGCCCTCCGTAGAGAACCGACAAGCTAACGTGTGAGTGCCGCGGCTTCGGCGGTGTACTTGAGCCCCGCTACATTGTCGGCGCAGGACCACTTGACCAGTGAGCTATTACGCACTCTTTCAAGGGTGGCTGCTTCTAAGCCAACCTCCTGGTTGTCTTCGCGACCCCACATCCTTTTCCACTTAGTACACGCTTAGGGGCCTTAGCCGGCGATCTGGGCTGTTTCCCTCTCGACTACGAACCTTATCGCCCGCAGTCTCACTGCCACACTCTCACTTACCGGCATTCGGAGTTTGGCTGACGTCAGTAACCCTGTGGGGCCCATCGGCCATCCAGTAGCTCTACCTCCGGTAAGAAACATGTGACGCTGCACCTAAATGCATTTCGGGGAGAACCAGCTATCACGGAGTTTGATTGGCCTTTCACCCCTACCCACAGCTCATCCCCTCCATTTTCAACTGAAGTGGGTTCGGGCCTCCACGACGTCTTACCGTCGCTTCACCCTGGCCATGGGTAGATCACTCCGCTTCGGGTCTAGACCCGGCGACTCAAACGCCCTATTCAGACTCGCTTTCGCTACGGCTACCCCACACGGGTTAACCTCGCCACCGAGCACTAACTCGCAGGCTCATTCTTCAAAAGGCACGCCATCACCCACCCTCCAAAGGAGGCACAAGCTCTGACGGATTGTAAGCGTCCGGTTTCAGGTACTATTTCACTCCCCTCCCGGGGTACTTTTCACCTTTCCCTCACGGTACTAGTCCGCTATCGGTCACCAGGAAGTATTCAGGCTTACCGGGTGGTCCCGGCAGATTCACAGCAGATTCCACGAGCCCGCTGCTACTTGGGAGAACATCACGCAAGACCATGTGCTTTCAGCTACCGGACTCTCACCGTCTACGGCAGACCATTCCAGGCCACTTCACCTAACACACAGTTTTCTGACTCACGCTTCCACAGGTAGATGGAAGAAGATGAACCCCACAACCCCACACGCACAACCCCTACCCGGTATCACATGCGCATGGTTTAGCCTCCTCCGCTTTCGCTCGCCACTACTCACGGAATCACTATTGTTTTCTCTTCCTATGGGTACTGAGATGTTTCACTTCCCCACGTTCCCCCCACACAGCCTATACATTCAGCTGGTGGTAACACGACATCACTCGTGCTGGGTTTCCCCATTCGGACACCCTCGGATCACAGCTCGTTTGACAACTCCCCGAGGACTATCGCGGCCTACCACGTCCTTCATCGGCTCCTGGTACCAAGGCATCCACCGAACGCCCTTACACACTTACAACAACACCTACAAACAACCCCCCACACACAGAACCACAAAGGGCCCTGCACACGAGGATCGAATGTAGACATCACCAAAAACTCACAAGTTTTCTGCTCAATCACACACCAACAACACCAGCCACCCCCACAAGGGGCCGCCAGCCTTGCCGGCGCGAAATAAAGATGCTCGCATCCACTATGCACTTCTCAAACAACACACACCGCACCCAGCTGCATGCCTCCGCGCCCCACCACAGGACACCTCACCGACACACACCCGATCTGCAGCTCAGAGGACAACGTGTGTTCCCTCAGAACCCCGATAGTGTGACGATCAACCCGCCGGCCTCACGACCTCAGCGGCAACCCCAGATGTTTCGTCAGGCGACGAAACCCAAGGCTGTGTCTGATGTTTCACCCTCGAACACACACACGCCGCACAGACATACGCTGGCAGAAACGTGTGATGTTGTGTGCTCCTTAGAAAGGAGGTGATCCAGCCGCACCTTCCGGTACGGCTACCTTGTTACGACTTCGTCCCAATCGCCGATCCCACCTTCGACAGCTCCCTCCCACAAGGGGTTAGGCCACCGGCTTCGGGTGTTACCGACTTTCATGACGTGACGGGCGGTGTGTACAAGGCCCGGGAACGTATTCACCGCAGCGTTGCTGATCTGCGATTACTAGCGACTCCGACTTCATGGGGTCGAGTTGCAGACCCCAATCCGAACTGAGACTGGCTTTAAGGGATTCGCTCCACCTCACGATATCGCAGCCCTCTGTACCAGCCATTGTAGCATGTGTGAAGCCCTGGACATAAGGGGCATGATGACTTGACGTCATCCCCACCTTCCTCCGAGTTGACCCCGGCAGTCTCCTGCAAGTCCCCGCCATTACGCGCTGGCAATACAGGACAAGGGTTGCGCTCGTTGCGGGACTTAACCCAACATCTCACGACACGAGCTGACGACAGCCATGCACCACCTGTCTACCAGCCACAAGGGAAGCCCCATCTCTGGAGCGGTCCGGTAGATGTCAAACCCAGGTAAGGTTCTTCGCGTTGCATCGAATTAATCCACATGCTCCGCCGCTTGTGCGGGCCCCCGTCAATTCCTTTGAGTTTTAGCCTTGCGGCCGTACTCCCCAGGCGGGGTACTTAATGCGTTAGCTACGGCACGGAACCCGTGAAAAGAGTCCCACACCTAGTACCCACCGTTTACGGCGTGGACTACCAGGGTATCTAATCCTGTTCGCTCCCCACGCTTTCGCTCCTCAGCGTCAGTTACTACCCAGAGACCCGCCTTCGCCACCGGTGTTCCTCCTGATATCTGCGCATTTCACCGCTACACCAGGAATTCCAGTCTCCCCTGTAGTACTCAAGTCTGCCCGTATCGCCTGCACGCCTACAATTGAGTTGCAGAATTCCACAGACGACGCGACAAACCGCCTACGAGCTCTTTACGCCCAGTAATTCCGGACAACGCTCGCACCCTACGTATTACCGCGGCTGCTGGCACGTAGTTGGCCGGTGCTTCTTCTCCAGGTACCGTCACTCACGCTTCGTCCCTGGTGAAAGAGGTTTACAACCCGAAGGCCGTCATCCCTCACGCGGCGTCGCTGCATCAGGCTTGCGCCCATTGTGCAATATTCCCCACTGCTGCCTCCCGTAGGAGTCTGGGCCGTGTCTCAGTCCCAGTGTGGCCGATCACCCTCTCAGGTCGGCTACCCGTCGTCGCCTTGGTAGGCCATTACCCCACCAACAAGCTGATAGGCCGCGGGCCCATCCTGAACCGCAAAAGCTTTCCACCAACCCCCATGCGAGAGAAAGTGAATATCCGGTATTAGACCCAGTTTCCCAGGCTTATCCCAGAGTCCAGGGCAGATCACCCACGTGTTACTCACCCGTTCGCCACTCGAGTACCCAGCAAGCTGGGCCTTTCCGTTCGACTTGCATGTGTTAAGCACGCCGCCAGCGTTCGTCCTGAGCCAGGATCAAACTCTCCATGAAAACCTAGCAAAACAACCAACCCACAAAAGAGCCGGCGTTTCAACACTAGAAGACCAGGAAAGAAAACCTGACCAATCCAAAAACCAGCTCACGCCACCCAGACGGGGCCAGATGACATGAACAAAAAACACATCACAACATTCATAAAGAATGCACGATGCC
>NZ_BAOQ01000073.1 GCF_000344155.1 Gordonia paraffinivorans NBRC 108238 | reverse complement strand
GTTCCCCACCCGTGTGGCTCCGCCAGCGAAGGCGGGCCTCCCGAGATGCTGATGGTCTCTGACCACGCACCAGCTCCAGGGAGGCCCGCTTTCTCATGTTGACATGGGAGGATGATGTGGAAGTACACGCACTACGCAAACGGGGGTGGTCGATCTCGGCGATCGCCCGCCATACCGGGCATGACCGCAAGACCATCCGGGCGTATCTGAACGGGGTGCGCTCACCGGGCCAACGCAAGAAGCCGGATGAGGATCCGTTCGAACCGTTCGCGCCCTACGTGTGACCGCACGCCTGGCCGAGGATCCGCATCTGTGGGCGCGCACGCTGTGCGACGAACTCGAAGAACTCGGTGTTGACGACGCTGAGGGGGACCCATTCGATGGTCCAGTCGCTATGCGGCTTGGGGTTGGTGGGTCGTGGTCCACTGTAGGGCGAACTCGGCGGGGGTGAGTCCGTGGTGGGCCGAATGGGGTCGGTTGGCGTTGTAGTCGATCCTCCAGTCTTCGATGATGACCCGGGCTTCGCGCAGGGAGTCAAAGGGCCAGGAGTTGAGCAGCTCGTCGCGCAGGCGGCCGTTGAACGATTCGATCCAGGCGTTCTGCCACGGGGAGCCGGGGTCGATGAATAGTGATCCGGTGCCGTTGAATCGGCACCAGTCGTTGACGGCGTGAGCGACGAATTCCGGTCCGTTGTCGAACCGCACGTAGCACGGTGGACCATGTATCAGGGCCAGGCGGTCGAGAACGTCAACCACGCCATCGGCGTTGATGACGCGGTCGACGTGGATCGCCAGGGCTTCGCGGGTGAACTCGTCGATCACGTTGAGCATTTTGATGGTTCGGCCGTCGGCGGTGGTGTCGAATTGGAAGTCCATCGCCCAGATCACGTTCGGCCGGATTGGGCACATCGCCCCAACCGCGGTCCCGATTCCGGTGAGCCGTTTCTTCCTGCGGCGCTGGGGAACTCGCAGCCCCGCTCACTCGGGAGGTGAGCGAGACGATGCCTGTCGCATCAGATGCGACACGACCGAACGCGCAGCGCCCTCGATCTGCAAGAGGCGTGGTGACCCGGAGGGTGGCAGTCAGGTTCAGGCGGTCTGGCACCCGAGGGCCTAATCCTGTGGGGTGGTGTGGGTGTGGATTCTGGCGCCGTCGCGATTGAAGATGCTGATCGCTTCGGCGCTGTCTGATCCTGCGGCGCTCATGCTGTGGGGGGTGCGGGTGTCGAACTCCGCGGCTTCGCCCGGCTCGAGAACGAGATCCTGGTCCCCGAGGATAAGCCGGAGCCGACCGCTCAGCACATAGATCCACTCATAACCGTCGTGCACCCGCGGTTCGGGCGCCTGCGGCCGTGGTGGGTATGTGATGCGGTAGGTCATGACCGGTGCATGTTCGGGGGCCAGGGGGACGATAACCAGACCGTCGCGGCGGATCGGCGGCCTGCGCACCCGCGGGTCGGGACGTTCGTCAGCGACCAGGTCGTCAACTCGGATACCGAGCCGTCGCGTCAACGGCACAAGCAGTTCGAGATTCGCCTGACGTTTACCCGATTCCAAACGCGAAAGCGTGCTTACCGACATGCCTGCGGCGGCTGCTAGCTCCTCCAGGGTCAGACCCTGTGATCGGCGGATCGCGCGCAGCCTCGACCCGATCCGTGCGCTCTCCATGTCCGCTTTCCCTTCTTTGCCATTACTGCAAGTTTCCTTGCTATTCTGCCAGACCTGGCCGGAGGATGCCGGTATGGCAGAAGAACTTTGGGATGCAGTGATAGTCGGCGCAGGTCCGGCGGGGTTGACCGCGGCGGTGATGCTCGGGCGCTCTCGCCGTCGTGTGCTCGTGATCGATGCGGGCAGTCCGCGCAATCGTTTCGCCGCGCACATGCACGGCGTGCTCGGCCATGACGGGCTCCCCCCGTCCGAGTTGCGCCGGCTCGGGCGCGCCGAAGCCCAGGGCTACGGAGTGGTCTTCCATGACGGGACCGTGCGGGAGGTCACCAACGTACCCGCCGGGGTGCGCGTGACCGCGGATGATGGTTCCGCCCACCAGGCGCGTACGCTAGTCATCGCCACCGGGCTGCGGGACGACCTGCCCGCGATCGGCGGGCTTGCCGAGCGGTGGGGCAAGACGGTGCTGCACTGCCCGTACTGTCATGGGTGGGAGGTTCGCAACCAGCACCTGGGCGTGCTTGCCACCTCACCGCTCGCCCTGCACCAGGTTGAGCTCGTGCGACAGCTCAGCGACCAGGTCACCTTCTTCTCCGCAGGCGCAGGCGACCTCTCCGCCGACGACGAGAAGCGCCTGGCCGCGCGCGGCATCCGGATCGAACCGGCGCCTGTCACCGAGATTCACGGGCCCGCCCCCGCGATCTCACAGGTCGCGCTTGCGGACGGCCGCACCGCCTCCGTCGATGCGATCTTCACCGCGGGCGCCCTGCACCCGCTTGACGAGTTCGTCGCCGGGCTGGACCTCGACCGCGTCGACACTCCCGTCGGCTCGTTCCTCAGCGTCGACCGCACCGGTCAGACCAGCCACGAACGTATCTGGGCTGCCGGGAACGTCGTCGACCCTGGCGCGAACGTGGCGATGTCACTCGGGGCCGGGGCCATCACCGGTGGCGTCGTCAACGCTCGACTCGCCAAAGAGGACACAGACACCGCCCTCGCCACGCCTGCGCGGGTGTCCTGACCGCGCACGCGGGCAGCGGCGGGTGCCGGTGACGCTATCGGGGCACCTATTGCTGTGGGAGGGTGAGGATCTCGGCGCCATGGTCGGTGATCGCGATGGTGTGCTCGGTGTGGGCGGTGCGGCATCCGGTTGCGCTGCGCAGCGTCCACCCGTCATCCGGGTCGGTGATGAGCCGGTCGGTATCGGCCATCACCCACGGCTCCAAGGCCAGCAGCAGCCCGGGCCGCAGCCGGTATCCTCGGCCGGGTCGTCCCTTGTTGGACACGTGCGGGTCCTGGTGCATCGTCGATCCGATGCCGTGACCACCGAACTCGGTATTGATCAGGTAGCCGGCGCCCGACAGCACCTGCTCGATCGCGTGCGAGAGGTCCCCCAGCCGCAACCCCGGCGCGGCAACATGAATCGCGGCCACCAGCGCCCGTTCGGTGGCGTCGATCATCGCGACGTCCTGCGGGTTGCGGGTGTCGCCGACGATGAAGCTGATCGCGGCGTCCGCCGCGACCCCGTCCTTGATGACCGCGAGGTCGAGGGTGAGCAGGTCCCCATCCGCGAGGCGGTAGTCGCGTGGCATGCCGTGCAGCACGGCGTCGTTGACGGCGGTGCAGATGTAGTGCCCAAAGGGACCGCGCCCGAACGAGGGCGCATAGTCGACATAGCATGAGGTCGCACCGGCAGCATCGATCATCTCCCGCGCCCACTGGTCAACCTGGAGCAGGTTCGTCCCGACCCGGCAGCGGGCCTTGAGGCGCTGGAGAACGTCGCCGACGATGCGGCCGGTGACCCGCGCCCGGTCCAGCTCGCTCGGAGTGAGGATCTCGATCATCCGGCGCCTTCCCGCCAGGTCTCCAATACTTATACCGGTACGACTATACCGTGATTAGTATTGGTGGCATGGTCAGATTGCCGCTCACTCGCGAGGACGTCAAACGCGGGCAGCGGCTCGGAGAACTACTCCGTGTCGCGCGCGGTCCACGTTCGATCCTTGACGTCGCGATCGAGGCGGGGATCTCCCCCGAGACGTTGCGCAAGATCGAGACCGGCAGGGTCGCCACACCAGCGTTTCCCACCGTTGCCGCGGTCGCCATCGTGCTCGGCCTGTCCCTCGACGACCTCTGGGCCCAGATCAGCACACCCCACGGATCACCTCCGGAGGCGCTGACGTCAGCGGCGGTGTTGGCTTCGCGCTAACGACACCGCGCGCGGACCTGCTCACCCGCGGTGTTCACCGGGTCGCCTCGTGGTTGTCGTATGGCGGACGGCCGGAGAATGTTGCGCGGTACTCGCTGGGAGAGACTCGGGTGGCGCGGCGGAACTGGTCGCGGAAGGCGCTAGGGCTGCTGAAGCCGACCTGTCGGGCGATGCGCTCGATGCTGTGGTCGGTGGTCTCCAGCAGCTCCTGCGCGTGCCGGATGCGCACACCGGTGACCCATTCCATGGGAGCCTGCCCGGTCTCCTGGTGAAAACGTCGGGTCAGAGTACGGATGCTCGTGTGGGCTGCTGTTGCGATGTCGGCGAGCGTGAGCGGAC
>NZ_BAOQ01000074.1 GCF_000344155.1 Gordonia paraffinivorans NBRC 108238 | reverse complement strand
CGAGGTTAGATCGCGTCCTCGGAACTGATCAACAGGCCGTCCGGGCCGACGATGCTCAGCCCCAGACCGTCGAAGAGCAGGTAGCGGTAGCCGTTGTTGTGGGCGACGTAGAAGAGACGGCCGCTGCCGTTCTCCTGCTCGTGGACCTCCGACACCGGAAGGCGGATAGTGTCGCCGGTGCTGCGTGCCAGTCCCCGGTACTCGAGGCCGCCGTCGCCCCACCGGCAGATCGTCGCCGCGGAGTTCGCGGTGACGACCGAGGTGACGTGCTGCTGGTGCGCGTTGCACGACGGGGCGACAGACGATGCGGTGGCCTGGGTGGCCCCGGCCGCTGCGAGGGCGCCGGCGGCGATGGCGAGCGACGCGCCGGCAGCGGCGAGGCGGATCTTCGTGGTGGTCATGACATCGACGCTAGGACCCGGTCGTCGCCTGCACCATGGGCAGAACTCCCCGCCATCGTTCGGGCGGATGAGGCCGATCACGCCTCACGGTCACCCTGCCCCTCGGCGAAGTCGAGGCGCCGCAACGCCGTGCGGAGCACCTCGTCGTCGATGCGGCCGGCGTCGCGCTCCTCGATGAACACCGCACGCTGGACCTGCAGGAGCTCGGTCCGGATACGGGCGGCCCGCGCGGTCGGGCTCTCGCCGATGGCGTCGGGTCCGCGGCCGAGCTCCTCCCACGCCACGTTGCGCTGCGAGGCGATCCACTTGCGCATCAGGGCGACCCGTGAACGCATCGGATCGTCGTCGGCCCACGCTTCGGCCATCTCGTCGAGTCGACGCTCGGCCTCCCGAGACGCCCGGTCCTGGGCGGCGGCATAGGCGAGCCGGTCCTGCACCTCGTCGTCGCCGGTGACCCCCAGCGTGCGGATCACCCAGGGCAGCGTCGTGCCCTGGATGAGCAGGGTGCCGATCACGACCACGAACGTCAGGAACAGGATCTCGGCGCGGGCCGGGAACGGATCTCCGGAGTCGGTGGTGAGCGGGATGGCGAAGGCGGCGGCCAGGGAGACCACGCCGCGCATCCCGGCCCACGAGACCACGAACACCGCCGCCGCGGAGGGCGCCGGCTCCGTGCGCCGGACCCTGGGCAGGAACATGCGGGGCAGGTACGCCACCGGGTACATCCACACGATGCGCACGAGGATGGTCGCGGCGAGGACGGCCGCCGCGTCGATCGCGACATGGCCCCACGACTCGCTCTCGACGCCGGAGATGATGAACGGCATCTGCACGCCGATCAGCAGGAACACGAAGGCCTCGAGGAGGACGTCGATCGACTTGCGCACCGCCTCGTCCTGAAGGCGTGTCGCGTAGCCCAGGCGCACCGAACGATGTCCCAGGAACAACCCGGCCGTCACCACGGCGATGACGCCGGAGGCGTCGAGCATCTCGGCGACGAAGTAGGTCACGAAGGGGACGAGCATCCCGATGGCGGTCTCCATCGGCGGATCGGTCAGCCAGACGCGGACCCGGGACACGATTGCTCCGACCACCAGGCCGATCACCAGACCGCCGAGCGCGGCGACCGCGAAGGTCAGGAGTCCCTCCCCGAGCGACGAGGTGACGCCGACCGCCGCGCCCAGCGCGATCCGGTAGGCGGTCAGCGACGTCGCGTCGTTGAGCAGGCTCTCGCCGCCGAGCAGGGTCATCACCGGGCGCGGCAGTCCGAGACGGCGGCCGATGGCCTGCGCCGACACCGCATCCGGAGGCGCGACGACCGCGCCGAGGACGAGCGCGGCCGGCAGCGTGAGACCGGGGACGGTCAGATACGCGACATAGCCGACCACGGCCGTCGTCACCAGCGGCAACGCGACCGCGAGCGTCGCGATGCCGCGCCAGCGGTCGCGGATCGCCTGGTAGGAGCTCTCCTGAGCGGCCGAGTACAACAGCGGCGGCAGGATCAGGTAGAGCACGAGCTCGGGTTCCAGCTCGGGCGTGGGCAGCCCGGGAATCCACCCCATCGCCAGGCCGACGGTGACCAGCACGAGGGGCGAGGACAGGCCGTACCGGCGGCACAGCGCGGACACCGCGATCGCGACCACTGCGACGATCAGGAGCGATGCACTCATCCGTGCGACTGTAATCGCCGGAGAACCGGTTGATAATGGTCGACGTGCAGCTCTTCCGCAGGGTGACCGGGCTCGGGCGCAGGTCGTCGCGAACCCCGACGACCGGGCAACCGACGACCGATGCGGGCGCACGATGCCCCGAGCTCGCCTCGTTCCCGCTCGACGCCCGGCCGCTGCCGGGTCCACACGGCGACCGGCTCTGCTGCGAGGGCTGCACGGCGCTGGGCGAACGCAACTGGGCGCACCTGCGGATGTGCCTGGACTGCGGGTACATCGGCTGCTGCGACTCCAGCCCCCGACGGCACGCGACCGCCCATTTCCACGAGTCCGGGCACCCGGTGATGCGCTCGGCCGAACCCGGCGAGAGCTGGCGCTGGTGCTACGTCCACCACGTGGTCGGTTGATGCGCCGACACCGCCGGCGGCCGCGTGCGAGGCATGCAAGAACGTGCACTGACGACAAGTAGGATTTGGGAATGACGTCGAACAGCGAGAGCGTGACCAGCGCAGATCAGCCGGCGCCGACGATCGGCCCGCCGGACATCATCGGTACGCCGCTGAGCCCGACCGCGACGAAGGTGATGGTCCTCGGTGCGGGCGAACTCGGCAAAGAGGTCGTCATCGCCTTCCAACGGCTCGGCGTCGAGGTCATCGCCGTCGACCGCTACGCGGACGCTCCCGGCCAGCAGGTCGCCCACCATGCCGAGGTCATCGACATGACCGACCGCGAGGCGTTGCTGGCCGTCATCGACAAGCACCAGCCCGCCTACGTGGTCCCCGAGATCGAGGCCATCGCCACCGAGGCCCTGGTCGAGGTCGCCGAACGCGGTATCGCGGAGGTCATCCCGACCGCGAGCGCGGTGGTCGCGACGATGAACCGCGAGGGCATCCGGCGCCTCGCCGACGAGGAGCTGGGCCTGCCCACCTCGCCCTACCTGTTCGCCGACTCTCTCGAGGAGCTGACCGTCGCGGCCCGTCAGATCGGGTTCCCGTGCGTGGTCAAGCCGGTCATGTCGTCGTCGGGCAAGGGTCAGTCGGTGGTGCGCGGCCCCGAGGACGTCGCCGCCGCCTGGGAGACCGCGAACACCGGCGGCCGCGTGCAGGGTACGCGCGTCATCGTCGAGGGCTTCATCGAATTCGACTACGAGATAACGCTTCTCACCGTCCGAGCGGTCGACCCCCGAACCGGCCGGTTGACGTCGCACTTCTGTGCGCCCATCGGTCATCGTCAGGTCAACGGCGACTATGTGGAGAGCTGGCAGCCGCACGAGATGAGTCCCGACGCGCATGCCGCCGCGACCTCGATCGCGGCCCGCATCGCCACCGCCCTCGGCGACGGAAACCTCGCCGGGCGAGGCATCTTCGGTGTGGAGTTGTTCGTCAAGGGTGACGACGTCTACTTCTCCGAAGTCAGTCCGCGGCCGCACGACACCGGGCTGGTCACGATGGCGACGCAGCGCTTGTCCGAGTTCGAGATGCACGCCCGTGCCATTCTCGGTTTGCCCGTCGACGTCACGCTGGCCTCGCCCGGCGCATCCGCGGTCATCTACGGACAGCTCGACGAGAAGGCGATCGGCTTCGAGAACGTGGCCGCGGCACTCGCGGTGCCCGAGACCGACATCCGCCTGTTCGGCAAGCCCGAGAGCTTCCATCGTCGACGGATGGGCGTGGTCACGGCGACCGCCGACGACGTGCCCACCGCCCGCGAGCGTGCGGTGCGCGCCGCCTCGCTGGTGACGCCGGTGTCCGGCCGCCCGGCGGTCCGCAAGGCGACGGTCCTGCCCCCGCCGCCCGCGCCGCCGCGTCGACCCG
>NZ_BAOQ01000075.1 GCF_000344155.1 Gordonia paraffinivorans NBRC 108238 | reverse complement strand
GGACGCAACCGCTGGTTCGCCGAATTGACCACCAAGAAACTCCAACGCTCCACCCACCGCACCGTACGAGCACTCAATGCCGACATCAGAGCGTGGATCGAGACCTGGAACGACAACCCCCGCCCCTACGTGTGGGTCAAGACCGCTGACCAGATCCTCGACTCCATCGCCCACTACTGCACACGAATTAATGACTCAGGACACTAGGTCGGGTTCATGGCTTCAACCCGCACACCGCGGGTTGAAGCCATGAACGGAGCCAGATCGCCGGTGCCGTTGAATCGGCACCACTCATTGACGCATGAGCGACGAATAATTCCGCCTCCGTTGTCTGAGCAGCACTCAGCGCGGTGGACCATGTGTGAGGGTCGGGCGGTCGAGAACGTCGACGTTTTGCAATCAACCAGGTTGTCGTAGGTGTGCCGCGCCATTGGGAGGAGTGGCCGGGCTAACACCTCTGATGCAATATGCAGCGTGTAACTTGACATAATGTATCTTATCGGCGAAGCGCCGGTCTGCTTATCCGACGAACCCGCCGTTGGTGTCAGTGATCTGACAGCCTGCTGCGAGCGCCCGTACCCCAGTTTCAAACTCATCGATCTGGAGCTTTTTCGGCCCTCCCTGCAGTCGTTGGGGCTTGATGTCCAGGTCTCGAGCGGTGACCGCGACGGGAAAGATCGGCTGGGTGCGATCGAGCGCTTGGATCTGGGTCTTCTCGTCAACGCAGAGCACCAGGGCACGTTCGGGTGGGTTCATGCAGAGCCCGACGACGTCGCGGACCTTCTCGGTGAACATGGGATCTTTCGACAGCTTCCACGAATCCTGTTTGTGTGGAGCCAATCCGAACGCTCTCCATACACGCGAAACAGTTGACTGCGACATGCCGAGATGCTCAGCCATCGACCGAGTCGACCAGTGTGTCGCATTCTTCGGAGTGGTCTCGAGAGTTGCGGTGATCAGGTCTTTGATCTGCTCGTCGCCGACGGTTCGAGGTCGCCCGGGCCGGGGTTCGTCGAGCAACCCCTCGCAGCGGTGCTCGACGAACCGGCCTCGCCATCGCCGCACGGTACCTCGGTTGAGGCCGAGTCGTTGTGCCACTTCGGTATTCGACTCGCCATCAGCGGCAGCGAGAACGATTCGTGATCGCATCGCCAAACCCGAGGCCGTCGTTCGCCGACGCGCCCACCCTTCGAGCTCACGGCGCTCGTCATCGGTCAGAACAATATCCACTGCTCGCGGACCCCGGGTTGCCATTCCCCAGTCTATCAACCGAATGACAATTAATGACTCAGGACACTAGCTTCGGACCGACCCGGCAGGTGTCGGCGCTATTGACCATTGAATCGAATGACAGACGAAAGTTGTTACCCACCCCAATGTGATCGTTACCTCATCATAATTGCCTTAAGTAACAAGTTCTCGTATCGGGGCCGGCTCGCTGGCGCTTCAGGCCTCCTCACCCCTTGACGGATGCCCCACCACGCCGATCCGGAGAAATGATCATGCCGGATGGACCTTGCTGAAGTACTCGGAATGACCGTTCACGATGTCCGATACATCGTGATCGACAATATTCGGATACGACGTTCGGAAGCCTGCATGTCCAGCGGCAACGCTTCCGCCTTGCGCGAATTTGTATGCGTACCCCAGAACCTGGTCGTTCGACGAGTAGTAGTTGTGGACCTTGTTGGAGACCGCGTCGTTCAATTTCCGCCAGTCACCCTTGCGTCCGATTGCCGCACCGAGGACGTGGATCGTGTCGATGCGGGGAGAACCTTGCTGCGTGGCCAACGTCTCCGCTGCTGTGATCATGACACGTGCGCCCAGGCTGTGACCGACGAGGTGATAGCTGGGAATTTCGGTTCGGGCGAGAATCCCGGCCAGCGCGACGCCCGTGCGGTCGGCACGCACCTTGGCGGTATGCCAAGGGTTCTTTGCGAGGTCGGCAGCGATCATCACCGGCGCCACCGGGTTGAGCTTCCCAGCAGCAGCCTTACTGGCCCTCGCCGCAATCCGCACAGCATTCTTCACGGCGTATTTTGCCCCTGTTCCCGTAACAGCGGGAGCTGCGAGAGCCGTCAGCTCCTTGCTGCCCCAGTAGAGTTTGTAGACGGGTGCATCCGGGTAGCAGCGATCGACGAATGCCATCGCCGCGCGCCAATCGGCACTAGATTCGTTGAGGAATCCGCGGGTCAGGATAACCGGCGTCCCGACACCCTCACGGAACTTCTCGATCTCGAACGACTTGTCGTCCTTGACGTACGCATTCGTGATGCTGGCGCCGAGTGCTCCGCCCAACGCTGCTCCAGCCGCGGCGATCACGTATGTTCCGCCGGCCATTCCGAGACCACCGGTTGCAACCGCGCCTCCTCCGAGGAGCGCCAGACCCGCATTCGTCGCCACGGCGCCGCTGTAACCCATCATCGCGCCTATCGCTCCCCCGAGGGCGGGAGCTGCTGCAATGCCTCCAGGCACTGCAATTCCTGCGGCGAGCACTCCCGCAGCGGCCAGCTTCGTGGCCCTGCTCAGGTTCGGCTTGTCGTACCTGAGGAGATCCGCGTAGGAATCCGGACCCGGAACCGTGGCGGACGCACGTTCGAAACTCGGGATGTCGTGACGGTGCTCGGCGCAGTAGCGAGGAATGCGGAACGACCCGAGCCCACGAGTGGCCATGTGGTCGCATTTCGGCGCAGCACATCTCAAAGTGGCCGTGCCGCAGGACGCGCAGAGATGTGCCCGTACACCCGATCGTTTGCCTTCCACACGTTGATGCTCGGTCCGATCGAAACAACCGGAACACCAGGCTTTGGTGAACTGGTCGGTCAAATCGTCGACGAGGTTGGCAATGCCTTCGGCAACTTCAGCATGTTCGTCGGCTTGCTTCCGGTGGCTTTTTCGTTGGTCCTCCTCGGTCGCCACCTGGAATTCGGCCTCATGCTTCACGTAAGCCCAGGCATTGTGAACGAGAGCCTTGTTCGCGATCATCCTCTCGTCACCAGTTGCCAACGGCTCGACCGCATCGAGAGTTCCCGTCAGCCGAAGCAATCGACCACCGAGCGACCGCACCTCGCACGTGAAATTTCCGTCCGGATCCGACGTGAGATGCACCGCGCCCAAAGAAACCTCTCCTCCCTACCTGAATACGACCTTGGAACGATAAAGGATCGACTCGTCAGACCGAATACCTACCATCCCGCCACGCTGACGGATACTTCGATTTTGCCCATCGCCACGGACAACTCACGGGGCAAGATCCTGTCGCGGCAGCGAAACCGGATACTCGTAGTCGCATCCGATGCTTTCGAGGGAAAGTGCACCCGGCATGTCCCGAAACCAGGAAGTGCACGCGTCCGCTGCCAACTCGACGTCTCGGGTGAAGACATAGCCGTCCGTACAACTGTGCGGTCACAGGGTGGCGCACACTGCGCGCCTGGAGGGTGTCCACCGCGTCGGCCAGGCGCGTGAACGTCTGATCGGCAGTTGCAGGGAGGACGCTTGCACCAATGGCCTCAACCACTTCCTGCGCTTTAGGCTCAAGACTGTTCGGGGTGATCCACGCGGGGGTGTAGAAGGGCCGGTATTCCCGCATCACTGTTTCGCGCAGAGCCTTGTCCCATGCGGCTGACCATCCTGCGATGAGTAGACCGTGAGTGTGCACAATCTCGCTCAGCAAACTCTGCATGTGGGTCTGGTAGGTGT
>NZ_BAOQ01000076.1 GCF_000344155.1 Gordonia paraffinivorans NBRC 108238 | reverse complement strand
GGTGGTCGGTCGAGTCGGATTCTGTCCCGGCGGAGGCTGCCGTTGCATCACCTGCGCCCGGTGCCGCTGGGTCTGGCTCGCAGTCCGACCAGCTCTGAACTGGCGTTTTAGGATTGTCAGGGTTGATTGCAATGATGTGACTCGTATCCCGATTGCGTACACGACTAGACGAAGCCGTGTCACACTTGGCCACAAGGGACCCACCACACCCTGAACGGAGAGACCTGGAATGACATCTACGTTGCCGACGAGCGAGTTCCGGCATCTCAGTGTCGCTGAGGCTCGCGAGGAGTTGGAGACGCTCATCGAGCGCAGCGGGATGACGCGGGCCGAGTTGGAAGAGCGGGCTGCGAGATGGGACCTCGATGCATCCGAGCGAGGCATCTTGTCAGACATCAGGAGCCTTGAGTTTCTGATCAAGCGAGCCGTTAGTGGAGCTTGATCTTCAGGAACAAGCCAACCGATTCGCGTCTCAGCAAACCCGAGTAGCAAGGGCTCTCGTCGGTGACGACTGTCCGGCCTTTGTAGCAATTGAAGTGGCAGGGTCTGACGCTTTCACGGTTCGGCAGGAGCCTGCTTCGGGGTTGGTTCTACGAGACGGCACGAATCGTCCGCTGTTGAGGCTGGAAGTTCGTTACGAGTGCGTTCTCGACGGGCATCGGACGTACCTCGCAATCGAAAAGGCTGAAGTGCACGTCTTCGTGGAACCAGACGGCAGGAGTCCACTCTTTCGCTACGAGTACGTTCGAAACCTTCGTGACAAACTGCCGTGTGCACATATTCAATTCCATGGAACGCACGCGGAGCTGGAAGCGAGGATGGCGGATGCCGGTGACAGCACCCCTCGGGCAAAGAAGCGGAAGAACGGGAAGCGACCTGTACTACTGAGCGATTTGCACTTCCCGGTAGGCGGACCACGTTTCAGGCCCCCCTTGGAAGACGTTCTCGCGATGCTCATTGTCGAGTTCGGAGTCAAGCCCAACGGACACTCGGTGAAGAAAGCCCTTGATTTCCTTGCGAGCGAGCGCGAGCAATGGAGGCGCACCCAGGTCGCGGTTGTCGTCCGAGATGCACCCAGCAAGGCGGTAGACACTCTCCGAGATCTCGGGTACGTGGTGAAGTGGCCGTGGTGGCGTAGGGTTCTTCGGTGCCAAACGGAGCCCAATGACAATGTGAAGAAACTGCGGAGGTTGTGACTTCCCTGGTGCCCCAGCCACTCATCGTGAGGCGAGCACGTCCGGGTCTAAATCGGCGTGGGTGGTAGACGCTGTGTTGCGAGCAGGTACGCTAGGCACCAGCGCTGAACCTTTCCCTATGGATTGGCTAGGTGCTAGCTGCCCCTCAGCCAAGGCTGGGGGGCCTTCATCTTTTCCGCACGACCACGCCCGGAACGCCGCCGCTCAGCCTGTTGACCGGTGTGTGCATCGCAGGACCCAAGTTGGACCACATGTCGCTCGGACATACCTCGGCAACCTTGCGGCCGGGCGGCTGATACGAGCGCCAGCCAGCGTAGGCGACTAGGTCCGCGATCTGGATGAAGTGTGAATTCTGCGACGACCGGGATACGGGATCGTCGAGGAAGAGAGAGCCTTTCTGACGGATCTGGCCCGTGCCGTACGCGCTCCCCGCAGTCAGGTGTCGCCGAGCTTTTCTGAACTCTCGGCGGACGCCGTGATCCTCGCCCTCGTCGTGTATGACAAGGAGTGGGGCCTTCTCAAACGTGCTCGTTCGCTCAAGCCGGCTCAGTAGGGTTTCCCATGCCATGTGAAAGCAGTCTGGTCCGGAGACCCCCGTAGCGTCCTTGTCGATGACGACGGCAAACGCGCGAGCGTTGAGTTGCTCGAGGATGCTCAGATGTCCTCGGTAAATCAGATGGCGCTGTCTAGGAGCGAGTGCGAGATGCTTGATCGTGCCAGCCCCTCGCGTCAGGTAGTGCGCTTTGAGCTCCCAACGCTGATTGATCCGGAACGTCTGTGACAGCCTGCGGCGGAACCCAATCATCTGGTCAAATGCGCTTGGCCAGTGCTCGTCGGAGATCAAC
Source organism: Gordonia paraffinivorans NBRC 108238 (assembly GCF_000344155.1). Taxonomy (GTDB): domain Bacteria; phylum Actinomycetota; class Actinomycetes; order Mycobacteriales; family Mycobacteriaceae; genus Gordonia; species Gordonia paraffinivorans. Next base: position 1,591 of record NZ_BAOQ01000076.1, on the reverse strand, counting down.
ACACAACCAAGGGAGTAACACCTCGTACCGCCCTTCGCGATCGGACCGGTGTCCCCCGACTCGTCGACATACGCCATCAGCACAATGCCCCATTCTGCCCGGCGGTCCCGACACCTCCACGTGAAGGTATCTATGGGCACACTTTGGGCACATTTTGAGCCGAACTACCGTGATTACCAGTGACCCAATGAGACAGGAAAGCGCAGGTAAATGGATACTTCAACGGCTCATCGGGGGCTGCGAATGGGGTTCAAATCCCTCCGCTTCCGCAGAAGGCCCGTCATCGGAGAGACCCCGGTGACGGGCCTTTTCCATGCTGCCGGGGCTGTGTCTCGGAGACGGCGTCACACCGTCGTCGCGAGTGCGGTGCGGAGCGCTTCCAGCGAGTCCGGTCGTGCGCGGTAGTACACGTTCATCCCGCGACGGTCGGGCGTCACCATTCCCGCCTTGCGTAGTTGCCCCAGGTGATGACTCGTCGTCGCCTCGGTGAGACCGACCGCAGCAGCCAGGTCGCAGGTGCAGACTCCCTCTCCCGCCTCGTCGGTGAGCAGGATCGACAGCAGCTTGATGCGTACCGGGTCGGCCAAGGCCTTGAGCCGCAGCGCGATCTCGAGCGCCGTGTCGTCGTCGAGTGGCGCCGCCGAGACCGGCGCGCAGCAGATCGGGGCGCTGATGTCGACCACCGGGAGTGCCTTCGGCATACCACCACCGTACCGACGTGCTTGACATAGGTCGAAAAGGTGGCATCCTGCGATAGTTCGGTCAATTAGATATATGTCTAACAAGTGAAAGGTTGCTGCCATATCCCGGATGCAGCTCGCACTCAACGTCGACGACCTCGACTCCTCGATCGTGTTCTACTCCAAGCTGTTCGGCACCGGTCCGGCCAAGCGCAAGCCCGGCTACGCGAACTTCGCGATCGACGAACCCCCGCTGAAGCTGGTTCTCCTGGAGAACCTGGGTAAGGGCGGCACCATCAACCACCTCGGGGTGGAGGTCGAGTCGAGCGAGAAGGTCCACGACGAGATCGCCCGTCTCGCCGGTGAAGGGTTGTTCACGGATGAGGAGATCGGCACCACCTGCTGCTTCGCCACCCAGGACAAGGTCTGGGTCACCGGCCCCGCCGGAGAGAAGTGGGAGGTCTACACCGTCCTCGCCGACTCGGACACCTTTGGCACGAGTCCGCAGCATCTGGGCGAACCGGCCGCCGCAGCGGGCGACGCGTGTTGCGGCACCGCCGCGGCCATGCCCGAGGATGCGCAGGACGGTAAGGCCGCGCCGTCCTGCTGCTGAGCAGCGACGAACCGCACGCCGGCTCGTCGGCGACTCAGTCGTCTTTCGATGCGGTCGATCGCGCAGGATTTCGGCGGACGAAGCGGGCGCGCAGGGCGAGCGAGACGTACACCAGGGCAACCAGTACCGGGACCTCGATGAGCGGCCCGACGACCCCCGGCAAGCGCCTGCCCCGAGGCCACCCCGAAGGTGCCGATCGCCACCGCGATGGCCAGCTCGAAGTTGTTTCCCGCCGCGGTGAACGCGAGCGTGGTGGTCCGTTCGTAACCGAGGCCGATCGCAGCTCCGACCAGATAGC
>NZ_BAOQ01000077.1 GCF_000344155.1 Gordonia paraffinivorans NBRC 108238 | reverse complement strand
GCCACAAAAGGTGGGAAATTCGCGATTTTCCCCTGCCAATCAGTTCTCGTCGAACGAGACGAATCACGTCGTCGACAACCGGACCGACACCGCGCTGCTCGACCACCCGATGCACGGAATCGCCGATACCGGCAGTCCACGGCACCCACGGCCACCCGCTGGACCACACCGGTGAATCAGCCCGATCGACCCGTGCATGAATCTCCACGGACACCCGGAAAGACAATTCACCACTCCGGCGATCCGTATCAGAGACCGTTGCCGGAATTGACTGTAACGGTGTCCTCCGATCGAACGAAATGCCAGTTGGACTGCCATTCAGGCCTATGAGATCCAGGTCATATTTCGGCACACTGGAAACCATCGATCGTCCGAGAGGAAGAATCCATGACAGCCGTCTCACCCCTGTCACCCGAGACCGAGGGCTCGGCAGACCGGTACTGCGACAGCTGCGGGCGCGTCTTCACGGTGCATCGAAATGTCCCCCAAGAGGGAATCGACGATCTGGCCCGTGCATCCGGCTGGCATATCGGGGCCGAGGAGATCTTCTGTCCCGGCTGCCGCCAGGCCCGGTTCAGCATCAGCGACGCCTGAGACACGCGGGCCTCAGGCGTCGCTCGACGTTTCGTGAGCCGTCAGGCGCGGGTCAGCCCGCGACCCCGGCACCGAGTGCGGTCCCGAGCCCGAACAGCGAGGGCGCCACTTCGACCAGCTGCGAGAGCAGAGCGGTCAGCAGGTCCGCGCCGGGCGCCTCGGGGGACGACGGCGGCGTGGTGCCCGGGGTTGTCTGAGGGGTGGCCCCGGGGGCCTCGGGAGACGTCGGCGGCGTGGTGCCCGGAGTTGTCTGAGGGGTGGCCCCGGGGGCCTCGTCGGCCGGCGCCTCCTGGTTCACCCCGATGGTGATCTTCGGGTTCTTGGCCGGGTCGAGCCAGACGAGCACGTCCTTCATGACCTCGCGCTCGATGGCGACACACCCCATGGTCGGCTGATTGTTCGAGACGTGCAGGAACATGGCCGAGGCCTTGCCCGGAATCCGCTGCGGGTTGTGCGCGATGTTGACCGCGTAGTCGTACACCGGACCCGAGTTGTACAGGTTCTCGCTGTCACCGCCGGGGCTCTGCGCCTGGCGGACATGGGTGTTGTACGTCGGAGACTTCGGATTCGAATCCCACCAGTCCTGCTGATCGACCTTGATGTAGGGCATCTTGGTGCCCGGGTTCTCCTGCCGGCCGAACGCCTGATCGAGCGCGAAGGTCCCCTGCGGCGTGCGGTAGACGTTGTCCTGCGGCTCCCCCATGCCCAGTTCACCCAGGTAGGCCTCGGTCGGGCCGATCACCGGCTTCCAACTGCCGTCCGCGCCGCGCTCGAACGCGGTCAGCGTGCCCTTGTTGTCGGTCGCCTTCGGCGCGGTGACGATGATCATCTGCGAGGTGTCACCCCCGGCGCCGGCGCCGGGGGCGCCGGGGCCCTCACCGTCCGCCGATCCAGTGTCCCCGGCGAGCTTGTCGAGGATCTCGTCGAACAGGCCGATGCCCAGGCCTCCCGGGCCCGTGCCCGGCAGAGACGGGGTCGCCGGAGTGGTCGGCGTCGACGGAGTGGTCGTTTCCGGTTCGGCGAATGCATGGCCCGCTCCACCGGCACAAGCAGCCAGCACCGCGATCACCACTAGTCCCAATAACCTCATTCGCCTCATCAGTAACTTCAGCACCACACCAGTGTGACAGTGCGCAAGAGGCCGTGAGTCACGTGACGATCACGGTGCCGTCAGGATCGGATCAAGAGACCGCCGAACACGAGAAGGCCGCGCCGAGCCCTGTCCCAGGACCCGGCGCGGCCTCTACGGTCGAAGGGGTGTGCCCGCCCGCTCGCTACGCTCCCGGCGCAGCCACAACCCGCCCGCTCGCTACGCTCCCGGCGCAGCCACAACCCGCCCGCTCGCTACGCTCCCGGCGCAGCCACAACCCGCCCGCTCGCTACGCTCCCGGCGCGGAGGGGCCGAACTCCTCCAACATGTCCGTCACCAACGCCGCGATCGGCGACCTCTCGCTGCGCGTGAGCGTGATGTGGGCGAACAGCGGATGCCCCTTGAGCTTCTCGATCACGGCCGCGACCCCGTCGTGCCGGCCGACGCGCAGGTTGTCGCGCTGTGCCACGTCGTGGGTGAGGACCACGCGCGAACCCGAGCCCAGCCGCGACAGCACCGTCAGCAGCACATTGCGTTCCAGCGACTGCGCCTCGTCGACGATGACGAACGAGTCGTGCAGCGACCGGCCCCGGATGTGGGTCAGCGGCAACACCTCGAGCATCCCCCTGCTCAGGACCTCGTCGATGACCTCCGGCGAGGCGAGCCCCTCCAGGGTGTCGAACACGGCCTGTGCCCACGGCCCCATCTTCTCCGACTCTCCGCCGGGCAGGTAGCCGAGTTGCTGGCCGCCGACCGCGTACAGGGGCCGGAAGACCACGACCTTGCGCTGGGTCCGGCGCTCGAGAACCGCCTCCAGGCCTGCGCACAGCGCGAGCGCCGACTTGCCCGTGCCCGCCTTGCCGCCGAGCGACACGATCCCGACGCTGTCGTCGAGCAGCAGGTCCAACGCCACCCGCTGTTCCGCCGACCGGCCGTGCAGCCCGAAGGCCTCCCGATCACCACGAACGAGCTGGACACGCTTGTCCTCGTTCACCCGTCCGAGAGCGCTCGACGAGGAGCTGAGCAGGCGGACACCGGTGTGACACGGCAGCTCCCGCGCCTCGTCGATGTCCACGACGCCCTCGGCGAAGAGGTCGTCGATCGTGGACGTCTCGACGTCGAGCTCTGCCATGCCCGACCAGCCGGACACCACGACGTCCTGGGCGTGGTACTCGTCCGCGTCGAGGCCCACGGCACCCGCCTTCACCCGCAGCGGAGTGTCCTTGGACACCAGCGTGACGTCCTTGCCCTCGGCGCGGAGGTTGAGGGCGCACGCCAGGATGCGCGAGTCGTTGCTGTCGGTGCGGAAACCCGCGGGCAGCACCGCCGGATCGGTGTGGTTGAGCTCCACCTGCAGCGTGCCGCCCTCGGAGCCGATCCCGATCGGGAGGTCGAGCCGACCATGGGCCAGACGCAGGTCGTCGAGCAGGCGCAACGCCTCACGCGCGAACCAGCCGAGCTCATGGTGGTGACGTTTGCCCTCGAGTTCGCTGATCACCACGAGTGGCAGGACCACCTGGTGTTCGGCGAACCGCATGACCGCCCAGGGATCGGACAGCAGCACGGAGGTGTCGAGGACGTAGGTGCGTGTGGTCACGTGGGGCTCCTACGTTCGTGCGGCGCCCGCACAAACCAGTTCTGTAGTCGACCGGCCGGTCCGAATGTCTGTGCCCGGCGTCAGCCGAACCGGACGAGGACCGGGGCCGGCCCCCTCGCGATGCTGGTGCAAATCACGAATCGAACCTCCCGGACGGATCGCTTCCCCGCGGTCCGTCACCCGCCAACGTACGCGCGATGTGCACGCGCGGCGCGCCGAGATCAGGTGTGTCGGCGTGAATTTCGCGTAAACGGGGGTATCGTCGGCCCCAGGGACGCAAACGGCGCCACCAGGACTTTTCTCGTCCTGATGGCGCCGTGTCGTCTGAGTGGACGGCGTCCGCGCGGG
>NZ_BAOQ01000078.1 GCF_000344155.1 Gordonia paraffinivorans NBRC 108238 | reverse complement strand
AAACCGAACCTGTCACCAGTTCGTTCCTCACGCCCTCACAGCCCGCTCGCGGGTCTCTGGATCGAACTTCCTTGGTGCAGCCATACCGGCATTCTCCTGGTGAGATCACGGTCTCCACCAGACCCAGGACGGTTCAGGCTAGTGGCACCAAACCTGAACCGCGACAACCGATCGTTGTTGGTCAGCGACTTCCAACACGTGGCGCCAGTCTCATCTTGGCGGACACCCGACAAGTTTGGTGAGCTTGGCGTGAACCTACTCACCACCACCCCCGCCTCCACCACCCCCGCCGTCACCACCCCCGCCGTCACCTCCTCCGCCGCTTCCGCCGTCGCCTCCTCCTCCGCCGTCGGAGCCGCCGTCGCCCCAGCCGCCGTCGGATTCCGCCCAGCCTCCGTTGTCGTCTGCCCAGACCAGGGCGGCACCGCCGCCCACGGTGAGCGAAGCAGTGCCCACCTCGCGCGAACGGTGGGTCCGTGGCAGCAGCCCGGACGGGTCGGGTACGAGCGCGGACTGCGGCACCATGCGACCCATCAGCCAGCACTCGTTGTTCGTCCGGTCCACCACGATGACCGCGCTCGACCGAGAGCTGCGGTTCAGAAGGTACCCGTCCAACCGGGTAGAAATGACCGCCGGCATACTGGTGCGGTCGCCGAGGAGCGCGACGGTGGTCTCACCAGCGAGCGCGGCGGCCAGACCGCTGTCAGGGACGATTCGCTCCAACACGCCCAGTATGGCGACCCGCTGCGAGTTCCCGCTAATGCGCGAAGCCATCCAGTTGTTGGGCTGCTGTGCCACGAGAACCAGGTCGGGCGCAGCATCGGGGTCGAACCGGCGCAACGTGATCCCTCGGCGCACCCGGCGGGCGCCCTGCCGGATCGCAACAATCAGAGCCACGGCTGGGGCCACCACCAGGAACGCGGATAGCAGCAGCCAAATGGCGATGCCAAACAACACACCCATCCACTGCTTGTCGTCTGGGGTAGCACGAGAGACCTCGTTGATCCACACTAGCGGGCTCAACACCCTCCAGCCGCGTTCGTTGACCATGGTCCCCGTGGGGAGCATCAGCCAGATCGCAGCCGCAACGCCCAGCAGCAGCGGCCCGACAGCACTGAACAGGCTACCGATAGCGGCACGGGCGATAAGTGATCGATTCACTCGAAACCTCCTTCGCTGCTGCCATACTTTCCGACGCGACGGCGGAACCAACTCACCGACCCCGATACAACCGGCGGGGGTGGGTCGACCGGCGCTGAACCGGCAGTAGTCGCATGCCATGACCGGTCGCACCACGCTGGCGCGTCCAACCCCGTAATTCCCGTCAGACTTCTGAGCACACGCTCGACGGCGACCTTCTGCGGAGGAAGGGCGTCAATATCAGCCATGGTCACCCGCGATCCCGGAAAGCAATCAATAGCCTCTTTCCAGGTGATCACGCCCCGCACCTGGTCGGCGTGATCAACAGCATCGACCCGATCCAGCACTAGCAGGAACAAGTCGTCGACTGCACGCTTCTCGGCCTCGATCTGATCGTCAGTGACTCGGTGATCAAGCTTGGCCTCGACCCCAACTGTTCGCCCGCCGACCAGTTCCATGACGATGTCGATGTTTGCTGTCCCCTCGCACCGAACACGGTCGACAGATGCACCGGAGAGAGCAGCGACTTCGCCACGTTCAGCGAGAAGGGGACTGTCTGAATATCGGTGGGTGGGGTCCGGCCTGATCCGTGAGGAGATGGCCGGACCCCACCCACCGATATTCAGACAGTCCCAAGCTTGGGGGTTATCTGAGGACGAGTCCAACGATGATTCCGACTGTGAAGGCGATGAGGGGGTAGGTGATGAGGTGTCCTACCCATCCGGTGAACAGGCATTTCATGGGGTTGTTCCGAGTGGGGTTGTGATCGTCGAGTCGAACCATAGTTGTTCGATCGTGGTGAACTCGGTGTTGAGGTTTTGCCAGTCGGCAGCTCGTGAGGTTGAGGTCAGTATGGACAGGTATGTGTTGCCGGTATCGGTGGTGTAGGACAGTTGTGACCGCCGAATGTGTAGCTGCTGGCCGTGGTGGAGATAGGTGCCTTCATCGCGGCTGAGTGCCCCGGCAAGAGTGATGCTGTGCGACAAGATGGTTGGGGTGTCGAGCGTGGCGATGTCGCGTGCGGTGCCGACCTCGCCAAGGTGTAGGGGTGGGGTTCTGCCCAGGTCGAAGTATTGGATCGCCACGTTGGGCGGGAACGTCGGGTTGTTGTGCGGGCGGATCAGGATGCGGCTTGCCATCAACGAGATGGCCGTCGCGTTGTCTGCCTCGATCCACGGACGCGGCGCTGCGAACGCGAGTTGCTCGGTGACTTGGCGCAGGAGTGCGGGATGACCCGAACGACTTACGGCGTACTCCACACCTGCTATCACTTCGTGCTCCTTTGATCGGCAGCGCGCTGGTCTGTGTGCCGTCACAGGTTGACCCCAAGATAGCAACCCAGGGCGAAGGCGATGATGGACGGCGCGTTGTACAGCGGAAAGAAGAGGAAGGAAAGACTGGGCTGGCCGAGATAAGTGCGTGAACGTCCATTGGCAGGGTGCTCGCCGTGGGATTCCACCCAGGAGGGTCGGTCGCGTGACACGCTGTGGCGTGGTCTGGTCCGTCTCGTTCTCGGTGAGTTGTCTCGAGATCTCAATCGAAGAGTCCTTTGATCGCTCGGGCAGCGTCGGCGCCGGCCTGACTCCCGATCGCGGCGCCGATGCCAGCGCCCACGGCTGTTCCGATCGGTCCAGCGAAGGAGCCGACCACCATACCGGCGGCGGCGCCGGCCACCGCGCCACCGGCGATGGCGCCGCCGGCGGTTACCGCAGCGTCGCCGTAATCCTGCTCACCTCGTGCCGCTTTGCTCACCTCATCAGCGATCGTCACAGCGGCTCCCGCCATGCCTGCCCCGCGGCTGAGTCCTTTGCCGACTTTACTCAGGCGTGAGAGCTCGTCTGAACTCAAACCGGCTCGCCCTCCGGAGTGCCGCGGTGGCCGGTCGATGGCGTGCTGGCCTGTTTGCCGGAACGCCACCCGGCGGCGGGACGAGTAATCGAAACTCGCCAGGACGGGCTGCACCTTATATTGGTAACCCTGCATATTCGACTTCTGCATATTCTCGGC
>NZ_BAOQ01000079.1 GCF_000344155.1 Gordonia paraffinivorans NBRC 108238 | reverse complement strand
CCGCTGACCCAGGTGTGGCTGAGCGTCGAAGAGGCCAAGATGGCGGAGTCTGTGGATCTTCCTGGTGGACTCACACTTTCGCCCTTTGGCGAGGCTCCGGTTCTTGCGAAGGTCGATCTTGTCTTCGGGATCTACACGACGGTGCCGGGTAGTTCGTGGCTCGGCGCAATCACATATGCGACTGATCTGTTTGATGAGTCGACGGTTGTCGGGTTCGCTGATCGCCTGGTGCGGGTGTTGTCTGCGGTCGTGTCCGAGCCCGAGGCGGTGGTCGGTGACATCGAACTGCTGGGTGCTGCCGAACACGAGCAGGTCACCTCTTGGTCCGGGGCGCGCGCCATTGGTGACATCAGCGACGGAGCAGCGACTGTGGGTGACCTGCTGGGGCAGGTTGATCCGCTGTCCGCGACTTCGGCTTCGGTGGTTGCCGGTGATCGCGCGATGGGTTACCGAGAACTGATGGGGCGTGCAAATGTGCTTGCGCGGGAGCTGATCCGGCTCGGGGTCGGACCTGAGGTGCCAGTGGCTATATCGGTGCCGCGGTCTTTGGAGATGGTGATCGCGTCGTACGCGGTGGTTGCCGCGGGTGGTCATTTTGTGCCGATTGGGGTGGATGCGCCCGCTGAGCGGGTCAGGTACATCCTCGAATCCACGGGTGCCGAAGTGTTTGTGGTTGCGGCGCAGGCTCGTGAGGCTGCCGATCGTATCGATCCAGGGACTGTGCGGGTGGTGGAGGCTGACGCGTCTGCGCCGCTTCTCGGTGACACTTCGATCGTCACCGATGCTGACCGGGTCGCGCCGCTCCATCCGGATAACGCGATGTACACCATCTTCACCTCGGGTTCGACGGGCACGCCGAAGGGTGTGACGGTGTCGCATCGGGCGGCGGTGGCCATGCTGCGATCAGATCGGCACGATCTAGGTCTCACCTCCGAGGATGTCGTCCTCGCGGTTCTCGACTTCACGTTCGATCCGGTGGTGTTGGACATGTTCCGTCCGGTGCTGTGCGGGTGCACGCTGGTAGTCAGCGGGCAGGGCGAACAGCGTGATCCGTGGGCATTGCGGGACCTGATCGTGCGTAACGGAGTCACCTCCACGCTGGTGGTGCCGTCTATGATGGCGCTGCTGCTCAGCGAGCTGTCGGAGGACGATCTGCAGGCGATGAGCACCTGGCGGACGATCCAGCTCGGTGGGGAGGCGTTGCCGCCGTCGCTTGCCGACGAGGTGCAGAGGGTGTGGCCACAGGCCACGTTGCGCAACATGTACGGTCCGACCGAGACGGTCGTCTACTCGACGGTTGCCGAGGTGCACTCGGGTTTATCGACGGTCCCGATCGGCGTGCCGGCTCCTCATATCACCGCGCAGGTTCTGGATGCGCGGTTGCATCCGGTGTCGGTGGGTGTGGCCGGTGAACTGTATCTGGGTGGCGAGCAGATGGCCCGCGGCTATCTCGGGCGTCCGACGTTGACGGCGGAGCGGTTTGTCGCGGATCCGAACGGTCCTGCCGGAGCCCGGATGTATCGCACCGGCGACATCGTGCGGTGGCTACGCGACGGTCAGATCGAGTACATAGGGCGTTCCGATTTCCAGGTGAAGCTGCGTGGTCAGCGGATCGAGCTCGGGGAGATCGAGTCGGTCATCGCCTCGAAACCAGGTGTGCGTGAAGTGGTTGTCACTGTGGTCGATACACCGGCGGGTTCGCAAAATCTGGTTGCCTATGTGACCGGTGACGACTCAGTCACGCAGACCGTGCTGCGCGATCATGCTGCGGAACGGCTTCTGCCGTTCATGCGGCCTGCGGTGTGGATAGTACTGGACGATATGCCTGTAAATGCCGCCGGCAAGGTTGATCGTAAGGCGTTGCCGGCGCCGGTGTTTGAGGCTGCTGAGTATGTGGCTCCGGAGTCGGAGGCCGAGGAGTCGGTGGCTTCCGTGTTCGGCGAACTCTTGGACGTCGATCGGGTGAGTGTGGTCGAGTCGTTCTTCGATCTGGGGGGCAATTCGTTGTCGGCGGCGCGCCTTGCAGCTCGGGTTTCGGCGGTGTTGGGCGTTCAGCTATCGGTTCGTGATGTGTTCGAAGCGCCGAGTGTGCGCGGCCTGGTCGCGGCCTCAGCTGGTGCTGCGTCCGCGTTGCCTCCTGTGAAGCGGGTGGAGCCGCGTCCGGAGCGCATCCCGTTGTCGTTTGCGCAGCAGCGTATGTGGTTCATCAACCAGTTGGAGGGTGAGCTTCCGACCTACAACATCCCGGCGCTGTTGCGCATCACGGGTCCGTTGGATGTGGACGCTTTGTACACGGCGCTGTGCGATGTCATAGCTCGTCACGAGGTGCTGCGGACGTCATTCCCGGCGTTGGAAGGTGTGCCATATCAGTTGGTGCACGACATCGACCAGGTTGCCGATAGGTTCGATTGGGCAGTTGTGTCGTCCCGGACGGATATCGAGCGCGCGGTACTCACGGGTTTTGACGTGACGCGGGAGCTACCGATCCGGGCGCGGGTGATGTCATCGGCGACCGATGAGCACATCCTGGCGATCGTCATGCATCACATCGCTTCGGACGGAGAGTCGACAGGCCCGTTCGTCCGAGACCTCGTGACCGCGTACATGGCACGGGCTACTGGTTCGGTGCCGTCATTCCCCGAGTTCGAGGTGCAGTACGCCGACTACGCGCTGTGGCAGCATGAGGTGCTCGGTTC
>NZ_BAOQ01000080.1 GCF_000344155.1 Gordonia paraffinivorans NBRC 108238 | reverse complement strand
TCAGACCAAAGGGTGAAGAAGAGCATGCGCGCCAGTACCTGCTCGCGAGGCGAGAGCTGCGCGTAGGTTGGAGCGTTCGGTTCGATTAGTCGCCAGTACAGCTCAATGCGCTCGAGATCGTCTACGTGCGCCAGTGCCCGCACACGGCGTGCAAGCGAGTATTCGGCCGGCCCAGGCTCCGACGAAAGGAGACGAGCATCCCGGAGTAGGGAAGTCCATGCGCGGGCGACGCTTCCTCCGTAGACATCTGAGAGCTCCGCTCCCGTGGCATCGAGGTACTCGCCAAGGACCGTCGTATTCGCATCGCGGACTGAAGCTACGAGTGCGGACTTGCGGTTCGTGGGGAGTGATCGCTTGACCGACTCGAGAACGATGTTCCGAGCCTGCCGGTCAAGAACTATCCTGCTCGCCCCGGGTAAGTACGGGAATCCGTCCGAAACCTCCTCAACGAGGCGTTTGCCTCGCTCGCCGGTCAGCGCCGTAAAGCGGGGGGCGAAGTTGAACTCCGCGCGGTGGTGTCCGATGAAGTCCAACACCGTGAGCACAGCCTTCCCTCTGCTCCGTCGCAAGCCGCGCCCAAGCTGTTGGAGGAAGACCGTCGCGCTCTGGGTTGGACGCAGCATCAACAGGGTGTCGACGTCGGGAAGGTCGACACCCTCGTTGAAGATGTCTACGGCGAACAGACACTTGACGGCGCCACTACGAAGATCAGCGAATGCTCGCGCGCGGTCGTCACTGTTGGTTTCGGCAGAGACAGCCCTCGCGGGAACTCCTTGCCTTGAGAACGAGTGCGCCATGTACTCGGCGTGTGCAATCGACACGCAGAAGCCGAGGGCTCGCATGCTTAGTGGATCTGCGACGTAGTCCCGAACTGCGTTCAGTATGAGGCGCGTCCGAGCATCATTACCGGTGTAGACGTTCTCGAGGTCGCTAATGCGGTAGTCGCCGCGTGACCAGGCGATGTCGCGCAGATCGGTGTTGTCCGAGATACCAAAGTAGTGGAATGGGCAGAGAAGATCTTGCTCGAGCGCATCCCAGAGTCGCAGTTCGTACGTGGGTCGACCACTAAACCAGCTGAGGATATCGAGCGAATCGGAACGTTCGGGCGTTGCGGTGAGGCCGAGAAGCTCAGCCTGACCGATCTGGGAGAGGAGGCTGACGTAACTCTTGGCCGCTGCGTGGTGAAATTCGTCAACTACAACCACGTCGAAGGCTGACAGGTCGAATACCTGCCTGGCCTTACTGTTCAACGATTGAATGCTGGCAAAGACGTGCTTCCAGTCGGTTGGGCGTCTTCCATCGACGTAGAGTTCTCCAAAACTCCCGTCGCCGAGTACCTCCCTGTACTTTCGCATCGACTGTTCGAGTATCTCTTTTCGGTGTGCGACAAACAGCAAGGTGAGCGGCTTCCCAGCAGCTTCACACAGTCTCTTGTAATCGAGAGCGGCGACTACCGTCTTACCTGTACCGGTCGCTGCCACAACTAGGTTCCGATGCTGGTCGTGCACTTCGCGCGCCACATCGAGAGCTTCGAGGATTCGCTCCTGGTGGGGATATGGCTGGACGTCAAGCCCCGATATCGTGAGCGCGTCGCCCGGCCGCGTGCCGCTAGCGGCGGCAAGCGCCTTGTCGAGGCGAGCACTGTCGATGCTTGGGTCGTAGGGGATGAACCCTGGGTCATTCCAGTAGGTGTCGAACGTAGCCTCAAACTTCCGCACCAACGTAGGTGTCGCGACGCTGGAGATCCGCACGTTCCACTCGAGTCCATCAACGAGCGCGGAGCGGGAGAGATTCGAGCTACCAACATATCCGGTGTCAAATCCCGAGTTCCTGCGGAAGAGCCAGGCTTTCGCGTGAAGTCGCGTTGACGCAGTCTCATAGCGAACGCGAACTTCTGCTCCGTACCGATATACAAGTTGATCGAGCGCTCGCCGCTCCGTTGCACCCCGGTACGTCGTGGTGATTACTCGTAGATGGACGCCTCGGTCGCGCAATGCCTCTAGTTGACGCCGAATGACAGCGATGCCTGCAAACCGAATGAAGGCGCAGAGCAAATCCACGCGGTCCGCACTTCCCAGCTCGCGGGCGATCTCGCTCGCCATGTTTGGCTCATCGCGAGTATTAGTGAGTAGTGCAACTTCGGACAATGGCGTGACTGGCCGCTCGGGAGTTGGCGCGCCGGGCTCGTGAACCGAGGTCACGACCTCGGATCGGACAATTATGTCCGGGGCGGCATCCCTTAG
>NZ_BAOQ01000081.1 GCF_000344155.1 Gordonia paraffinivorans NBRC 108238 | reverse complement strand
TTCGGCGGCGTCGGCGAGGTCGATGTCGCCGACGACCACCCGGTCGTCGGCGACGCCTGCGGTCAGGACGTCGACGATGCGCGCCCCCAGTTCGCGAACCGTCCGCTCGTCGAAGAGATCGGTGGCGTGGACGATGCGACCGGCGAGACCGGCGAGGCGGCCGTCGTCGTCGCGGTCGGTGGTCATGCCGATCATCAGGTCGAATCGCGCCGCGGGGCTGCCCGTGTCGACGGGGGTGGCCGTGAGCCCCGGGACGGAGATCTCCCCGACCGGGGACTGTTCGAGGGTGAGCATGACCTGCGCGAGCGGGGCGAAGGCCTCGCTGCGCGTGGGTGCGAGGGCATCGACCAGGTACTCGAACGGCACGTCCGAGGCGGCGAAGGCATCGAGATCGGTCGTGCGGACCTCGCCGATCACCTCGCCGAAGGTCGTGTTCGGATCGACCCGGGTGCGCAGGACCACGGTGTTGACGAACATGCCGACGAGGTCGTCGAGTTCGGCGCGGCCGCGGCCCGCGACCGGGGTGGCGACTGCGATGTCGGTGGTCGAGGCCAGGCGCGACAGGACGACCGCGACGGCCGCATGCAGGACCATGAAGAGCGTGACGCCGCGTCGGTGTGCGTAGTCCTCGATCACCGACGCGAGGTCGTCGGGTACCTCGATGTCCACGACCCGGCCCCGATGAGAGGCGACCGCCGGCCGGGGACGGTCGGTCGGGAGTTCGAGGACGTCGGGCAGATCGGCCAGCTGATCCTTCCACCACGCGGCCTGGTGGCCGAGTTCGGAATCCGGGTCGTCGAGACGGCCGAGGGTGTGACGCTGCCAGAGGGCGACGTCCGCATACTGCACGACCGGCGGTTCCCAGGTCGGTTCGGTTCCGGCGACGCGCGCACGGTAGGCCGTGAGCAGATCGGCGACGAGGGGCCGCAACGACTCCCCGTCGGCGGCGATGTGGTGCAACACGACGACGAGCAGGTGGTCTCCGGTCGATCCGAGCGTGACGACTCCGGCGCGGATCGGCAGGTCCCGGGTCACGTCGAAGGCGGTGTTCGGGAGGTTCTCGACGTCGGCGTCGTACCACCACTGTCCGACGCCGAGCTCCTCGGCGTCGAGGACGTCCTGCCAGGGGCGCCCCTCGAGATCCTGCGGGTACCGGGTGCGGAGCACCTCGTGGCGGATGATGACGTCGGCCAGGGCCGTGCGGAGCGCGACGACGTCGACGCGCCCGGACAGCCGCAGGGCGAAGGGGATGTTGTAGGCCGGCGACGACGGATCGAACTGGTTGATGAACCACATCCGCTCCTGCGCGGGCGACAGCGGAGGACGCGCGGGCCGCGGGATGGACCCCAGGTCGCGGACATGTGCCGCATCGTGCTCCCGCCCGGTGGTCGTCTCATCGCGTCGTTCGTCGACCCACCGGGCCATGGCGCGCACCGAGGGCGCGTCGAAGAGTTCCCGGACGCCGAACGGCACGCCGCAGGCGTGGGAGACCCGCGCCGCGACCCGCGTGGCCGAGAGCGAATGACCACCGATCTCGAAGAATCCGTCGGTCACCGAGATCTGGCCGGCCGGGCGCTCGAGGACCTCCGCGACGATGTCGGCGATCTGTCGTTCCGTGTCCGAGGCCGGCGGGACGATCGCGCGCGGGGCGAGGTCGGGCGCGGGAAGCGCCTTGCGATCGATCTTCCCCGAGGTCCCCAGCGGCATCTCGTCGAGCACGACGACGGTGTCGGGAACCATGTAGGGCGCGAGGTGCCGGGCGGCATGCTCGCGGATGTCGGCCCCCGTCGTGCCGACAGGACCGGACACATAGGCGACGAGTCGTTGGTCGCGGACCAGCACCGCGGCAGAGATCACGCCGGGCGCGTCTGCG
>NZ_BAOQ01000082.1 GCF_000344155.1 Gordonia paraffinivorans NBRC 108238 | reverse complement strand
ACGTCGGTGGCTGGCTGCTGCAGCATTTCTGGTGGGGCTCGGTGTTTCTGATCAACGTCCCGGTCGGTGTCGCCGCCCTGGTTGCCTGTGTGGTGCTGTTGCCCGAATCGGTCGACCCGCATGCACCGGCGTTGGACTGGCTCGGGATCCTCACCGCCGTGCCCGGTACGGCGGCGCTGGTATTCGGCATCATCCAGGCTCCCGCGTACGGGTGGACCGATCCCGTCGTGCTCGCGGCTCTGGCGGCCGGTGTGTGGCTGATCGCGGGATTTCTGGTGTGGGAAAGCCGTGCCCGCGACCCATTGGTCGATCTGGCACTGTTCACCAATCCGGCCTTCACCTGGCCCACCCTGGCCGCAACCGCGGGCACCTTCACCCTGGTCGGCGTGCTGTTCGTGCTGCCGCAATACCTGCAGATACTGCGCTACCACGACGCCTTCGGCACCGGCCTGCGCTTGGTGCCTCTGGTGCTGGCGATCATCGTCGCCGCAGCCGCTGTGGACAAGATCGTGACCCGACTCGGCGCCAAAATCCCGATCGCCACCGGCATGGTGATCGCCGCGGCCGGATTCGTGCTCGCATCCCGCATCACCGTCGACTCCGGCTACGGCTTCGTCGCGGTGTGCCTGGCGACCGTGGGCCTGGGAGCCGGGCTGGCGTTGGCGCCGGCGAAGTCGGCCGGATCTGTGGTCGGGGTGATGCGATCGAGCAGCGCTTGGGCCGCAGGGACACGTGCTCGGGCATGTTCGCTCAGGTCGTCCAGTGCTCGACCACCTTTTCCCAGGTGAAGCTCACAGGTTCTGTTCCGGTCCAGGTATCCCAGAATCGGGGATCGTCGGATTGCGGTCGTTGCGCGCTCTCCAAGTTCCGGATCTCGACCAGGGTCGGAATTTCGGCAGCCCAGCCCATCAGAATCGCCTGACGAGGGGCAAGTGAGGGGAGCTCGTGCAGCAGGTCTCCCAGCGAATCGGGCACGAGACGTGCGACCAGCTCCTGATCGCGGTCGTTGACGAGACGGTGGAGTAAGAAGCTGTTGCATTGAGAAAGCACGGTCTGAGACAACGCAGACGGGCGCTGTGAGGACAGGACGAGGCCGAGACCGAACTTGCGTCCTTCACGAGCAATCCGGTTGAAAGTCTCCCGGCAGAGATCCGCAGTGGTCGGAATCTCCGCCCCGCTCGATGCTGCGGAGACAAAATTGTGTGCTTCCTCCAGGACGAGGACCGTCGGCAAGATAGTGCCTGTGCTCTCACGTAGGTGCTGGAGCGCTTCCATCGTGAGCCGGCCGATCACGGCCACGGCTGTGTGCATCACTTCGGTCGCCAACAACGACAAGTCGACAACCGTGATCTCTCCGTTCGCGCAAGTTTCGTCGCCGAGGAGCCGCCGCAGCCAATCCTCCAAGGTCTCCTTGCCTGCGGGCGCGATGATGGGCTTATGGCGAAGATCGCCGACCAACCCCTTCACCCGAAGAAGGAAGGAAGACGCGTATCCAGCGTCGCGCTGGAGTAGTGCCCCATAGAGTGGTGTAACTCGGTGGCCGAGTTCGTTATCGACGTCGTGTCGTTAACGGATGCAGAGCGGCCACCGCGTGATCCTTCGAGTCAACCTTCCACAGAATCCTCGAGGAGTCATCGCGATGACCGCACCCCATATTGTCGACAGTGAGGATGGGGTTGGCATCCCCGGGTGGAGGTCTGACTCGATTGTCGACGGGGGTCA
>NZ_BAOQ01000083.1 GCF_000344155.1 Gordonia paraffinivorans NBRC 108238 | reverse complement strand
GGTGCCGCAGACTCGGTCAGGCGGTTGTGGCCACGTTGAGGACCCGGAAGGCACTGTCGTTCACACTGTCCGCGCCGACACGCCCCCACACCCATAGGCCACGCTGGCCGGTCGGGCGACCGTTCCCCCCTACGAGGTGGGGCACGATCTCGACCGTGGTGCCGATGCGGTCGGCGATGACGTACTGAGACCAGTCCCCGTACACCACAACACGATTGGACTCGGTCGCGGAGGGATTGATCGCTCCGTCCATCGCTGACACCTCATACACCGGCCAGGCCGAGCAACGTCGGCGAGGTCTCCTGGAGGCTCGGGAACTTCAACGCACCCGCGCTGGTCTCGAACTGACGCGCGGCGTTGAGGATCGATAGGTTCGCCGCCCACGCCGCGTTCGGCTGGAACCGTGGGCCGAGCGCGTTCTGAAGAGCGTAGAAGTCCGACGCGGCCAGGGCCTCGGACCCGGTGCCATTGACCACCACGCTGGGTGAGCTGGCCGCGAGCGCGGTGATGATGCCTGTCGGCTGACCTGATCCGGAGCCGGTCGCGAACGCGGTCGCGTGCAGGTTATCGACCGCATCGACCATGACCCTCTGCAGCTCGGATACGGAGCTCAGTCCGTCGCCTTCGATCTCGACCGAGTACGGCACGAAGCACGAGTACTTGTGGACAGGCACGGTCGGCTGCGCCAGGGTCGGCGAGCCGTCTGCGGCTTCGCTGGCCTCCGCGAGCCACTCAGCCGTCGCACCGGCCGACGAGACGCCGTTCCACGAGTCAGAGGTGATCGTGACCGTGCGGGCGATCTGGCGGATCGGGTTGGTGCTGCCCGCGTTGGTGAGCAGGACTGCCGGGTCCAGGGTCAGCGGGACCATGTGGCGACCGTTCGCGTCGGTCAGCGACATCGCTCGTGTGCCGTCGCGCAGGCTCTCGACGCGCCGGTAGGCTGTGGCTTCCTCCTGAGTCCAACGCATGTGCCCGAGCTGAGGATCCGCAAGCAGCTTGCCGAAGGCGCGGGTGTAGGCGTCATCACCCGCGGCGGTGATCCAGTCGCGTGCGAGGCGATCGCGCCCGGCCAGTTCCTCTGCCGCCTCGGCGCCGTGGTCAGGCAGCAGCCCGCGGGAGTGCAGCCCGTCGATCGTGCGCCGCGCCCGATCCTGAGGATCGCCGAACATCCCGGCGCTCGAACGGTCGTGGAGGCCACCGTCGATCGTGTATCGGCCGGACCGGACGCCGGTCACCAGTGCGCGCCTTCGCTCGGCGATATCGTCCGCGGTGTTGCTGCGGACGATGTCGACGCACTGCAAGTGGATCTCGGCCATTCGACGCTCCTGGACCGGGGTGAGTTCCCCACAGTCGTGGAGTTCGCTGAGTCGCTCGAACTCGTCGTTGAGGTCGTCGAAGCGATGCTGTTACGAGGCGGAAAGTGTCATTTGAGGTCTCCTTCAGGAATAGCGCGCGCGTGGCACAGGCAGGTAGGCCGGCGGGACGCGCGAGAAAACGGGAATCGAAGCAAGATAGGGACACCGGGTGCGCGGCTGCGGCCGGGACGGCGGCGCCGATAGCTACGCGGAGGCGATGCCCATGCAACCGGGGCGCCGAGCTACGCTCCGAGATCTCTGACGAGGAGAGGCGGAGGGTGCTCAGGCTGCGCCGGTCGCGGCGGGCTCATCCAGCCCACTTGCAGAACGAAGCTTAACCTCG
>NZ_BAOQ01000084.1 GCF_000344155.1 Gordonia paraffinivorans NBRC 108238 | reverse complement strand
CCTCGATGTTTCGCGGGGTGACGCCCGCCGCGTGAGTCGGTCCGGTGAAGTGGTCTGAGGACCGGATTCCGGACCGAGGCCGTGAGTGTGTGGCCGAGCGTCGGTGGGCGTCGGGGTTCACGGCCCCGAAGTGCGTTGTCCTTTCGGTCGGTGGGTCAGGACGGCCGGCGTCAGCCGGGGTCGGGAAGTGCTGCGAGTCGGGTGAGTCCGTCGAGCAGCAACTGGAGGTGGGGTGCGGTGGCGGCGAGTTTGAGTCGGGTCCGCCGCGCGTGACGAGTCAGCCGGGCGGCGATCGAAAATACTTGCAGACGTAGCCGTTTCGGTTCCCACCGCCGGGCCGGGGTGGCGTCGAAGGCCAGCATCTGGGTCCAGGCGATCAACTCACACGCCACCGCGACGATGGCACACCAGATGCGGTTCTGATCAAACCCGTGCAGCGGAAGGTTCGTCAATCCGCAGTCTTTGGCGGTACGGATCCGGTCCTCGCAGCGGGCGCGGCGCCGGTGGCGCAGTTCGAGCTCGGCCAACTGGCCTCGCGATGTGTTGGTGGCGAACGCGGTCAACCGCATGCCGTCGGAGTCGGTGAACCGCAACTGCGCCCCCGGATGCGGACGCTCCTTCCTGACGATCACCCGCATCCCCTCAGGCCAGCCCGAAAGACCCAGCATGCCAGTCACTTCCGCAACCCACGCCCCGTCCCGCTCCACACCGTCGGCGTCATAGGCCGGCGTCCACGCTTCCGGCGACAGTCGGTCGATGATCTCGGCGATGGCCTCGGTCAGTCCGAATCCGACCGAGTAGGCCAGCCGCCGTCTGGTCAGATAGTCGAGGAAGTCGTGGGTACCGCCGGCGGAATCGGCGCGGATCAACACGGTTTTGCCGACCCGATAACCGTCGATGCCGGGCACCTGCGCCAACGCATACTCGACGACGGTGATGTGATCAGCAGCGGTATTCGACCCGGCATTCCCCGGCCGCAGCAGGATCGACAGTGGTTCGCCGGTCCCGGCGGCTTGGTGATCGGCGAACGCACACAACGGGTGAAAGCCGAACCCTTTCTTCCAGTTTGGGGTGGCGTGTTCCTTCTCGGAGTGTGCGGTGACCAGGGTGGCGTCGAGATCGATGATCAACGGGTGCCGCACGTCACGGTCGTGGTTGGGGGCTGCGGTGCCAGCCGCGGTCCACGCCTGCTCCCGGGCGGCGGCGCGGGCGGTGTTGATCGCCGATAAGGCTGCGGGCGCATCGGCGGCCAGCGCGGAGATCAGCCGCGAGACCGTCGGGTCCGAGGCAACCGGCCCGAACACCGCTGGTACGGCACGCACCTGGTTGATGTCGGCCAAACAGTCGCCGCCCAGGGCGACCGCGACGGCGAGGTCGAGCAGGATCTTGCCCGGATCGTGGGTGGCCAGGGGTTTGCGCCACCGCGCCAGTGCCGTCGACAATCCGCTGTTCAGGCCGGTTTTCTCGGCTGCCCGCAGCAGGACCGTCGCGCCGGCGTGTGACACCACTCCGGTTCCGGAGCCATCGACAGACAACGACGGGTAGCACGACGTAGACTTACTCACCTGAATGGTGCTCCTCGAACTGGTCCGATTGAAACTGTGGTAAGTCCAATCATCCCAGGTCAGGGCACCATTCTTTATTCACGACACGGAATCATCGTGAAAGGC
>NZ_BAOQ01000085.1 GCF_000344155.1 Gordonia paraffinivorans NBRC 108238 | reverse complement strand
AGCCTCGATCCACCGATCGGCTTGTGGCGGTGTGGTGAATCGTGTTGAGCGGGTTGGGTCTGGGTGGAGGCGTGTTTGTGTCGCCGACCTCTGAATGTCGGCGTGTTTCACTGGGTTTCGGTCGGGGCCTGCCGGGCCGGGTGGTTAGGGGTCAGACGGGCTGTTTTCGTCTGATTGTGTTGTCGAAGAGTCGGTTCCATTCGTGTTTCCAGGGCCAGCCGTCGGGCAGGTGCATCGTCATTTGTCGGGCTGAGGATGCGATACGGGCTGGGATGCAGATCAGGGTGCGGCGGATCGTGGAGGTGGTGGCCTTGGCCAGACGTTGCCCACTCAGGGTTGCGGCAGCACGAGTCAGATTGAACGCGATCACCGCACACACCAACCACGCGGCGTTCGCACAGAACTGTCCCGACGGTAGGTGCGCCAAGGCGGAGGCCTTGAGGTCGGCGTGGACCTGCTCGATGATCGCATGCTGGCGGTGAGTCTTGTCGGCGGTGACGGTGTCCAGAGCGCTGGTGGTGAAGAACGCATGAAACCGCCACACCTCGAACAAGCCGTCCCCCTCAGGCGCGAAGTCGGGGATACGCCGCACCACCAGCCGCCCGGGTACCTGCAGGGCTTTGGCTTTGGAGGTGAACGCGGTGAACGGTATTTCGGCGACCTCAGCACGCGAGATCCACTGCCCGCTGTCGGGGTCGTAGAGGGCGTCGGTGTACTCGATCGGCGTCCACGCGTCATCGGTGATCTCGCTGATCGCTGCCCGTACGTGGGAGTCTTGGCGCACGGTGACCGATACCTGGGCGCCGGCCCGGATCGCGGTCGTGACCGCCCGAGAGCCGTAGAACGCCGAATCAGCTCGCAGCAGAACAGGACCCGACGCACCAGCCGAACGTATCCGTGTGAGGGTCGCCAGCGTATCGGCGATCAACCGGTGCGCCCCGCGCGCAGAATTGCACGCACCCTTACGCAGGCGTTGCGCCGCGATCACCGGAGCACCCTGCCCGCAGGTGAGGGTGGTGATGGCCGAGTTCAACCCACGCACCCGGGTGTAGCCGAACCCGGCCCCTTGTTTGGCCGGGCCGTGGACCTCGATGATCGAGTCGTCGATATCGACCATCACCGCACCGTCGATGCCGGCCAGGACCGGAGAGTGAGCGTGCAGTCCGACCAGCATCCGGGAGGCAATCGCATCGAGCTGGCGGACATGCCCGAACCGGAACTCCCGTAGGAATGATCCCAGCGTCGACGGCGCGTACGGGTGATCGAACACCCGGCCCATCGCCCCATGCCGCAACAGGGCCATGTCGTCGATACTGTCCGCGCCGGCCACCATCCCGGCGACCAGCGAGAACATTTTCCGATCGGGGTTGGCGCCCTTGTCGGTCGGCACGCTCAGATGCTCACAAGCCAACTCCGAGAGCCCGGCCCGTTCTGCCAGCGTCATCACCGGCACCAACCCAGCCGTAGCGAGGAGATTCGGATCATCGAACGATGCAGACCGAACCGGAGACGTGTGAGACAATCGCATCTACGAGATGCCCTTCTGTGTGCACGGATGGAACCCTAAGCAAGTCCCATCCTGTCACTCAGACAGGGCATTTCGTCTATCCCTCACCGACCGATCACAAACAAATCGGTGGATCGAGG
>NZ_BAOQ01000086.1 GCF_000344155.1 Gordonia paraffinivorans NBRC 108238 | reverse complement strand
CGTGAGTTGGACCTCCTTAGTGCCTGGATTTGAGCGCGTCGATGATCGCGGTCGCGTTGTCGTCGAGGGGGCTGCGTGCGGTGAGGTGATGTCCGTCGATGTCGATGACGGCGGTGTGGATCTGTCGGAGGCTCTGCACGATCTTCTTGATCGACATCCCGGTCGCTTGTTGCAGGTCGCGAGCCACGGCGAGTGCGGCGAACACGATGGTCAGGTGGGCTTCGATCGAGTCGCGGGTGCGGTGGTAGATCGGGCGGGCGCGTAGGTCGGATTTGGCCATACGGAACGACTGTTCGACTTTCCAGAGATCCCGGTACGCTGCGACGACGCTGTGCCCGTCGAGGACTGTCGGTGCGATGTTGGTGACGTATCCCTTGTAGCCGGCCGCGGCGCGAGCGCGTTGGATCGATTGCTCGTCGAGTCCGATCTGGGGGCCGGTGACTTTCACGAACCGCTGTTTACGCAGGGGTTCGTCCTTGTCCATGACGCGTTGAGCGCGTTCGATCTGCGCGTTGAGGGTGCGGTTGTCTCGTTGATCGCGTTTCCATAGGTAGTGCCACACGACTCGCCGATCACGCCGGGCTTGGCCAGTGCCCATTGGGCGGGTCAGTTCGACGATGCCGTTGTCGGCGATGTAGTTGCCGCGTTCACCGAAATGCTCCTCGAGCTCTTTCGGTGCCTTCGATGTGCGTGAGCCGACGATGAACTTCAGGCCGGCATCCTCGAGGGCGTTGAGGTTCGCCGCGGAGAGCATGCCGGCGTCGGCGACGACGATCATGTCGGTGATCCGATGGCGCTCGATGAACCCGGTGATGACAGGGATCAAGGTCTTCGTCTCCGCCTTATTGCCTTCGAAGACGTGCAGGTCAAGGGGGAACCCGTTGCGAGCCACCAACAGTCCGACCGTGATCTGGGGATCGACTCGGCGTTCTTTGCTCATACCGACCTTACGCAGCGCATCTTCGTGCTCGGCCTCGAAGTAGAGCGTGGTCAGGTCATAGAGCACCATCGCCACGCCGGGACCACCGTCGGCGGTCACGTGGGCCAGGCACGCCGCCGACAGATGCCGGCGGTAGTCACGCTCGACGCAGCGAGCAAGGGCACGTTTGATACTCGACAGGTGTGGCGGGTCAACGCCGATCTCATCCAGGACCCGAATCGTGTCGACCTTGCTCGTCGGCTCGACCAGACGAGCACAGACCAACGCACGAAACGTCGCATCGTCGACCACGTCGAACCCGAGCCGCTGGTAGGCGTCGGTCAGGGTGGTCCACAGCAACTCACTGGAGTGTTTGGCGATCACCGCCTCACCGGCGGATCGGACCTTCTCCATGGGCGGCAAGTCGAGATCGAGGTGCTCCTGACCTGCGTTGATACGGGATTTCGCGGTCGCGATCAGTGCCGCGAGCTCGGCATCGGTATGCGCTGATCCGATGTGTTCGACGATCGTGCGGCGACCATTCACGGTCTGAGCGATCTGGACCGCAGTCGCTCCCGAAGCCGTCCTCACCTTGCGTACGTACGGGGCCACATGGAGACGATAGCCCAGGATTTAGTGCCCGGATTCAGCACTAAGCAACACCCTGACCTGCATATTTTCCTGGCCAGGCCCCGAAATCAGCCTCAAGAGGTCCAACTCAGGTC
>NZ_BAOQ01000087.1 GCF_000344155.1 Gordonia paraffinivorans NBRC 108238 | reverse complement strand
AGCCTCGAACACTGGATCCGGCAACGCCCGCTTATCGAGCTTGCCCACCGGTGTCAACGGCAATGCGTCGATCACGGTGAACGACGACGGAACCATGTGCGATGGCAGCCGGTGTCCGACGAACGACTTGAGCTCGAATACGTCGACAACACCGTCGGAAGGAATAACATACGCTGCGAGCGCGGAGACAACCGAACCACCGACACCTACGACCACCGCGGACTCGACGCCGGGGTGCTCGGAGAGAACGGTCTCGATCTCCCCTAGCTCGATACGCAGACCCCGCAGCTTCACCTGGTCGTCCGAACGACCCGAGTACTCCAGGGTTAGCCCGCCAGCACCGTCGGCAGCCCATCGGACGACGTCACCCGTTCGGTACATTCGCTGTCCGGGCTCGCCATACGGACTCGGGACGAACCTTTCCGCTGTCAGATCTGCCCGATCCAAGTAACCGCGGGACAGGGCACAACCTGCGACATAGAGCTCGCCCGGTGTTCCCACCGACACTGGATGCAGCCGTTCGTCAAGAACGAGTAGGTCCACGCCGCTGATCGGCCCACCAAGGCGCACCGGGTCGCCCGGGTTGATCGTCGGACTGATCGTGATTCCGATCGTCGTTTCAGTGGGGCCGTACAGGTTATGTAGTTCCACGGTGGCTGCCCACCGGTCTGCGATCGGTTGCGGGACAGCCTCACCGCCAGCAGCGATGACCCTCAGGCTCGGCACCTTCGCGGGGTCCAGCGTCGACAAGACAGATGGCGTGAGGAATGTATGCGTGGCGCCGTGTTCGGCAATGAACTCCTCGAGCGCGACGCCGCCCACCGCGTCTGATGGCCGGTAGGCAATTGTCCCGGCGTTCACGGTCGCGAGTAGGTATTCCAGTACCGAAGCGTCGAAACTCGGTGAGGCGAAGCCAAGCACGACCGGCGCTTCCCCCGCACTCAGCCGCAGCGATTCCTGCCGCGCAAAGTTGGCCAGACCTGAATGTGTGACGGCCACACCCTTCGGACGTCCGGTCGACCCGGACGTGAAGATCACGTATGCCAGGTTCTCTGCAACGACCTGGCCAAGCCGTTCGGCATCGGTAACCACCTCCGCCGACTCTGCAACGACCTGGGCCATGACCTGTGCATCGTCGAGCCGTACCCAGTCGAATCCCTCGACGGGCAGATCGCCTGACTCCGCGACCGTCAAACCGAACATTGCCGACGAGTCCTCGACCATCGCCTTAACCCGGTCGGTTGGATAGTCGGGATCAACCGGGACATATGCGCCACCGGTCTTGGCCACCGCCCAGATCGCCGTCAACAACCTTGCCGACCGACCGATCGCAAGTACCACCGCGTCCTCGGGGCCCACACCACGGCCGATCAGCCAGCGCGCCAACCGATTCGACGCCTCGTCCAGCTCGCGATACGTCATCCGGGTGCCGGAACCGTCGACGACGGCGACGTTGTCCGGGGCACGTCGCGCCGCGGCGGAAAACAGCTCGTGAAGCGGCACGGGAGCCGACGCCGTGCCACCGGTGACAGGAGCGAGCACGGCG
>NZ_BAOQ01000088.1 GCF_000344155.1 Gordonia paraffinivorans NBRC 108238 | reverse complement strand
CTCTTCCGGTTTCAGAGTGCGTGGAGGCGTTCGGCCAGGCCGCCGGAGTGGATCAGTGACCGCAAGATGTAGTGGCGCAGATTCCGGAATCCCAGGGCGATGCCGCGGAGATGTTCCAGGCGTCCGTTGATCGCTTCGACGGGTCCGTTGGAGGCGCCGGTGTCGAAGTAGGCCAGGATTTCTGCTCGCCGGGCCCATAGCGAGCGGCCGAGCTGGGCGAGTTCGGCCAGCCCGGCCGGTAGGCCGGTGCGGATGCGTTTGAGGAGCTTGTACATCGCGATCTTGCCCTCGCGCCGGTGCGGCTGCTCGTAGGCAGCGATCAATTCCTGATAGACCGCGTAGGTGATCGCGATTGCCACATGCTCGTCGTGAGCGTCCAGGCCGATCTTGAGCCTGGTCTTCTGCTTATCGGTGAGCAACCCGGTCCGGGTCAACAAGGTCCGGCGGATACCGTAGAGCGGGTCGCCGGACCGGCCGCGATGCCCGCAGGTAGCGGTCTGGATGCGTTGGCGGCAGCGGGTGAGTTTCTCCGCGGCCAGATGGACGACGTGGAAAGGGTCCATGACCGCCCGAGCCCGGTCGAGGGTCTCGGCGGTGGCGGTGCGGTAGCCGGCAAAGCCGTCCATGGTGACGACCCGGATGCGGTCGCGGAAGGCCTGGTCGCGGGCATCAAGCCAGTTCTTCAGCGCGGCTTTCGATCGGCCGGCGACCATGTCCAGCAACCGGGCCGGCCCAGTGCCATCGACGACCGGAGTGAGGTCGACCAGCACCGTCACGAAACTCGGATCGCCTTGTCCGCGAACATGTTTCCACTTATGTTCATCGACCCCGAGGACCCGCACCCGGTCGAGACGTTCCGGTGTAGCGGCCAGGTTCCGGGCCGCCGATAAGGCGATGGCGTTGACGGTGTCCCAGCCCAGCCCGACGGCTGCGGCGACGGATTTGACGCTCATCTTGTCGACGATCATCCGCTGCAGCATCCAGGCGGTGGTGCGGCGGGTGACCTGGGTCCGTGGGGCGACAATGTCATCGATACCGGCCCGGAAAATGGCCTGAGGGCAGGTGGCGGTCTCGCAGCGGAAGCGGGGGACCTGCAGGTGCAGGCGGGTGGGGTGACCCACGATCGGTAGATCGGCGACCTCGCGGTGCACATGATCACGGAGCCGGCCGGGCTCACCGCAGCCCGGGCATCGATCATCCGCTGCCAGCAGTTCGCAGTAGAGATGGGTCCGCTCATGCCCGTCCAGGGCAGCGCCGGTGATCGTCACCCCCAGCTCGATGGTGCGGCAAATGGTGTCAGCGATCGCGGTATTCTCGGCCATGGGTCCTGTCGGTGTTCCTGGGAGTTGGTGTAGGAACTTTCACCCTGACACCACAGGACCCACCTACCTCGCCACGACGCGCCGACCGCCGCACCCCAGAGCGCCTTCGCCACCCCTACATGTTGTGGTCACCAGAACCGGTTCTAGGCACCGTCAAACCGGAAGA
>NZ_BAOQ01000089.1 GCF_000344155.1 Gordonia paraffinivorans NBRC 108238 | reverse complement strand
CCCACCGTCGTCGTTCCCCGTGTGGTGACAATCGGCTTATCCTTCTCGATCCAGTTGCGCAACGTTGCCTGGTTGATGTCGAGCAGCGCGCCCACATGCTCGCGGGCGGCGAGTTTCGCGCCGCCGTGCTCGGCGAGGTGGTCGTGATACATCCTCACAGCCCGCTCGCGGGTCTCTGGATCGAACTTCCTTGGTGCAGCCATACCGGCATTCTCCTGGTGAGATCACGGTCTCCACCAGACCCAGGACGGTTCACCCTTCGGAATCCGACTGCATAATCACCCATCGGCCCCCTGCCTCCGCAGGCAAAGTGGTTAATCAACCACTTCGAAACCCCGCTTGGATCGTGATCACCGGTCACTCTTAGGCTGGCCCAGCCAACGTCATCCGCACATCCGACGCCAGCGCCGTGGGCCTTGCAGTTCGACGAGTAACTCGTTTTCGCAAACCGGCTATGCGCCAAGCATTCCTCAAACAGCGCGCTAGGCTCATGACATGGCATCTCCCACTTGGCGTTTCTGGGAAGTGACCGATGACGCCGGCAACTTGCAATGGCTCGGAGCAAGCCGCCCGAACACGCGCACGGCGTTGGACCGAGCGACGGTCTGGACCCTCATTCCCCACACCCGTGTCTTCGTCGCCAACTGGTTCGTCAGTGAGGCGTGGGCAGTTGAGGACAGCGGGCTGACCTTCGAAAGCGTGACTTCCACTTACGCACAGCAGATCGCGCCTGATGTAGCCCAGCCCTCCACCGAGGTCATCCGGCGAATCACGCACCCAGAGCGCTTCCTCACACTCGGCCAGGTCACCAGTTACCCCGCGATCAAGCTCCTCGGAAAGCGCGCCGACCGCATCCTGCAGGAGCGACGGTGACCACAACCAGACCGACATCGACACGAGTCCGCCCTCTGCCATGACTCCGAACTACGAACAGGCCCTCATCTCTGTCGGCCCATAGTTACCAAACTCGGGTGGGCAAGACCGCGACGAAGCTCGCCGGCCAAGCTCAGGCGTTCGCGCTACCCACCGACGACCTTCTCAGCTTGTCGATCGGGTGCCCGGTGTCCTTGATCTTCCACAGCGTTCACCCGTCGACCTCCTCGTCATCGGCGAAACCGTAGAACTGGAGTAGCGCCACGGCGGCCTCGCTCGGACCTTCGAAGTGCCGACGTCCGGCAACAGGTTCATCGAGGATCACACTCCAGTCTCCGATGTCGATGACGGCGCTCGGGATGAAGCCTCCGTTGCACTCCATGTGAATTGAGATCATGTTGGCCGGGTTCGAGTGCTGAACGTCGGCGCGGCCCGCTACGCTTCCAAGCAGGTTCCGATCTGAGTCGGTTCCAGATAACCGAGCCTCCACGAAACCCGGGCGCTTCACAGCGGACGATCGCGATCGTCACCTGGATCGAATGGAACTGCCACCGTCGCCGTCGGCAGGCCTGCATCGGTCGGTTGGCGCCCATCGGGTTCGAAGCAGGGATTAA
>NZ_BAOQ01000090.1 GCF_000344155.1 Gordonia paraffinivorans NBRC 108238 | reverse complement strand
GGGCGGATTCAAGGGGTCCTCGCAACACCTGATGGTTAGACGGCTATCAGTAGATCACGCAGACGCTCGGCTGGAGCTTTCCAGTCGAGCGTTTTGCGTGGGCGACGGTTGAGTTTCTGGGCGACGAGTTCGAGGTCCTGGGGTCCGTAGACGCTCAAGTCGGTTCCCTTCGGAAAGTATTGGCGCAGTAAGCCGTTGGTGTTCTCGTTTGATCCGCGTTGCCAGGGTGAGTGCGGGTCGCAGAAATAGACCGGTACTCCGGTGGCAACAGTGAACTGGTTGTGGGCTGCCATCTCGCATCCCTGGTCCCAGGTCAGCGAACCGCGCAGGTGTCGGGGTAGTGATCCGATCAGCGGTACCAGCACGTCACGGACTTCCCCAGCGGTGTGCCCGCCCGGGAGGTGTCCGAGCATGACGTAGCGGGTGGAACGTTCAACCAGGGTCACGATCGCGGACTCGCTGCGAGTGCCGACGATCAGATCGCCTTCCCAATGTCCTGGCACGGCCCGGTCCTCGACCTCGGCTGGACGGTCGGAGATCATCACCATGTCGTCAATGAACCGCTTGGTGCGCTGTTCGGCCTTGCGATGAGGTTTGCGTCGGGTCCGCCCGGTCCGCAACGCCGTCGCGACCTCGCGGCGCAGCCCTCCTCGAGCCTGGACGTAGATCGCCTGGTAGATGGTTTCGGTGCTCACTCGCATGCCCTGATCGTCGGGGAACTCGGTCATGAGAGCGTGGCACACCTGCTCCGGGGACCACTGGTCCTGCAACTTGCCGGCGACGTAGTCGCGCAGCGGGCCGGGCTGGGCGAGCTTGGACTCTTTAGGACGCGACCGCGAACGGGTCCATGCACGGTGCGCTCGGTGAGCACGGTAGACGTCCTCGACCGCATAGGCGTCGATCTCGCGTTTGATCGTCGAGGCCGACCGCCTTAACCGCCGGCCGATCTCCCGAAGCGAGTAACCCTCACGGCGCAGATCAGCAATCTGTTCCCGATCGGCCAAGGTCAGGAACCGTGGATGCAGTACCGCTTCCAACTGGGCCAGGGATGGTTCGCCAGTGGCGTCGCGGTAGGTGGTCACACCTGTGGTGTAGTCGATCCGCCGGCCATCAGGATGTAGGCGCGCGTTCCCGACCTTACGGATTCCCCTATCCCAATCCCGGGCAGTGCGGACGTTCACACCGATCTGGGCAGCCGCCTCGCGGCGGCTCACTCCCTCCGCACGGAGTTGGTCGTATCGGGCGCGACCCGGATGCCCGCCGGTACCGGTCTTGCCGCGACCACGCATCCCCGCCTTACGCACCCACCCGTACGCAGTGTCCCGGCTCATCCCGACGATGCAAGCAGCCTCGCACACGTTCCCGTCCACACGGTCCAACACCGTGAAGAACTCGTCCTTCAACTCCGCAGAATGCACGATCCCCGCAACTCCTTGAAATCCAGGGTGTTGCGGGGATCGCTAGCATCCGCC
>NZ_BAOQ01000091.1 GCF_000344155.1 Gordonia paraffinivorans NBRC 108238 | reverse complement strand
TGGGGGGTGTCCCTATGGTTTGGTCAAGCGGGGGCAGCAGCGGGGGTGCGGTAGAAGGTCTTGTTCTTGAGCATGGCGTAGAGGACGTCGCAGCGACGGCGTGCCAGACAGATCAACGCGGCATTGTGCTTCTTGCCCTCAGCGCGTTTGCGGTCGTAGTAGGCGCGACTGGTCGGGTCGTGCAACGCGGCGAAAGCGGACAGGAACAACACCCGTTTGAGTTTGCGGTTACCCGACCGTGCGGGGTGCTCACCACGGATCGACGAGCCGGAACGGTGGGTCACCGGGGCGATACCGGCGTAGGCCGCCAGATGCGCCGCAGAGGCGAACGCCGAGCCGTCACCGACCTCGAGCAGGATCCGGGCTGCGGTCCTGACGCCGACGCCGGGCATCGACATCAGGACCTGGGAAAGAGGGTGGTCATCGAGCATCCTCTCCACATCTTCAGCAATGCTCTTGCGCTGTTGCAGAACCTCTTTCAAGGAATCTGCGAGCTTCGGCAGGACGATCTCGGCGGCGTTGCTGCCTGGCACCGTCACGCTCTGGGCATCGAGCGCGGTGAGGATTTCCTCGGCCAGTCGGGCGCCCATCCGCGGGGCATGCGTGGTTGCGAGTGTGGTGAGTCGGCGTTTGCCCGCTTTGCGGATGCCGACCGGCCCGCCACATCGCGACAGGATTTCAAGGACCGCCGGATGCGCGATCCTGGGACCGAGAACCCGTTCGAGGGCAGGGTGGATTCCGGTGAGCAATCCGCGGATGCGGTTGCTGATCCGGGTGGCCTCACCGGCGAGGTCGTCGTCGAACCCGACGAGCACCCCGAGCTCAGCCAGGGCCTCGTCGCCGACATCGATCCGGCGCAGCGTGTGCGGCATCGTGCGGGCGGTGTCGGCGATGATGAACGCATCTCGGGCGTCGGTCTTGGCCTGGCCGGGGTACAGATCGGCGACGCGCCGCATCGTCAACCCCGGCAAGTACGCCACAGCGTGTCCGCAGGCGCGGGCGACGGTGACCGGCAGGGCACCGATCGTGTTCGGCTGGTCGACGATCACCAACACCGGGCCGTGTTCTGCCAGGCGGTCGAACACGGTCCGCAGTTTGGCTTCGTCGTTGGGCAGGGCTTTGTCGAACAGGCGGGTGCCGGCGGGGTCGAGTCCGACGGCGTGGTGTTCGCCTTTGCCCACGTCGATGCCGCAGAACACAGCGTAGGTCGGGTCCATGAAGCATGCCTTTCGTTCCGCTCCGGACGGTCACCGATCAGACGTCGACACCCGGCACCCACGTTACGAAGAGACCTGCCCGGTGCTCGATGCACACAGGCGGCCCTGTCCCTATCAGCGGTCCATCGACGTCACCAGGTTCGGCGACACCACCCCCCGGATCATTCGAGAGACAGGGGCAAGAAGTCATACCGAACTTGGCGACCGTGGCCCCGCGGTGCGGGACTACGAAGAAGGTAACGG
>NZ_BAOQ01000092.1 GCF_000344155.1 Gordonia paraffinivorans NBRC 108238 | reverse complement strand
CCAGTTTACTGCCATCTGCTGGAGAGGTATTGAGCCAGTTTCTGGCAGTTCCGGCGTCGTGCATAACGACATGGACATACTCCCTCAGCCGAGCGCGTTCGGATGGGGCAGCAAACTCAAGGAATTTGTCGCAGACCGCATCGACATCCCATACTTTTCCGCCCCCATTGAACCAGTAGAGAATGAGTTCCGGTGAGTATTTTCTCACCCCATCGGATCGAGTGCGCTCAGTTCCGAGAGCGTCGGCAATATGTTTCCACCACCATCGATCGGATTCGCCGAGCGAACAACCAAAGATGATGAAGAGTTCGGCATCATCAAACAAGTGGCGATACCGCAGGTCATTCTGAGCCCAAAATGGCTTGGCGAGCCTGAGCGCCGGATCTTGGTTACCACGCACATGCTGCGGAGTGTCTACGCCGAACAAGAGCGACCGAGGGATGCTCTGGTGTCCATGAGGGTGAACGACGTCCGACGTGACATAGGAAGAGAAATGGTCTCCCCACTCGCCAGCAACGGCACCCGGGTCGATCTTGAAGTCGAAGTTTCGGTCCACGGTTTTGTAGGGCCTCGGATCGAACTGCTGCTGATCAAGATAGACAAAGTCATCGAGCAGTGACGTGTAGTTGAAATTGACAAAGAAAAAGTTGAATACGTCGAAGTTGTTGATTCGCTTGGGGAATTGCAGTCGGGCGTAGTCGTCACGATCGAGATCCCCCAAGAACTCCTGCAACGAAGTTACTGCCGAGTTGTTGTTCATTGAATCCGCGCCAAGTCGAACGAGTAGGGAGCTCGGCACCGCAAGTTCGAGGAACTGCGAGAACTGCTCCTGTATCCGCTTGAGTGATTCGCCGAGTTCGCGGGGTCGCACCCGATTCTCTCGAAGCATCTTTTCGACAACTGCTTCAACGTCACTCCAGTTGTCTTTCCTCGCGCGCTGCAATTCCTCCATCTCCTGGAAAATCGGGTTTGTCTCATCAAATGATCGGAGTTTGAGGAAGTGGTAAAAACTGGAATACCGAGTATCAATCGGCATCTGGTAGTCGCTCGCCACCTGGAGGTCAAATCCGTTGCCAACGAATGCCATGATGTTGTGTTGCACTTCCGGTGAGTCAAATCCGGCTGTCGTGTAGTCGCGATGCCCCACGGTTACTTCACTTTCCGTCGCCACGGCGCTGACTGGTCGCCGTATGTGCTCAGGTGGTGGATGAAGTGCTGCACCCACGCGAAGTTCGCATTCCCCTGCGGCGGGGTGCCGTACTGCCAGCGCGGGTCGCACTCGAGCTTCGCGTCCCACCAGTCCGAGACGTTGAACGGCGGGTTCGCGATCACGAAGTCCGCGCGCAGATCCGGGTGCAGGTCATCAGTGAACGAGTCTGCCGAGCGCGGTCCCATGTCGGCCTCGATGCCGCGCAGCGCGAGGTTGCGTCC
>NZ_BAOQ01000093.1 GCF_000344155.1 Gordonia paraffinivorans NBRC 108238 | reverse complement strand
CGGCGATCGAGAACACGCGGTGGCGCAGTCGTTTGGGTTCCCACCGGCGAGCGGGATGATCAGCGAAGGCCAGCAGCTGGGTCCAGGCGATCAGCTCGCAAGCGAGCATCACGATGGCACACCAGATGCGGTTCTGATCGAATCCGTGCAACGGAAGATTGGTCAGGCCACAGTCTTTCGCCGTGCGGACCCGGTCTTCGCAGCGTGCGCGTCGCCGGTGACGCAGTTCCAGATCGGCGAGTTGGCCACGAACGGTGTTGGTGGCGAACGCGGTCACCCGCAACCCATCACGATCGGTGAAGCGTAGCTGCGCACCTGGATGCGGGCGCTCCTTGCGCACGATCACTCGCATGCCTTCGGGCCAGCCCGATAGGTCGATCAGCCCGGTCAACTCGGCCACCCACGCCCCGTCGCGCTCGATGCCCTCGGCGTCGTAGGCCGGGGTCCAGGCCTCGGGACTGATCCGGTCGATCGCGGTTGCGGTCGCTTCGGTGAGCCCGAACCCGACCGAGTACGCCAGGCGTCGTCGGGTGAGGTAGTCGACGAACTCGTGGGTGCCGCCGGCCGAGTCGGTGCGCACCAGCACCGACTTGCCAACCCGATAGCCCGCCACGTGCGGTAGCTGCTCGAGTGCGGCGGCGGTGACCGCGATGTGATCGGCAGCGGTATTGGCACCAGCATTACCCGGGCGCAACTCGATCGCTAGGGGTTCGCCGGTGCCGTCGCTGCCGTGATCGACGAACGCACACAGCGGGTGAAAACCGAACCCCCGCTTGTAGGTTGGTGCCGCATCCTGTTTCTCCGAGTGCGCGGTCACCAAAGTGGCGTCGAGGTCGACGATCACCGGGTCAGCGACGTCGGCGTCATGGTCGGGAGCAGTGGCACCGGCTGCTGACCAGCACGCTGCCCGCGCGGCAGCACGCGCGGTCGCAATCGCCGACAGCGCCGCCGGCGCATCATCGGCCAACGTCGAGATCAGGCGCGACACCGTCGGATCAGAGGCGACCTGACCGAACACCGCCGGGTCGGCGCGTAACTGGTTGATGTCGGCCAAACAGTCGCCACCGATCGCGACCGCCACGGCCAGGTCGGAGATGATCTTGCCCGGATCATGAGTCGCCAAAGGTTTGCGCCACGGCGCCAACGCCTCGGATAATCGGCTGGTCAGACCCGTTTTCTCCGCAGCCCGGAGTAACACCGCGGCGCCGGCGTGCGACACGACCCCGGTTCCGGTGCCATCTGCAGACAGCGTGGGGTACGGCGACGTAGACTTGCTCACCTGAATGGTGCTCCTCGATCTGGTCCGATTGATACCTTCGCAAGTTCAATCATCCCAGTTCAGGGCACCATTCTTTATTCACGACACGAATCAGCGTGAAAGCG
>NZ_BAOQ01000094.1 GCF_000344155.1 Gordonia paraffinivorans NBRC 108238 | reverse complement strand
AGGACGTTTTCGATCTCGCCCAACTCGATCCGCTGCCCACGCAACTTCACCTGGAAATCAACACGACCCACATACTCCAACTCCCCCACACCACTCCACCGCACCAGATCACCCGTCCGATACAACCGCGACCCCGCCACCCCGAACGGATCCGCCACAAACCGCTCCGCAGTCAACCCCGCCCGCGACTCATACCCCCGAGCCACCTGAACACCACCCAGATACAACTCACCCACCACCCCGACCGGCACCGGCCGCAACCGCGAATCCAACACCCACACAGACACATTCGGCACCGGACGACCAATCGGCACCACCACCTCACCACCCGAACACACATACGACGTCACATCCACCGCAGCCTCAGTCGGCCCATACAAATTCACCACCCGAACACCCGGCACCAACCCCTGCAACCCCCGCACCGCACCCACACCCAACGCCTCACCCGAACAAAACACCTGACGCAACGACCCCAACCCCGACACACCACCACCATCAACAGAACCACCAAGCGCATCCACAAACACCGACAACATCGACGGCACAAAATGACACACCGACACCCCGAACCGCTCCACCACCGACGCCACATACCACGGATCCCGATGACCACCCGGCTCCGCCACCACCACAGACGCCCCAACCATCAACGGCCAGAACAACTCCCACACCGACACATCAAACGACACCGGCGTCTTCCACAACACCACATCATCAACCGACAACCCGAACAACGACTGCATCCACGCCAACCGATTCACCACCGCCCCATGCGACACCGTCACACCCTTCGGCCGACCCGTCGACCCAGACGTGAACAACGTGTACGCACCCACCAACGGCGACAACTCACCCACACGCTCCACCACACCCGCCAAATCACCCGAAACACCCGCCCCCACACCACAATCCACCTCAACACACACCACACCCAAACCCTCCGGAACCACCACACCCACATCACCCGACCGCCTCAACACCACCCCACACCCAGCAGTCGACAACACAAACCCCACCCGCTCCACCGGCACATCCGGCTCCACCGGCACATACCGACCACCCACGACCACCACCGCATGCACCGCCACCAACAACTCCAACGACCGCGACATCACCACACCCACAGCCGAATCCACACCCACACCCAACCCCAACAACCGCTCCGCAACCCCCGCAACCAACCCACCGAACTCCCCATACGACACCGCACGATCCCCACACCACACCGCCACCGACGACCCCGACACACCCACACACCCAGCAACCAACGACCCCAACGAACAACCACCCCACCCAAACCCCACAACCGGACCACCCGACCACGACTCGACAACCCCACG
>NZ_BAOQ01000095.1 GCF_000344155.1 Gordonia paraffinivorans NBRC 108238 | reverse complement strand
CCGAGTCAACAACCGCCCAATCCAAACCCTCGGCAACATCACCAACCGGATGCACCAACTGGAACGGCACACCATCCACATCCGGGAACGTCGTCCGCAACACCTCATGCCGCACAACAACATCCACCACCGCAGCACGCAACGCATCAACATCCAGGTCACCAACAACCCGCAACACCAACGGAATGTTGTACATCCCGCTCGACGAATCCAACCGATTGATAAACCACATCCGCTGCTGCGCAAACGACAACGGAACACGCTCCGGCCGCGGCGAAACCGCCCTCACCGGCGGCAACGCCGGCCGACGACCCGAAACAACCGCCACCAACTCACGAACCGACGGCGCATCAAACACATCACGCACCGACACCTCGACGTCCAACGCCGCAGACGCCCGAGCAGCAAGACGTGCCGCCGACAACGAATTACCACCCAAATCAAAGAACGACTCGACCACACTGACCCGCTCAACACCCAACAGATCAGCAAACACCCCAGCCACAACCTCTTCGGTCTCAGACCCAGGCGCCACATACTCGGC
>NZ_BAOQ01000096.1 GCF_000344155.1 Gordonia paraffinivorans NBRC 108238 | reverse complement strand
TGCAAACGCCTCCGACCGAACCGGATCCACCGCATCCACCACAGCCTCGAACGGCACATCCGAATGAGCAAACGCAGCCAGATCCGTATCACGCACATCAGCCAACAACTCGGCGAAGCTATCCGACCCCCGCACCCGAGACCGAAACACCAACGTATTGACGAACATACCGATCAACGGCTCCAACTCCCGCTGACCACGACCCGCATACGGCGAACCAATCGCCACATCATCACTACCCGACAACCGCGACAGCACCACCACCAACGCCGCATGCACCACCATGAACGGCGTCACACCACGCGCAGTAGCCAACCGCGAGATCCCCTCGGCAACATCAACAGGAATCTCAAAACGAGTCTGCGCACCCCGCCCCGACGCCACCTGCGGCCGCGGCCGATCCGCCGGCAACTCCAACACATCCGGCAACCCAGCCAACTGCTCACGCCAATACGCAAGCTGCCCACCAATCACCGACGACGGATCATCCGGCGACCCCAACACCTCATGCTGCCACACAGCAAAATCAGCAAACTGCACCGACAACGGCGCAAACTCAGGCACCTCACCCGACGACCGAGCCACATACCCCGCCACCAGATCAGACACCAACGGCCCCAACGACTCACCATCAGCCGCAATATGGTGCATCACCACCGCAACCACACACTCACCCGGCGCAGACACCCACACCCGAACACGCACCGGCCACTGCTCCCACAACACAAAACCCGAGGTCACCGCATCCTCAATAGCGGAAA
>NZ_BAOQ01000097.1 GCF_000344155.1 Gordonia paraffinivorans NBRC 108238 | reverse complement strand
TTTAGGCCGCGAGTGTGAGCGGCTCGGCTAGCTTGGCTTCGAACTCGATGGGCGTCAAGCCGCCGAGGGTGTCCTGGGCGCGCTGGCGGTGATACTTCCGCTCGATCCAAACGACGATGGCGAGTCGCAGCTCCTGCCGGGTCGCCCACCGCTGCTGGTTGAGGACGTTCGTTTGCAGCAGTGACCAGAACGACTCCATGGCCGCGTTGTCCCCCGCAGCGCCGACTCTTCCCATCGATCCGACCATGTCGTGGCGGCGCAACTCGCGGGCCATCGCGCGGCTGCGGAACTGGCTGCCCCTGTCGGCGTGCAGGATGCAGCCGGCGACCTCACCGCGGCGCGCGACAGCATTTCGGACGGCGTCTACGGCGAGTTTCGCGGTCATCCGATCTGAGATCGAGTACCCGACGATTGGGTTGGAGAACACGTCCTTGATCGCGCAGCAGTAGAGCTTGCCTTCGCTCGTCCAGTGCTCCGTGATGTCCGTGAGCCAGAGCCGGTTCGGTGCATCGGCGCGGAACACGCGCTGGACGTGGTCGTCGAACACGGGCGGCCCGGCCTTCTTCCCCTTCCCGCGTCGCCGGCGTTGCGCGGACGAGAGAATCCCCGCCTGCGAGCACAGCTTCCACGCCGTCCGCCGGCTCATCCGCCACCCCGCTCGGCGGGCCTCGTCGGCGAGGTATCGGTAGCCGAACGTCGGGTCCTCGTGGTGCGCATCATGCAGCGCGTTGATCCGATATGCGCGGAGCACGTCCGCGTCCCGGACGGGGTCGTTGCGCCACCGGTAGTAGGGCTGGCGGGCGAGCTTGAGAACCCGGCACGACACCGTCACGGGGATCCCCGCGTCGGCGAGCTCAGATACGAGCGGGTACGTCATTTTGGGGAGCCACCAAGCCGCAGGTTCGCCTGCGACAGATACGCCGCCGCACGGCGGAGGACCTCGTTCTCCTGCTCGAGCAACCGGATCCGCTTCTTCAACTCCCGCGCCTCGGCGGCGTCCGCGGCGGTCTGGCCGGGACGGTTACCGTCTTCGACGTCGGCTTGACGGAGCCAGTTCTGCAACGTCGCTTCGCTGATACCGAAGTCGGCGGCGATCTGTTTGATGGTGACGCCGCTCTCGCGGCTGCGAGCAACCGCAACGACGTCCTCGCGGAACTCTCTGGGATAGGGGCCGGGCATGATGACATCCTCCCCGTCAGCGCCTCCCGGCACTAACGATCAGTTGTCACCAGTTCGTTCCTCACGCCC
>NZ_BAOQ01000098.1 GCF_000344155.1 Gordonia paraffinivorans NBRC 108238 | reverse complement strand
GGCGGATCTCCTTGTTGAGCCGCTCCTGGGGATTGTTGGACCAGATCTGCCGCCAGATCTGCTTGGGGAACGCGGTGAACGCCAACAGGTCGACCCGGGCGGCGTCGAGGTGCTCGGCGACCTTCGGCAGCTTGGCTTCGAGGGCATCGATCACTCGATCGTATTGTGCGTGCACGGAATCCGCGTCGGGCTGGTCGTACACCGAGTGCAGCAGTGTCTTCACCCAGGGCCACGACGACTTCGGGGTCACCGCCATGAGATTGGTCGAATAGTGCGTCCGGCATCGTTGCCAGGACGCGCCGGGCAAGGTGGCGCCGATCGCGGACACCAGGCCGGCGTGGGCGTCGGAGGTCACCAACTGCACCCCGGACAGGCCCCGGGCGACCAACCCGCGGAAGAAGGTCAGCCAGCCGGCGCCGTCTTCGGCGGAGGTGACGTCCAGCCCCAGGATCTCGCGGTAGCCGTCGCCGTTGACCCCCACCGCGACCAGGGCGTGTACGTTGACCACCCGTCCGTTCTCGCGGACCTTGAGGACCAGGGCGTCGGCGGCGACGAACGTGTACGGCCCCTGATCGAGGGGTCGGTTCCGGAAGGCCTCGACCTGGGTGTCGAGGTCTTTCGCCATCACGCTGACCTGGGACTTCGACAGCGAGGTGATCCCGAGGGTGTCGACGAGTTTCTCCATCCTTCGGGTCGAGACGCCGAGCAGGTAGCAGGTCGCAACGACCGAGGTCAGGGCACGTTCGGCGCGTTTGCGCCGCTGCAGCAGCCAGTCCGGAAAGTACGAACCCTGCCGCAGCTTGGGGATGGCCACGTCGAGGGTGCCGACGCGGGTGTCGAAGTCCCGATGCCGGTAGCCGTTGCGGACGTTGACGCGTTCGTCGGAGCGTTGGCCGTAGCCCGCGCCGCACAGGGCGTCGGCTTCGGCGCTCATCAGGGCGTGGATGAACATCGTCAGCAGCTCGCGCAGCAGGTCGGGGCTGGCGCCGGTGAGTCGGTCTTCGACAAGCTGGCGGAGGTCGATATCGTGGGCAGTGGTCATCGCGTGCTCTTTCGTCGAGTCGAGTTGGTAGCTCTCTCGAAGAATCACGCGGTGACCGTCTTTCGTGCGGCTACGACACGCCGGCCAGTTCGTTCAGGTCCGGTTCGTACACCATCTTCAT
>NZ_BAOQ01000099.1 GCF_000344155.1 Gordonia paraffinivorans NBRC 108238 | reverse complement strand
CTAGTGTATCGTGTCATTGATTGGTTTTCGGTTGGGCTTTCTTCAGAGTGTCCTCGGCGGTTTTGGTCCAGACGAAGGGGTGTTTGCGGTCGTTCCAGCCGTTGATGAAGGCGCGGATCTTCGCGTTGAGGTCTTTGACGGAGGTGAAGATCCCGCGGCGGATGGCTTGTCGGTCGATGATGCCGAACCAGACTTCGACGAGGTTGAGCCAGGACGCTGAGGTCGGTGTGAAGTGGACGTGGAAGTTCTTGTGTCGGGCGAGCCAGTCCTTCACTTCGGGGGTCTTGTGGGTGGCGTAGTTGTCCATGACCAGGTGCAGTTCCTGGTCGGGGTAGGCGCGGTCGATCTGCCGTAGGAACGCCAGGAACTCCTGGTGGCGATGTCGCGGTGTGACCGCGGCGGTGACCTGCCCGGTCGCGATCTCCAGGGCCGCGAACAAGGTGGTGGTGCCGTGGCGTTTGTAGTCGTGGGTGCGGCGTTCAATCTGCCCTGGCTGCATCGGCAGCATCGGCGCCGTGCGATCGAGGGCCTGGATCTGCGATTTCTCGTCCACGCACAACACGATCGCGTTCTCCGGCGGCTCCAGGTACAGGCCGACGACATCGGTGACCTTGGCGACCAGCTGCGGATCGGTGGAGAACTTGAATGTTCCCGACCGCCACGGCTGCACGCCGTACTCGCGCCAGGCGCGGGCGACCGTGGCGTTCCCGATTCCGAGGTGCCCGGCCAGCAGCCGCGACGACCAGTGTGTGACTCCGTACTTCTTCGGTGGCGGCATCAACGTCGCCGACACCACATCGGCGTGATCGACATGCCGTGGGCGACCGGGCCTTTGCGCGTCGAGGAGACCATCGAGTCCGTCCTGGAGATACCGGGAACGCCACTTGAGGACCGTCGGCACCGACACCCCGACGACCTCACTGATCCGCGTATTAGCCATCCCATCGGCAGCAAGCATGACGATCCGCGCACGACGCGCCAGACCGGCCGGCGCCGTGGTCGACCTCAACAACTGATCGAGTTCGTCCGCATCGCCATCACGCAGTTCCAGGGCCGGGGCAGAAGTATTAGCCATAACCAACTATCTCAACCCGACACCCCTAAACTAATTAACGACACGAGACACTAG
>NZ_BAOQ01000100.1 GCF_000344155.1 Gordonia paraffinivorans NBRC 108238 | reverse complement strand
GACCCAGCGCGAGGTTCATCTTCGCGAGCTTCCACGTCGTGTCGGTGAACTCCTGCCCGTAGACGGAGATGTCGGTGCGCTTGCCGCCGTGAGCTTTCACAAACTCAGCCGACTGCACGAACATGCCACCCGAGCCCGCGGCCGGGTCATACACGCGTCCTTGGTAGGGCTCAAGCATCTCGACCAGCGTCTTGACCACCGAACGCGGCGTGTAGAAGGCCCCGGCGTCCTTGCCGGTCTCCTTGCCGGCGAACTGACCGAGGAAGTACTCGTACACCCGACCCAGCACGTCATCGGCGCCGTGGTCGTCCGTCTCGGTGAACCCGATCGAGCCGATCAGGTCGACCAGCTCACCCAGACGTCGCTTGTCGAGGCCGTCGCGGCCGTAGTTGCGCGGGAGAACGCCACGCAGGGAAGGGTTCTCCTTCTCGATGAGATCCATCGCCTGGTCGATTTGCTGACCGATCTCGGGCTGCTTCGCGACCGACTGGATGTAGCCCCAACGCGCCAGCTCTGGCACCCAGAACACGTTGTGGCTGGTGTACTCGTCGCGGTCTTCGAGGAAGTCCGGCAGCCGCTCCGGCTTGATGCCCTCCGCAGCCAGCTCCGACTCGAGCGCCTTCCGGCGCTCCTCGAAGCGATCAGAGACGTACTTCAGGAACACCAAGCCCAGCACGACATGCTTGTACTCACTCGGCTCCTGGTTTCCGCGCAGCTTGTCGGCAGCCTCCCAGAGGGTCTGCTCCAAGGTCTTCTGTGGTTTCGGCTTCGCTGCTCGCGCCATCTGCTGTGGTCTCCTTCGCGCCTGTCAGCGCGCCTCTTAAGTTCTGTCGGGTGCGTGTCTCACGCTACCGGCGACCTCCGA
>NZ_BAOQ01000101.1 GCF_000344155.1 Gordonia paraffinivorans NBRC 108238 | reverse complement strand
TCCTGCTCTCCCCGCGTGTTCTTCTGGGAAACATGACCACCAAGCTCTGTTCCGAAACCGACTGCGGCAAAGCACATTTCGCACGCGGGTACTGCCAGGACCACTACACCCGGTGGCGGATGGCCAACAACCCTGCGCGCTGCACCGTCGAGGGGTGCGACCGGCCGCTGAAGGGTCGCGGCATGTGCCAGCGCCACTACGACGCCTGGAAGACCTCGCCGCAGGCCGTCGCCGACCGTGGCCAGTGCTCCCGGCCTCGTTGCCGCAAACCGCGCCGCTCCCGTGGCCTGTGCGACGACCACTACCAGGAGCAGCGCCGCGCGAACACATCTCGTTCACTCAGATGAAGGCTGGTCGTCCTTCTTCCGGTACTTCCCAACTGCCGGTAGTGGGTCCCAGTCGGACTCGCCGACGACTGCGACGCCGCTGGAATCCACGGTTATGCCGCCCCAACCAGTAGTACCGAACTCGCAGCGCTCCGCGTGAGCCTTGGCCCGATTTCGGCGCAGGGTGCCAGGGATCGGGTTACCGCCATGTCCTTCTTCAAAATCTGGCTTCGCCTGTTCCTCGGCCAACCAGTACCCAAACTCTGATCGTTTCAGGTAATACTCCTCAACTTCAATCCGAACTGCCTCTTGAATCTGTTCCCAGAACCACTGGAAGAACTCGCGTGCGCGCTGCGAGTACTTCTCAAGGAGCGGAAGGAAATCCACGTCGCCATCTTGCGATTTGAGGAACCGCTTGGAAGCGCTGGACCACTTCGTGAACTTATCAAGCTCACTTCGTTTGAGCGCTACGGTGTTGTCGTGCACGAACGGCTTGTCCTTTCCCCA
This sequence comes from Gordonia paraffinivorans NBRC 108238, assembly GCF_000344155.1. GTDB lineage: Bacteria > Actinomycetota > Actinomycetes > Mycobacteriales > Mycobacteriaceae > Gordonia > Gordonia paraffinivorans. Next base: position 11 of record NZ_BAOQ01000101.1, on the reverse strand, counting down.
GCTCCACTTAG
>NZ_BAOQ01000102.1 GCF_000344155.1 Gordonia paraffinivorans NBRC 108238 | reverse complement strand
CCGGTTTTCAACCAAACATCCGCGGGTCAAAGACCACGATGTTTCAAAGCGAGTCTCAGGACATTCGGCCTACTTCGACAACGTAAAGTTATGTTGAACCTCCGACTCCGACAGAGGTAAGGAGCGTCCGAACGCGTAGTCTGTCGAGGGGTCATCTGGTTTATCTCCGTCAGGTCTGATGCATTCGGTCAAGTTTGGTCTCGCCGTCGCAGATGAACCGAACGCTCTAGATCAGTCACGCGCGCACGCAAACCTTGCGGTTTCGCTTGGCCTCGCAGAATGTACTCGGGCTGACGGTCCACCAAGTCGAGTATCCGCGACCACTTTATTGAGCCCGTGGTTGACGCGTTTCGTGCCCTTCGGATGGCCAACTCATAGTCTTCTGCCCTGCGTAGAAGGGTCTTCTCGGGTGTAGAATTTCCGACTTGAAAGGTCAGCGCGATTCTGGTTGACGGTGGCGCCCCTACCGACGGCGAGTCTTTTGTTGGTCGGTCATGTGAGGGGGAGTACACGGCTTCAAAGTGCGAGCTCGAGGGCACGGACGAGGTTAGACTTGCCGCAGTTGTTTGGACCAACCACGTAGTTTACGCCGTTGGATACGTCAAATTCGTGCTCGCCAGAGAAGCTTCGCAGATCTTTCACACGGACGTGAGTGAGCTTCATTTCGCGTGTCCTATGACCTTATTCAGGTAGATACAGCCAACCCCTTACATCTTGCCAGTGTGAGTCTTCGTGTACGACAAGGGGACTGCTGCACCGATAGGTGACAGTTGGGATGCCATTCCCGGGTAGCGGCGGTGTTAA
>NZ_BAOQ01000103.1 GCF_000344155.1 Gordonia paraffinivorans NBRC 108238 | reverse complement strand
TTAACCCGACATATCGACAGGATTATGCAGACTCGCCGCATAAATGCGCTTGAGAGCCGGTCACGTGACACGATTCGTCACGGGATGTAAACGGTGACCCCTGCGCCGAGTCGCCACCTCCCATACGGTCTCGTGGACTCCCCCACCCCCGGCCATCGGTGTGAATAGTCATGCGTTTCCTCGAATGGCAGGTGACTCGGCGCGTATCGGGAGATGCCACACGAGTGGCAGGTTTTCACCGCCTCGGACGTCATGTGTCCCTGTTGGCGCGTTCGGTCAACGCTGCTCGGGCCGCACGGAGGCTGGCTGGGTCTTCGAGCCCAGCTCCGATTGCGGCGGCAAGCAGGCCGCAGACGAGGACGAGGTCCCCGCGGCTGAGGTGGGCTGTCTGGATGCGGAGGCCTTCCTCGAGGCCTTGGGCATCGATCCAGTGTTCGGCGGCCTGGGCGAGGGCGTCAGCCGCCGCGTAGTGGGTGAAATTGATGCGACTTGTCATCGGCGATTCATCTTCCTGTGTTGAGTGCGGTTGAGTCGTTTGATCCGACGGTCGAAGCTAAGAATCACCGCGTACTCGTGCTACTTCTCGCGTACACCGGGCTTCGCTGGGGTGAAGCGATCGCTCTGCGCGTTGAACACCTCGACCTCCTACGGAAGCGAATCAACGTCGTGGAGAACGCGGTTCAGGTCGATCAGCGAATCGTCGTCGGGACACCGAAAAGCCACGAGGCTCGCTCGGTTCCCATTCCGGGCTTCCTAG
>NZ_BAOQ01000104.1 GCF_000344155.1 Gordonia paraffinivorans NBRC 108238 | reverse complement strand
ATGTAGAGCAACTGGTAGATCGCCTCTGGGCTGATGCGCATGGACTCATCATCCGGGAAGTCGATCTTCAACCGGTGTGAGATCTGCTCCGGACTCCAAGCCCAGGACCAGGCCCTGTCCTTCCGATGCGGCTTGCCTCTCCCGGTGAACCGCGGCGGCTGGGGACCGGTGACGATCGTGCCATCGGGGCTTGTGATCTTCCCCGACAGGCGCTCCTCGACATACGCGCGCAGCCGCGGGTTCGCGACGAGTTTCGCGACCTTGGGTCGCCTCGCGGTCATGTCTGCTTTCCACTGCGCGACCGACGCCCGATACTCCGGCTTCCCGCCCCGCGTGGCCGCGTTCCGCCGCAGCTCACGAGAGATCGTCCCGGCATCGCGGCCCATGGCGCGAGCGATCTCGCGAACGCCCTTGCCCTTCTCCTTGAGAATCGCGATCTCCTCGCGCTCAGCGAACGAGAGGTAGCGGCCCGATGGCTGCTGGGCGATGTCGAATGGCGCCATGCCGCCAGCGTGTCGGAACCATCTTGCGCCGACCGCGGGCGCCACGCCGACAACCCCCGCGGCTTCCTCCGCGAGCAGCCCTTTCGCGATCTCGCCCCAGAACGCCGCCTCGACGGGTTTCTGAAACTTCGGATGCCCCGGCGAGCGGAGCTTCGGACGAACCGCCCTGTCCGCGGCCTGCTGACGACGAACCATCGAACACCTCCTGATAGAGGTGTTGCGACGACCAGTTGAATTCACCC
>NZ_BAOQ01000105.1 GCF_000344155.1 Gordonia paraffinivorans NBRC 108238 | reverse complement strand
GCCCCACGAAACGTCGCGCGAACAACTCAGCCCACGCGGCGTCGAACAAGTCGGACGCGAAGGTCAACGACCCAGACCACACGCCGAACTCTCTCGTCGACACATTCACGGTGAGGTCCCGCTGGGCCGCAACCTGGTCTGGGGCGATCGGCGCGATCTTCACTTCGTCCCCAACACCCTCGCCGAAGTCGAAGCTCGTAACGGAATCGAACGACAGCATCACCTGCGCCAGCGGCGCGAACGCCTCCGACCGGACCGGCCTGACTGCATCCACCACGACCTCGAACGGCACATCCGCATTCGCGAACGCATCGACATCGGTGGTTCGCACCTGCTCTAGGAAATCCGCAAAGGATGTACCCGGCATCACCTCCGTGCGGAGCACCAGCGTATTGACGAACATCCCCACCAACGGATCCAACTGGGACGCACCACGGCCGGCCACCGGCGTCGAAATCGCAACATCGCCAGTCGCCGCCAACCGGGACAACAACACCGCCAACGCGGCATGCAACACCATGAACGGCGTCACACCGTGATCCTCGGCGAGTCGCTGCACGCCGTGGGCGGTGGTAGGCGGGATCGCAAAGTCCATTGTCGCTCCGCGCCCTGAAGCAACCCTTGGTCGTGGCTTTACAGTGGGGAGCTCGAGGACATCTGACATTCCTTCGAGCTTTCTGCGCCAGTACTCGAGCTGTCGTCCGATCACCGAGGAAGGATCGTCCGGC
>NZ_BAOQ01000106.1 GCF_000344155.1 Gordonia paraffinivorans NBRC 108238 | reverse complement strand
CCCGGACGACACCGAGTCGGTGGTGGGCAGGCAGCTGGACTACTGGTCCGAAAAGCTGAAAGGACTTCCGGACGTCATCGAGCTGCCGGCTGACCGATCGAGGCCGGCGAAGGCCACGGGGCATGGCGGTACCAGGAACTTCATCGTTCCCGAGACGGTCGCAGCTCGTGTCCGGGCGGTGGCCGAGGATCACGGTGTGACGCCGTTCATGGTGTTGCATGCCGCGTTGGCGGTGTTGTTGTCCCGGTTGGCGGCGACTGGCGATGTTGCGATTTCGACGCCGGTGGCCGGCCGTGGTGCGTCCCAGTTGGATCCGTTGGTGGGGATGTTCGTCAATACGCTGGTGCTCCGCACGGAGGTGATGCCGGGTACATCCTTTGCGGATTTCCTAGAGCAGGTGCGAACCACCGATGTCGATGCGTTCGCGAATGCGGATGTGCCGTTCGAGGTCGTGGTGGATGCAGTCAGGCCGGTCCGGTCGGAGGCGTTCGCGCCGCTGGCGCAGGTGATGCTGTCGTTCGACAGTTCGGCGTCGGACGGCTTCGCCACCATGAGGGGCGCGGGCCTGTCGATCGAGCCGATCGTCCCAGACGATATTCCTGCGCAACGTGACCTCACGGTCTTCGTGTCCTCGCGCGATTCCGGTGCGTGGCAGGGATCAATGATCTACGCGTCCGACTTGTTCGACGCGCCGACCGTGGACGGCTTGGCAGCCCGGCTGATCACA
>NZ_BAOQ01000107.1 GCF_000344155.1 Gordonia paraffinivorans NBRC 108238 | reverse complement strand
AAGTCACCAATCTTCGCGAAGTAGCCAGGCGTGGGGTCGCGCGGAGTGACCAGGTGCCACTCGGTAATTGTCCACCCCTGCGCCTCCGCTGTATCTGCAACTCTGTTCAGCGATCGCTTCACTTGGCGGAACTCGGTGCTAGTGAACTTCATCGCAAAGTTCTTGACTTGGAGCACCTTTCGACAAGATTCTCCATCTGGAACGAAGACGTCGATGCCGCCGTCCGGCCCCGGCGTAAACTTCTGCCCAGTTGGGTAATCCGCACAGACCAGCATCGCGACGGTGTGTTCCAGGTCGCCACTGTCTATCCGAGACCAAGGGACACGAGCCGTTGCCATGCCTCTTTGTACCGCACCGCCGCGCCCTAGACGGGCATCTCCCGCCGGCCACTGTGCGCCGATGGCACCAATAGGTGAGCCACAGCGCCGCGGGACCGGAAAATGCAGCGACCGAATAGCAGCATTACCATTATGCACTTGCACGGCTCCTCGACGGACCTACACACGCGTCGAGTGATGAAGTGGCTTGCACTCGCCGGGGTCTAGCCTCGATCTTTCGTGAGGTGGCGGTCGTCTGTTGGGTGGCCCGGGTGGGTGGTCTGAGGACCGGATCTCCGGGCGTAGGCCGTGAGAGGTGCCCGACGCGTCGGTGGGCGTCGGGGTTCACGGCCCCGAGGTGGAACGTCCTTTCTGGATCAGAGGTCAGGTT
>NZ_BAOQ01000108.1 GCF_000344155.1 Gordonia paraffinivorans NBRC 108238 | reverse complement strand
TGTGGCGACTCGATCGACTCGGCCGCTCACTGCCACATCTGCTTCAGGTCGTCACCGACCTCGAAGAGCGCGGCATCGGCTTCCGCCACCAGGGTGTCCCAAGGCCGAAGGTGAGAGAACAGGTCATCGAGTTGCGGCCGGGCAGTGGTGGCACCGCTGGCGGTCTCGGTCCAGATCCGCGAACTACGCGACAAGCGAGTCGAGCTCGAACAGATCAAGTCGGCTATCGCCGCCGAAGCGAGCACACCCGAAGCGCAGGCTGCGCGTGCAGCCGCAGCCGAACGACTCAAAGTCGCCGGCCGTCAACCCGGCTGGTCGCTGCAGTGGAACCCGACCAATTACACGGTCGAGGAAGCCGGCCTCAACTCCCGCGAGGAGTACCGCGTCGCGGCGCAACGCATTGAGGAAAGTCGCGCCGCCGCGTACGCGGCAGAGAAGAACCAAGCGGAAGCTCAACCGCACGTCCCCGCCGCAACAGTTCGACGGCCTCCCCGGCGCCCGGCAACCCATGACCCCGGCACAACGTGCCGCAGCAGTCGCCTCGCGGGGAATCGCACGCACCTCGCCAGTGGCCGGAGCACGACCGGCACCAGGTGCTGCAACAGACCGCCGTGATCCCCATCGGCAACGAGATCACAACGGCCCCTCGCGGTAGTACCACGGTCTGCCCATCTGGCCCCGTCGAGACAACGATCTCGGCGGGGCC
>NZ_BAOQ01000109.1 GCF_000344155.1 Gordonia paraffinivorans NBRC 108238 | reverse complement strand
CTAAAACATCCCGCACAGGGTGGGGACTTTTACCTGGCCACCAGCGGGGACATCAAACTGGCCGTTGACACCGCCAGCGAATTCGTTCGAACGATGCCCACTCGCGTCTGACCTGACTTGGCTCAAATTAGTGTCCACCTTCGAGCGCGACCAGGGTTAATGCGAGTTCAGGGTCGAGCGGGTTGGCGGCGGTGAGGGTGTGGCCGCCGGCCTGGATCTCGATGGTGCGGTAGCGGCGGGCCGTGGTGACGAATTTCTTGGTCGACCAGCCGGTGCGAGTCTCGAGGGTGCGGGTGATGGCGAGGGCGGCCATGACGATCGCCAGGTGAGCACGGATGGAGTCCTCGGTGTGGTGGAAGATCGGGCGTGCGGCGAGGTCGGATTTGGACATGCGGAAGCTCTTCTCGATCCGCCACAGCTGGTGGTAGGCGCCGATCACGAAGTCGGGTTCGGGGTTGTCGATGTTGGTCGTGTACGCCTTCCATCCCGCCAGCGCACGCGCTTTCTCCGCGAGTTCGAGGTTGACCGATTTGGTGGCGCCGGAGAGAGCGACGAACCTGTTCCGCTTGACCGGGATCTGCCCCTTGACCGCCTTCTCCGCTTTGCTGACCTGATCGTTGATCCCGCGTAGGCTCCGCCGGCCGCGATCAT
>NZ_BAOQ01000110.1 GCF_000344155.1 Gordonia paraffinivorans NBRC 108238 | reverse complement strand
TCGAGTCAACAACCGCCCAATCCAAACCCTCGGCAACATCACCAACCGGATGCACCAACTGGAACGGCACACCATCCACATCCGGGAACGTCGTCCGCAACACCTCATGCCGCACAACAACATCCACCACCGCAGCACGCAACGCATCAACATCCAGGTCACCAACAACCCGCAACACCAACGGAATGTTGTACATCCCGCTCGACGAATCCAACCGATTGATAAACCACATCCGCTGCTGCGCAAACGACAACGGAACACGCTCCGGCCGCGGCGAAACCGCCCTCACCGGCGGCAACGCCGGCCGACGACCCGAAACAACCGCCACCAACTCACGAACCGACGGCGCATCAAACACATCACGCACCGACACCTCGACGTCCAACGCCGCAGACGCCCGAGCAGCAAGACGTGCCGCCGACAACGAATTACCACCCAAATCAAAGAACGACTCGACCACACTGACCCGCTCAACACCCAACAGATCAGCAAACAGTTTCGCGACCGTCTCCTCTGCCGGTGTCTCCGGAGCCACGTACTCGGCCACACCGAGCTCGGGATCCGGCAACGACCGCCGATCCACCTTGCCCGCACTATT
>NZ_BAOQ01000111.1 GCF_000344155.1 Gordonia paraffinivorans NBRC 108238 | reverse complement strand
AGTCATCCATCCGAGCGACTTCCGAGGGCGCGTGTTCAGCGCGAATGCGACGGCTTCGATGTCTTCGGCGCTCCAGCGGGACAGGTCGGTGCCCTTCGGGAAGTACTGACGCAGCAGCCCGTTGGTGTTCTCGTTCGTGCCGCGCTGCCAGGGCGACTGCGGATCGGCGAAGAACACCGGGATGCCGGTTTCGACGCGGAACTGCGCGTGAGCGGACATCTCCTTGCCGCGGTCCCAGGTCAACGAGCGCGCCAGCTGCGCCGGCAGCGCCGACATCGTGTTGGCGAGAGCATTCTTCATCGTGATCGCGCCATAGCCGGCCAACGCCGGCCCGTTCTTCGGCGTCTCCTTGTGCCGATAGCCCTCTTCCCGCGGGAGATGGACGAGCAGCGTGTAACGGGTCTTGCGCTCGACGACCGTGCCGACCGCCGAGCGCTCCAACCCGATCAGCAGATCGCCTTCCCAGTGCCCGGGGACGGCGCGACCGTCGGCTTCCGCCGGTCGCTCGCTGATCAGCGTCTCCGGCGTGACATGCGCCCAGGTCTTGCGCCGCGACCGC